>JBKJNY010000218.1:0-6681 GCA_046593355.1 Pirellulaceae bacterium | reverse complement strand
ACCATCCGGGCGGCGGTGACGAACGGACCGAGGGAGATCATGGAGTGCTTGACGCGCTGCACCCACTTGCGTGGCACCGGGCCCTGCCAGCGCTCGTAGAACAGCGGCACGACCTGGCGCTCCAAGAGCTCGAACAGGGAGCCGGCCTCCACCTCGTCGCGACGGTCGAGGTCCTCGAGGTGCTCGGCCGAGGAGATGGCCCATCCGTTCTCCCCGTCGAAGCACTCGTCCCACCACCCGTCGAGGATGGAGAGGTTGAGGCCGCCGTTGAGCACGGTCTTCTGCCCAGACGTTCCGGACGCCTCCAGCGGCCGGCGCGGATTGTTCAGCCACACATCCACCCCCTGGATCATGTGGCGGCAGACGTTCATGTCGTAGTCTTCGATGTACACAATCTTGCTGGCGAACCGCGGGTCTTTTCGCAAGTTGGCAATCTGCTGGATCAGCTTCTTGCCGGGCTCATCCTTGGGGTGGGCCTTGCCCGCGTAGACGAATTGCACCGGCCGTTCCTTGTCGTTGACGAGGGCCGCCAGGCGGTCGGGGTTGGTCAATAGCAGCGTGGCCCGCTTGTACGTGGCGAACCGCCGCCCAAAGCCGATGGTCAGGACGTTCGGGTCGAGGATGTTGCGAGCCGTCTCCACCACGTCGTCGCTCTCTCCGCGGCGGCGGCTTTGGCGGCTGAGGCGGCGGCGGACGAACGCCAGGAGCTGATTCTTGAGCGCGTTGTGCGTCTCCCACAGCTCGCCGGGATCCACATTGTGGATGCTCTGCCAGACCTCCGGCTCACCCATCCGGAAAATCCAGTTGGCGACAAAATGCCGGTCGTAAAGCTGCAACATCTGCTGGGCGAGCCAGGTGGGGATATGCACGCCGTTGGTGATGTGGCCGATGGGGATTTCTTCCTCCACCTTCCACGGCCAAAGCTGGGCCCACATCCGCCGCGAAATGTGCCCGTGCAACTGGCTGACGGCGTTGGCCCGGCGGGAAATCTTCATCCCCACCACCGTCATCGTGAACGGCTCCGCATTGTTCTGCGGCTCCACGCGGCCCAGACCCATGAGCTGGTCATAGCTGATGCCGAGCTGGTCGCGGAGCGGGCCCAGATGCTCTTCAACGAGCTCGCCGGGGAAGCGGTCGTGCCCGGCTGGGACGGGCGTGTGCGTGGTGAAAGCAGTCTGGCGGGCGACTTCGCGGAGAGCGTCGCCGAAGGGAAGGCCGTCGTCGTGCATCCGCTCGCGAATGACTTCCAGCGGGCCAAAAGCGCTGTGCCCTTCGTTGAGATGATAAACGCCGGGGCGAATGCCCAGCGCCCGCAGGGCCTTCACGCCGCCGACCCCCAGAATCAGCTCCTGGCGGATGCGGGTCCGCTCATCGCCGCCGTAGAGACGGCTGGTGAGCTCGCGGTCCTCGTCGCTGTTTCCGTCCACGTTGCAATCGAGCAGGTAGAGCTTGACCCGCCCGACCTGCATCACCCAGACCTTGGCGAAGAGCGCCCCCTTGCGGGTCTCCACGCGGACCGTGATTGGCTTGCCGTCTGGGGAGAGAGCGGGCTCCATCGGCAGGTTCTCGACCTTGGTGTCGAGATTCTCTTCGGTCTGCCAGCCGGCGTCATCGAGCTGCTGTTTGAAGTAGCCTTGATCGTAGAAGAGGCCGATGCCGACGAGGTTGACGCCCAAGCCGCTGGCGCTTTTCACATGGTCGCCGGAAAGCACGCCCAAGCCGCCGGAGTAAATCGGCATCGATTCGTGCAGGCCGAATTCCGCCGAGAAGTAGGCGACGGGTTTGTTGCCCAGAACACCCGCATGCGTGGCCGCCCAAGTCTGCTTATTCGCCAGGTATTCCTTCAGCCGCCGATGGGCATAGTTGATGCGGCTGTGCATGACCATCTCACTGGCGCGGGTGGCCAGGCGATCGGGCGTGAACTCCCGCAGGAGCGCGACCGGATTATGGTCCAGTTGCCGCCAGCGAATCGGGTCGAGGTCCCGAAAAATGCTGGTGACTTCGGGGTGCCAGGTCCACCAGAGATTCCGAGACAGGGCGAAGCACTTGTCATACAGTGCCTGGGCCGAAAGCTCGCCCGCCATCGGCGTGGTGGATTCAGGCATTGCGGGGACTTCCATAAGAGGCATTTGGAATTCCTTCTCCGCCGGTATGGGTTGCGGCATCCCGCCGGTACAGTTTGCCGCGTGATACTCGATTGTTATCGACATTGAAGAGGCCATGTCAAGAGTTCCTGCGACGAATGCAGCCCTAGTTAGGGGCAAAGCATCCATTAACGGCAGAAAATCCTCCGTTAAAGCTTGCCGAAGGGGAAAGCTGGGAAAGGCAGCGCGTGGCAGGACGAGCCTCCTACTCTTACTCTTAATCGTAATCCTAATCTTAATCCCCCAGGGCACTGTCAAGCCTTCTTCGCTCCCGTTCGGCGCAGGTCTCCTGACCTCGCCGCTCCCGCTGGGCACGGTCCTCCCGACCTCCTGACTTCCTCCCCCGCCTGGGGCATTCTTGATCCATGATTCAATGTAATATTTCACATTAACTTACGACATATTAACTATTTATAAAACTATTTTGTCATTGTACTTACGCTCTTGATTCACGCCGTAAGTCCCTGGATCAACCCCGTTTCTGATTCACCTTCCCCTCTCCATCCCCCAGGGCACTGTCAAGCCTTCTTCGCTCCTTTTCTGTCTCAGATCCCAAAACCCAAATCCCAAATCCTCTCTTAACCCTCCCGCCGCTCCTCTTCCCGCCCATTCGCGCGATAAGCGGCATCCCACCCTCCCTTGATACCGGTTTTCAAGTTCCCATTTTCGCCCCCCGTGTATCAGTGCGAATCGCACAACTCCTTATCCTCGTGCAACTTCCGCCGACGATTCTCGATACTCGCGCGATACAAAGCAGGTTTTCTTGATACCACCCCCTCCCCGGTGATAAGCTCCTTGATAACCCCCCTAGCGAGCGTTTTGAGTCATGATTCACAAGCTTCCCTTCTCGCGAGACTTACGTCTCCATGAATCAACCGAACTCGCTATGGGAGACCATGTTCCAACCAGGGGCCTTGCCGTAAGTCTTGATTCATCACCCTATTTTCAGTCGTTTTTGATTCACCAAGACTTCCGCCACAGATAAGCCCTTTTTCAAGTCCCCTCGGAGCGCGGCTGCCCCCGTCCTCCACTGAAAACTGAAAACTAATCTTCACAAGTAGAGTCGAGAACTGGCGCGGTGGTTTAGGCTACGGCTTACTTCTGTTTCAGGGTTTCCCCGTTTGTGGCGCAATGTCTGCCTGCCATGCTCCGTTTCCAGTTCCCGCTCATCGAACCGGACAGGCGGATTTCCCGCATCCGGCTCTCGGACAAGGATGCACGCTTAGGCACACAAGCCGCTCGTGTCCGAGCGACTCTTCGCGGTCGCGCGCAACGCCGCCCACAGCTCCTGGACGTATCGGGGTGTTAGGCTTTCGCCAGTGTCCCGGTCCCTTGCTGCTTCCTGCGTTGTCCCTGAACTGAGGCCCCTTCGCTCCCCCGGAGTTACCCGGCTTCACCGCTACTACGAGCCTCTCCGCCATCTCCACCGGCCTGGCCTGTCCCTCGCGGGAGCCCAGTTGGAAGGCGAACCCTCCACCGGCGAGACTTCCCTTGTTGCGTCTGACGTCCTTCGTTGCATGCCGATGCCATTACCCCGGCGGAACTGCAAAGTGCCCATATCGTTCTCTTCCTTCGCAGCGGCGGCCTTCCCGCAACTTGGAGACGGTCGGCTTCCGCACTATTCGTATCGAGGCTTGCTCAGCATTCACTCGCGTTTCGGCCTGCAACTTCGCCAAGTCGCCATAAGCGACCCTTACACCAGAGACTCAGGCGGCTTCGTCACCTCCACCACCCCTCCAGTTGCTACCGGCTGGAACGACCCCTGCCGGACGGGACTTGCACCCGCAAAACATCAAACACCTTTTCAAGGCGTACCCAACTTGCCAAAGAGCCGCCTTCCCTGGCTCCGTACACGGTTTCCGTTGCTTCATGGTTTCATGGTATTATACAAAAGGCTATCTAAAAACTAAGTGTCCAGGACGATTAGCAGCAAAAAGCCGGCAATGCCGCAGTAGCTGTTGGCGAGACGATCTTAGGCAATCTGGGCAGTTTTGGGCTACGGAGATTCCGGAGAACTCTGTAAGGTTGCGAACTTCCTAACGGCGATTCTTTGCCCCTCTCTAGAGAAGCTCCATGCCACCTCAATTGTTCTCTGGCGTTTGGACGGGACTGGCTGTGCTCCTGCTGTCGAGCGTCGCCGCGTCAGCGGCCGAATTTGCGAAGAAGGACGTTGTCGTCTTTCTGCACGACGTCGAATTGCGCGAGGGGGCAAAAAGTGGCGGGCGTGTCTACGCGGGTCAAAGTGGCGTCGTGCTCGAAGTCCAAAAGGAGAAGGTGCGGATCGACTATGCAGGCCGCATCGGATGGATGAGGGCCGCAGACGTGGCCTCAAGCAGCGATGCTTGGAAGCACTTTTCCGACCGGATCCGCAAGGACCCGGGGGACTGGGAGGCCCTACGGGCGCGGGGACCTTTGTGGACGGATCAAGCCAAGCACGAACGGGCGCTGGCCGATCTGAACGCCGCCCTGGCGGTTAATCCGCGCGATCCACTGGCCTGGCGGTTCCGAGGAATGGTGCATTTAATCCTGAAGGAAAATGACAAGGCGTTCGCAGACTTGTCCGAAGCGATTCGTCTTGATCCCACGTTACAGAATGGGCATGGTCTTAGGGCAACGGCAATGCTCGCCAAAGCGGGGATGCTTGCGGTTCAACATGAACCGTACCAACTTAAGTTCGAGTATCGCCTTCCCAACGAAATCAGTCGCCTACGGGAAGTACGAGAACAAGTGCTTGAAGTACGTGAACAAGTGCTGGAGGATTTGGGAAAGGCAATCGTTGCGGAGTCTGATGGACAAGCAACTATGGCTCGCGGTTTTGTACGCTACGCTGTTCAAGACTATGACGAGGCTATTGCGGATGCCACCGAGGCGCTTCGCAAGAATCCTGGCTTACACGATGCATTCCTCCTTCGGGGGCAGGTCTATCGAGATACGGATGATTACGCAAAAGCCCTGTCAGATCTTAGCAATTACCTCGAACACAATCCCCGGTCGGACCTTGCCCTGGAACTGCGCGCTTCCATCTACATGGTCCTTAAGGAATATCGATCCGCGCTGGCCGACGAATCAGCGAGAATTCGCGCCAACCCAAACTCCAATGCCTATTTCATGCGAGCGCTGGCCCGCTATGCCCAGTACTTGCCCATTGAAACCCGAATCGAAGAACACCGACGACTGAACTTCACGTGGCCACCACAGGCGCTGCCCAATGGTTTCAACGTTCCTAGCGACGACGTTGAGCTGATCCTTGGTGATTTTGAAGCTGCCGAGCAACTGGAAGATGGGGGCACGGGTTATCTTTCCGTTCGCGGTATTGTCCACTTCGCGCTAGGACGATACGAGAAGGCGATCAAGGACCTGACGGAAGCAAGACGACTGGATGCCAAGTCACCGGATGTTCTCAAAATCCGAGGTCTGGCCTATCTGAAGACCGATCAACTCAGGTTGGCGCTCGCTGACTTTGTGGAGGCGATCAAGGACCATCCTGGCGACAAGGAACTGATTGCCTTTCGCGGGTCCGCGGCACTGAGACTTGGCAAGTTGGATGAAGCTATCGCGGATTTCTCGGATGCCATCAAAGCTGAACCGCTTGCATGGCTGCATCTCGAACGAGGGACTGGCTGGCTTCAAAGGGGAAACCGTGAGAATGCGGCCGCGGATTACGATCGGGCCATAGAGCTCGATGAAAAAATGGGAGAGGCGCGGGTGCGGCGAGGAATGGTCCACTGCCTCAACTCGGATTTTGAAAAAGGGATGGACTGCCTGCAAGAAGGATTGCGGCTCGACCCCAATTTGGCCCTCGGATACGCCTGGCGCGGCTATGCCTGGATGTCAACCCATGAACTAGAAAAGGGAGTGAAGGACTGCGAGCAAGCCATCAAGCTCGATCCAGCATGTGGCGACGCCTATTTACACCGCGGCATGATCTCTTACAGCCGGAAACAGTATCCGCAGGCTGCCGCCGACTTTGAGGAGGCTGTTCGCAGGCCGTTCACAAGCAATCGCCTGGCTGCTCACACGTTCCTAATCCGCGCCTATTTGGGGGATCGGCGGTACGAAAAAGCGCTGCAATGTTGCGACGAAACGCTAAAACTCGTCGGCGACGATCCAGACGTCATCGCCCTGAAAGAAAAAGCCACTGCCGGAGTCCAGCCAAAGCGACGGTGAGGCACTCACCACAGAACACCACTCTGCACCGTCCGAGAAGGCAAACGGGGTCAGGCTTCATTTTCGATGATAATGAAGCCTGACCCCCTCGTGTTACCACTTGTTACCCCTTCGCGTTTCCTCCCAGCCGCATTGCCGTCGAATAATGCTGGAAGCCGAGGGATTCCCAGAAGCGTTGGCCTCGGGGGTTGGTCGCCAGAACGTCCAGATGAATCTGCGCCCCAGGCGGAAAGACCGTTTGGATGAGCAGGCCGAAGGCTTGACGCCCCAATCCTCGGCTGCGGCATTGGGGCACCATGAAAAACTGCCGGACGTGGACTTCGGGGATGGCTGGATCGTAGTAGTCCGAGCCGAAGTTGAATCAGGCATC
>JBKJNY010000033.1:0-25251 GCA_046593355.1 Pirellulaceae bacterium | reverse complement strand
CAAAGTCACCAACGCCGAGTTTCAAAGCATCCAGCTTCAACGCCACAACATCTGCCCCCAATGGAATTACACCATCACCCCCCACTCTCGGAAGTAAAAAATGCACAGCCCCTTACGCATTCTGCAAGACACCATCACATGACATCAGGTGTGTTTTTTTAGGGGGTTGTTTGTTGGCCTTTTAGCGGGCAAATCGCCATTCGAGCATTTGATTGAGCCAAGTGGCACGAGATTCTGCTGGAAAGGGGCAGTATCGAGTCGCTGGCCCAAGAGAAATGCTGCCCAAGTCGCAAGCGCCGCATCAACATCCCCACCAAAATCGACTTCCATCTCGGCTGTATGGCCAAGGTCTCGCAAATACGTCAGCACTCGCCACGACACGGAAACACAAAGCTTGAGCAGCCAATCGTCATACGGCAAGACGATCTGCTCCTGCTCGTGAAAAGGCAAAAATACGTGCGCGGCAAATGGAGTCTCCCACGCATTGAGCCTTGATTCGCAAGCCGCGCATAGGAGGTACGTTTTGAGCCCATCCTGCTGGCGCTGATTCGGATTCCGGCCGTTTCGCAGAAACCCCGTCGACGAGGTTCGCTTCATCCAGGCGAAAACGAAGCGTGGGATGATGTGGCTTTCCAGCAGCTCTGACGGTTCCCGGCAAAGTTTACACATTCCAACGACTGGCATGCTACTTCCACCTCGTCCGGCCCCAGCGGTTGCCCTTCAGGGTATCCGCCAGCGGCCCGACTCGAAAAGCTAAGAGAATCTCGGCAACTGCGCACTGTCCATGATATGACAATTCGCTGACTTGGTGGTTCGGGTCTGAACGACCCAGGTTCATCGCGATTTTATTTGCATTTCGCTCTCGCGGCGCGGTATCTTCATATCGGTCGAGACCGGATAATCTGTTGTGGCGGGATTCCTATGCGCTTCGTCGAATGCCCGTACTGTCAAACTCGCCTTGTCAACGATGGCTCGCTTGCCGGACAGTTGGCAAAGTGTCCAACCTGCGGAAATGCAATTCAGATTCCCGCGGCACCTCCACATCCTCCGCCCGTTCCGCCTCCACCTCCCATTGTAGTCCAGTCTCGCCCAGAGAAACCGCCATCGGTTCAACAGCACTCGGTATATCCGTGGGTCGCCCTTTCCTTAGTTTCCACGTTATTGGTAGGTGCGGTTGCGTTCGGCGCTTACATGCTGGGGAAAAACGATTCGGGGATCGAAGAAGCCGCTACAAAAGTCGAGGGTGCGGGGACTTTTGATAAAAAGATAGATTCGGTTCCAAACACTCATCTGGAGGTCCAAGGTGAAGTCAACCCGAATGTTGCCAGTTCGGCGTCAACGGCGGCTCTCAGCAATTCTGAAAACGAAGACGCCGTTGACCTTATCGCCAAGACGGAAACGTCAGTGGTTCGATTGACAGTCATCAATCTGGACTGGACCGTCGCAACGGGAAGCGGTTTTGTGGTCGATGAACGTGGCACAATTGCGACCAACTACCACGTCGTTGACAACGCGCGGGGAGTAGTGGTTGACTTCCAGAACGGCGAAATGGCAGGAGTCGAAGG
Organism: Pirellulaceae bacterium; assembly: GCA_046593355.1. Classification (GTDB taxonomy): domain Bacteria; phylum Planctomycetota; class Planctomycetia; order Pirellulales; family Pirellulaceae; genus SXOA01. The sequence goes on along the minus strand of JBKJNY010000033.1, from coordinate 23,686 downwards.
GGTACTATATCTGGACAGGTTTCGAGACATCGCGCTGATCCGCGCCGAACGGCTTCCGACTGGAATCAGACCACTCTTGATCGAAAAAACGCACCCTCGGAAGGGGGAGCGAGTCGTTGCAATTGGCGCTCCGCTTGGACTGTCGTTCAGCGCTTCCGAAGGGATCGTTAGCGCTACACGATCGGCAAATGAAGTCTCCAGACTTGTCGGCATGGAACTTCGAGGAGATTGGATCCAGACAACGGCTGCTATCTCCAAAGGCAACAGCGGCGGACCGCTAATAAATCGACAAGGGAAAGTGGTGGGGCTCAACACTCTCGCTACTCACTACTTCGAAGGTGTTGAGAATGGTGAGAACATAAACTTCGCGATATCGGGAGCCGAACTTCTAACATTATACAGTAAAAATCGTGATGCAAAGATCGAATCTTTCGCAAGCCTTTTTCCTCCGCCACAAAACGAGCCCGTTATTTCGATTGACCCTAAGACATTGGCGGTAGGCGTAGTCGTCAATGTATCACCATCCGCAAATTCGGGAGACGCGGATTGGGAAAGAGCCAAATCCGATCAGATTAAGTCAGAAATTGTGTCTAAGTTACTCCAATTAGGATACAAAATAAATGATGATCCACGACGGTCTTCCCACGGAATTTTTGCCGGCGTGTCATACTTCCCTCACTATTCGAACAACAGTTTGACGCTGAGGGGGGCGTATTCTTGTGAACTGCAGCTTGTTGAAGTTACCTATGATCGTGGGGTTCCTAGTTTTGCCCCACTGTGGCAGACCAGTTTTGAGGGTAAATACTACAACCACGAGCGAGACTTTAGCTTGATCCTTCAAAACTCATTGATCCGTAACCTCGGCAAGGCGTCGAAACGCCTAAAATAACTTGTGGCAAGTCGGTGAGAAGCTACAACCACCGAAATCGTGGCTCACGGCAAGAGCGGAAATGGGGGAGGCAGCAGCTCGTGGCGATTGAAAGGCTATTCAGTTTTGGCGAATTGCTTACGCGCACTGGCGATGATCTTGTCCGCGTCGAAAGGAACGACCTCACCGCGATTGGCCTGATCGATTCCAATCGCGATTTCAGCTTGCAATTCTTGGAACTGTTGCCGTTCCTCGCGCAAGAGTTCCAGCGCCTCTCCGATGACCGATTCCTGCGATTGAAATTCTCCCGACGCGACAAGCTGCTCAACGAAGGGAACGAATTCTGGTGGGATAGTTACGGTCATCGCAGTTCGCTCCGTCGTTCGTAGCCAAGCCGACGCGCGGGCCGCGTGTGGCTACGATTTTTTAAGTTTCTCGCAAATCGCCTGGGCCATTTCCCGCGTGCCGACCGCGGTGGGGTCGTTGCGGTCGGGTTTGAGGTCGTAGGTGACGTGTTTGCCTTCCAGGATGACGGCGGCGACGGCGTTTTCCAGGCGGGCGGCGGCATCGGTTTCGCCGAGGTGGCGGAGCATCAACATGCCGGAGAGGATGAGGGCGGTGGGGTTGACCTTGTTGAGCCCTTTGTACTTCGGGGCGCTGCCGTGGGTCGCTTCAAAGACCGCGCCGCCGGGGCCGACGTTTTCGCCGGGGGCGACGCCGAGGCCGCCGACGATGCCGGCGCCGAGGTCGCTGATGATGTCGCCGTACAGGTTCGGCAGCACCAGCACGTCATAGAGCTCGGGCTTCTGCACGAGCTGCATGCACATGTTATCGACGATGCGGTCTTCAAACTCGATGTCGGTGTATTCCTTGGCCACCCGCTGGGCGGTTTGCAAGTACAGCCCGTCGCTGTACTTCATGATGTTGGCTTTGTGAACGGCGGTCACCTTCCTCCGCTTGTGCTTGCGGGCGTACTCAAACGCACAGCGGACAATCCGCTCGGAGCCGCTGATGCTGATGGGCTTGATCGAGACGCCGGTTTCGCTCGCCTTCGTCTTGATCTTCTTGTCGGTCGAAAGCTTGTTGATGAATTCGATCAGTTCGCCGGTCGCCGGCTTCCCCATTTCGAACTCGACGCCGGCGTAGAGGTCTTCCGTGTTCTCGCGGACGATGACGATGTCCACGCCGAGCTTGTCAAAGTAGCTCCGGACGCCGGGATACTGCTTGCAGGGGCGGATGCAGGCGAAGAGGCCGAGCTCCTGCCGCAGATGGACGTTGATGCTGCGAAAACCGGTGCCGACCGGCGTGGTGATGGGGGCTTTGAGGGCGCACTTGGTCTTGCGGACGCTCGCCAGCACGCTATCCGGCAGCGGATTGCCGCCGTTTTTCGCCATGATGTCCACGCCGGCTTCCTGGATGTCCCAGTTTATCTTCACGCCGGTCGCGTCAATGCACATCCGGGCCGCGGCAGCCAGTTCGGGTCCGGTGCCGTCGCCATTGATGAGGGTTACTTCGTGGGGCATGAGATATCCTGAAAGGCAGAAGGAGGGCGCGAATTTGGCGAAAAAGCAGCAAGCCCGCAAAACTAACACAGCCCCCGCGGAGCGTCAACGCGGCGCAGTGTCCCCTTTCGCTCCGCGAAAAAACGCCCGTTCGCGGAGCGAGGGGGGACAATGATGTAAATCCGGCGGAAGCTGGTACAATCGGACGGCATCGTCAATTCCAATAGAGCGATCCGCGGAAATGGAGCCGGTCGTGCCCGACGACTTTGATCCCTACTACACCTGGCTCGGGATTCGACCTGAGGAGCAGCCCCCGGACCACTATCGGCTCATCGGGCTGCGGCAGTTCGAGGACAACGCGGACGTGATCGCCAATGCGTCCGACCGGCAGATGCAGTTCCTGCGTTCGATGCAGGTCGGCAAGCGCTCCGCCCAGTCGCAGACGCTGCTCAATGAAGTCTCCGCGGCGGGGGGTTGCCTTCTCGATCCCCAGCGGAGGGCCAAATATGACCAGGAGCTGCGGGCGAAAGAAGCCGCCAAGGTCCAAGCGGCAAAGGCCGCCGCTGCCAAAGCTCGCCCGCTTCCAAAAGCGGCCAGTCTGACGCCGATTCCCAAACCGGCTGCAACCCCTGGTCTTGGGCCATTGTCCCAAGGCGATATTTTCTCGATGCAAATGCCGGCCGGACCGGCGATGCCGTCGTACGCTACCACCCCAGCGAGTCCTGCCGCCAAAGCCGCGCCGGCGATTGACCTCAAGTCACCGATGGTCCTGGCTGCGGCAGGTGGCGGAGCGCTGGTGCTGGTGGTTCTGATTGCTGTCGCCGGCTGGATGCTCACTCGCGACGACAAGAAGATTGCCGCCAACACGCCGCCTGCAAAACCCCCCGCGGCCACCTCGCCCACTCCAGTTCCCGCCACGACGCCGAACATCACAACCGTTCCCACGCCCAAGCCGGGCGAGCTGGAAAAGGCTCCGGCGCAAGAGCAGCCGGTCGAGCTGCCCCAGGAGCCTCGTCCGGCGGAGCCGACAACTCCTCCCTCGGAAACTGTCACCAAGGTCGATGTGCCCGCCCGTTCCGATTGGCAGCCACCCAGCCAAGGCAGCACCGCGGCATTCCGTTCGTTCCTGGGGACTTACATGTACTGGCTGGATCGGCGCAAGACGTATCCGGTGGTCAATCTGCTGGTGCCCAACAAGAATTTGTGGACCCAGGATATCCAGGAAAAAGTGCGCGGCAAAATCTCATTTGATGAGATTTCCTATGCGGGCACCGCGAAGATCGCGATTCCCGCGGATGGAACTTACGTCTTGGATACCGATCGCGCTGCGAGAGTTCTAATCAACGACTTGACCATCTCGGACATCGGCGAAGTCAAAGGCGAAGTCAGAATTGCTAAAGGAGTTCACGATCTAACGCTTGAGATCGGTTCGCATGGCCAGCCGCACATGCGGGAATGCAGTATTTCGCTGAGGCATAAGGAGACCGGCGAGGAAGTCGCATTCTTCAACACCTGGCAGGACATCCAGCAGTTTCTCGGCACTCCCATCGCGGACCAACGAGTTGTCGACGTCTCGGATTGGCAGCCGACGCAAGAGAACGAGCTGAAAATTGACGAGCGGCTGCTGGCGAGCGCGAGTGTCCAGCAGCCGTCGGTTCCCATAGCGGCAACCGGGCCAGCCCTGCCGACGCCGGTCCACTCCTGGAGCTTCGACGAAAAATCGGGCGACACGGTTGCCGACGGCGGAAAGGGGGACTCGCGCGGAAAGAGCCCGCTCCGCCTGGACCGCTGGGGTCCGACGCAGCCCCGATTCGTCCCCGGGCGGATCGGCAACGCGCTCCGCTTTTACCAGCAGGAGCAGTTTGCCGCCACCGACCGCTATGTCGATTTTTCGCAGCTCACGATTGTCTTTTGGCTAAAGGTGCTCGGGCAGCAGGGAATCAATCCCCGCATCGCGCATCCCTGGGTCGAGCTCAATTACGAGCAGCGGGCAGGAGTGGGGGCGCTGGGCATGGTCGTCGATTCCACGCGCCCCGAGGTCGCCAGGTGGCATCACTATGCGGTCGCCATCAACCAGGACACGAAACAAGCGACGGTTTTCCGGGACGGAGCTCAGGTCGTGGACGGCAAGCTCGGTGATTACGAGTCCCGGCGGAATGTGAAGTATTGGGCGTTTGGACATAACCAGGATCAAAACAATCCGAGTGACTCCCTCCACGGCGAGCTGGACGAGCTGAAGATTTATGACCGGTTTCTGACACATGCGGAGGTCAAACAACTGGCGGCCACGGAGCTCGTCAAAGCGACCGGGAGGCCGGCACCCGTCGCCTCCAGTGGCGGCACTTCGCCCGCTCCCGCGCTCAAAGCGATTGTTCCCGATGCCGCGGCGCTGGCGGCAGCGCAGCAGAAGGTGGCCTCGGTGTTCGGCGCGGAGATGAAAGGGAAGTTGACTCCCCCGGCGAAGCAAAAGCTGGCCAAGACGCTGTTGGATGTGGCGGCTACAACGATGGACCAGGCGCAGCGTTATGCCCTCTACTGGGACGCTCGCCGCCTGGCGCTCGAAGCGAAGGACGTGGCGCTGGCCATGCTGGTGCTGGAGGCCCTGGATGCTGATTTCAAAATCGACTCGCTGGCCGAGAAGCTCAAGCTGCTGCAAGGGCTGGCTGCCGGCAACCCGACTCCGGCTCAAAGGAGCGAAACGCTGGGCGCGGTCTGCGAATCTGGGCACGAGGCACTGGCGGCTGACAATCTGGAAGCCGTGACAGCCCTGGTCACGCTCGCCCGCTCCCTGGCGGCCAAAAACACCACGCCTGAGGGGAAGGCCGAAGCCAAACAGTTCATAGACTTGGCGACCCAGAGGCAAAAGCGAATGGAAGCACTCGGCAAGGCGGAACAAACGCTGGCCACGTCGCCGGACAACGCGGCTGCCAATCTCCTGGTCGGCCTGCATACTTTTTTCATTCGCGGGATGGAGACGGAAGGGATCCTCATGCTCGTCAAGGGAAGCGATGCGAAGTTGGCGGCTGCCGCTAAGGCTCGCGGGGAGAATGCCGCGAAGGGAGAGGCTACCTCTATCGAAGAAGCTGACGCCTGGTTCGACGCCATCGCCACCGTTCCCGCCGACTACAAATTGAATGTGCAAAAAAAGGCGCTCGAGGGTTACACGATTCTGGCATCCGCAGGCACCGGCCTGATCAAAGTCAAGGCGGAAAAACGCCGACAGGAGCTCGCCGCGGCAGCGCCCGCCGGCGGGGATCAGTCGGCCAAGCGCCTGCGGATTAGCGACTTTCCTGAAACGTCACCGGGAATGGTCGGCCGAGTGCTCATTGATGGCAAGGATTCCGGCCTGCTCATCACGCATCTTCCCCGCGGCGAAATGGCGGCACAGAAACTGCGCGAGGTTCTGGCCCTGGCCAAGGTCCGGCAAGTCCGCCTAGTCCTGGTCGGCACCCTCACGTCGCCAACTCCCTGCACTCTGCGGCTATTCCATTCTTCCGGAGGCGCAGGGCCGCCCCAGGTGGTGCTGGTCGACGGCAAGCAGGCCAGCATCGCTGGCGGAACTGCGTCGTCCACCGACAATGCGAGATATCCCCTTGCAGCCGGCGACCACCTGGTACAGTGGGTCTGCGACTTTGACGGGACCACTCGCCCCAGGCTTGATCTCTATCTCGACACGGGTGAGATTCGGCTCGTGACCCCCCATTGCACCCGCGCGCAGGAATTCGCCGCCCGAAAGGTCCGCTTTCACACCGAAATTGACGTTTCGCCCCAGGGCAGAAACGCCAGATAGCCAGTTTGCGGTTCTTAGAGACGGCTCCCTGGGGGCATGAAGACCGCAACTTTCTGTCCCCTCCAGTCGTCTATACTTTGCAGGCACTCGGTGCGCGCTTGTTTGGTTTGACGATGGACAGCGGGACTTCTATACTGACATTTACTCCCCGAAATAGCGGTCTGAAGAGCAAGCAGGACGGACGGTTATGCGCGGCGCGGATAGCGGAGTGATCCGCCGAAATGGAGCAGAGCGTGGCTGACGAATTTGACCCCTATTACACCTGGCTGGGAATCCGCCCCGAGGAGCAGCCCGCCGACCACTATCGGCTGATTGGACTGCGACAGTTCGAGGGCAACGGGGACGTCATTTCCAACGCGGTCGATCAGAAAATGCAATTCCTGCGGACCTTGCAGGTCGGCAAGCGATCTGCGCTGTCCCAGAAACTACTCAATGAAATCTCGGCGGCAGGAGGCTGCCTGCTCGATCCACAAAAGAAGCAGGCGTATGACAAGGAGCTGAAAGCGAAGGAGGCGGCCAAACAAGCTGCTGCGCAGGCGAATGTGGCGGCGGCAAGGCCGCTGCCCAGGGCGGCTGCGGTTGCGTCGCGGCCTGTTGCGCCCGTCGCGGTGCCGGTAGCGCCGCGTCCGATGCCGGTGGCAACGCCGCCGCAGCCCATTCCGCAGCCCGTCGCGCTTGCGCCGAAGATGGAGTTTTCCGGGCTCCACACCTCGTCGCGTCCGTCGGCATCCTGGAAACTGCCGGTGCTGGTGGTCGGCGGCGTTCTCAGCCTCGTCGTTCTGAGCGCCGCAGTGATGGTTATCAGCCGGCTGCTTGGTCCGGGGGAGCCGAAATTCGCATCCCACCCAACCAAGCACGCGCCGGTAGTGCTTAAAAAAAACGTCACGAAGCCATCGCCGGAAGTCACAGGTTCCGAAACAAAAGCCTCTCCCGAAACAAAGTCGCCCCGCACTTCCCCCGGTCCCAAAACCACCACGCCACCGACAGGCACAGCAGCGCAGGCCTGGTGGAAAGACCCCAGCCACATCGAACGGTTGGTGGCCTTGCAGATCGGCCCCGCCGCTTATGCCGAGCTTCCCGATTCCGACCGCCGCAGCACGTTGGCCACGCCGCTCACGGCCGAGTTATGGCTGCGGCTGCATCTGCAAGGGGACCAGCCGGTGCAAATCCTGGGGACGCTCTTGGGCGGGGAGGGCGCGGTGCCCAAAGGTTGGGGGCTGTTTGCCAAGCGGCTGGTCCAGGGGGACAAGCCCAAGGACCAGTTATATGTCGAGTTTTGGAAGGCGACCGGCGAATACATTCGCTACCCGGTCACGCTTCCTGCCGCGGGTGAATGGCATCATATCGCTTTCGTCTTCGAGCCCGAACAACGCGGCCGGATTTTCATCGATGGCCGGCCGATGGAATTCCCCGCGGAGAAGAACCTCAGCAGCAGCCAGCGCAATCTGGTGCTCGGCTCGGAGATGCAGCTCCCCGGCGCGAGCTTCAAAGCCGAGGTCTGCGGCTTGCGGGTGAGCGAGGGGATTCGTTACAGCCAAACATTTGCGCCCCCCTCGCCGCTCGTGATGCAGCCGGACAGCGCCACCTTCGCCGCCCTCGAATGCCGGCTGATGCAACCCTCGCAGTCGACGGGTTCCAAGACGGCCTATCCCTGGCTGTACGGAGTGGGAAAACTCGACCGCGAAACGAAGCAGATTGTCAACTTCCAGCCGCTGAGATATGGCACCCACGAGCAGTGGCAAGGGGGCGCGACGCGACCCACCGAGAAGTTGGGATGGATTGCTCTGGACGCGATCGGCGGGCACGCGGGAAACGATGCGGACCACGTTGCGGTGCGCCGCTGGGTGGCTCCGCGGGACGGCGAGCTCTCCATCACCGGCCAACTGCGGCACTTCACCACGATGCGCGACGGCGACGGCGTCCGCGCCCACATCGTCAGCAGCCGGACCGGTCCGGCTGGGGAGTGGCGGGCCTTCTTTTCCGCGGCGGAAACCCAGCCACCAAACCTGAAAGTGGAGGCGGGCGACGCGGTCGACTTTTCCATCGACTGCGGCGGCGATGCGATCTGCGACGCGTTTGAGTGGATTGTGGACCTGAAGCTGGTCGACGCCGAGCAGCGGCTGGTGGGAACGTGGAATTCGGCCAAGGACTTTCGCGTCGTTCCGATCCTTGCCAAGGCCGGCGCGGCTGCCAGGCTCCGTGAGCCGGCGCTTAGCAAGGCGAAGTGGATTCAACTGGAGAATCGCGCCGCGGTCGTGTCATCGCGGGATGTATCCATGCATTTGATCCCAGCGCGGCTGGTTGCGCAATACAACCCCGCGGCAACCCCGTCGACGAACCCCCCGCCATTGACTCTGAAGCCCGTCCCGGTCAAGCCCAAGGAGCCCTCGCCCTTTGGCGAGCCTCCCCCTTTCGAGGCTCCTGTCGCCGCCAAGAAGTCTGCCGTCCCGGACGCCGCCGCGCTGACCAAGGCCAAAGCCGAGATTATGTCGAATCTCGGCGACGACCTGAAAGCTGCCAAGACCCCCGCTTTGAAACTGGAACAGGCTCAAAGATTCCTTGAGATGGTGAAGGGTGACATCCAGCCGCCAACGCGGTACGCCCTGCTGCTGGAAGTCCGCCGTTTGGCCGTGGAAGGCAGGGATGCGGCTCTGGCCATGAAAGCCGTGGAAATATTGGGAGAGCAGTTTGAAGTCAATCTGCTGGCCCAGAAGGTCAAGCTCTTTGAAAGCCTGGCAGCGGAAGGTTTGACTCCGGCGCAGCGGGGCGATGTCCTCTCCGCCACCTGCGACTTGGGTTACCAGGCTCTCGATGCCGACAAGCTGGAAACGCTGCCGGTGATCGTCGCCGTTGCCAAGATGCTGACCATGAAGGCCGTGACGCCGGAAGCCAAAGCGGAAGCCAAGGAGTTCTTCGAAGCGTATGCCCACATCCAAAAGAAGCTGGAGACGATCAAGAAGGCGGAGCAAACTGTGAAGACTGCGCCGAATGAACCCGGCGCAAACCTCATTTTGGGCCTGTACCATCACTTTACCCGCGGCGACACGCAGAAGGGTCTGCCGCTGCTCGCTAAGGGAAGCAACAAGGAGTTGGCGACCGCCGCCAAAGCGCGGGAACAGAATCTCGCCAAGGGAGCCGCCTCTTCGCTCGACGAAGCGGATGCCTGGTTCGACGCAGTGGCGACGGTCTCTGCCGAGTACAAGGTCGATGTGCAAAGGCAAGCGCTCCAGGGTTACACTTTCCTGGCGACCTCCGGCATGGGCCTGGAGAAAATCAAAGCTGAAAAGCGCCGCGACGAACTGACGATGGCCGTGGCAGCCGCGCCGGAAAGGAAAGGGGCGAAACGCATTCGGGCGAGCGATTTTCCGGAGTTCTCTACCGGGATGGTCGGTAGGGTTCTCGTCAACGGCAAGGACGCGGGCGTGCTCGTCACTTTCCAGCCGGACCGACAGATGAACTATGCGCCGCTGAATGACATTCTGGCAAAGTCGAAGGCCACCGGCCTGCGAGTCATTATGGAAGGATTTGTTTCCTGTCCCGCCGCAGCCGAGGTCTCGGTGTATCAATCTGGTGAGGCGGGGGGGCCGGGACAGATCATTTCTATTCGCGGCAATCAGGTGAATGCCGTGGGAGGGAACACCGGACGTTCCAGCAACAGCATCAGCGTTCAACTCGCCGCCGGTGAGCACCTGGTGCAATGGGCCTTCGATTACGCCGGCACCACGAACCCCAGAATGACGCTGTTTGGAACCAACGGAGGAGGACCGATGCTCATCCGCTATACGCGGCAGCAAGTCGTGGCGGCTCGAAAGCTGGCGACAAGTTCGGAAGCTAGTCTGACGGACTAGGCAATGAATCTCGGCTTCCCACGGGGCTCGCCCCCGTGGAAACTGAGGTTCTTGAACCACTCCATTTCCTGGGCAATCCCCTCGGCCAGTTCCGCGTGTTGCAGCTCCTGCGGCAGCACGCCCCAGGCATAGGTTTCGACTTCAAAATGCCGGCAGTTGCTGCGAGCGAGCACGGCCTGGATGCAAGGCCCAATCTGGTCCTGAAATGTCTGAAAAGGAGCGCTCCCTTCCCAGTAAATGGGCACGTGGAAATGGGTCCGCCATTGACCGGAAGGTTTTGCCTGCGCGATGGCGAGCGGCAAGTCTTCATAGAGCGTCGTCTGTTCGCCGTCGCGAACGCAAGTCTGGTGCAGATACCGCGGTTCGACAAACTTGGACCGCAACAGCTCCAGTGCGGCGGGCCGCTCACCGGCAGGCAAGGCATCAAAGTCCACGCCGACAGCGGAAGAGATCTGCACCTTGCCGACCTCGATGCCGGCTGCCTCGTATTTGCTCATGGCAACCATTTGGCCCTCGAACATGACCGCGGAATGACAGATGTCGTGGCAGATCCGCAAATGCCGGCGGATGAGCCGCTCGTCGTCGCTGGAAAGCAGGAAGTCCTTATAGAACGACACGATGTCGTCGGCGGTGTCCAGCACGCAGCCCGGCTCTGGTTCGATGCAAATGTAAATCAGGCGGCCGGTGCGAGCTTCCAACTCCGCGAGACAGGTCGCAGCCCGTTGCAAGTTCGACGCTGCGGATCGCAGCAGGTCATCGGCTAATGGTTCGCCCAGTTTGGCCGGCCAGGCAACGGGAAGCGTGGAAATGCTTCCTTCCACTCCGGGTGGCAGCAACTCGTTCAGAATCTCCGCCAGTTGCAGCGTGTAGTCCAGCCGAGTCGGCTCGTACCACGTCGGCTGATAGACCTTGTGCTTTACGACCGGCTCGTGGAAGTCCCCGTACGGAAAGCCGTTCATCGTGAAGGGGACCAGGCCAATCTCTCGGAGCCAGGCCGCGAAATCCGCGACTTGCCCGCTGGAAACGAGCTCCTGGGCGGCATTCGCGGAGAGCCACAGGCCAATGCCCATTGGCTCATTGGGGCTGATCCGCCGCTTCACCCCCAAGGCATGTCTTTCGAGATTTGCTCGCGTCTTCTCCAGGCTGGCATTGGCGTGGACGTTGGTGCAATAACCAAACGTAGTGGCGGAAAGTTCCATCCCACCAGCCTAGTCGCCCGATTCGGCTGGGAAAACCGGGCTATAATAGTAGTCCGCTCACTCCGTGAGCGCGGTATTTCAGGAAAGCGGGCCTGCACACGGAGTGTGCAGGCTACTTTGGAGATTTCCCATGTTCATCCGCCATCGTCTAATTCCGCCGCTACTCCTCGTCTTCGCCGCGCTCAGCAGCATCGCCTCCGCTGCCGAAGGCCGCGTCGATTTGGAGCTCGTCACGGTCGGCTCCTTTCCGTTCGAGCAGACCCGCGACTGGGTCGCCATGTTGCAAAAGCTCAACCTGGAAGGCGTGCGAATTCGTGCCGGGACGGAAGACGACGTTCCCGAGATTGCCACCGAAGGAAGCGAAAGGTCGCCGGTCTACAAAGTGAAAGGGTTGCTTACCCCAGGCGGCAACCTGATTCTCAAAGGGGCAAAATTCAAGCTCGGCGATCGCGCCGCCCTCGGCCGCTGGCTGGACAAACTCAAGCAAGGGGGGGAAGAGGGGCTCACCGTCACACCCGGTGCGTTCGGCCTGTTGCCCAAACAACTCGCTGCGGTGCATCAAGGGCTCTCCGGGCCGGTCGACTTTTCCACGGCCGGCGGCAAGCCCAAGGATATCGTCGATAAGCTCACGGAAAAACTCTCGCTCGCGGTGACGTTTGAGTCCGGCTCGGATACCGCGCTGCGTTCCGCCGAGCCTTTCCCCGATCAGCTCCTCGGAGTCTCCAGCGGCACCGCGCTGGCCGCGGTCCTCCGCCCGTCGGGTCTGGTTTTCGTGCCGGTCAAAGGGAAGGGAGACTCCATCCAGCTCAAAATCACGGACAGCCGCAGCGTGGAAAAATCCTGGCCGGTCGGCTGGGCCACCGACAAAGGGAAAGGGCTGCTGCTGCCGGACTTATTCAAAACCTTAAACGTGGAAATTGCCGACACGCCGCTCGAGGAATCGCTGGCCGCCATTCAAAAGCGCGTGAATGTGCCCTTCCTCATCGACCAGAATTCGCTGGCCCGCCAGCGAGTCGACCTAAAGTCGAAAATCGGCCTCCCCAAGGCCAACCTCAGCTACGCCCGCATCCTCGACAAGCTCCTCACCCAGGTCAAATGCAAAGCCGAGATGCGCCTCGACGAAGCCGACCAGCCGTTCCTGTGGATCACGACGCTGAAATAGGGTTCGGGGTCGGGAGTCTTTGGCGGCAAATGCTAAACTGTTGCCAGACACTACCACCGCCAAAGACTCCCGACCCCCTCGCCTTTATCCCCGCGGCATGATGCATGACAACCTGGACCTCATCCTGACGTTGACCGGCGGCCTGGCGGCTGCTTTGGTGCTCGGCTACATCACGCATCTGCTGCGGCTGTCGCCCATCGTGGGTTATCTGCTCGCGGGCGTGTTGGTAGGTCCTCATACGCCCGGCTTTACGGCTAACCGGCACCTGGCGGAGCAACTCGCGGAAATCGGCGTCGTGCTGCTGATGTTTGGAGTGGGGCTGCACTTTCATTGGCGCGAACTGCTGGCAGTGCGCAAAATTGCGGTCCCTGGCGCACTTGTGCAGAGTCTAGTTGCGACGGTCTTGGGAGCCATTCTCGGCCGGCTGATGGGCTGGAGCTGGAGCGGAGGAATTGTCTTCGGCCTGGCGATATCGGTAGCCAGCACCGTCGTGCTGACTCGCGTGCTCGCGGACAACCGCGACCTTCACACACCGACGGGACATATCGCCATCGGCTGGCTGGTGGTGGAGGATCTGTTCACCGTCCTCGTGCTCGTGCTCTTGCCGGTGGTGTTCGGCGCCAAGGAAGTCCTGCTGGCGGAGTTGTCTTTTGCTTTGCTGCTGGCGCTTCTGAAGATCGTGGTCCTCATCAGTTTCACGATCTTCGTGGGAGGCAAGGTCATTCCCTGGTTGCTGGAGCGTATCGCTTCCACGCGCTCGCGGGAGCTCTTCACGCTCAGTATCCTCGTTTTGGCCTTGGGAATCGCCGTCGGCTCCGCCAAGCTGTTTGGGGTTTCGATGGCGCTGGGAGCATTTCTCGCGGGAATGGTCGTGGGCCGCTCGGATTTCAGCTTGCGGGCAGCCGCGGACGCCCTGCCGATGAGGGACGCCTTCGCGGTGCTCTTTTTTGTCTCGATTGGCATGCTCTTCGACCCCAGCCGGCTGTTCCAAAACCCGGGCCTGATTGCAGCGACGATCGCCATCATCTTGATTGGCAAGCCGCTGGCCGCGATTGCCATCGTGCTGATCCTGCGCTACCCGCTGGGAACGGCGATCTCGGTCGGAGTCGCTTTGGCACAAATCGGAGAGTTTTCCTTCATCTTGGGAACCATTGCCAAGGATCTGGGCATTTTGAACGCCGCAGCCCTGAATGCGCTGATCGCCGCCGCCATCGTGTCCATGACCATCAATCCTTTGCTCTATCGGCAGATCGGCTGGCTCGAGTCGTTGATGCTGCGCCAGCCGCGGCTCCGTCGCTGGGTTGGCACGGGGTCTTCATCCCCCCTCAACAAACAGAACGCTGACGAAGACAAGAGCGGCTCCGTGCAAGCTCGCCACCGCGCCGTCGTGGTGGGACATGGACCCATCGGGCAAACGGTGGTGCGGCTCCTCCAGGAAAACGAAATTGAGCCCGCCGTGATCGAGATGAATCTGGAAACCGTGCGTGCCCTGCGTGCCCAAGGGATCGCCGCCGTTTATGGCGATGCCCGGGTTGCGGAAACGCTGGAAGCGGCGGGAGCGGACCACGCGGACTTTCTGATTCTCAGCGCGGCTTCGATAACCGGCAGCGAGGAGATTATTCGGGCGGCTCGCGAGATGAACCCGGATATCCGGGTGCTGGCGAGAGGAGCCTACCTGCGCGACTTGAAGAACCTCCGTGCGGCAGGAGCGCAATCTGTCTTCTCCAACGAGGGGGAGGTGGCCCTCGCGTTCGCGGAGTCCATCCTGCGGGATCTGGGAGCTACGCCGGAACAAATCGACCGCGAGCGAGACCGAGTGCGCTCGGATCTTTTCGGTACTTCACCCCCACCTATTCTCGACCCAGTCATCGCGGACGAGCTTTCTCCTTCCTTGCCCGCGGAAAACGAGCCTCCCTCCACACTCGCGCGTAAACAAGAGCCTGAAGATCCAGCGACAACGGATGCCTGAGCCGGCGCGGAGTTGCCGCATCTCTCACCAGGCGTGCGGAAAATCCAGGCACACCAGACGGCGCGAAAGAGCTTGACCGCTCAAATCGTCAGTTCCCAAGGGTGGTCTTTTCAGCGGAATTTCCGCCCATAACGCCGATTCTGGCACTTTAGCGGCGTGATTCACGCAATCGGCACACTCGTTGCTTAAGGGCTGCCCGAGAACTGACCTGCGCTTGGGCTGGATTGCCCGAGCGCCGGTCAGCCGGCGGAGCATTGCTTCCGTCGGTAGCGTTCGTTTGATCCTCAACAAGGCGGAAGTGAGATGAAAATCAGTAGACCGGCAAAGTGGTGTTGCGCGATTACCTTTCTGGCACTCGCCCTTACTCTGGGGATAAATTGGCAATCGTCCACGGCCCAGGAAAAGAAGGAGGAAGCAACGGCAACGGAGACACCTCCCGCAGAAACGAAACCGGCGGAAGGCGATTCGAAAAAGCCGGAAGAAAAGCCGAAGCTTCCCGCGTACATGACTGCGACTAGCCCTCCAGATGCAAAGGAACCGCTCTGGCCCGACCCTGCGGGAGGCAATTCGGGCTATTGGACGACTCCCTCGGGCGATCCCACCAAAGGTGGTGACGACCCCAGCAAAATGACCATCCCGGATGTGTACGACCGCGTCGTCCACAATATGTATTCGATCAACATGGTCTGGATCATGATTTGCGGGTTCTTGGTCATGTTCATGCAGGCCGGCTTCGCGCTGGTGGAAGGTGGTTTGTGCCGTGCGAAGAACTCCGCTCACACCTTCGCCATGAACTTGATGGTCTATCCCCTCGGCTGTTTCGCCTTTTGGGCCTATGGCTATGCGCTGGGCTGGGGCAACTGGTACAGCGCTCCCGTGGGGCCAGCGTGGTACTCACCCATGGGGCCTGGAACGGTGCTACTGAACGAAGGTTTCTCCATTGGCGGATACGGAATCTGCGGCACCAAGGGCTTCTTTCTGGCGGGCCTGGATGACACGGCCGTAATGGCCCTGTTTTTTTTCATGATGGTGTTCATGGACACCACCGCGACGATTCCCACCGGGACGTTGGCGGAGCGCTGGGGCTGGAAGAACTTTTGCCTCTACGGTTTGTGGGTCGCCCTTCCCTATTGCTTGTATGCGAACTGGGTTTGGGGCGGTGGTTGGCTGGCTCAGGCGGGCGGGAAGTGGGGGCTGGGACATGGCGCCGTGGACTTCGCGGGGTCGAGTGTGGTGCATGCCATGGGCGGCGCAATCGCCCTCGCTGGCGGCATTGTTATGGGGCCCCGCATTGGCAAGTACATCGGCGGCAAGCCGCAGGCGATTCCCGGGCACAACATTCCGTTTGTGATCCTCGGCACGTTCATCCTGGCCTTCGGTTGGTTCGGGTTCAATGCCGGCTCAACCTTGAGCGGCACGGACTTGCGAATCTCCACCGTCGTGGTCAACACCATGCTCGCCAGCGTGACCGGTGCCATCTCTTGCATGGTCTATATGATGTCGACGGGAATGAAACCCGATCCGTCGATGATCTGCAACGGTATGCTCGCCGGCCTCGTCGCGATCACGGCTCCGTGTGCGTTCGTCGATAGTTGGGCAGCGGCCCTGATCGGGGCAATCGCCGGCGTCATCGTGGTCGTCAGCGTCTTCTTCTGGGACCGAGTCGGCGTCGATGATCCCGTGGGAGCAATCTCGGTACATGGAGTGAACGGAACATTCGGGATGCTGTGCGTGGGCATCTTCGCCAATGGCAAATATGGTCTGGACTTCAACGGCGTTCCCGGCAAGGTCACCGGCATTCTCTACGGAGACTCCGGCCAACTCGCGGCTCAAATCCTGGCCTGCGTGACGGTCTGGGTATTCGGGTTCGCCATGGCCTATGTCTGGTTCAAGCTCAGCAACTTCATCGCGCCGCTGCGAGTTTCCGCGGACGTGGAAGTCCAGGGGCTCGACGGTCCGGAGATGGGTGCCCTGGGATATCCAGACTTCATCCAGAAGTAGCGCCGCAGAAACATGTTGCAGTGTCGCCGGTCTCCGCCTGACCGGCACACCCCTACGGCTTGGGCAGGAGGCTTCGGCCTGTTGCTCAAGCCGGGGTTGTTTCTTGGGCGGTTACGTTTGATGCCGCAGGGTGCATAAGCGAATCGCCCTGCGCGTGCCTTTCGTGAAACTCATGCACCCTACTCAACTTGCGGGGCTATGCAACCCTCAACGGCTTGATGCGCTTGACCTCGGCCTTGATTGCTTGGGCCGCATCGAAGAGATCCACAGCCCGCTGCGCGTTCAGCCAGAACTCCGGCGAATTGCCGAACAGACGCGAGAGCCGCAGCGCCATTTTCGGGCTGACCGACCGACGGCCTCTGAGCAACTCGTTAATCGTTTGCCGCGAAACGCCCGCCGCCGCCGCGAGACCAGGGGCCGAAAGGCGATAGTCCGGGAGAAAATCCTTCCGGAGCATTTCGCCGGGATGAGTCGGGCGGATCTTCCTTCCCCCGATATTCGGAAGGCTCATGTCATACCTCGTCTTAGTGGTAGTCCGTAACCTCAACGTCGTAGGCATCCCCGTCGATGAACCGAAAACAAATAAGAATCGCCATTCGCGGCCTAGGAACTTATCCTACGGGGTGAGACGTGGCTAGCGCGCGTTGCTCGCCTCGACGAGCTGCTCTAGGAGCTTCATGGCTCGCTGCGTATCAATCGCCTCCGCCGCCCGCTGAGCACACACTTGTGGCGAAGCATCGATTCCAGCCACCCACAGTGCCGCGGCAGCATTGAGGACGACAATGTCGCGCGGTGGGCCTTGTTTGCCGGAGAGCACTTCCCGGATGATGGCGGCGCTGGCCTGCGGGCCGTCCACGATCAGTGATTCTTTTCCCGCAACCGAGAGGCCGAAATCAGCGGGCTGCCAGGTGAAGCTGCGTACGCCCGAAGTCGTCACTTCGCGGACATCCGTCGGTCCAGTGATCGTCACCTCTCCCATCCCGTCCGCACCTCCGACCACAACGGCCCGCTCCGTCCCCAACCGCATGAGCACGGCAGCCATTAGATCGCGCAGCTCCGGCTTGCCGACTCCCAAAACTTGATAGCTAGCGCCAGCCGGGTTACACAGCGGGCCGAGCAGATTGAAAATCGTCGCAATGCCAAGCTGCTTGCGGACGGCGGCGACGTGCTTCATGGCGGGATGGAGCGACGGGGCGAAGCAAAAGCAGATGCCAAGCTCCTCCAGGCAGCGCTCCACCGTCGCCACCGGCGCGGCGATGTTCACGCCCAGCGCCTGCAGCACATCCGCCGAGCCGCTCTTGCTGGTGGCGCTGCGGTTTCCGTGCTTGGCCACAGGCACACCAGCCGCTGCCGTCGCAATGGCGGCGGCAGTGCTGACGTTGAAGATATTGGAGCCGACACCGCCGGTGCCGCAGGTATCGACGATCCCTTGGCGCGTGGAGCGAATCGGCGTCATGTGCCGCCGCATGACCTGGGCCGCGCCGGCGATCTCATCCGCCGTCTCGCCTTTCGCCCGGAGCGCGGTAAGCAGCAGGGCAATCTCATTCTCCGGGCAGCGGCCGGCCATGACTTCCGCCATGACTACGGACATTTCTTCCATCGAGAGATTCTCGCCGGCGGACAGGCGGCCGAGGTAGGGTGTAAGCATGGCGAAGAAGGAGAGAAGGAGAGAAGGAGAGAAGGAGAGAAGGAGAGACATATTGGTCATTTCTTTTCGTCGGCGTAGCTGGGTCGGATGTACAGCGGCGAAAAGGTCCAGAGGTCATCCCGGCGGCCGGCTTCGTGCTCTCGCAGGGCGAGGCCGCCGATCGTGACGGCATCCGGTTCGTGAAACTCCGGTGGAGCAACGATTACGTCCGGCGGCAGCTGGTCTTTCCAGCGTATTAGCCCACTGCCGGTAACGATGTCGCCGGGTTGCAGAGATTCTAGCCAGGCGTCGGCAGTAAGAATAGTTTGACCGTCATCGAGTCGCCGTGGTGGTTCCGCCTCGCACTTACTTGAATGATAGCGCCCCGCAAAAAGCTCCTTCCGCTGGGCATCCAAAACGGCGTGGATGATTCCCGTCTCGCCCCGCATCTCGGCCCCAGCAACCTGGGCCGCCAGCACGTCGAGTGTGTTCAGCCCCACCAAATCGCAATTCAGGGCGTACGCCAGTGTTTTGGCCATCGTCACTCCAACCCGCAGCCCCGTAAACGACCCCGGCCCGACCGTCGTTGCAATCAACTGCACTTCCCGCGGCTCCCTTCCTGCGGTCTTTAACAAGTGCTCAATCGCCGGCGCAAGCGTCTTTGCCGACCGCTGAGCCGGGTCAAGCACTTCCCGCGCCAGCACCTGCCGGCCTGCGAGGACTGCCACGGAACCTGTCGGCGACGAACAATCAAAGGCCAAAATCAGCACGCCAGCTTTCCTTCCTCCCACCGGCCAAAATTACGGGGTTTACGGCCTTGATATCCGCGTTCGACTTGACCAAACTACACGCCAGTTCTAGATTTGAGTGTTTGGCAGATACTCTTTGTCCTGGCGGCCCGACCAATACCAAGTCGCTCGCCTTTCCTCTCATGGTAGCCCAAGAAGGCGTTGTGGCGTGAAGCGTGCCCTCATCAGCGACATTCACGCCAATCTCGAGGCGCTCCGCGTAGTCCTGGCGGAATTGCAGAAACAGGGGCTCAAGGAAATCTTCTGCCTCGGCGACATTATCGGCTACGGGCCCAACCCTTGCGAATGCCTCGACGAGGTGATGAATAAGTGCAAGGTGACCATTCAGGGGAACCACGATCAGGCGGCCATCATTGACCCCGACGGCTTCAATCCGGTGGCCCTGCAGGCGGTCTACTGGACTCGCGACCAATTGGACCGCGGGCCCGGCGGACCGGCCAAGCGAAACGGCCGCTGGGACTTCGTGGGGGCTTTGCCCAGGACGTTCAATGAGGGGGACTTTCTCTTCGTCCACGGCTCGCCGCGCGAGCCCACGAACGAATATGTCTTCCCCGAGGACATCTACAACCAGCGGAAGATGGACGCCCTCTTCGGCCGCATCCAAAAATATTGCTTTCAGGGACACACGCATCTGCCGGGGATTTTTACCGACGACTACCGCTTCATCACGCCGGAGGAGTGCGGCTACAAGTATCCGCTGAGCGACCAAAAAGTGATGATCAACGTCGGCTCGGTCGGCCAGCCGCGGGACGGTGATCCGCGGGCCTGCTACGCCTGGATTGACGATGGCGTGGTCTACTTCAAACGGCTGGAGTATCCTGTCGAACAGACGCGTCAGAAAATCCACGCCATTCCGGAATTGGCGGACATGCTGGGGGATCGGCTGCTCTCGGGAAGATAGCTCGCAATGCTCGTAGTAACCCGCTTCAGCGGGTTCCAGTAACCGGCTCAAGCCGGTTACTACAAACGCAGGACAACTTTGAAACGCGCCATCCTCAGCGACATTCACGGCAATCTGGAAGCGCTCGAAGCAGTGCTGGCGGATGTGCTTGCGCAAGGCGTGGACGAGATCTTCTGCCTGGGGGACGTGGTCGGCTATGGGCCCAATCCCCGCGAATGCGTGGATCGGGTGATGCAGTTTGACCGCTGCGTGCTCGGCAATCACGACCAAGGCGCGCTCTACGATCCCGAGGGCTTCAGCAGTGGAGCCGAGAAGGCCATCTTCTGGACCCGCGACCAGCTCGAAATGCCCAATGGCGACGCGGACAAGACCCGCCAGCGGTGGGAGTTCCTCAGCGAGCTGCCGCGGACGTTCAGCGTCGGCCCGTTTACCTTCGTGCATGGCTCGGTCCGCAATCCGCTCAACGAATACGTCTTCCCCGAGGACGTTTACAACGCCCGCAAGCTGGAGCGCATCTTCGCCCTCATCGACCGCTACTGCTTTCAAGGTCATACCCATGTCCCCGGCGTCTTTACGGAGGATTCGCGGTTCTTCAGCCCCGATGAAATCGGCGGCAAATACATCCTGCCCCAAGGCAAGGCCATGATTAACGTCGGCTCCGTCGGCCAGCCGCGGGACATGGACCCCCGCTCGTGCTATGTCGTGCTGACGGAACAGTTTGTGGAATTCCGCCGCGTCCCCTATCCGCTGGAGCGGACAATGGAGAAAATCTTGTCCATCCCCGAACTTGACCCCTTCCTGGCGGAACGGCTCAAGGAGGGGCGCTAAGGGACGAATATCCTCCCATAGGGATGGCGCGCCCGAGCGGGATGGCACGCCCACGGCGTTGCGTGGGCGTGGTTCGGCCCAGTCCTCTACCAAGTTTTTGCGGAAGGCACTCCTCCCTTGGATCGTCGTTACATCTATTTCATGGTCGCTGTGGTGCTCATCCTGGGCACGCACATGGGGCTTCGGATGCTGTTCATGCCGGCTCAGCCCCCGGCCAAAAAGGCGGACGAAAAAGCCGTCGCCCAGAAGGCTGCGGACAAGGACAAGAAAGAAAAGGAAGCCAAGGCCAAAGCCGGCGGACCCGCACCGGGCGAAGAAAAGCAGGCCAAGGGGGAAAAGCCGGCCATCGACGCGGGCGGCGAAAAGCCGGCGGTCCTGAAGCCCGCCGCCGGTGCTCCCAGCAAACTCGTGTTCCTCGGCTCCGTGGACGAAACCAGCGGTTACGCGTTCGGGGTGACTTTGAACACCAAGGGGGCGGCGGTCGAACGGGCCGAGCTCGCCAGCCAGGCCTACCGCGATATTGACGACGCCAGCGGCTATCCGGCCCACCTGGGACTCGTGGACACCAAGGAGGGCATTCGCATCAGCGTGGTTGGACCGGGAACTCCGGCGGCGTTGGCCAAGGAATCCTCGGGCAAGGTAGCGGGTGGATTGGCGGCGGAAGACATCATCACCTCCCTCGGCGGCACGGTGGTCGCGGATGCGGCAGCGGTGGAGACCTATCTCACCAAGAAGACGCATCCGGGCGATTCCCTCGAAATCAAGGTCGCGCGGAAGATTGATGGCAAAAACACTCCGCTGACCTTCACGGCCGCCCTCACGCGCCGCCCGGTGCAAGTCATTCGGCCCGAAGCGCATGAGCACGAGGATGGCGTCGAGCACGACCCCCTCTCTTTCCTGCTCACGCTCGAATCGCTCGGCAACAAGCGGATTGAGACGGGGGACGAAGAAATCCGCGGCCTCCCCTCCACCATCAACCGTAACTGGAACATCGACAAGCAGACGGAGGACAGTGCCCAGTTCAGCTTGACCCTGGACGCAGCCGACCTCAAGAGCATCGGCGAAACCGGCTCGCTCCAGCTCATCAAGCGCTACAAGTTGGCTAAATTGGAGGGGTCGGGTGGCAAGAACTATCATCTCGACCTGGAAATCGAGATTCACAACGTCGGCCAGGAGAACCTGGAGCTCGCCTATCGTTTCAGCGGTCCCACCGGCCTGCCGCTGGAAGGTTGGTGGTATTCCAACAAGCTGCATCATGACATGTGGGCTGCCGCCGGGGCTCGGGACATCGCTTGGGAAATCCACGATGGCCAGCATCATCTGCTCGCCGCCCCGAAAATCTACAGCGACGCCAAAGCCGCACTCGATAAGGGCGATCCGGCCGAGCAGTCTCTGTTTGTCGGCGACAACAACCAGTCGCTTACGAACGTCGGGGGCGATACGCAGTTCTTCGCGGCCATGCTCATGCCGCAGGCCGACGGGGAAACGCCCGTCACCTTTGCCCGCGCCTTTGCCAAACCGGCGCAGGACATCACGCGGATTAACACCAAGTACATCAAGACGCTGAACACCACCTGTGTCCTGGTCTCGCCGGCCAAGGTGCTCGAGCCGGGCCAGTCGCTGAGCACAAAGTTCCAAGTGTTTCTGGGTCCTAAGGAGCAGGAGCTCCTGGAGCAGTATGAACTCGGAGAGCTGATCGAGCGGGGCTGGAAGTATGCGTCTTATCCAGCCTGGATGCTGCAGCGGATTCTGCACGGCCTGTTCTGGCTGACCGGCAACTACGGCATTGCCATCATCCTGCTCACCGTCCTCGTCCGCTCCTGCATGATCCCGCTGAGCCTCAAGCAGGCCAAGAGCGCGGCCAAGATGCAGGAGCTCGCGCCGGAGATGGCCAAGCTTAAGGAGAAGCACAAGGACGACATGGAGAAGCAGAGCACCGCCCTGCGGGAGCTCTATGCCAAGCACAAATTCAATCCCTTCGGCGGCTGCTTGCCGGTGTTTTTGCAACTGCCGATTTTCGTGGGCCTGTACCGCTGCCTCTCCGTGGACATCGCCCTGCGGGATGCCGACCTCTTCCCCGGCTTTTTCTGGGCCAGCAACCTGGCCGGGCCGGACAAGCTGTTTTTCTGGAAGGACTGGATGATTGCGTTTCTGGCCGACGAAACGGCCTGGCTCGGCCCCTTCTTCAACGTCCTGCCGGTCGTCACCTGCCTCCTCTTCATCGTGCAGCAAAAGCTCTTCACCCCGCCGGCCACCGACGAGCAAACCGCCATGCAGCAGAAGATGATGTCGTACATGACCATCTTCATGGGAGTCATGTTCTTCAAAGTCCCCGCCGGCCTCTGCCTCTACTTCATCACCTCCAGCCTCTGGAGCATCGCGGAGCGGAAGCTGATCATCAAACCCAAGCCGATAGTTCCCCCGACAGCGGACGAAAAGTCCGGCGTCAGCGGAAAAGACGCGCGTCCCCCCAAGCCCAGCCCCAACGGCGCGGGCGGGAACGGCACCTCGAAGAAGCTCAAAAAGTAGGGTGCATGAGCGCCAGCGAAATGCACGCGGGACAGATGACGGTCCGTTGAACAATGGGTGGCACGCCCACGGCTTTGCGTGGGCGTGAATCCCATCAATGAGCCTACGGGCTTGCCCCGTAGGTCTGCCCCCGAGCCCCCGAGCCCGCGATCAGTCGTGATAAGCATCACTGGCCTCTCTGTCGAACAGAATTATTCATGTTTTCGCGCCCTCGTCTTCAGCGGAGCGTGAATAAGTGACTTGCCGCAACTCCCTGCCGGCATGATGTTTAGCGTGCGTGATTCGGACTCGCCTTGATTCATGGAGGCAAAAAACGCGAAGGTCTTGATTCATAAGTACGTAGGTATTTGTACGTAAGTCCTTGACTCCATTCACTTTCGGCCAACGAATTGCGCTGGATAACTCGCTCGGGTCGCCAACGGATAACCTCTTTTTCTATTCACTCCACAGGCGGCTACCCAGCCCAAGTCTTTGCTGCTTCACACCTTGCGAGCCGGCTCCGCCCAATGTGCCGTCCCAGGCGATAAGGCCGCCCAGACACCAGCCTTCTATGTTCGCGCGGGTGTCAAGGGTCGGGGTGGTTTGGGGTCGTCGTAGTGATGCGGGGGCTGCGTGAAGAGTTGGGAGTGCGTCCCGAACTACCTTCTATCCGT
>JBKJNY010000064.1:0-16782 GCA_046593355.1 Pirellulaceae bacterium | reverse complement strand
GCCCGCCAGCAGGCTAAGACGTTGGAGTATCGTGTCATCCCGATTGCGTTTTTGGCCCGAATGAAGATGTCGCTAGCGTCGAGCAGTGCGCTTTCTTAGCCTGCTGGCGGGCTGTTGTTCATTTTAGGGGCGGAACGGCTTTTGGGGAGGCTGGCGAAGCGTGATACCGTCTGTAATCTCGCTCTTTCTCAGGTTAGGATCGATTGCCTCAAACAACACGAATAGGTCGCTCCAAGGAATTCTCAAATGAACCGGCTTTTCGTTCTTTCGCTCGGGCTCCTGACTCTGGTTAACCTCCCCTCCGCGAAGGCTCCGATCTCCAACCAGGATTGGTCCTGCTTCCGCGGGCCGACGGGGATGGGGACGAGCGAGGCGAAGGGATTGCCGGAAACCTGGAGCCAAAGCGAGAACCTCGCTTGGAAGACAAAGCTGCCGGGTCCGGGCGCATCGAGCCCCGTGATTTTCGAGGACCGCATCTACATCACCTGCTATACCGGCTTCTTCGTTCCCGGCGAGGAGGGGAGCAAAGAGGATCTCCAGCGGCACTTGATAGCCCTGCAGAGGGATAACGGCGAAATCGTTTGGGATAAAGCCATCCCCGCCAAGCTGCCGGAGGAGGACCGAATCCGCGACCACGGCTTTGCGGCCAGCACGCCGGCCGTCGACGCCGACCGAATCTATACGTTTCACGGCAAGACCGGCGTCATCGCCTTCGACCACGACGGCAAACAACTTTGGGAAACGGACGTTGGCACGAATACGAGAGACTGGGGTTCCGCGGCTTCGCCGGTGTTGTGGAAAGACTTCGTGTTCATCAACGCCAGCGTGGAGAGTGAGTCGCTGGTCGCACTGGACCGTAAAACGGGCAAAGAAAAGTGGCGGGCCAAGGGCATCAAGGAATCCTGGAACACGCCGGTGGTCGTTACTGCCGAATCCGGACGGCAGGAGCTCGTCGTTGCCACGGCAGGGAAAGTCATGGCCTTTGCTCCGGCCACCGGCCAGCCACTCTGGACCTGCAAGACCGACATCGGCTGGTATATGGTCCCCAGCGTGGTGGCGGACAAAGGCATCGTCTACTGCCTCGGCGGCCGCTCCGGCGTCGCTGGGCTGGCGGTGAAAGCGGGAGGTGAAGGGGACGTGACCGACTCGCACCGACTTTGGACCAGCCTGAAGGGCTCCAATGTATCCTCGCCGGTCTATTTGGATGGGTATCTGTATTGGATGCACGATTCCCGCGGCGTGGCCATGTGCGCCAAGGCGGACACCGGAGAGTTGGTCTATGAGAAGCCCCTGAACCGAGCCGAAGAGTGCTATTCGTCCGCGCTGCTCGCAGATGGCCGTCTGTACTACCTCACCCGTAGCGGCCGGACGTTTGTCATTGCCGCCAAGCCGGAGTTCGAGCAGCTTGCCTCCAACGATTTTGGCGACCGCAGCGTCTTCAACGGCAGCCCCACCCCGGATGGCAGCCGGCTGCTGATTCGCTCGGATAAATTCTTGTATTGCGTGGGGAAGTAGCACCGCATGGCTTGAAAACCGAATGCCACCGCTCGACATCCTGGAAACGTGCCTGTACGTCGATGATCTGGTCGCGGCCGAGTCGTTCTATTCGCTGGTGCTCGGGCTGGTCGTCCACAGCCGACAGGAGGAGCGGCACGTCTTTTTCCGCTGCGGACGAGGGATGCTGCTGCTCTTCAATCCAGACAACAGCGGTCTGCCTGGTGACATCCCCTCGCACGGCGCTCACGGCCCCGGTCATGTCGCCTTCGCCGCGAACGAAGCCGAGCTGCCGGCGTGGCGAAAGCATCTGGAAGCCCACGGCGTTTCCATCGAAAAGGTCGTCGCTTGGCCCGGCGGCGGTCAATCGCTCTATTTCCGCGATCCCGCAGGAAACAGTTTGGAGCTGGCGACGCCAGGGATTTGGGGAAATGACTAAGCACTAATGTCTAATGACTAATGAAAAACAGAATCATTAGACATTAGTCATTAGTGCTTAGTCATTCGCCCTACGGGCGGTCCACGATCGGCCCCCGAAAAAACCCGCTGCTCTTTGGCGCTTGATAGGCAATCTTCAGCGCCGGGCTGCTCATGGGCTTGCTGCCGTCCTTGAGAGAGTGGAGGGCCAGGTCCAGGATTGTGGAGGTCAAAAGCGTCCGCTGCACCGGATAAGGCGCTTTGCCACTCTGGAAAAATTGCTCAATGTTCCAGGTCAGTGGATCGAAAAACCGCGCGCCAGGCGGGGCGGGGAGGAAGAAGCAGCTCGAGACTGGCTCTTTCACTCCCTTCACGCTCCCGGCGAAGGCGAAGTCGGAGACTTGCTCGATCAGGTTCAGAATGGTCCCTTGGGTGCCGTCGGCGTATTCAACCAGGATAGCGACGGGTTTAAGCACGTTTTCGCGGATCGGACCGACGTTGTGGCTGGGGCAACGGGAGAGAGCGGCTTCGAGGAGTTTCCAAGACCAACGGCCCTCGTCACCCGCTTTCCAGACGGCGTCCCCTTGCAGGCAGACGACCGATTTCACACCCGTTTCGCCGCCGGCCCGCCGCTCCAGCATGCATTGCAGTGTTTCCAGCCCGTGGATGAGATAGATTTCTTGGGCCCCGCGATCAAACCCGTAACAGACCAGCCCCTCGGTGAACGGCGTCCCCACCGGAGGCTCAATTTCCGGCTGCCGCCAGGTGACCGGCAGCGAAGAGCCGGCCATGATCCCAAATCCAAGCTTGTCGGCGGTGGCGACCATTTCGGCCGCCTGCCTGTGGTCGTAAGAGAGGTGCTTGTCCACAAATACCGGCACGCCCCGGCCGCTATTACGAAAAACCTCCACGATTTCCTGAAAACGCTCGTAACGCGGATAGAGGACCTGACCAAATTCATTCGTCTTGTACTCTCCGTGCTCAATGATGAGCAGCACCGCGTCCACGTCCAGCTTGTCCCCGCCGAGGGTCTCCGCCACAGTTTTGCAGAGCTGAATCCCATGCGTTTTGCAGAACGCCGGCCCCAAATCATCCGCCGGGGCCTGGTCGTCGTACATCCGCACCACCTCAAACGGCGGCTGATGATGAAAACCGTCCTTGCGATAGCCATGCACAAAGCGGCCCACAATGTGGTAAGCGTGCGACCGGAGGCGAAAGATCGAGTTCACGGCAGCCACGCGGAGTTTTTTGCCGGGAGCGGGCAGTGTTTGGTCCTCACCATGGGAGTTGCCTCGCAGGAAACCCAACAGGGCTGCGGAAGCGCCCGCTGCCAAGAGCTCGCGGCGAGAAAGAAGCCAATGTTGCTCAGTCATAGGTCGTTCACTCCGAATTGTTCGGTACTCAGTACTCAGTACTCAGCACGGCCTCAACCTACTGACTCAAGTGGCTCGATTCAACTCGGCATGACAACTTGCCCTTTTTTCACAAACTGCGTACGATGCCGCCGTCTGCCGTTTCTCTACCCGAACCTCCGCCAGTCCGGCGACTGCTGTCTTGCATGAAGCTGCACCGTTTCGACGAACAATTCGCTCTCTTCATTGATCTGGGCCTGGCCATGTGTCGGGCCAGTGGCGGCAGCGCGCTGTTCCTGATGCTCTCCGGCCCGACGGAATGGGACCAGCTCAAGCGGAAGGCCGACGGCATGAAGGTCGTGGTGGCTGCCGATGATCCAGCCGATCTGGCGGGAGCCGAAGAAGCCGGCCTGCTTGCCCTGCCGCTGGGCCTGTCCGAGGCCCCCGTCATCGAGCGGCTGACGCAGGCGCTGCTCCGCGGCGTGGCTCGGGAGATCCTCACCCCCGGCGACGCCGTCGTGGTGATGTACAGCGGCTTCGAAGCCGACGCGCTCGACTCCATCAGCTTTATCCGGCTGGACGAGCACTTGGGCCGCCTCACCGCGCGGGATCTGCGTCAATTGGAAACCAGCGTACCGCTGGAAACGCTCAAGACCGTCGTGGACCTGGCCGTGGAAATTGGCCGCGAGGGTCGGGAAGGGAAGGCCGTGGGCACCATGTTCGTCGTGGGGGATACCCGCCGCGTTCTCAGCCACTGCCAGCCCGCGGGCTTCGACCCGGTGAAGGGCTATCCGCGGAACGAGCGGGATTTGCACGACCCGCGAGTTCGCGAAGCCATCAAGGAAGTTGGCACCCTGGATGGCGCGTTCATCGTCTCCGCGGACGGCATTGTGGAAAAGGCCGCTCAGCTCGTGGACGCCCCGTATGCCAACCTCACGCTGTCCAAGGGCCTCGGCTCGCGGCATTGGGCGGGCGCAGCAATCAGCAAGGTCACCAACGCGATTGCCGTGGTCGTCAGCCAATCCAGCGGCACGGTCCGCATCTTTCAGAACGGCGACGTGATGCTCCGTATCGAGCCCTTCCGCCAGGCGATGAAATGGAGGGACTTTGAATACGAGCGGCCGGGCGAGGAAGGGTAAACTCGCCGGTAACTCAAGTTACTTGTTCGCCCGCCCTTCATACACATGCTGCCCTTTGAACGGCGGCAGGGCGCGGTGCATGATGACCGGGCCTCGGCGGGAATGCACGACGTAGTCTTTGCCGCCGCTACGCACGCCGTACTGCGAGGCCTGCGCGACGAGAGGGAGTGCGCAGAGAAAAAGGAACGCGAGGACGGTGCGGACCATGGTTTACCCCTGGCTGAAGTGTGAATTGTCCTCTCTTATTCGACAATGGCTCCGCGGCCAATTCAGTTACGGAATTATGACGGCAAATCAGGCTTGACCGGAATCTGCGGTGCCATCGGCCTGCTTAAGCTTAACCCTCGTGTTCACGCTGTGAAAAGTAGGACGGAGCAATGCTCCGTCCTACGAATTGGGACATTTGACAAGTTCGCTCCGCGACCTAGGGTTCAGTGCAACCGCGCCTCGGGGAGGGGCGTTGGTTCTTGGGCACGGCGGGGATAGCTAGGAGCTAGAGGGGACCTCGCCGTGCCCCTTTTTGTTCCTTCCGACCCATGCGGACGGTCGTTGCCGCCCGACCTTCCAGCCATGCGCCATCGCTCGCGCACCCGCACCGGGTTTACGCTGATTGAATCCCTGGCCGCCATCAGCATCATGGCCCTGGCGGGTTCGGTCCTGCTCCTGGCGGCGCAGACTTCGCTGGACGCCACCGATGATGCCGCCAAACAGGCTATCGCTCAAGGCATTTGCGAGCAGGTGCTCGACGAAATCATGAGCAAGCGTTACATGGAACCTGGCGCGGCGCATGACCAGAACACGCTCAGCACGGATTCGGGTGAAACGAGTCGCCAGATCTGGGACGACACTGACGATTTCAACGGCTACAGCGTGCAGCCCATTCAAGGAACCTACGGACAAACGCTGGGGAACGGGGACGATGCCGGCGGCACTCGCCACGCTAATTTTCGAGTCGACAGCGGCTTCTTCAGCAAGTGGCGGCTGAGGGTGGACAGTTATTATGTCAGCGCCACGGACCTGTCCCTGCGCCTGGACAATCCGCCGGTAGCGGCGGGAGGAGTCCTGGCCACGACGAGCGGGTATAAGTTCGCGGAAGTCACCGTGGAGTATCAAGACCCGGATGGTACGTACCGAACCCTGGCGAAAGGAAGGCGAGTCTATGCCTACATCCCGCCTCCCACGTAAACACTCTTGCGAGCAGTGTCCTTGTGCCCGCCGCCGCCGCGGTTTCACTCTGGCGGAGCTGCTCTGCGCCACGGCCATCCTCACGCTCCTGGCTGGCGCGATGGGAACCCTGTCCTACGGCGTCAGCAATGCGAATGACTACTGCCGCGGCCAGAATGAAGCCGCCCAACATGCCCGCGTCGCGCTCGAACGCATCCACCGCAACGTGATCAACTGCAAGGCCAGCGAAAGCTTTCCCGGCTGCATGGTTGCTTCGACCACCGTGGCCTCCTACACCTATCCGGACCGGCTGCTGATTTGGAAGTCGAACGGAGTGGCCGCCGGCGCTACGGAATATCCCAAGCGCAGCGACCTGATTGTCTACACCTATAATCCCAGCAACCCCGTGGAGCTGCTGGAGATTACCACGACGGATACGACGGTCCTCACCAGCACTTCGTCGACGGCCCTGAATACCGTGGTCGATGCGATGCTCGCCGCCAACAGCACCAAGACAGTCATCACGGATCGGCTGGACATCGCCACCACGGGCAGCGGCTCGGCAATCCGGCTGGTCGACCTGCTGGCGGACTCCGCGTCCCGCGGCATGATCCGTTTCCGCATCATCATGACTCCCTCCGCCACGCAGTGGACGGAGTATAAGGCGAGTACGCGGACCTGGGCCAATATCGATTGGCCGCTGGACCAGTACGGCACAAACACCGGCAACCGCCGCGTCAGTTGCCTGACGGAACTCCAGATGATGGCCGACGACACGAGCGAGAAGCCGGCGATCCCCTTTTTCGGTTCGGCGACCAAGGTCTATCAGCTTGCGAAGTAAGAAAGGGACTCCGGCGAATGGCAACTTCAACTTGTCGCGGAAGGAACCGAACCAAACGCTACCGCCGCCGCGGAATCGCCCTGATCCTAATTCTGGGGATGCTCGCCATCACCATTGCGGTCAGTTACTCGCTGATGCGTTCCCAGGTGCAGACGACGCTCCTGCAAACGAATGCCCAGACCAATAACCTGGCCCGCCAGGCCGCCGCAGCCGGCCTGAACCAGGCCATCCGCAAGATGAGCTATGACGGCTGGGCCGGAGTCGGAGTCACGCTGACCGGCAACTTTGATAGCCAGTCCTCCTATAGCGTCACCCACACCGCCGGCGATGCTGCGATTTCGCCTGGGAATGCGAATTACGCGGAATATCCCTACAGAGTGACCGTCACTTCCACGGGCACCGCCTGGGTCAACGACGACGCGACACTCCCCACCACCTACACCATGACGGCGGTGCTGCAACTGGTCAGGCGGGCGCTGAATACCACCGCCACGCCCAGCCTGTGGAACACCATGAATGGCTTTACCTGCTACCAATGGAATTCGTCGGCGACCGTCTGGACAGAGAATGTGGATGCCCCAATACAATTTCAAGGAGCCACCTGCTTCCTGGGAAAGATGAAGTTCCAAACGCTGTCCGTTGACCCCTCGGATGCCAGTTCCGCCTCTCGCACTGAGTATATCGACGGTCTCCAGAAGAAATATAGCGAGACGGGCGTCGACTATCGACATTTCACGGGCGACGTAACACTGAGCACCGGACGGCAAGACGCCAATACAGAAGGCGACATTGAGAGGTTAGGAGTAAACGTCAATTGGACGGGAACTTTCAGTTCCGCTCCGGTGAGCTACACCAATGCTCCCAGCACCTACCAGCTTTACTTGGGCGGGCCAACCTATACCGTTCCGAATGTGGTAGGTACTTTTGGCGCCACGCCAACCGGGCAGACCATTGGCGCTAGTGCCACCACGAACCCGCTGGGCATCTACAAGACTGGGGGCACCGTGAGCCTCAAAACAGGCACCAAATTTACCGGCATCCTCTTCGCGGATGGGTCCAGCGATGAAGTTCGGCTGGATGGCACAGGGATCGAAATCAATGGCCTTAACTTGCCGGCGCTCAGCGGAAGCAGCACGGTTTACCAATTACCCGCTTCCATGATCCGCAATGACCTGGTGATCAAGAACAACAGCAACTCGCTCGTCCGCGGGCTGGTCATGAACTGGGCCGACTTCGTGATCGACCCGGGTAGCCAGAACACCTCCTTCACCTTGCAGGGACGGCTCTTTGCAGAGAACCTCGACATCGCCGCCCGGACGGAGTGGACTGCCGTTTCAAACCTCAATTGGGGACTGCAGTATACCCTTTTCCAAACTCAAAAACTTCTCGGCATTAAGTACTATCCCGACTGGATGGACCTGTCCGCTTTCAACCTCCACGCTCAGCCTAAGATCAAGTTCCAGCCCTCCAGCGGCGTCAGTTACCATTGGCCGAACTGGAGCCAGCCCATCTATTCGAAGGCGGCGGGAGACGTTGGCCTCCGCTGGAACATCGTCTCCTGGAAAGATGGCTCGTAACGAACGGATGGGGCTATTGTCAGCCGGAATTCCGACTTTCCCAGCCGGATGTCCTCGGTTATGATCCCGCCCGGTTGGTGGTACTTCGCCGGCAGCCGTCACAAGCAACAGGAGCCTCCTAACATGCATTCCCTCCCAATTCGGTCCATGCTGGCCTGCCTGGCGGGTGCAGCACTGCTTTGCGTGCTAGGTTTTTACAGCCTCTCATCCGCGGCCCCTCCGGGAAAGCCGCCGTTTGAGGACGCGGTCGCGCAGCGGGCGGAAATGGTCCGCGAGCTGCGGGAGATCAAAGAACTGATCAAGGAGCAAAACGCGCTCCTGAAAGAAACGATTGCCGGACCTAATGGACGCGACAAGGCCAAAAAGTGAGACTGCCAAGAAAAGTAGCCGGCACACTCCGTGTGCCGGCATGCCCGCACACGGAGTGTGCGGGCTACGATCGCTTACGAACCGCTGCTGCCGCGCCTTCTCTTTGATCGAGCTGCTCATTGTCATCGCGATTCTCGGCATCTTGATCGCGGTCGCTTCTCCCTATCTCTCCACCAATGTTCCCCAGCAGTTGGAAATGGCGGCGGACAGTGTCGCCGGTGATCTTACGTACGCGCGCGGCCTGGCGGTGGCCAATAATTCCAACTACCGCATTACCTTCAACATTGCCGCGAACAGCTACGTGATGCAGCACACGGGCGCTGTCACCGCGCTTGACAAACTGCCCCCTTCGCCGTTCCATACGTTTTCCGCGGACAAGAAGCAGCAGATAGCGGATCTCTCCAAACTGCCCATGCTGGCCGGTTCCGTGACGATCGCGGCCGTGCAGAAAAACCCGGCGTTTCCCAGCGACGTGAGCGATGTGGAGTTTGGGCCGCTGGGGGGCACCACCCGCTCCGAAATCACCGTCGTTTGGCTTGTCAGCCACTCGACTGGAACCAACATGTTCATCCCCATCACGGTCAATCCCACCACGGGCATTGTCGAGGTGGGGGAGGTACAGTCCGCCCAACCTCTCGGAATTGCCGCTGCCGCGGCAATCGGCCCCTAGGTGCCAACTGATGTTCCCGTTCGTCAACTTTCACCGCGCTGGACCGATCGGAGTCGATCTGGGCTCCCGGTCCGTGAAGATGGTGCAATTCTCCGCCAATCGCGAGCAACTGATTGCCGCGGGCCGCTGGGAGTTCCCCGCGGCGGCTTCGCCGGAACAACACGCCGAGCACGTCGCCGAAACCATCCAGCGCGGGCTCACCGAGCGGAAGTTTGTGGGGCGGGACGTCGTGCTCTGCTTGGGGGACAAAGAACTGGTCTTGCAGAACATTCGCGTCCCCAAGTCGGACGGAGTGGAGCTCGACCGGCACGTTGCCCAGGAAGCGGCGGGCCGCGTTCCCTTCGGCGTCGAAGAGGCGGAAATTCGCTATTTCGAGGCGGCCGACGTGCGGCAGGGAGATGCTGTCCTGCGGGAGGTCATTGTCTTTGCTTGCCACCGTCCTGTGCTGCAAAAATCCTTGGACCTGGCTGCCAAAAGCCACCTCAATCCCCTGGCGGTCGACGTCGAACCCGCGGCGCTGGTCCGCAGTTATGCGGCGCAGTTTCGGCGGCAGGAGGACTTCGACGGGCGGGCACTGGTCATTCACGTCGGGCATCAGCGGACGGCCGTCGTGATCACGCAAGGGGTCGAGATGCTGTTTGTGAAGTACATCGACATCGGCGGCGCGCATTTGGATACCGCCGTCGCCCGCCATTTGCGGATGGAGGGGAAAGAAGCCGAGGATCTCCGCCGGCACAGTGGCGACCGGCGCACCGAATTGCAGGATCCGGAAGTGATGCGGAGCGTGAGCGAAGCGACCCGCGGCGTGATCGAGCGTTTGGGGAGCGAGCTCGCGCTGTGCATCCGCTACCACAGCGTCACCTTCCGCGGACAGCCGCTGGCCCGGGTTGTCCTGGGGGGTGGTGAAGCGACGGCGCAGTTGGCGGACGTGCTGGGGAAAATGCTGAACCTGAAGTGCGAGCTGAGCGACCCGTTCCGGGCCCTGTCCCTGCAGCGCGACGTCGGCCGCCGCGGCCTGTGGGACGTGGCCGCGGGCTTGGCGCTGAGAGAGGTCAAATAACTTCCCGTGAAAAACATCGACTTCCTTCCCGATGTCTATCGCCAACGGCGGATCCTGCGGCATGCGCGGCACTGCTGGATGGCGGTGGCCATGCTGTTTGGCCTGGCGATTGCCGGAGCCGCTTCCGGCCAGTGGTATTTTCGCTGCTCACTCGCCGCGCAGCTCCAGGTGGTCGAGCCGCAGCATGCCATCTCGCAGCAGCGGCAAGCGGAAATCACGCTGCTCGAGCAACGCCAGAGATCCACCGATGAACTGGCGGCCCTCTATCTATACTTGGAACATCCCTGGCCGCGGACGCAACTGTTGGCGGCAGTCGCGCGGTCATTGCCGCCATCGATCCAATTGACGGACCTGCGGATGCTCGAGCAGGCCGACTCCGGCACGGTTGCGCGAGGCGAGGGCGGCGACACCAACCGTTCCATCGGCGAAGGCGAAAAGGCCGAAAAGCCAAACCCCACATCAGTTTTGTCGATGCTCCGCGCGGAACACGACTGCCAAGTGTTGATTCTCGAACTGAGCGGCCAGGCCGCCAATTCCAAGGAGCTGCACGAGTTTGTCGATTCTCTCGCCAAGTCGCCGCTGATTGCTTCCGCGAGCCTGAAAGGGCTGGAGGCAGGCGGAGAAGCGATGGAAAAAGGAGCGTCCAAGTTCCATGTCCGCGCCGTCGTCCGCCCAGGCTACGGCCAGCCAGGCGCTCCAGCCTTGAAGGCCGGCACGGCGGACGTTGCCGCCAGCAACGTCATGAGTACCGGGACAACCCGAAGTTCGGGAGGATCGCCATGAAAAACCTGTTTGGTCCTCAGGGCCCGCCGGGTTGGCTGGTGACGGGAGGGATGGCCTGCATCGCGCTGGGCTATGTGGTTCTCGCCTATTTGCCATCGCAGAAGGCCATGAAATCCATGCGCCAGCAGTTGGTGGAAAAGCAGGAGTACATCACCAAAACCGATCAGTTGTTCGCCACCACCACCGCCACCCGCACGCAGCTCGAACAAACTGGCTCGTGGGTCAAGCAGTGGCAGCAGGATGCGCCGGACCCTCAACAAGCCGACCGGCTGCCATCCCAGATATCCCTCCAAGCGAATCAGGCGGGAGTGCGCATCTTGCGGCTTGAGCCGCAAGCGGTGAAGCAGCATGGCCTTGTGGCGGAGTACCCGGTCCTGGTAAGCGTGGAGGGGAGCTTTGAAGGCATCTTCAACTTCTGCAAAGGCGTGGAGGAGCTGCCGCAAACTATCTGGTTGCGGAATGTGAACTTACAGCGGCCCGGCGAGTTGGGGGGAAACCTGCGTTGTGACATGACTTTGACGATTCTTGGCGACCTTGCCGATAAAGCCGATTAGTAGGGCGAAATTCATCCGATACTCAAGGACGCCGCCCGCTCTCCGGCACAGCCGGCTGGGCGACGGTGAACAATCTGTGAAACTGGACAAATTAGTAAAGACGCTCCGCCGGGATCTGGCGGCGAATCCCCTAAAGGCAGGTGTGCTGGGAGTGTTGCTCCTCTGCGGCCTGTATTTTTGGGGTCCGCTGGTGTGGAAATGGGTGGGTAAAAAGGGAGCCGCCGCACCCGATGTGGCGGTCGTCCCGTCCGTCTCACTTCCGTCCGCCGGCGCTTCGAGTGTCGGCGGGATACCGGGAAGCGGGGTTGGAGAAAGCAAGGAGACAGGACCGGCTTGGCGCGAAGTGCGTGACTTGCGGAAAGCGGACCCGCTGGCGCGATCCGCGGACTTCCGCCCCCCGTGGAGTCAGATTTTCCAAGTGGCCGCCACCGTCGCCAAGGCTGCAGAGCCGGACGTGGAGGCTCCTGCGAAGCAGCCCGCCGAAGTGGACCCCAGGAATTTGGGGCTGGTGTTACAAGGAGTGGCCATTGGGCCCCAAGGAAAAAAGGCAATTATCAGTGGAAAGGTGTATCGCGAACTGGACTCGATAACGGTCAGCCGCGACTCGGATGCCCCTCGCAACGAGATCGGCCAGCGATCGGACGTTGTGTTTACGCTCTTGCGAGTCTACCGCAAGATGGTGGTCGTGGAGCGAGAAGGGAAGATCTGGGAACTGAAACAGACGTCCGCCGCGGCCCAGGAACAGCCGCCGACGAAGGTCAACCCGGTCCAGCCGGGCAGGGATGAGCCAAGGGACGAGAAGGCGTTCAAGCCCGATAAGCCCAAAGCAGCGCCCGTGAAAGAATAAGGACTCCAGGGAAGGTCACGAGGTCAGGAAGGCCCATGAACAAGCGACTGCGCATCCTTGTGCTCTGTGTTTGCGGCTCGGTAGGGGTGGCGATCGCCCTGGCCGTGGCGTGGCGGCCTCAAGCGCCGCGCGCCGCGGACCCCAATCTCGCGGTGCTTCCCAGCGGCGACTTTTCAGTGCCGGTCGCGACGACTTCGGTCGCCGCGTCAACGCCTGCCCCCAGCGGCGAGGCGGCCACGCCTGTCGCCCCCGCGGAACAGCCGGCCGGCAACAGAGAGATGCAGCGTCTCAAAGAGACGCTCGAAGACTTTCGCGAAGAAAGCAGCAAAGCCCAGCGGAACATGCGGGCCTGGCTCAGCGAAATGCAAGACAGGGTGCTTGTCCCCCCAGTCCCGACTCCACCTGCTGCCGCCGTCGCCACGCAGGACGCCAAACCCGCTCCTCCCGTTAGTCCCCAAGCCGAAGTAATTCCCACGCCGGCGGTCACTGCCATCAAGGGCGAAGGAGACGGCGCCTTGACATTTGACTGCGACGATACGGACATCCTCGCCGTCTTGAAGATGCTCAATGAAAATGGGCTCAACATCCTGGCCAGCAAGAACGTGATCGGCAAAATCACGGCTTCGTTTTCCAAGGTTGACGCCGAGACGGCTCTGGATGCGATTCTCAAAAATGCCGGCTTTGCATCGCGTCGCGAAAAGGGAATCATTTACGTCGGCACTGCCCAGGACTTCAGCGAAATGGACCAGTCGCAGGACCATGCGGCAATGCGGGTCTATCGCCCCAACTATGTGAAGTCCGCGGAGCTGCAGATACTGATAACACCGCTGCTTACCCCGTCATTCGGCATGATCACGGTGACGTCGGCCGCCCAGGTGGACATCCCGTCGGACCAGGTCAAGACCGGCGGCAACGACTTCGCCGGTACCGACATGGTCGTTGTCAAGGACTATGAAAAT
Organism: Pirellulaceae bacterium; assembly: GCA_046593355.1. Taxonomy (GTDB): domain Bacteria; phylum Planctomycetota; class Planctomycetia; order Pirellulales; family Pirellulaceae; genus SXOA01. The sequence goes on along the minus strand of JBKJNY010000064.1, from coordinate 3,556 downwards.
GTCTTGCGGCAGATCGACGAGCTGTTCGCCGAAGTGGACATCAAGCCGGCGCAGGTAGCCATTGAGGCCATGATTATCAATATCAAGCTTAATGACAGCAACCAGTTTGGCGTCAACTTCCAAGCCCTCCGGGATAATGCCAATGCCCGGGTCGTCACCGGCAGCAATCCGATTACGTCGCTGGCCACGTTCGACGTCGGAAACGGAGGGCTCAAGTTCGGGTTCCTGGACAGCAGCCTTTCCACATTCTTGCTCGCGCTCGAGACGATTGGCGACACCAACGTCATCGCGTCCCCCCGCGTCCTGTGCATGAACAAACAGCGGGCGGAAATCCAGATCGGCGAGCAGCTAGGCTACCTGAACACCACCGTCACGCAAACATTCTCCACGCAGTCCGTCGCGTTCCTCGACGTGGGCACTCTCCTGCGGATTCGTCCCTTCATCGCCAACGACGGCTTCATCCGCATGGAGGTCCACCCCGAGCTGTCCACCGGCAGCGTCACGATTTCCGGGGGACAGACGATTCCCAACAAGACCGTCTCGCAAGTGACGAGTAACGTCGGCTGCTATGACGGCAGCACCATTGTGATTGGCGGACTGCTGCGGAAGGATCTGCAGACGACGACCAGCCAGGTTCCCTTCATCGGCAACCTCCCTTGGGTCGGGCCCCTCTTCCGCACCAAGACGGAGAAGATCGGCCGGGACGAGATCATCGTGCTCATCACGCCGCGGATTGTCAACGAAGACACGCTCTCCGCCGAGGGCCAAAAGTACGGCAACGAATTCACCCACAAGCAGGCGCTCTACTTCGACAAGATGAGCCCCATCGCCAAGCGAAACTACGGTCTGCGGTATCAGCGGCTGGCGCTGGCGGCCTACAACGCGGGGGACCACGCCCGGGCCATCAAGCAGATCGACTGGTCCATTCACTTCGATCCCATGGACCGCGATGCCATCAAATTACGCAACGACATTGTGGCCGCCGGCGGCTACGAAGGGGAATCGGTCCATGCATACCTGAACCACGCCCGCGCGCCGTGGAACCGCCCGCACCTGGATTACTCCAAGGAGGGCGCTCCCTGGAAGCCAGGCCCGGTCTTCGGCACCGAGCCGACGATTCAGGAAGAGAATAATCCCGGCACCCCCGGCCCCATCAGGACCATCTCCATTAAACCGGCGGCGAAATCACCATGAGCAGAGCCGCACGTTACTGGATAACAGCTTTTGCCGCGAGGGTGGCACGCCCACGGCTTTGCGTGGGCGTGTGGTTCATCATGGCGATTGCCCTTTGTTGCGGCTGTGCGTCCACCCAGCCGGTGCTGACGAAGGGGAACTCGCCCCCCGCGCTCAGCCCCGAGCGCAAGGCGGAAGCGATTGTCCTGTTCGAAGCCCAGCGCGACACGGCTCAGTTGCAAGCGGCTCTCAACCGCTGGAAAGAGGGAAATCCCACGGCTTGCGAGCGGGCCCTGGCCAGCCTGGTGCAGCAACGGCCGCAGTTCGTGGAAGCCCGCGTCCAGTACGCCGAGCTGCTGCTTTCCGAAAACAATCCGGCCGCAGCCGAGCACCAATTGCGCCAAGCACTAAACCTGGCCCCAGGCCGTGCCGACATCCATCATTCCCTGGCCATGGCCCTGGAAGCGGGCGGCAACAACGACGCAGCGAATGAGCACTTCCGCAAGGCCGTTGAGCTGGAGCCGGAAAGCCCGGTGTATCGGATGGGAGTGGAGGGGTTGTAGTAAGCACAAATGCGGGAAAACTGGAGGGGTCCGAATAGCCAGTCCCATCCTCTTCGCGCTGCGTCGCGGCTCTTCTCCTCCCACTGGGATTCCCCGCGTTTTCATTTCCCGCAACCAGATTGAGAAAGAGTATCGCCCGGCCGGCATTGCCGTCCCCCTCTCCCCTTGGGAGAGGGCCGGGGTGTGGGTCTCGGCACCCCTTCTTGCGCCGGCAACCGCTCCCAACATCCCTGGCGCGATAAGCTGCTGATAAGGGGCCTTTGATACCGGTTTTCGCGAGCGCCTTTTGATACTTTCTGTATCACCGTCCTGCTCGCAACTTCTTATTCCGCCGGCACTTCCGCCGACCAGCCGCTCGGCGACTGGCCTGTATCAGCGGCTTTCTTGATACCACAAAAACCCCGCCATTTCGGGGGATGTATCAGCGATGTTATAAGCTGTTTTTCAAACACACTTACGCAATCTCCCACGCCCTTAACGGCAACTCTTCTTCCCTTACGACCCAACGCGCCTTCTCGATCGTTGTTCCACTGGCGCGCTAGGGCATCGCGCGACCTGGGAGTCCCCATCCACTTCCTACAACCAGATTGAGAAAGAGCACCGCCCGTCCGGCACAGCCATCCCCCTCTCCCCTTGGGAGAGGGCCGGGGTGAGGGTCTGCCGGCTCCACCGGGCTGGTCATATTATACCAATGTCCAGTTGCGTATTCGGCACCTTTCCAAAACTTTTTCGGAAATTCTGGATGGCGTCTGCTGGGGTCGCAAACGCTGCTGGGATCGGGAGCTCAAGAATCCTCCAGGCGTCACATTGGTTCACAACACACGTCGCCAGACGAGGGGGCCGGAGGGTGTTGTGATCGAAGCCTTTCCCAAACCTGAGCCTTTTGATTTACTTGACATGACGGCCGCCTTTGGCCGGTGAGGGCCGCATTCCCGCCCTAGCAGTTCGCGGCACGTTCTCACCGGCCCATTCGATGGCGCAATCACTTCGTGACAACGAACGTCGGCACGCTAGTAATCGATGGTGCCTTTGCCGGAATACTCGAAAGCGCCGCCCCCCAAGAGTTGCAGCGAAAAGACAGCCGTTCCGCTGGCGTCCGCGAATCGTCCGGTGCCGCCTACATAGGTCATCGTCGCGGTGCCGGCGCCCGTCAGCAGATTGAGCGTGCCGGAGATGGTCTCGAACAACTGGTCACCGTTGGCCGCGGTATGAACCGCCCAGCCGGTGATCGGGATCGCGGTGGCGTCGGACGTGTCCCCGAACTGGACGTTGCCGACTTCGTCGAAGGGGCCCAGGTGCGTGGCGATACCTTCGCCGACAAAGTCGCCAACGGCACTGGTGAAGTGTCCCGTCCCGCGGGCGGCGTGGTGACGCTCCCCCGCCTGCGCCTGGGTGACGAACAGAACCAGCGCGAGCATGGCAAACAAAACGTTTCTCATTGCAGTTTCCTCACAGGTCTGCGAGACAAAGAGACTTGCATCCCCGGCGCGCAGAACGAGCGCCGGGGCAAGCCGTGATTTGGTCGAGGCGCGCACTCGCCGCAGGAGACCCGCGCACCACGAGTGGCAAGCCCCGCGCGGCAACCGCCAGCGAAATCAACGACGCCAAAGAGAGGATAGCAACGCGCACCACGAGTGGCAAGCCCCGCGCGGCAACCGGGCGGTTGCAACCCGCGGCCTACCGCTTGCCGATGTCAGACCGGATCGCTCGCTGAATGATCGCGTCGGCATCCGATTCCAGCAGGTAGCCGAAAACCTCTAACCCCCGAGCATGGAACGTAACCTCACTGACGTATTGGGCGTGATTGGTGAAGCTGTCCG
>JBKJNY010000032.1:0-22498 GCA_046593355.1 Pirellulaceae bacterium | reverse complement strand
GCTCGCAGTCACACGACCAGCGAACTCACGCAGCCACAATCCAAGAGGAAAAATACCAAACCGACAGCAAACGCGCTAGCCCACCTGCCTTGCTCAGCTATGCGCGCTGGCCTTGGCAACCACACCAAGGGCGTTGAGCCAATTGGTAACCCGCTGGGTGACGAACCCTTGCTCTGTGCCGCCGACAATTTCTGTGCCGATTGGAACCACAATTCCCGCGTAAAAGGTCAAGCCACCCAACCAGAGCCCAACGACCAAGGTGAGCAGAAACTGTGGCACAGGATGTTGGGACATAACGGCGGCTCGACCAATTGTGAATTCATTGTCGCAACGCGGCAGCGGGCTCCAGCCGGGCTGCGGAGATCGCTGGCAGTAGGCAAGCGACGGCGCTCGCCCCCAGGCTGACCACCGCCGCCAAGGCGGGAAGCTGCCAATTGATGGAAATAGAAAAATAGAAACCGTAGAAAATCTCGCAACGACCAGCGCGACGAGAATGCCAAGGACCAGCCCTCCGGCAACACCAAAGCTGGCGAGCGACGTCCCTTCCAGAAAAAACTGCAAGCAGATGTCCCACGGCGTTGCACCAAGCGCACGTCGCAGGCCGATCTCCGCCCGGCGCTGCCGCACGACGAGTAGCATCAACGTGGCGATGCCGATTACGCCGACCGTCAAGAGCAGGACGCTCGTCGCCGAAACTACCCAGAGAGCCGTGGTTTGCAAACCCGATTGCTGAGCACTGAGATCAGCCAGATCGCGAACCACAATGTCGTCCACCTGCCCCTGAAACCGCCCATGTCGAGCACGAAGCACGGCGTTAACCGTCGCCACAATGGGTGCCGAATCGGTCTGCGGCCCAACCTGCAAATACAGGAAATGCAGCCACGGGCGATTGGCGACGCGAATTTGATACGCGTCGATAGGGATGAATGCTTGGTGGTCCTCGTCCTCGCCCGCGAAGTTGACTCCTTGCGGCTTCAGCACGCCGATGACCTCATAAGGTTGGCCGTTGAGCTGCGCGACATCGCCGGTCGCCACGCCAAAGGGAAAGAGTTCATGTGCCACTCCGTCCCCAAGAACGATGACTCGCTGCCGGGCGTCTTCAGGCGTGAAAAATCGGCCCTTCGCAAGTTGAAACCCTCGCAGGTTGAGGTAGTTCGAGGTCGTGCCGATCAGTCGTATGCGAGATGTCGTCTGTTCCACCCGCAGCGTGGCATTGCGAGCAGCCACCGGAACAACTCGCCGCAACTGGGGAACCGCTGATTGCAACTCGGCCCCGTCCTCGGGAACCAATGAGATGAAGTGCTCTAGTTGCAGCAGGCGGCCGGGATAGCCCGGCACTTTACTGGGGGACACGACGATTAGTCCGCCGCCGAGCATCTGCATTTTGACATCCATTTCGGCGAGCTGTGCTTGCCCCATGACGCCTGCGACGATGACGCCCGCCGTTCCCAGGCTGCACACGGCGAGCGTCAGGAGCGAACGCATGGCGTTCTGTTGGAGCACCGCCCAGGCAGCTTGCACCGCGACGAAAAAGGCGGAAGGGCGCACGCTGGGCATCTTTGTTAGACCTGCGGACGGAGTGCTTGGGCGGGATCAAGACCGGCAGCAGACCGCGCAGGGATGAGACCGGCCAGCGATGCAAACACCACAATCGCCAGCGGTGCGATGGCTACCAGCGGACCGAAGCCGAAATCCAACCCTCGGGATGCAGCCAGGCCATACGCTCCACCAATACCCAGCAATACGCCGACGAGTCCGCAGATAACGCTGATGACCAAGCCTTCCACCCAAAACTGGATCAGAATGTCGCCTGGAGTCGCTCCCATCGCGCGGCGAATGCCGATCTCTCCGCGCCGGTTGCGCACCGCTTGTCCGAAGACGAGCACGATCAAGAATACCGCCACGAGTCCACACACTCCGGCAAGTCCCAGCAGCAGGTAGAAGACGTTCCGCGACAAGCCCCGGGATTGCTCGGCAATGCTACTAGGTAAACGAATGGTGAAGTCGCTCTTCTCTCCTTCCGTGAGTTTGTGCTGAGATCGCAGGATAGATTCGATTTCACCCTCCAACTTGGCGAGCGTCGCCTGCTCGCTGTTGCGGGCCTGCACCACGATTTGATCGAGATGAACCCGTTTGTAGAGGCGGTCGTAGAAGGTGGTCACCGGGATGACGATGCGGGCGTCGCGGTCCCCTTCCGCTGGACTGGAACCCTTCTTTACCAGCACTCCCTTCACCTTGAACGGCACCTGATTGATCGACACCTCCCGCCCGATAGGATCCTCGGTTCCGAAGAGTTCACGAGCGGCAGTTTGCCCCAGCAAGCATACGCGAGCGCTTCCCTGAACGTCTCCGTCGTCGAGGAACTCACCCCGTTCCGCGCCGAACTTGCGAAGTTCGGCCCACGGAGGTCTTACACCGAAGAGCTTGTACTTACCGCTCTTGTTGCCAGCGCTAGTGGGCACATTGTCCTCGACGCGCGTGCCTTCGATAGCCTTGTAACCCCGGAGTCGCTCACGGAGCGCCTCCACGTTTTCCGTGGAAAGACTCGTAGCGGTTCCGCTCTGGCCAGCGATTACCCGCGAGCCCGGTCGGACTGAAATCACGTCCTGACCAAAGCTGCGGGCTGCTTGTTCGGCTTTGGCACTGAGTCCTTGGTCGATAGCCAGGGTGGCTAGAGCGAACGCCGTTGCAGCGGCAACGGGTAGTGCGAGGAGAATGACCCGTCCCGGCATGGCAACGGCTACCTGGAAAGCGGCAGACATATTCTTTGCAGCATTCATACGGCACCTCCCACCGATTCGCGGCGATTGTCAGAAACGATTTGTCCGCCTTCCATCTTGATTTGACGGTAAGCGCGGGCCGAGATCGCGGGATCGTGAGTCACCATCACAATGGTCTTGCCTTGCTTTACCAGCAGTTCAAAGAGATCAAGCACGCCCTGTGCTACGGCCGAGTCGAGGTTGCCGGTAGGTTCGTCGGCCAGGATCAAATCGGCTCCCAAAACCAATGCCCTGGCGATGGCGATGCGCTGCATCTGACCGCCCGACAACTCCCCTGGAAACCGCTGTGATTTGCCCTCCAGGTCCACGGACTTCAGCAGCGATTCAATATGTTCATGGCTGGGGCACTGGCCGTGATGGTTGTACATGAAGGGCAGGGCGATATTGGCTTCGACGGTGAGAAACGGCAGCAGGTGAAACGCCTGAAATACAAAGCCGATACGGCGGTTTCGCAGGTCCGCCCGTTGACCTTCTGACCAAACCCCCACATTCTCCCCGTCGAACTGGTATTCCCCGCCATCGAGCCGGTCGAGGCAGCCGAGAATGTTCAGCAGCGTAGACTTGCCGCAGCCCGACGCGCCGGAGAGAGAGACGAATGCGCCCTTCTCAACTTGCAGGCTCAGTTTTTTCAACACCGGGACCGGCTGGCCTTGCCGGTCACGATAGGACTTGTCGATGTTCGTCAATTCAATGAGCACGTTTAATCTCCATCATGGTTCCTCCAGCACCTTATCGCCGGGTTTTAGACCCTCCACAATTTCGACGCGGCCTTCCGACTTCAGGCCGATCTTGACGCTCTTTTCGATCGGACCACCCTCCGATGGCACGATGACGTACCAGCCATCCGACCGTGATTTGACGGCGGTGAGCGGGAGAGTCATGGCGTTTTCTCTTGCCGCCGTCTGAATGTGCCCAAGTGCGGTCATCTCAGGGCGCAACAGCGACCGTTGCGCCGCGTCGATTTCCACGACCGCCAGGTAGTAAACGACGTTCTCCTGCAAGATCGGTTGCGGCAGCAAGCGCACAATCTTGCCCGCGACGGTCTCACCGGGATGAGCGTCAACGCGGAAGGTAACGCGTTGACCTACCTGCACGCGCCCGAAGTCCGATTCATCCACATACAGGTGAAGTTGGAGTTGGGCCAGGTCGAGCATTGTCAGGACGGGACTGGCAGGATTGTTGCTCGTCAATTCTCCCAGGTGCTGGTTTACCACAAAAATCTGGCCATCAATCGGAGCAGTCAGCGTGCTCCAACGAATCTGGACCTCGATGTTTCGGATCGTAGCCTTGGAATTGGCGAGTTGCGATTCGAGGATGAGTATATCGGTGCGAAATTTCTCCTTGACCTGCTGAATGACCGCCTTCGACTCCGCCAGTTGGGCCTGTGCGACTTCGTAAGTATTGAGCGCCGTTTCCGTTTCGAGGGTACTCGCGGCGCTCGTCGTGCCTTCGAGTTTAGAGAGACGCTCATGAACGCGCTTGGTGTGAGCCCGGTGCGCTTCGGCGGCAGCCAGTCGCGCTTCGGCCACCTTAATTTCCACCGGCTCCAGCGTCTTGGCGGCCACCAACTTCTGCTCGAAAATCTGCGAATCGGTCGTGAGTTGCGCCAGCGTGGCCTGGAGATCGGAGATATCGAGTTGCGCGAGTGTCTGGCCCGACTTGACCGAATCGCCTTCCACCCAGGGCAACTCGGTGATGCGGCGTGCAACATCCTTCGGCATGGGAAATCCGACGCGAATGAGTGCATTCGGAGCCGGTTTCACAATCCCGCGCGCCTTGATCGCCTGTTCGATGCGACCGGTCTGGACGAGGATTGTCGCTACCTCCGATTGACGGGCTTTGGCTCCACTCTGAACGGACCAAATGCCGTGCCCGAACCAACCAGCGACGGCGGCGAGGCAAACGAGCGCGAAAATGCCAAGAAAACGCATCATGAACTTTCGGGGTCGGTGCGCGCGGAAGGTGCGCAAACTCTTAGAAAGTCTAGCGAGGCATCCTGACAGCCAGATGACGACGAGATGACAATCACGTCATCTGGCGGTGCCCAGCGGTCAATTCCTCGGAGCGGGAAGCTCTTCGAGATCAGGAGCAGATATCGGCTGCTCATCAACGTCAAGCTGCATGAGGGCTTGCAGGTCTGCGTAGGCTTGCAGCAAACTGCGGCGCACGTCGGCCCGTCGCAATTTCGTGGAGTTCAGGTTTTGTTGTGCGAGCAGCACGTCGGCGAAAGAACGTTTGGGATCGCCACCGGCGTATAAATCCTGAACCGCCTTGAGACCCTCTTCGAGCAGTGGTAGCACTTTCTGCGTCAGCCGGTCTTCCTGCTCCTTGAGGCCCAGTTACCGACCATAGGCATTGGCCGTATCTCGGCTCAGACGCGTCTCGGCGCTTCGCAGGACTGCGGTTGTCTGCATCAGTCGAGCTTGCGTTTCGCGTACCAAACCCTGTTTGCGATCCCAGAGCGGGAGCGGCACCTGGGCACTGATAATCGCACCGGGCTGACTGGCAGTGAAATTATTTTGATATCCCGCCCCCAGCGTTACATTGGGAACGGCCGCAACTTCGGCTCGCGCAAGTTGCGCCCGCACCTGCTCGATCTGCATTGCCAACTGTTTGAGTTCAGTGTTGGCGGACTGCACGCGCTCCGCGACCAAAGACTCTTCGAGGTTGGGCAGTGTCTTGAAGAACGGCGGGCGCTCGGGCGGCAGGGCCAGCTCCGGCACGCCAATCTCGGCGGCCAGTTGCTTCCAACTGGCCGCAAACGCGGCCTGTGTGAGCACCCGCGCGGCTCTGGCGTCTTCCAAGAGGGCCTGCATTCGCACCAGGTCGGCGGGAGGCCGGCTCTTCACGTCCTCAACCAGCTTTCGCGTCGTTTCCGTATCGCGGGCCAGCGACGCCACCACTTCGTCATTCACGTCGAATATGTGGCCGAGCGCCACGTATTCGAAGTACGCGCGACGAATGCGGCCGAGCACATCGAACTTGCGATTCACCAATGCCAGATACGCCACGTCCGTTCCTCGTGCGCGCTTCGGCCAAGTCCAATCGGACCAAACCACTAACTCACTACGGCCATCGGGAAGATTGCGCTGTGCTCGGTCCACCAGACTTCCGACCATGCATGTGCTCAGGCTCGCGTGGAACAATGAACGTGTGGTGGAGCGTCTCCTGCTGGAAGCCGATGACCTCTGGGAAGCGCAAGCTGGGCAAGAGCTGCACGTCGAAGACTTCTTCCACGGCAGTCTGGAATTCAAGGAAAGCGATTGTTTGGCCGCTGCGTAGGTCAAGCACGGCGATGCCGCATTTGAGCTCGTCGCGCCGCTCGGCGATCGGTACGCCGTCCATGGCGGATGTCTTGCGGATTTTCGAGAGCCCGATGAAGGCATACGGGCCGACCAGGGCCCAGCCGCGAGTGAAGCCGGGAAGCTGGGCGACGGTTTCCCGCTGGCCCGTGGCCCGATCGACGCGAACCACGCCGCCGGTTCCCGATTCGAGCACCCAGAGTTGCTCGTCATGCCAGCGCGGTGAATGAGGCATGGACAAGGCCGCGGGTGACGAATTCGCCGCTGGCCACGTCGAGGATGCAGCCGCCGTGAGGCTTGTCGGTACGCCACCCGCCAGGAGTGTCGGTGGTGCCCAGAGCCGTGACATAGCGGGGGACTGACCGTCCCTGTTCGTCAGCAGCCATCGCCAGTCCGTTGAGGTGGCAGCGGTCGTCCGCGGAGAGCGCGGTGATAAATGGCGGCCGCCAGCGGGGCACGAAACTGTAATCGGGGTCGAGCGTGCAGAGGCACGAGAACCGGGTGCTCACCATCCATAGCTCGTCGCCACTCCAGGCGATCTCGTGGATTCCGATATCGCCCGTGACATGGCTGGACCGTGGAACATAGCAGGCATCGTGCTGGCCCGCCGGTTCGACACGCGGGGCGATATCGGGCGCATTGCGCAGAAACCAGACTTCCTTGCGGGTGCCCAAGGCCAGCCGGCGGGCGCCGCCGGCCGATGTTTCCCTTCGAGCCGGATATGGAGTGGTCCGTGTAGCCCGCGCACTCCCACTTTCCCTAGCGCGATAAGCGGCTGACAAGGGACTTTGATATCGGTTTTCGAAGTGGTGTCGTGATACCATCTGTATCACCGGCCTGCTCGCAACTGCTTATCCTGTTGCCACTTCCGCCGCTCCTCCGCTCCGTGGCTGGCCTTATCAGCGGCTTTCTTGATACCGCCAAAACCCCAGTCTTTCGGGGGATGTATCAGCGATTTGATAATCTGTTTTTCAAACATGCTTACGCAATCGCCACCGCTGTTGGTGGCAACTCTTCTTCCCTTACGACCCAATTGTCAAGGAGCACACCTTCCCTGGCCCTCGCGCGCGGCTCCGCCGCTATTTGAACAAGTGTATACAAACCGGTTGGCACAGGCAAGGGCCCAGGGGAAGGATTTGCCAAGAATATTTGGGTTCCCAGGCACGCCAGCGAAGCCCGTGCCGTCTCCCTGGACATCGCCAATGGACGCCTCGCTCGGTGAGATTGACGACGAAGGGCTCGCCCGGCGCCGGTCTGCCCGCCTCTCGCCATCAATAATAATTGTCGTAGATCGTGCCGGTGCCCCCGCCTGGTTGGATGAGCGCGTTGTTGCCGGAGGCGCCGCTGAGGTTGACGTAAAACGTCTCGTAGTCCTCGTAGTCCCAGTCCGCGAAGACCTCCACGTAGATGGTCTGGCTGGTCTGGCCGGGAGTGAAAGTCAGCGTGCCGGAGGTGGCATAGTAGTCGGACCCCGCCCAGGCCGTACCGTCGCTGGTGGAGAAGTTCACGGTCACGGTTTCGGTAGAGGGGGCCGAGAGCCAAACGGTGAAGGCGAAGAACGTCGATCCGCCGTAATAGGGATCCGGCTCCCAGTCACTCCAGCTATCGATGTGGAGGACGGCATTGTCGTCGCTCTGGATCGTGCCCCAGGCCTGACTGTTGCTGAGCGGCGCGTTGGTCGGGTTACTGAGATTGACGACAAAGGACTCGTCGTACTCGACGAGCAGGTCGCCGTTGACCAGCACGGTGATCGTGCCGCTGGTCAGGCCGGCGGGGATCGTCAATGTGCCGGAGGCGGTCACGTAGTCGTTGTCGAGGATCGTGGCCGTACCATCGGCGGTGGCGAAGTCCACGGATACGGGTGCGTCGGAGGCTAGGGGCGCGCCATAGGCGTCCGAGAGGGTCACGGTGAAGGTGAATTCCTTCGTGCCGTCGTTGCCTTCCGCGGCGGACATGCCACCGATGCTGATGTACGACTCGTCGTCAAGGATGGTGCCCCTGGCCTGACTGTAGTCGAGCAGCGCGCCAGTCGGGGTACTGAGATTGACGAAGAAGTTTTCTTCCGATTCGGCGAGGCGGTCGCCGTTGACCAGCACGGTGATCGTGCCGCTGGTCGCGCCGACAGGGATCGTCAGTGTGCCGGTCTTGGCCGTGTAATCGACGTCGGCCGTGGCGCCGGGGCCATACCAGTATTGCTCATCGGGGGTGAGGTCGGCGGTAGCATAATTGACGGTGACGGGCTCGTCGGAGGCTACGGGCGCGCCGGAGGCGTCCGAGAGGGTCACGGTGAAGGTGAATTCCGTCGTTCCCGAGTTCCCCTCCGCAGCGGCCCAGTCCGCGATGCTCATGCGCGGCTCGTCGTCCACGATGGTTCCCACGCCCTGGCCGTCGGCGATGAACCCGTTGGTCGGGCCGCTCAGGTTCACGAAGAAGGTCTCATCCCACTCGCCCAGTCGATCGCCATTGACCAGGACGCTGATCGTCCCGCTGGTCTGGCCGGCAGGGATCGTCAGTGTGCCGGTCTTGGCGACGTAGTCGCTGCCGCCCGCGGCGGTGTCGTCGGCCGTGGCGTAGTTGACCGTCACAGGCTGGCCGCTAGCCGCCGAGAGGCTGACCGTGAAGTCGAAGTTCGTCGTTCCGGAGTTGCCTTCCTTCAGAGTCACATCACTGATGCTGATGCGAGGATCGTCATTGACGATGGTGACGACTCCCTGGCCATCAGCGATCGTCGCGCGCTTGGCGCCAAAGAGGTTGACGGAAAAGGTTTCGTTGGGCTCGCTGAGTCCGTCGCCGATCACAGGGACCAGGATCGTCTTGCTGGTCTGGCCCTTGTTGAAGTTCAGCGTGCCGGAGACGGCCTGGTAGTCGCTGCCCGCGAGGGCCGTCCCGTTGGCGGTGTTGTATTTGACCGACACGGACGTATTCACGGGGCTGGACAGTCTTACCGTTACCACAGCGTTCGTGGTGCCGGCGTTGCCTTCGATGAGTGTGTAGTCACTCACCGTGAGTGAGGCCAGCAGGCAGCGGTCTTCCAGAGCCTCCATCCGCAAGCGGCGGGTAGCGGGCCCCGGGCGGCCGGAAGCTCGTCGCTCCTGGCGGTTGAGTGTTCGTGTGAAACGGGACTTGAGGGCGTCGAACCAAGAGCGAGCCAGCATGGGAAAGTCTCCTTGGAGAGGGTGGTCTAGTTAATAAGGTAGTGTTTCGGCGCCCCCCCCCGCAAGTAGACTTGCGCTGGGGGATGCCGGGCCGGTGAGTCCCGGCGCGCCGGGATTGACGGTCAGGGCCTCACCGGTTGCGTTGGTTTCAAGGGCCGGGGTGGGAGATGGTGCCTTCAAAGACTCCGATGGTCTCGCCAGTAACTAAGTCTTTCAAGCGTGTGCCGGTAAAGCTCCCGGTAGCGCCGGCGAACCGGCCCGTACCGCCCGTGATGATCCTGTTTTCCACGATGGTGAGGACGCCTGGCGCAGTTAGCGTGGCTTGCCCGGTCTGGATACCGAACACCGTATCGCCGTTGGCCGCTGTGAACACAAAGATCCCGGTTCCGGCTCCGATCGCGCGGTTCACCGTGGCCGAAATGGTCAACGTGAAGTTACCGAGGTGGGTTGCCTTCCCCGTGGCCTCCACCGTCACTGCCACAAACGGCGGGGCTAGCGGAGTCGTTGTATCAAGCCCTTCCAGGCTGCCTTTGAAAGGCACCTGCTCTCCTGCGGCCACGGGGCCGACGAGCCCGAGTACGGCCAAGACTGCCAGCGCGAAGCTGGCTGCAAACATGTGACGTTTCATGACATCTTTCCTTTGTGGTCTGCGATATAATGATTGGACATCGTTCCCAGCGCGCAAACCAAGCGCCGGGGCGGTGCCGGGCCGGTGAGGGACTTTCTTGACGGTCAGGGCCTCACCGGCCGCTTTTGTTCTATTTGTTGTTCGATTTCTCGTGCTGCTCCAACTCCTTCAGCAGCTTGCCAAAGTCTTCACGTTTTCGGAGCGGCTCGAGACTCGGATCGTTTTTTATATGCTCCAGGGGGTGGAAGCCTTTTGCCGCCGCTTGGCGAAGATCGGCCATCGCACTGTCGAGTTGACCCAACTGAGCAAAGGCAACTGCGCGCCAATACCAGCCCTCGCCTCCATCGGGCCAATCCTCGACGGCCTTCCCAAAGTCGGCTGCGGCTTTGTCCCACTGTTTGAGGGCCAAGTAGGCGTGCCCGCGGTGCCACCAGTTCGTGTGAATGTTTGGGTCGAGGTTGATCGCTTTCGAAAAGTCGGGGATCGCCTTGTCGAATTCCTGTTGGTGGAAGTGGCCAAATGCTCGCTCTGTCCAGACTTCCCAGCGGCTTGGATCGACTTCGATGACCTTGGTGTAGACTTTGACAGCCTTGTCCCATTGGCCGAGGTGGGCGTAGAGCTTCCCCAACTCAAGCCGAGGGCCGGGAGGAACATCGGGCAGGGGTTCGCGAAGCGAGATCGCGCGGCGAAAGACTTGTTCGGCTTCGTCGAGCCGGCCCTGCGCTTTCAACAGATTGGCCAGATCGGCGTAACTGGCTGCCCATTCTTGCAGATTGCCCATCCAGTCAGGCAAACGCTCCACCTGCTTGTCATGGATTTCCACGGACCGGCGCAATGCCTCCTCCACTTCGGCGTCACGTCCCTGGCCCGTCAACAGGTTGCCGAGCCTGCGATGGGTGTCCGCCAGGAAGTGCCAATATTTATGGGAACCAGGCACTTCGATTGTGACTTTGTCAAATTGTGCCAGGGCCTGGCGCAAGAAACGCTCCGCCTCTTGCCGATGGCCTGCTCCCGTTAACGCGAAAGCGTGCAGCCGATACGCGTGACCAATCTTCTCCTGTTGGGCGGGAAGGAGCACCGCCATCCGCAGGAATGCCAGGTCTCGCTCAACGGCTGGCGGTCCGGAAACGGCTTGCCAATCGATGAGGAGTTTTGCGAAATCGCCGATGTAATCAAATGAACCTGGGTCCTCGGAGACCAATTGCCGAAGGAGCTCGGCCGCCTTACGGAAATACACATCCGCCTCTGGGCTATGGTCGCGTTGGAACCACAGGAAGCTGGCCAGCCCACGTTGGCTCGCGGACAATTGATACCGATATTCGGCCTCCGCGGGGTACTCCTTGGAAAGCTCGTCCAGAATGGCAGTCGATTTCCGATAGCAGTCCTCAGCCTGGTCCCGGTCATGCACACCACTGCCTGCACGGGTATGCAGCAGACCGAGCGACCGATATCCGATGGCTGTTTCGTACCGGTCGCTCGGATCGGAACTCTGCTGGAGCAGACCTTCATAGAACTTGACGGCTTCCTCGGAGAATTTCTTGCGCAACGGAGGCGTTAGCTGCGACCACTCTCCATCGCCCAGAGCGGCTTTGGCAATTACTTCCCGGATCGCGATCCTGGCTACCAGGAAATTCTTTTTGGTACGTTTGCTTTCCGCCTCGGCCTTCAGGGCGCTTTGGCGGGCGGCAGCCAAGGCGGTTTCCTTGTCCATGAGCGCCTGCGATTTTTGATTACGCTCCGCGATCACCCGCACATTGCTCAGCGCCAAACCGGCCACGAGCACCACCAGCGCTGCGAACAAGAGCGACATGGTAAGCAGCGCTGCCTTGTTCCGCCGGGCGAACTTGCGGAAGCGATACCACGCCGACGGCGGGCACGCCTGCACCGGCTCGTCGTTCAAGTAGCGCTGCACGTCGGCGGCGAAGCCGTTGGCCGTTTCGTAGCGGCGGTTGCGGTCCTTCTCCAAGGTCTTCATCACGATCCAGTCCAGCTCGCCGCGCATGAGCTTCGCCAGCTTGGCCGGCTCCATGTGCCGTTGGGCCGAGATCGAGGCCAACGCCTCGCCCGAATCGCTTAGCCGGGTGCTTGGCTTGGGGGGCTCCTCCTCCTTGATCATGCGGAGAATCTCAGCATAGGCTGCCTCCTTCATCCGCTTGCTGCTCAGCGGCGTGCTGCCCGTCAGCAGTTCGTAGAGCAGCACGCCCAGCGAATAGATGTCGCTGCGGGTGTCCACCCCCAGAGCACTCGTCTCCGCCTGCTCCGGGCTCATGTACTCCAGCGTGCCGACCATCGTGCCGTACTGCGTGAATAGGGTTCGCTCGGTCAGCTTTTGCTCGGTCGCCTTGGCCACGCCGAAGTCGATCACCTTGGGGACCGGTTTGCCGTCGTAGAGGGTGACCATCACGTTCGAGGGCTTGATGTCGCGGTGGATGATTCCCTTCTGGTGGGCGTGCTGGATGGCCTGGCAGACCGGCACGAACAATTCCAGTCGCTGGCGCGGCGTCAGGCGGTTGTCGTCACAGTACTGGGTGATGGGCACGCCGTGGACTAGCTCCATGACGAAGTAGGGACGGCCCTGCTCCGTGGTTCCCGCATCCAGCACGCGGGCGATGTTGACATGGTCCATCATCGCCAGCGCCTGCCGCTCGGCCTCGAAGCGGGCGATGATCTGGTGGCTGTCCATGCCGGGCTTGATGACCTTGAGGGCGACCTTGCGCTGGACCGGCTGCGTTTGCTCGGCCATGTAAACCACGCCCATGCCCCCTTCGCCAATCTGCTGCAAGAGCTTGTAGGGGCCGATCTGGGTGCCGGGCTTTTCGTGGGCCGGCAGTTCGATAGTCGGACTGGCGATCGCCACGATGGCGGACGGGGGTGTTTCCAGAAAACTGGCGGCTTCCGCCTGGGCGGCGAGCATCCGCTCGATGCGGCGGCGGAGGTCTGCATCGCCAGCGCAGGCTTCGTTCAGGTAGGCGGCACGCTGATCCGGGGCCTTTTCCAAGGCTGCAAAGAAAATCGCTTCGAGGGGGGTAGGTTCGCTCATGGGTCTCACTACCTAACAGTGCGACAAAGGACCGGCAAACCCCTCACGGAATTCGCCGGACTAGGGATCCGGCGGCTGGTCGGCCAGTTCGGAATAGAGCCAGGCTTTGGCAAAAGTCCAGTAGCGTTCGGCCGTGGCCAGCGAAACGCCGAGTGCCTCGGCAGCCTGGGGCATTGTCAGCCCGGCAAAGAAACGAAGCTTGACCAGGTCGGCTTTGGCCGGTTCCGTGGCCGCCAGTTTCGTGAGCGCCTCGTCCAGGGCGAGGATGTCCAGAGATGGCGGCTCCTGGATCGAACAGGCGGAATCCAGATCAACCCGCTGCCGCCGGCCCCCCCGTTTGAGCCGCCCCCGGTGGCGGGCCTGTTCGACAATGATCCTCCGCATCGCCTCCGCAGCCGCTCCGAAGAAATGCCCGCGGCTGTTCCAATTCACTGCCTCCTGCCCCCTGCCTCCTGGTTCCTTGCCCACCAGCCGCAGATACGCCTCATGGACCAGCGCCGTCGCCTGGAGCGTCTGCCCCGGATTCTCTTGAGCCAGTTTCGCGGCGGCCAGTTTCCGCAATTCCTCATACACCAACGGCAGCAGTTGCTCCGCCGACGCTGGATCGCCGGATTCGATTTGCGACAGGATGCGGGTGACGTCGGACATGGCCCCATTGTGCCGGGCCGAGGGCGGGGTTGCAAATTGAAAGGAGCCTGGGAAGTCACTACGCATCCGCTCCCGCGGCTAGTCGCGGACGCGGCAGATCTTGAACAATCTCCGACTCAAGCGGCTGATCGTCGTCGTGGTCGTAATGGTCTTCTCGCCGCCAGCCGAGAATCGCGTAGAGCCGGTCTTGCAGGTCGAGCATCAGGCTCAGCAGGGCGGGGACGAAGACCAGCGTGATGACCGTGGAAATCAGCAAGCCGCCGAGCAGCACCGCGCCGATGCCGCGATAGAGCTCGCTGCCGGCTCCCGGCGCGAGCACCAGCGGAAGCAGACCGACGAGACCGCCGATGGTTGTCATAAAGATGGGCCGGATGCGGGTCCGCACGCTCTCCACCACCGCTTTGCCAATGGGCATCCTGTCTTCCCGCATGTGAACCAGCGATTGCTCCACGATGAGAATCGGGTTATTCACCACCGTGCCCACCAGCATGATAAAGCCGAGCATCGTCAGCACGTCCAGCGGCTGCAGGACGTAGAGATTGAGCAGCCACAGGCCGGCAAACCCGCCGACCGCCCCCAGCGGCACGGTGAGAATGACGACCAGCGGATAAATCCAGGATTCAAATGTCGCCGCCATCAGCAGATAGGTGATGAGCACGGCCAGGGCCAGGTTCCACTTGAGCGATTGCCAGGTGCTGCGGAGCTTGTCCGCCGTGCCGGCCAAAGCGATGCGGTAGCCCCCCTCCAACTCATTTCCAGCCAACCGCGGCGCGACAACCTGCTTGGCAATCAGGTCCATTGCCGCTTCCAAGGGCATGGAGACTGGCGGAGTCACTTCCAGCGTGATCGCGCGTTGACGGGTGCGGTGGTTGATCTGCTCCGGCCCCGGTTCCAGCCGCAAATCGGCGACGGCTTCCAGCGGCACCAACTGGCCGGTGGGAGTGGCGACGGGGATGGAACGGAGACTCTGTTCGCTACTGGCGAACTTCTCCTCGCCGATAATCCGCAGGTCGATTTTGTCGCCCCCCTTGTAGTAGTCGGTGGCATACGCGCCATCGACCAACGCATCCACGGCATATCCCATTTCGGCGGCGGAAACCTGCATGTCCGCCGCTTGGTCCCACTTGGGATAGATGCGGACTTCCGGATTGGACAGATCCAAGCTCGGATTCGGCCGAATCTGGGCCTCCGGCATCAGCCCCGGCTGGCCCGGCATCCCCTTGAGCTGCACCATGATTTCACCGCCTATGGCCACCAGCTTGTTGATGTCCGGCCCGGTGATTTCGATGTCGATGGTGCGGCCCGCGGTCAATCCCTGCTCGAACAGGCTCGCCTGCTTGGCGATGAGAATCGTCCCCGGCAGCTTGTCGCCAATCGCCTGGATGAGCGGCACGAGTTCTCCGGCTCGCATCGGGTCCGCGGCGCGGGCACCCACGAAGACCTGGCGGCTGCGGGCGACGAAGAAGAAATCCTCAATCACCAGCGTCTCGCCGCTCTTGACCTTGGGATCGTTGGGATCGACGTCCCAATGCGGCCGCAAATCCTCCTCCACAATGTTCCCCATCTTCAATAGTTGTTCCAGGTTGTAACCGGGAGGGGGAATGACGATGGCAAAGACCAGGTTGCGATTGCCCCCCGGCAGATATTCCACCTTTGGCAGCATGGCCCAAGTCGCCAGGCAGGAAGCCCCAATGACGACGCCCACAAACACAATCCGCGGCAGGATTCCCCGTTGCAAAAACCGATTGGCCGAAAGCAGCATTTCCACCAGCGAAAGAGCAACGACATCACACACCATTAGCAGGGCTCTTACCGGAGTCCAGATCACGTACCAGAACTGCTGCAAGTCCGACCTCGCCCGCGGCCGGCGGGACGCACCGTTTTGCTCATGGCCGGGCGCGCCCTCTTCGCCCTCGCCCTCCGGCCGATGCCGTTTGAGTATCCGCATCGCCGCCGTCGGCACCACGGCCACGGCGACCAGCATGGACAACGCGACGGCGGCGCTGATCGCAATCGCGATATCGCGGAAGAGCTGGCCGGCTTCTTCCTGAATAAAGAGCACGGGAATGAACACCGCCAGGTTGGCGAGCGTGGCGTTGAGCAGCGCCCCCCAGACCTCGCCGGCTCCCTTCACGCTCGCCGTTTCCGGGCTTTCTCCCAACTGATGCCGCCGGTAAATGTTCTCCAGCATTACGATGGCGTTATCGACGAGCATTCCCACCGCGAAGGCGAGTCCACCGAGCGCCGGCACGTTGAGCGAGCGGCCCAGGAGGGCCATGACCAGAAAAGCGCCGATGGTGCTAATCAGAATGTGAGCGAAGATGATGACGGTGGAGCGGGCGCTCCGCAGGAAGACCAGCAGCGTGACGAAGGTGAAGATGGCACCGTAGATGAGGTTGTAGCTCACCAGGTTTACGGCCGAGTAGATGTACTCGGTTTCGTCGTATACCTGCACCAGTTGCAATTGGTTCTGCTGGAGCACTCCCACGTTGAGTTCCTGGACCGAGTTGCGAAGTCCGGTCATTACGTCCAGCACGTTGGCCCCCACGGCCCGCTGGGCGTTGATGGCGATGCAGGTGGTTCCAAACCGCTTCACAAACCCGTCCGGCTTCTTGTGCCCTTCCACGACGCGGCCGACATCGTGAACGTAGACCGGGCCCCCTTCGCGCCGGGCCACGATGGCGTTCTCCACTTGCTCGGGCGAGCGAAATCGCCCCAGCGTCCGGACGACGTAGCGCCGCTTCCCTTCCCAGTAATCGCCGGCCGACGTGTCCTCGTTTTGGGCTCGCAGGGCCAGTCGAACCTGGTTGATGGTCAGGTTGCGAGCCGCCAGTTTTTCCGGATCGATATAGAGTTGCAGCTCTTCTTCGCGGCCGCCGAGGACGTTGGCGTTGGAAACGCCTTCCACGCGCTCCAGGCCGGCTTCGATGTAGTCCTCCGCGAACTTGCGGAAGGTGGAAATATCCTTAGGTGGAGGCAGCCAGTTGCGGACCCGCACGTCCTGCTCCGCCAGTTTCTGCAGCCGGTGCATCTTCAGGCCGTCGCTCTTGGCGGCATAGACGAGGTCTAACTCCTGCTTCAGTTCCGGGTGCTTGGCGGCAAACGCGGTTCCTTCCTCGTGGCTGGGAACGCGCTCCCCGAGGATGAACCAGGCAATCGGACGGTCGGCGGCGTTGGAAGTGTTGATGACGGGCTCGTTGGCGTCCTCTGGATAGGAAGGGACTTGGGCGAGCTTGGTGTTCACCTTGAGCAGCGCCTCGCGCATGTCAGTGCCAACCGGAAATTCCAGCGTCACTTGCCCCATCGAGTCCATGCTCTCGGACGAGATCTTGCGGACTCCCTCCACGCTCTTGAGATGCTCTTCCTGCTCCTGAATGATTTCCCGCTCTACTTCTTGCGGGCTGGCTCCTGGCCAAGTGGTCTGGATGGTCAGCGTCGGCACCTGCACTTCCGGCGTGAGCTGCATCGGCATCGAAAGCATCGCGAGGATGCCGAACATCAACAGCAGGATGACGCCGACGGTGACCTTCACTGGGTTGTGAACGAACAACTTGATCAAGTTCATGGATTTTGCCCCACCAACTGCTCTTTTTCGTACGGGATTTCTCGCAGCTCCGTCCGTACCTCCTGCATGGGCCGCAAACGCTCGTTACCTTCCACGACGACCAAATCGCCGTCCTTGATTTCGCCGTTACCCACGCTCACCCACAGCCCGCGCGAAGCGCCGAGCGTGATTGGCACCGGGCGAACGATCGATTTCTTCGTCTTGTGGTCGGTGTCCACGACGTAAACCAGAGGCGTCTTTCCGCTGAGCACCACCGCATCTTTGGGAATCAGCGGCACCGCCACGGGGTCTCCCACCGCGAGCGTCACGCGGGCGAACATGCCGGCCTTGAGTAGCGGCACTTTGCCCTGCTGCTCGTTTTGCACGCGGACCTTGACCGGGAAAGTGCGCGACCGGGCGTCGGCCTGAGGATTGATGATGGCGATTTTGCCTTCGAACCGCCGGCCGCGGAGTGACGGTATTTCCACGTCGCCGACGACCGCCACATCCAGGTGCGCGACGTAGTCCTCCAGCACGCCGATTTCGACGTCCACCATGCTCAGCTCGGCGATCTCGGCGATCGGGTCCCCCTGCATGACCCATTGGCCGACTTCCGTCAGCTCCGCGGTGACGTAGCCGTCGAAGGGGGCAAACATCGTATGCCGGTCGTACTGCTCGGTCAGCCTTTCGACCTCGGCGGCTTGCACGGAGACTTTCGCCTCGCCCAGGGCATAGGTCCAAGTGGCCGCCGCCGTCATCTCCGTTTCATTTTTCTGTCCTGGTGCCATCTGTTGATTGGGCCCGTGGGTCAACAGCCGCACGGTGGTCACTGCCTCCTCAACCAGCGCCTGGGACTGGGAAGTCAGAGCGATGTTCTCCTCCAGTTCCTCGCGTGCGGCGGAAATCCCCAGGGTTCTTCCCCGCTCGCGTTTGGCCTCCCGGAAGGCCAGCATCGCCTGGGCACTGGCCAAGTGGGCCTGGGCTTGCTTCACTTTATCACCCCAGGAGTCCGCCAATTCCGCCAGTTCCGCCTTGCGTAGCGCCAGCTCCGCTTCCGCTGCCCTTTTTTCGGCACCGATGATCCCGCGGCGGAGATGGGCAATCGGATCCCCTTTCTTGACGAAGTCCCCGTCGTTGACGAGGTATTCTTCCACCCGTCCCGGAGCCGCACTGCCGACAATGCTCTTGCGGAGCGGCTTGACGGTGCCGACGAAGGTCTTGGGCTCGCTGACCTTGTCCCTGCGGGCCGTGGCGACGATGACTTTGGGGCTTTGCGGCGGAGCCCCGGCTTTGGGAGCTTGGCCGTGTGCGGATCGGCTCAGACCGAGTATCAGAACCGCCATCAACATTAGCGCACCAGGTAGTTTTGCAATTCGCATCATGATTATCCTGCCTCTTTTACAGTCGGGGCCGCTTTCAGATTCTGCTGAACGCTCGCGAGCAGCCGCTTAAGCGTGGCCATCTCGCTGGAAGAGAGTCCGTGAGCGGCCCGCTTGCGGATTCGCCGGGCCGCCGTCACCACCTTATTCCACACGGGTTTGGCCGCGGCTTGCGGCCGGATGATCTTGCGCCGGCGGTCGGCCGGGTCGCTGTCCCGGCATATCCAGCCGTCGCGCTCCATCCGATCCAGGATGCCGACGAGCGTGGGGGGCTCAATCCGCATCAGCTCGGCCAGTCGGCACTGAGGAAGCGGACCTTCCAGGGCGAGACACCCCAGCACCTGGCACTGCCGATAGGTAATCCCCTGGGGGGCCAATTCATCATTGATGGCCCGCTGATAGTCGTTGGCTGCGGTGATCACCCAGAAGCCGACGCTGTTTTCGAAGTCGTAGTCGAGCATTTCTTCCGAACCCACATGATTAGCGCACGAACGAATTTCCAATCGTACCGCTGGCCCCCACGCAGTGCAAACATTTTTCCGCGCTGTTTTGCGTGATTGCCGCTTGATTGCTGGCGGGCTAGACTGCCCTGGATGCCCCCCCGCGACCTGATGCTCGCCGTTGACGCCCAGCTCGCTCACGTCTGGATGGTGCGGGCGTTCCTGAAGCATAGCGACGAAGCTCAGGAGGACGACGAGCTGGCGGAGGTCCACCGCGAGCTATACGACTACATGCTGGCCCTCGGTGGTCCGCTGAAAGAGGGAATCGCCGACGAATATCTCAAGCTGGCCCGCAAAAAGCTCGGTAAGCTGAAAAAAGCGACTGAAAAATTTGCCGACATCCAGCCGCTGGTTTCCACGCATACGAATTTTCAGATGGCCGTAAGCAGCTTGCGGACAGCGGTGGGAGAAGTGGCGAAACTGCTTGAAGAGCGGGGCGTCGTCGTCGTTTCTTAACGCCAAGGCGCGAAGAAGCAAATGGTAGCAGAATTATGGAAGCAGAATTATGAAGAATCGAGAGTTTGAAGCACTCCATTTAGCGTCCTGAAACGAAATGAGTGCGATCCCCATTGTCTCTATTATTCTGCTGCCATCATTCTGCCGTTCCCCGCTTCGCCTCCGCGCCTTTGCGTCAAAGAGTGAGGCCGTTACGATGAGCAAACCATGACCAAGCCCACCGATGTCCGCGTTCTCTCCGTCGCTTCCACCACGGAGCTCATCAAGTACCGCTCTCCCATCAAATTCGGCGGCCGGGTCGTCGTCGATGCCATGCTGCTGAATGTGACGCTGGAGGTGGAGGCGCGGGATGGCAAGCGCGGACAGGGATTTGGCTCGATGCCGATGGGAAATGTCTGGGCCTGGCCGACGGACGCGGTTTCCACCGAGCAGACGCAGGCGGCCATGCTGGAATTCGCCCGCCGGCTGGAGAAGGAAGTCGCGGCGTACAAGGGAATCGCCCATCCGCTGGATATCACGGTGGACTGGGGGGAAAAGTACCAATCCATCGCCGACGAAGTTGTCGCCGCGATGAAACTGCCGCAGCCGATGCCGAAGTTGGCGCAGGTCGTGGCTGCCAGCCCTTTTGAAGCGGCGATTCACGATGCCCAGGGGAAGGCGCTCGGCATCAATTCGTACAACCTGCTAGGGCCGGAGTTTGTCAGCAGGGATTTAGAAGCGTATCTCGAGCCCGCGTTCGCTGGCGAATATCTCGACCGCTACACCAGCCGCGAGCCGAAGGCCAAGATGCCGCTCTATCACCTGGTCGGGGCGCTCGACCCGCTGACGGCTGGCGATGTGACGGCGCGGATTGAAGACGGGCTGCCCAACACGCTGGGGGAATGGATTCTGGCGGACGGTCTGACGCACCTGAAGATAAAGCTCAACGGCGATAAGTTGCAGTGGGATGTCGACCGGGTCGTGGCGGTCAATCGCGTGGCGGAAGAGACGCAGGGGATGCTCGGCGTTTCCACCTGGTTCTATTCCTGCGACTTCAACGAGCGGTGTGCGAACGTGGAGTACCTGCTCGATTTTCTCGCCAAGGTCAAGGAACTCGCCCCCGCCGCCCTCGGCCGGCTGCAATACATCGAGCAGCCGACGCACCGGGATCTGAAGGCCCATCCGGAAAACCGCATGCACCGGGCCGCCGCCATCAAACCGGTGGTCATCGACGAATCGCTGATTGACCTGGAGAGCTTCCACCTGGCCCGCGAGCAAGGATATTCCGGCGTCGCCCTCAAAGCCTGCAAGGGGCACACCGAGGCCCTGCTGATGGGAGCCGCCGCCCAGAAATACAACATGTTCCTCTGCGTCCAGGACCTCTCCTGCCCCGGCTACTCCTTCCTCCACTCCAGCAGTCTCGCCGCCCGCATCCCCACCATCGCCGGCATCGAAGGCAACAGCCGGCAATACTGCCCCTCCGGCAACGTGGCTTGGAAAGAACGGTTCCCGACGATGTTCACCATCAGCGATGGCACGGTGGGAACGAGCGTGCTGACGGGGCCGGGGCTGGGGTTTTGAGAGTTGAAGCATCGCGGAGAACGCCTATGTGGGGTTCGAGTCCAAAACACCTGTCATTCACCGAGTGTCCGTACTGCGGACGCAAACCTGAGCCAACCAAATTCTTTCGGGTGTACGTGTGCGAGAAATGCAACGGTGTTTGTTGCGATTGCTGTCGGGTTCACTTCGACTCAAACTCATTTCGGTGTCCAGACGCTTTGTGTAAAGGGAGTGTCTCCGATTGGGCGGGCGACTCGGTCTATGGCTGAGCGAGATGGTTACGCCGAATGAGTGTTGTGAAGCATAAGCCGTCTCCGATATAATCAGGCCTGCCGCGATTGTCCCCGTTCGCTCTGCAAGAGTGCGTTCTTTCGCAGAGCAAAAGACAACATTAAGGAATCATCCATGCTCACCATGCTCGGCAGTCCGCGGAAATGTTGCGATGGCCTGACTCGGCGGGAGACGCTGAAGGCGGGGGCGCTGACAGTTCTTGGTGGGCTGACGCTGACGGACTTGTTGCGGGCGGAGGAAGCAGCGGGGCCGAAAGGTAAACCGGGGAAGGCCAAGAATGTCATTGTGCTGTACCTGCTCGGCGGGGCGGCGACGCAGGACATGTGGGACATGAAGCCGGATGCTCCGGCGGAAGTCCGCGGCGAGTTCAAGCCGGTCGCCACGAATGTCCCGGGCATCAATATTTGCGAATTGATGCCGCAGATGACCAAGTGGATGCACAAAGCGGCTATCGTCCGTTCCGTGAATCACAAAGCGGGCTGCCACAACACGCTGCCGAGCTATACCGCCCTGGAAGAGCCCCTTGCGAACAACACCAGCACTAAGGACAGCTATCCGCCGAGCATGGGCTCGGTCTGCGAGTATTTGCAGGACACTGGCGCCATGCCGCCGGCGTTGCCGCGAGGAAGCCTAGCCGGCCAGCCGGTTAATAACGAGCTTCCCGCCTATGTCTACATGCCCTGCTATCTCGGCTGGGGGCAGAACATCGTCCGCCCCGGGCCGTACGGCGGATTTCTCGGGCATCGGTACGATGCACTGACGACCGAATGCAAACCGACCTACGACGAAGGAGGTGCCAAACCGGCTCCTGGAGCGCCGCAAGTCGTCCGCGGCATGCCCCTGCTGCCGCAATGCACACTGCCGCAGGAAATCACGCTCGACCGGCTCAGCCAGCGCCGCGGCCTGATGGAGCAGATGGACAGCGAAATGCGACGGCTGGAATCGGCCTTCTCGGTCCATCAGCACAGCCGCCTGAAAGAGCAGGCGTATGGCATGTTGACTTCGTCGAAGGCCCGGCAGGCGTTCGACCTCTCCGGCGAAGACCCCAAAACGCTCGACCGCTATGGCCGCACGCTCTTCGGCCACAGCACGCTCATCGCTCGCCGGCTGGTAGAGTCCGGCGTGCGGTTCATCAACGTCACCTGGGATCTGTTCTGGGACCGCGTGCAGGTTGACTATGACGCTTGGGACACGCATACCAAGAACTTCTCCATTCTGAAAGAGAACAAGCTGCCG
>JBKJNY010000026.1:0-4153 GCA_046593355.1 Pirellulaceae bacterium | reverse complement strand
GCCGATGCCACGGCGCTCCAGCGAGCGCTCGGCATCCATTTCAAGTGGCCGCAACTGCCGCAAGGCGGCCGAGCGGATGTGGAGATCCTACCCTATCCCGGCGAAGGCCGGTTCACCAGCTCCGCGGATGCCCGGCTGTTGCTGGTGACGCAGAGGTCCGCCAACGTGCCATCCAGAATCTTGAAGCGCGCCGACGTCGTTCTCTCGCCGCTGGGAGATATCGGCCGCGAGGGGCAAATTCGCCTTCGACTGGAGGATCAGGCGGGGTTGGCAAATGCCCTGGGCTGGCGGCCAATCGCAAACGCACATCGGCGCGCGGCTTAGAAGCACTTTGTCTTCGTGACGACGCTCGGCGTCGTCACGCACGTACTTGACGCTCCGCGTCGCTGTCCTTGGAGGACATGCCCCTACCTCCGCCCCGACTTTCCGCCGGCCGGTTCCCCTTGGAACGGCTGGCCGAAAACGCCCTTTTCCCACGGATAGAGTCCGCCGGGGGGGCTGGCTTTCTGACGGTAGTACAGATCGCGGAGGGCATTCTTCATTTCCTCGGCTGTCTTGTTCTCCAGGGCCTCGCGCTGCTCCGGCTTGAGCGTGGCGGCGAACTTCCGCAACTCTTCGTCACTGAGACGGGGGTAGCGCTTGCTCTGCTGGACCTGGTGAATGAGCTCCTGGGCGTATTGCCATTTCTGCTCGTGGCTCTCGGCCTCTTCCAGCACGACTTGGGCTTTTTCGCTGAGCACGGAAACGAGCGTGTCCAGCTCCTGGTCCGTGGGTTCGGGCAGCAACTCCTTTCTGCCTAATCGCCAGTAGATGCCGCGAACGTAGCGGGCGATGCGGTCCTTGGTGGGAAGTCTATCGAGGCCGGCTTTGAATTGGGGCGGAGTCAGTTGGGCGAATTCCGGCAGGTGACCGGCGACGTATATTTCCAGCCAGTCCGAAATCGCAGTCATATCCCGGCCGGAGAGCTCCAGCGCCACCGCTTT
This sequence comes from Pirellulaceae bacterium, assembly GCA_046593355.1. Lineage (GTDB taxonomy): Bacteria > Planctomycetota > Planctomycetia > Pirellulales > Pirellulaceae > SXOA01. The sequence continues at coordinate 3,170 of JBKJNY010000026.1, read as the reverse complement.
CAGTCGCTGGGCCGCCTGACGGTCTTGGGCCTCCTTGATTTTGGCAAGGCGTTGGTCCGTCGATGCCGAAAGGACTTCCGACTGGTCCTTCGCTCCTAGCGACTTGAGCCACTCATGATAGTTCGTCAACACCTGCTTCAGCTTATCTCCACGCGGATCGGCGTCTATTTCCTCCGCCAGTTTTCGCAGCCGCTCCTGGTCTTTAAGACTTTTCGATTCAAATCGTTGTTTCCTTTCTAAAATGGCTCCCTTCTGTTCCTGCGTCATGTTCTCCAGACGCTCGCGGCGTTGCGCCGCCGTCTCCTGCTGGCGAGACGGGGTTACGTGATTCGCGTCCTCGTCGGCCTCGGGCACGAAGAGCCCATTCCCTTCCAGCGACCTCAGGAACGCCACGCTCTCGGCATCCGCGGCAGCCTGGCGGTATTGCTGACCAAAGAGCTCTTCCAGCGATCTAAGGAATGCCACGCTCTCGGCATGGTTGTATTCATCCAGGTGCTCAATTACCGGCAGGTCCCGCACCAGTTGCCGGTCCGGTGCCGAGAGGAGCCAACTGCCGACGCTGTAGGCAATCAGGCCGCAGGCAAGCGTGCCGACCGCGACTCCCCAACGAAACAGAATGCTGAACCGCTGGGTGCTTTCCTTCTGTACGTCGGTCGCCTCCTTGGCCTTCAGCGCGACCATGGCCACGGTCGTCCGCGTGAAGCCCTCGTCCGGCTCGCTTCGAGTCAGCACATCGAGCATGTCCCAACTCTTTTGCATGTGTTTGAGCTTGTCGCGATAGCGAGCATCCGCGGCCAGGCGATGTTCCACCCGCGCGCGGTGCTCCGGCTCAAGCTCCTCATCGAGATAGGCAACCAGCTCCTCTTCCACCGGGTCAATCTCCGGCAGGGTCGGTTCTTGATGATTCATGATTCGTCCTCCAAGGCCGCATCCTTGCCCGCTCCACTTGCCGCGGCCTGGGTGTCCAATTCAACCCCACGCTCCGTAGGTCGGATTCCCTCTTCCATGTAAGGGGCGAGAATTCGCTGCAAGTTGACCCTGGCCCGCGAAAGCAGTGACTTGGTCGCCTGCACGGACAGCTCCATAGTCTCCGCGATGTCCTGATAGCTCATCCCCTCGAACTTGGAAAGGAGCAACGCCATTTTCTGCCGTTCGCCCAGCGTTTCCAAGGCCTGGCGAACCACGGCCGCCGCTTCCGCCTTGTCAACCATTCGGGCGGGCATCAGTCCGCTGGCCGCGACGGCCATCTGGTCCAGTCCGAACGACGACGTATCGGTGTTGGCCCGGTCGGGAACGCCCACTTCCTTCCGCCGCGAACGGGACCGCAACGCATTGCTGGCCGCGTTATTGGCGATCGTAAACAGCCACGTGCAAAACTTCGCCTCCGGCTGATACCGCTCGCGGGCTTTGAAAACCCGCAGGAAAGTCTCCTGGGCCAGGTCCTCCGCCTGCTCGCGATTGCCGACCAGATGCTCCAGCACCGTCAGCAGCCGCCCTTGATACCGGACCACCAATTCCTCAAACGCTGCCGCATCCCCGTCGCGCACCTTCAGCATCAGCCGCACGTCGGGGTCGTGCAGTTCGTAACGCAAAGGCTGGCTTTGGGAAAAGGACAATGGTGGAATTGCCTTGGGGGCTTACATTCTCATGCTGGCCGACATCACCGTAAGTTTATTCCGGCCAGGGAGATAGGGAAACGTCTCTCGATCAGCTCCCGCCTGTCCTGTTAGAGGATTGAACCCCGGACGGAAGGGCGGGTTTCGCTTCCCTCCCAGCTCGATGGCCGTAGTCCATGAGTGCCGCGGTAGGGTATTATCGGTCGCTAGATATTTCTTTTTTTCCCTTCATTGAATTACCAGCCGTTTCCATGCCTCGCAAAATCATCATTCTGACCGAAGGACATACCGAACCTCATGCCGGCAAGACGGCGGCGAATGTAATTCGCTATCGGCGGGCGGAGGTGGTGGCGCTGCTGGATGCGACGCAGCAAGGGAAAACCAGCCAGGAGTTGCTCGGGGTCGGGGGCGATTTGCCGATTGTGGGGCACCTAGATGATGCGCCGCAGGCCGATACGCTGCTCTTGGGCATCGCGCCGCCGGGCGGCAAGATTCCGGCGAACTGGCGGGCCATCATTCTGGACGCCATCAGCCGGCGGAAGATGGAGGTCATTTCCGGGCTGCATGATTTTCTCTCCGCCGACCCCGAGTTTTCCGCTGCGGCGGCGAAGAGCGGCGTGAAACTGACGGACATTCGCAAGAATTCCGAGAAGTCGATTGCCCGCCGTGTCGGCCTGCGGCCCGACTGCCTGCGGGTGCATACCGTCGGCCATGATTGCAGCATCGGCAAGATGGTGGTCTCGGTGGAAGTGACGAATGGCCTGAAGAGGCACGGTCACGACGCCAAGTTCATCGCCACGGGGCAGACCGGCATCATGATTGAAGGGGACGGCCTCCCCATCGATTGCATCGTGGCCGACTTCGTCAGCGGTGCCGCGGAGAAACTGGTGCTGGAGCAGCAACATCACGACATTCTGCTCGTCGAGGGACAAGGAAGCCTGGTTCATCCGTCGTATAGCGGGGTCACGCTCAGCCTGCTGCACGGCTGTGCTCCGCAAGCCCTGATTTTGTGCTACGAGGTGGGGCGCGACCGCGTGACCGGCGTGGAAAGCGTTGCCATTCCGCCACTTGCGGAAATTAAGAAGATTTTCGAGCTGCTGGCGAATATCCATCAGAGATGCGAAGTAATTGGAATCGGGATGAACAGCCGGCGAATGAACGCCGCTGAGGCCGCCCGCGAGCGCGAGCGGATTCGCGCCGAATTTGGCCTCCCCGTCTGTGACGTTCTGCGCGACGGGCCCGATGAGCTGGTGGATGCCGTCGTGGCGTTCAAAGAGCGTGGCGGGTGGGAAAGCCCGTGAGACAAGGGGTCGGGAGTCTTTGCCGTCAGTGACTTTTTATTTATCAAAGCTGTGGACGGCAAAGCCTCCCCACCCCGGCAACCTGGAACCTGGAGAAAATATGTCCGCACCGCAAAAATCAATTCTGCCCGCCACCTGGGAAGTCCCCGCGGATTTCCGTTCCCGCCTCGGCGAGAAGGCCGGTCGCCAGCGGGCGATGATGGCGGAAGGGCACTTGCTGCTGGTCCTGCACGCTCCGCCGAAAAAGGACGAG
>JBKJNY010000243.1:0-52763 GCA_046593355.1 Pirellulaceae bacterium | reverse complement strand
GCTGAGCGGCGCGGGGGAAAGCCTGGTCGTGAAGATGGAGGGTGCCTCGGCCGGCCTGACCGCCGACGGCGTGCCGCTGGATATCGACGATCGCATCGGCGGCACCCTGCAAGTCCTTGGACAACCCGGCTACCCCGTGGTGTTGACGTCGTACCGCGATTGCACGGTCGGCGCCGGCTACACGCCGGAGGGCCTCCCGCAATTGGATACTGACAATGACGGGTCCTGCGCCAACGTGGTCACGAACTCGCCCTATGTCGACGTGATCGTCGTGATGGATGAGTCCGGTTCGATGGGCTTTGCCCAGCAGTTCTCCATCCAGTTCATTGCCGACTTGGAAGCCGGGCTGCTGGCTCGGGGAATTGGCGCGACTCCCGCAGGCGGAAACCAATATGGGCTCCTCGGTTACGGCGGTGCCCCCCCCATCGAGACCGGACACACCTTTCCGGTGGGCGCTGGTGGTGCTCTTTTCGGCACGTCCGTGGAATACGGCATCGCTGCTGCTGGCCTGGTCGTCAGCGGCGCGATCGAGGACGGCTATCTGGCGATGGACTTGATGTTCAACAGCTACACCACGCGCGCCCTTGCCACGAAGTTCGTGATTCTGGTGACCAACGAGGATCGCGACATCATCGATGCGACCCAGACCTTTGCGACCACGCTCACTCGGCTCCAGGCGGGCGGCTTCAAGCTCCAGGGAATTCTGACGGTCGATATCGTCGATCAAAACAATAACGTCGCCCTGGCCCTGGACTCGTTCGACAACGCCTACGTCGATGACCTCATGGGAGGATACACGGTCTCTCCCAACGGCACTTTCCTCCCCGGGTTCGACACGACCATTCCCGACTATGCCGATATGGCACACGCCACAGGCGGCATTGTCGGAGACATCGACCAGATCTCCAGCAGTCAGCAAACGGCTGCGCTCTTCAGCCAGGTGCTGGTGGACTCGATCGTGGGTCAGATCGGCAGCAATGGAGCCTCCCCCGGCGACTGGCGCAGCGTCTTGCTGGACACCTACGCGAACGACCGCAACGTCGAATTGGTGCTGGAGTCCGAGTCGACATTTATCGGCCCCGTGGATGCCAGCGGCACGCCGGCCACGGCCCAGTTCCTGGGCGTGCTGGCGCCGAACGAAAAAAGCGGCGATGCCGATCGGCGCCTGGGCTTTGAGGTCGAGGGCATGATCGCCTTGGACGACCCGACCGATATCGACGTGTATAGCTTCGAGGGCTCGACCGGCAGCGAGGTCTGGATCGACATCGACCGCTCCAGCGCCGGTTTGGATACGATCGTCGAATTGATCGACGCCAACGGCACCGTGCTGGCACAATCACTGGACAACGCCACGCTCAGCGGCCTGGCCCAAACGATGATCAAGGAGACGCACCTGGGGGGCGACTTCTACTCGATCAATCCGCGCGACGCCGGGATGCGCGTGATCCTTCCCGGCCAGACGGGCAATACGGCCACCTACTACGTTCGCGTCCGCAGCCAGCCTACCCTAACCCAGGAGGCCAACCTGGAGGGGGGCCTCAGTCGCGGCCATTACCAACTGCAAGTCCGCCTGCGGCAGCGCGACGAAGTCGCCGGCTCGACGATCCAGAACTCCGATATCTTCTACGCCACCAACGGCATCGAGATCCGCGGCCAGAACGCCCATTCGCCGCTGGTGGGCGAAACGGGCGAGTTTGGTCCAACCTCACCGAACGATACGCTGGGGACCGCCGACCCGATCGGCAACCTGTTGCAGAGCGACCGCAACACCATCAGCGTGGCCGGCAACCTGTCGGCGTCCAACGACCTGGACTGGTTCACGTTCACCATCGATGTCGATTTAATCCAGGCCATCGCCGGCTTCAACGGCGCCGACAAGACCTGGGCCACGATGTTTGACATCGATTATGCCGACGGGATCTCGCGGCCGGATACGATCATCTCCGTGTTTGATGACGCCGGCAATCTGATCCTTGTCAGCCGCGACTCGAACATCGAGGACGATCAGCCGGGCATCGGCCAGGGGGCCGATACCGACGACCTGACTCGCGGCACCTTCGGCACGCTCGACCCCTACATCGGCACGGTGCAAATGCCGGCGGGCGTCGTCCCCAGCGGCAGCACGCGTCGCTATTACGTGGCGGTTTCTTCCAATGCCCAGCTGCCGACCGTGCTCAACGCAACCTTCCAGTCGGCCGCGGCCAATCCGCTGATCCGCCTGGAGCCCGTTAACTCGGTCGTCCGCATTGCCGAGGATCACATCGGCTTCAACGGGCACACGACCGGCTCGGCGGGGGGGATTACGTCTCTGATCGATCCGGTCGTGCCGTCGCTGATTGACATCTCCAGCAGCTTCGCGCTCGAGTCGCATGTGCTGCCGCTGACCCTTTCCGATTTGACGCTGTACGTCTCCCACGGAGGGGGAACTCCGCTGCTCTCGGCAGTCAATCCGGGGAATGGCGATCTACTGTATGATGTCGGCCCTATTGGCGGCGGGTACGGAGATATCGCAATGCGCACGGACGGGCACTTATTCGGTGTGCAGGCTTTGGGGGGCGTGGCCAATACCCATGGCCGCCTGGTCGAGCTCGACTGGACCAACGCCGCGCAGACCGTGGTCGGCAACGACGGGATTCCAAATTTTGACCCGGCCACCAACCCACCCGATCCTAACCAGCGCACGGGGGATGTAGTCGATGCAATGGCGTTCCTGCGCACCGGTTTTGATGGGGTCAACAACACCCCCAATTATCTACTGGTCTATTCCGTCTGGGGGAGCCGTCTCGGGGGGAACCAGTCGGTACTCTACGGCATCAATCCCGCCACAGGCGTTCACACCGGCGTTATTAACATCCCCCCCCTCCCCAGTCGCACGCGCGGCCTGGCGTTTGCCGGTGGCCAGTTGTTCGGCGTTACGGACGGCGGCACCTTTTATAGGGTTGGCGGCGGAACCTCTGTCAATCTGGGAATTCAGTTCGCGGGCCTGGCCCCGGCACCCCAGAACCTCCAGAACGGCGCGCTGGCCAATATGATGTTTGCCATCGATACCAGCGGAAATCTGTACTGTCTGGATACCAGTGGCACTCTGCAGCCCGTCTTCGCCGGCGGGGCCACGTCGGTCAGCACCGGCCAGGGAGGTGCCACCGGCCTGGCCTTCTCGCCGCTGGACTTCAACCTCTGGCACCCCACGGGGACGCGGGGTTCCAACCTGGGCCACGGCATCAATCCCTCCTTCGACGAGAGCCGCAACGACAACGACCAATTCCCTGTGGACCTCAACGGCCGCCCGTCGAACGAACAGGAAGGTGGTGCCAGCATGTACTTTGGTTTGGATAACTGGAGCCCGGATCCGGACGTGGCGCAAGTCTACTTCCCTTACGCCGATAATGCCCAGTACGGAATTCTCACCGCCGAAGCGCACCGCGACCTGGCCTCCAATCCGGCGATTCGCGGCACCTACAACCTGCCGGGGGGCGGCTACGGCAGTTTGGAGACCAGCGAGTTCAGCCTGGCTGGCTACTCCCTGGGGGACAAACCGACGGTGTATTTCAGCTATTTCCTCAACACGGAAGGTCGCAATAGCGCTACTGACCTGATGCGCGACAGCTTCCGCGTCCACATCTCGTCGGACGGCGGGAATACCTGGGAGCCGCTGACCACGAATAATTCGGCACCGGCATCGGAATTGCCGTCCTTCGTTTCCACTTCCTGGAACGCCTCGGACGATCCTCTCCAGCGCAACCAGGAGACGTTCGACAACACCGGCGGCTGGCGGCAAGCACGCGTGGACCTTTCCGAATTTGTCGGCAACTCCAACCTGCGGTTCCGCTTCGACTTCAGCACTGCCGGCAGCATGAACCAGGGAGTGCCGGGAGATGAATTCGGTGACTACTTTAACCGTGACCGCACGCTCCGCAACAACTTTGAAGGGGTGTACATCGACGACATCATCATCGGCTTCGCGGAACGCGGGGAAATGGCCACGGCCTCCAACGGCCAGACGGGATACTTCCCCGTTCCGCAGAATCTCGATCCCACCGCCCCCACCCAGGTTCTGGTGGGCGCCTACCAGCTCGAGATCCGCCGCGGCACCGAATACGGTGCCAGTACCAGCGGCGTCGTCTCCGACATCACTATTGGCCAGCAATTCGACACGAACGATCGGCTGATTGCCCCCTTGCTGCTGCTGGGGGACCAGAACATTCACCGCGAGCAGGGGCACATCGTCATCGACGGGAACACCATCCGCCAAAGCAGCGGCTTTGGCATCGTGGTGGACGCCGGAACGAGGGACGCGGTGCCGCATCCCGGCACCGTGCTCAACGTGACGACGCTCAACAACCGTCGGCTCGCACCCGGTATCAGCCTGGAGAATAACATCATTGCCGAATTGGGAACGGGCGGCATCCTGTTCAGCGGCGACCCCAATACGCTAGGCGCGACGGCCGCAGTTTACTATGGCCGGATCTTGAACAATACGATCTATGGCGGTCTGGGCGCTCGCGGATCGGGCATCGTGGTAACGGAGAACGCCAATCCCACCATCCTCAACAACATCGTGGTTAACACGGTCAACGCCATTACCGTGGACGCCAGCTCGAGCGCCACGGTTGTTGGCACGACGCTGTTTCTGGACAACACCAACAACGGCGTGATCGGCAGCAACGCCATCCAGTTGCCGACAGGAGCCCCGCTCTTTGTCAATCCGTTGGCCGCCAACTTTTACCTGGCTAATTCTACTCCCGCCAGCGCTACCACCGACTTCAATATTAAGGATGCCAGCAACAACAGCCTCGTCACGGTACGGTTTGAAGTCGTGCGATCCGCGGCCAGCGGGGTCGCCGGAAACGGGGTTCAGCTTGTCTTTACGAAATCGGACAGAGGGGCAGGTGTCCCACCTGGGATCACGGTAGTCCGAGGGACGCCCGTCTCGACATCTGTCATCACGATCGCTCTGAACTCCAATGCGATCAATGGCACCGATGCCGCTGAGCTGGTCGCTTTAATAAACGGCAACGTTCTCGCTTCGCAGTTGATCTCTGCGCAAGTGGTGTCGGGTATTCCGACCACGCAGATTGCCAGGCAAGCAGTCGCCATTAATTATTCTCCGTTGGTCCTGCAGGGAGGACTCGATGCCAAGGCGATCGACAGCTCGCTCAATACGCTCGCTGAAGACCTCGCCTTGTTGGCCGTCAAGTCGCCTCTGGGCATCCCCACAGCGCCCATCTTTGCACCGGATCGCGATCGTTACGACCAACTTCGCGTCGACGATCCGCTCCAGCAGCCGCCGCCGGGCTTGGGCTCGAACGTGTTCAAGGACCGCGGCGCTGTGGAACGTTCGGACTTTGTCCGGCCATCTGCGTTTATTTTCAATCCGCTAGACAATGATGCGGCGGGGAGAGACCGCAACTCCGCGCTTCATGTAGTGAACATCAAGAAGGATGATCTGTTTGTCTTCGCGCTGCGACTCACGGACAGTGGCGCTGGAATCGATGATGCGATTGTGAACGCAGGTCAGTTTGTCCTTCGCATGAACGGAAGGCAGTTGCTGCAGAACATCGATTACCAGTTCGCCTACGATGCCAATACCAACAGTGTCATCTTCCTGCCGCTGGCGGGCATCTGGACGCGAAATAAGACGTACACGATCGACGTGGACAACTCGCCCACGACCGGCGTCCTCGATCGGGCGGGGAATCGCATCGAGGCGAACCAGGGCGACGGCACGACCCGGTTCACGATCTTCTTCGGTACCGTTCGTGACTTCGGCGACGCGCCCGATCCGACCTATCCTTCCCTCAACGATTCCAATGGCGCCTCGCACGAAGTGGTCGCAGGTTACCACCTGGGCGCTGGCGTGGACGAGGAGAACGATGCCAAACAAACCTCCAATGCCGACGGAGATGCCATGGACGACGGGCTGAGCTCCCATTCGCTGGTTCCGGGCGGCACGCGGTCGCACATCGCCGTCGTCGCCTCGGCCGAAGGAAAGCTCGACGCCTGGCTCGATCTCAACCGCGACGGCGATTGGGACGATGCCGGCGAGTACATCGTGTCCAGCGCCACCCCCGCCGGCCAACTGGTCGCCGGCACCAACACGATCAACCTCAGGCTCCCTGCCGGCAGCCGGGGTGCCTCGTACCTGCGATTGCGGTTTTCGTCAGCGGGCATCACGGCCCCGCTGGGAGTGGCCAACGACGGCGAGGTCGAAGACTATCAAGTCCAATTGCTCGGCCCTCTGTTCCAAAACCCCATCAACAGCCTGGATGTCACCGCGGACGGATTCGTCTCGCCGATTGATGCCCTCCGCATCATCAACTTCATCAACCGCTACAAGGACAACCCGTTCTTTACCGGTGCGCCGAACTTCGGCAACATGCCGCTCCCCAATCCCTTCACTGGACTCGCGGGGCCAGATTTTCTGGACACCAACGGCGACGGGTTTGTGTCGCCGGCGGACTCCCTGCTGGTCCTCAACTTCCTGAATAGCCCTCCGCCCCCCACGGGTGAAGGCGAAGGCGAGGGAGACGGCATGGCTCCGGCTTCCTTCCGCTCTTTCGCCGCCGGCCCCGTCACCACCGCGGGTGCGATGGTCGTGGGTGACATCGGCCAGCAAGCCGTTCCGGCTGTCATGTACGCCAACTCCAGCGTGGTTGTGGAAGTGAAGTACCCCGGTTCCAGCCAGAGCCAGCTCGACGACCAGCTCTTCGGCAGCGGCCGGTCCCTGGTGGGCGATAACTTTCAGCCCGTCATCGACGAGCTCCATCCTTCCAGCCAGCGCGGGCAGAAGATGGAAGCCAAGAGCCGCCAGCGGCGAGAGAACGAGGATTCCTGGGATGATCTGCTCGGGGATCTGGCCTCGGACATCGGAAACTATCGGCTGGAGAACTAGCCGTAACGGACAAATGCGAGATGCCAGGCACGCGGAACAATGCAACGCGTGCCTGCTCAAGCGTGCCTTTCGGAAAATGAAAAAAACCTGCCTAAGCCCCCAGAGTCAAGCAGTATGTACAGTCAGGCGATGTTTAAGGAACTTTCCGAATTTAGCGAGCGTCTGAAGTACAAAATGTCCCTGCGCTTGTGCAAATTCGTTGCATGGAATTCGCATCCCAATTAGCCTGGATAGTTAGCACCAGAGGTGGATTTTACCTGACCGGCAAACTCCACCCGCGGGTCCAATCACCATAAGTACTTGGTACTAATGGACTTGGATTATAGAAAGGGCAGTCAAGAGCTGCCGCAAATCTCCATCGGAACTTGTCTACACTCGGAAACAGAGTTTTCGTCGCCGCTATGAGAAATCCCATGAAATCGCCGTCTCGCCGTGAAAGCCATCGTCGCTCCCTGGGTAACGACCGTCGCCGCAAGTCATTCTTGAAGGGTATGCAGCGCCGCCTGTTCGCCGAGCAGTTGGAATCCCGCGTCCTCCTGGCGGGGGACGTGCTGCAAAATACGGATAACCCGTACGATACCGACAGAAACGGCGTTTTCTCGCCGGCTGACATTCTCCACGTCATCAACCAGCTCAATCGGGGAAGCGCGCCCGCCAGCGGTGAGGGCGAAGGGGGCGGCTCCGTCACCTATTACAATGACGTGAATGGAGATGGTTTCGTCTCCCCCATCGACGCCCTGCATGGCATCAATGAGTACAGTTACCGGGCCGAAGGCGAAGGGGAGCTCGTCTCCTTCCGCATTCAAGCGGTCGATGTCGGCACCGCCAACATCATCAATACCTCCAACCCCTCCGGCCCCAACTTTCACCCGGTCATCAAGGGGGATGATTACGAGCTCCGCGTGATTGTGGATGACCTGCGGCTGGCGGGCGGGCCCGACGGCAATCCCGACGGCGTGTATGCCGCGTACATGGACCTGCTGTACCAGAAGCTCAACACCGCGGTCGAGATTCAGGAGATTCAGACTCTCACGTTCGGCAACACTCCCGAGGGTGGCACCTTCAGGCTGTCGTTCAATTCCCTCACTACCGCGAATATCGCCTACGCCAACCCGTTTCAACCGGGCAACGAATTCGTCATCTCCAGCAACATCCAGGCCGCGCTCAACACCACCTTCGGCGCCAACCGGTTTCTGGTCTCCCCGGTGAGCGCCGGTGACGCGACCCAGTTCTCGATCCGTTTCATGGGTCAGTTTGGCGACCAGGATGTCGCCCTGATGACCGGCAACGGAGCCGGTTTGACTTCCACCTCGACTTCGCCCCCCTTCCCGATTACGGTCGTGGAAACGGTTAAGGGCGTCTATAGCGCCGCCTCTTTCCTGTCAGCCTTCCGCTTCGGACCCCAATATCAGAGCGGGCGCGAGGCCAAAGATGGCCAGCTATCGCCCTTCGTGGATCCCAACCGCATCGACGAGGTCGGATCTTTCTTTACTTCCACCACCGGGACCACCGGCACCGCGCCCAAGGAACTGTTCCGCGTCCGGATGAACACGATCAACGGCGGCACGGTGGCCTTCACCGGCTCGCTGGCCAACATCATTCTTCCCAACCACGAGACCCTGGTCTTTGCCGGCGGCAACGCAACGCGCGCCGTGGTGGATCCCAGCGAAATCGAGATCATCAACTCCACCCCCTTCACCGTCACCGAGCCCTTCAGCGCCGTCGCGGACACGTTCAATTTCACCGAGTTTTCCGCGAGCCCCGTGCAATCTCTCACGGTGAAGGTCAACGACACCCCCCAACCGCTCACCGGCATCACGATCTCCAGCATTAGCACCACCAACATCAGCCTCGGAACCTTGGCCATCGCCGCGGGCAGCAACTCGATCAATTTCACGCCGCTGGCGAATGTCAGCGGGACGGCCAATTTCACCTACACGCTCCGTAACGCCACCACCGGCGTCACGGATACGGCGACCGTCACGATCAACGTCAGCGCCGTCAACAACGCCCCGGTGAATACGGTCCCCGGCTTGCAAACCACGGCGGAGGAGACCGCCAAGGTCATCAGCGGCATTTCGATCGCGGATATCGACGCCAGTGAGACCGTCGGCGCGACCATGCAGGTGGATCTCACCGTTCAGAACGGCATCATTACCTTGTCCTCTCTTCCCGTCGGCTTGGTCGTCAACGGCAACGGCACTGCCGCCGTGAACCTGCAAGGCTCCCTCGCCAACATTAACACCGCCATCGATGGTCTGCTCTACACGCCTGCCCTGAATTTCGTCGGCTCCGACACCTTCCGCATTATTACGAACGACGGGGGCAACACCGGCACTCCCGGACCGCTCACCGACAACGACACGGTGGCAATCAACGTCACCGCCGTCAATGACGCCCCCACCGTCAGCGTTCCCGTGGTTGGCTCCGTGCTGGCAGGCGATCCGCTGATCATCAACGGCACGACCACCAATGACGTCGATGTCGGCGCCTCGCCCCTCCTCGTGAGCTTGAGCGTCACCACCAGCAACGCCGCGGATACGCGCCTCACGCTCGCGACTGTCACTGGCCTGTCCTTCACGACCGGTAAGGAAAACGGCAAGGCGACCGTCGAATTCACCGGGACCCTGGCCAACGTGGTGGCCGCGCTCGCTAGCTTTACATACACTCCGGCGATCGATGATGGGGGCGATACGCAGGTCATCACGGTTACCGTCAATGACCAGGGAGCCACTGGTTCGGGCGGGCCACTGAGTGGTTCCGGCCCGATCTCCGTGGAAGTGGACCCGCTTTCGTTCCCCTTCGCCCGCCGCGACCCCACTGCCAGCAGTCCCGCCAGTGTGGCTGCATTCACGGTGGTTGAAGGTTCTTCGGGCAATTCACTGCCCGTGCTCGACAACGACCTGGTCGACGACCCGGCCGGCCTGCCGGTCACGGACAAGCTGCTCCTCTCTGTCACCGATCCGCCGCGTGGCACCGCGAGCATCAGCGGCGACGTCGTCCTATATACCCCCGATGCCGACTTCTGGGGCACGGACACTTTCACCTATGTGATGAACCAGGATGTCGATGGTAACGCGACGCCCGACGGCGTGAACTCCACGGGCACCGTCACCGTCACGATCACCAACGTGAATGACGCCCCGGTCGCCGTCGCTTCGTCGGATTCGACGAACGAAGACACGGCCAAGGACATCGTCCTGTCCGTCAGCGATATCGACGATAACAACAACGTGGGCTTTGTCAGCACGCTGACACCCACGATCCTGACCGGCCCCGCGAGCGGCACGGCCACGGTCAACGCCAACGGCACGATCAGGTACACCCCCGCACTCGACTTCAACGGGTCGGACAGCTTCACCTACACCGTTTCCGACGGCATCGCGACTTCCGGAACGGCCACTGTGACCATCACGGTGAATTCCATCAACGACAACCCGGTCGCGTTCAACGATACGTATTCCGCCTCGGAAGATGTACTCCTGAGCGTCCCGGTCGGCACCGGTGTCCGCAACAGCAACGATAACGACAACAAGGACACCAACCCTGTCACGAACCTGACGGTCGAACTCGTTTCCGGCCCCACCAACGCCAGTTCCTTCAATCTGAATGCTGACGGCTCCTTCACCTATCAGAGCACCCTGAATTTCAACGGACAGGACTCTTTCACCTACCGGCTCAATGACGGCCAGGCTCAGAACAACTTCTCGAATACCGCCACGGTCACGATCAACATCGCGCCGGTGAACGATGCCCCGGTCGCCAATCCGGATTCGTATCTGGTGGAAGAAGACACCCTCCTCAATGCCAACAACCTCTCCGCCGGTCGGGAGTCGGTGCGGGCCAATGACAGCGACGTCGACGTGAATCCGGTTCTCACCAGCCTGACTGTCACGCTCGAGTCCGGACCGGCCAACGCCCTCACTTTCTCTTTGAATCCCAACGGCACCTTCACCTACCAGGCCACGCTGGATTACCAAGGCCCGGATTCGTTCGTCTATCGGCTGACCGATGCGGGCGGCCTGTTCAGTACCGCCACCGTCTCCATCACCGTGACGGAAAAGAACGATCCGCCGGTAGCCGTGAACGATTCGTATAACGCCGTGGAAGACGTGCAGCTGGATGTCGATACCGCGACGGGCGTCCGCGATGGGGCGGGCACGGATGATGACCCGGATGCCAACAATCCCAACTCCACCTTGCGGGTCGTGCTCGTCTCGGGCCCCACGCATTCCTCGGTCTTCAATCTCAACGTGGACGGCTCCTTCAGCTACAAAGCCGCGGCCAATTACAACGGCCCGGATTCCTTCACCTACAAGTTGCTTGATCCCATCCCCTTCAACGTCGAATCGAACATCGCCACGGTGTCGATCAATGTCGCCGAAGTCAACGACAATCCGACCGCCAACGATGACGGCACTCCAACCAGCCCATTGATTCGGATCAAGAATACCGTCGTTAACCCGTTTATCGATCAGGAAATCAACGTCCTGGCCAACGACAACGATGACCCCGACTTCAACGTCGTCGAGAACCTGACGATTACCTCCGCGGGGACTGGTGTGTTGCACGGCACTGTCACCATCTCGGCCGACCTGAAGAAAGTGCTCTACACTCCGGAACTGGATTACGAAGGTCCGGATCAGTTCACCTACACCATCGCGGACGGCCGCGGCGGCTCGGCCACCGCCACCGTCTTTATCGAGGTGGTCAACTTCATCCCCACCGACATCACCGGTACTGTCTACGTTGACTCGAATAACAACGGGACGATCGATGTGGGCGAGAAGAGGCTAGCGGGCGTGAAGATCGTCCTGGAAGGGCACGACAACATCTTTGACATCGACTTCGGCGCGGACACCGACAGCAATCTCGCCAACGACGTGGCGGCCCTGGTGGTCTACACCGACATCAACGGCAACTACCGTTTCGATGCCCCCGGCTCCAACCGGCCCGGCATGCGGCCCGGCAGCTATTCCATCACGGAAGAGCAGCCGGCATTCATGCGGGACGGCCAGGATCAAGCCGGCAACAATGCCGCTTTGATTGCCAATGACCGCTTTGCCATGACCCTGCCGCTCCTCGGCATCGCTGGCGGCATTAACGGGAATAACTTCGGCGAGCGGGGTCTGGATCCCTCGGTGGTCAGCATCAGCGAGATTCTCGCTTCCAGCACCGGCAACGGATTGATCCTGGCTATCAACGGCTCGAGTCCGCTTTGGCAACTCCGGCTCACCGGCTGGACGAACCTCAAGAGCGCTTCAGTTGTCCTCAGCGGCGATACGTCGTCCGCCACGTTCACCTTCACCGACATGCAGAACAACGTTTACACCCGGACGATTTCGCAGGTCGGCAACCCGCGGTTCCGCATCATGGGCCGCAGCGGTAGCGAAGAGCTGATACGCCTGGAAGGCACCGCTGCCGACTTCGGCCTGAATCTGCTGGCCGGCGGCGGCAACGGCGCGCAGCCCGAAGGGGAATCGGACCTGCCCCGTGACGCCGGCTACACCCGCAGCGTGGATGCCGTCATGGCCGAAGTGGGCAACGCCTAAAACTTCTCCCTTCACTTGAACCTTATCGCCGCCTGCCGGGACATCCTGGCAGGCGGCGTTTTTCGTTGCCGTCTTACAGCCCGCGGCACTGGCGCGTATGGTGGAGGAGTGACCATTTCCTCGTATAGCTACGACCTGCTCGTCATTGGCGCGGGCCATGCCGGCACCGAAGCGGCGATGGCGGCGGCCCGGCTGGGGGCGAAGGTGGCGCTGCTCACAACGAGTTGCGACACCGTCGCCCAGATGAGCTGCAACCCGGCGATTGGGGGCGTGGCCAAGGGGCAGATCGTCCGCGAGATCGACGCCCTGGGCGGCATCATGGGCCAGGCTATCGACGCCACGGGCATCCAGTTCCGCCTGCTCAACCGCCGCAAGGGGCCGGCCATGCACAGCCCGCGGGCCCAGGCGGACAAGAAGGCGTATCAGTTCGAGGTCAAGCGGCTCGTGGAAGAGCAGCCGGGGCTGGACCTGCGGCAAGAGGTGGTGGAGGACCTGCTGACCGAAGGGGAAGGGGAGTCGCTGCGGATGACGGGCGTGCGAGTCCGCGGCGACGTCGTCTATCAGGCGAAAGCAGTGATCCTCACCACGGGCACTTTCCTGCAAGCCATCATGCACACAGGTGAAGTAAAAACTCCCGGCGGCCGAGCGGGGGAAGGAACCACGGCCGGCATCAGTGGAGCTTTGCACCGGCTCGGCTTTCGCGTCGAGCGCTTCAAAACGGGCACGCCCTGCCGGCTCAATGGGCGGACCATCGATTACGCGAAGGCCGAGCTGCAACCGGGCGATGACGATGCCGAGCCATTCTCATTCCTAACTAACGAAGCGGAGCGCCAGCGCATCAGCCGGGACCAGATTCCCTGCCACATCACGCACACCAATCATGCCGTGCATGAGCTGATCCGGGCCAACCTACATCGCGCCCCGATGTACAGCGGGCAGATCCAGTCCCGCGGCCCGCGGTATTGCCCCAGCATTGAGGACAAGGTCGTCCGCTTCGCCGAGAAGGATTCGCACCAGCTCTTTCTGGAGCCCGAAGGCCGCCATACACGGGAAGTCTACGTCAACGGCATCTCCACCAGTCTGCCGCGGGACGTGCAGGACGCGATGCTCCGGCTTATTCCAGGGCTTGAGAGTGCCCAGATCATGCGGTACGGCTATGCGGTGGAATACGACTACTGCCCGCCGGACCAGCTCTGGCCGTGGCTGGAGACGAAACTCGTCCGCGGCCTGTTCTTCGCCGGGCAAATCAACGGCACGACCGGCTATGAGGAAGCGGGAGCGCAAGGGTTAATGGCCGGTGCGAATGCGGCACTCAGGCTCAAGGGGGAAGAGCCGCTGGTGCTCGGCCGCGAAGATGCGTACATCGGCGTGCTGATTGACGATCTGGTGACCTGTGGCGTCGATGAGCCTTACCGCATGTTCACCAGCCGGGCCGAGTTTCGCCTGCTCCTCCGCCAGGACAACGCCGACCGCCGCCTCACGCCCCTCGGCCACGAGCGCGGCCTCGTGGACGATGCCCGCTGGCAGCGGCTGCAAGAAAAAGAAGCCGAAATCAGCCACGGCCTGGCGATTCTTTCGGCCGGGCGCGAAGGGGACGTGCCGCTTGACCGGTTCCTGAAACGGCCCGAGGTCGAATGGGCCGACTGTGTCCACCGCGTGCCCGAACTACGGTCCATTTCTCGCGAAGCAGCCGTGCAGATTACTTACGACCTGAAATATGCCGGCTACGTCCAGCGGCAGCAGCAGCAGGTGGAACGCCAGAAGCGGCTGGAGCACAAGCGGATTCCAGTGTCCTTCGATTACCTCAAGATCCAGCACCTTCGCTTCGAGGCCCGCGAGAAGCTCACCCGAATCCGCCCCATCACCCTCGCTCAGGCCGGCCGGATCAGCGGCATCACGCCAGCGGACATGGCCTTGGTGCTGGCGCATCTGGAAGGGAAGTAGGCGGACTTCCGACGAGCCGGCTAATCGGCATCGGGGTCAATTCCCGCAGCCCGCAATTTGGCTTCCAGACGCTCGCGTTCCTGCCGCGCACGCTCGCGCTCCTGCTGGAGTTCTTGAGCAAGTTCGACATAGGCTGAAAGCGGCTTGCCATCCGGGAGGAGAATTCGCAGCTCCGGCCCGCCTAAATCAAACCGAACGCCCAGCCGCGGACTCTTCCAGCCGTGCATGGCGGGGATTTTCAGCAGTCTTTCGCCGCTCCGCAAATATCCCGAGAGCTCCTTGTGGTCGGGGTCAAACAGGTAGTATTCTTCCACGCCGTAATGTTCATAGAAAGCAAACTTCCGATCCATTTCCCCCGTGCGATTGCCGGGAGAGAGGATTTCAAAAACTACCTGCGGTGGAATCCCTTCCTCTACCCACTGGCGATACGAGCCCCGGTCCCCCTTAGGCCGTCCCAAGGCTACCATCACGTCCGGTGCCTGCCGGACTTTGTTGTCCCCTTCCACGGGATACCAGAGCAAGTCGCCCGCGACGAAGACGTTCGGGTTCTGGGCGAAGAGCGCGTCCAGCCCGCCCTGGATGGTCATGATCCAGCGAAATTGCAGAGTGTTGTCGGACAAGGGTTCACCATTGTCTTCGGGATACTCAACTTCCGGTGGAATTAGAATTGACGCGGCCGACATGGTTGCTCCATCCTCTACTTGGATCGGACTACTTCTATCGTACCCTAGCAATGGATAGGAGGGAATTGACGAAGCAGAAAAGCGAACAGGGCGAGTCGGTTGACTCGCCCTACGCGAATTTCGTTCATTGTCAACTCAACCCACTACCACGGTCCACGCACGGGATAAATTCCGAACTGGTCCGTGTGGCTCGGCCAGGCAGGCGTGGGTAGATAGGTGCCGCCGGTCGCGTCCAGTTCGCCGGGGTAATAGCGGCCGAACTGGTGATAGATCGGACGGATTTCGCTGCCGGTCACGCCCCAGCCCCAACTCGCCATGGTGTGCGAGGTGGGGGGAACGACCAGGGCGAGCGGCACGCCGGCGCTGGTGTTGGTGTAATGGCCGTGCCAGGGGCGGTTGGCGGAGTAGCGCATCGCCTGGCGATGGCCGCGAGTGTAGGGGCCGCCGGCCTGGGCCTGGCTGGACACGACAAGCACCGCGACCGCACAGGCGGCCGCGACGAGGATCGGACGGAAGTTCACGGGAGTTCTCCGGCTGGAAAGTGGGGAAGGAGCCTACCGCCCAAAGATCGAGGATGAGTAACGCACGTGGGTCCGGGTCAGGCCCAGGCCGCCGTTGGTGTAGCGGTGATACGTGCGATCGTGGGCATAGAGGAACTCATGCGGCATGAGCGGCTGATAGGTAATGTAGGTATGGCCGACGAACGGCGGCACCGGGCGCGGCGAGAGATAGAGCTGGGCTCCCATCCCGCCGCAGTTGTTGCCGACGTAGTAGTTGTAGAATAAATCTTGCTGGGCATAATTGCGGTGGTTGCAGTTCCCCAGGGCGTTGTACTTGCCGTGCCCTGTCCCGGCGTAGCTGCCGTCGTAAGGACTGCGGTTCTGATGATGGGCCGCGTGACCGTGGGTGGAATGTCCGCCGGGACAGTTCGGGCAGTCCTGGGCGGCCGAGAAGCCGGCCAGCAGCGAGAGGCTCAGCACGGCAGTGGCAGCCAGCGCCGAGCGAAAAAACGTCCGTGTCATGGGAGCTCCTTGCAGCGAAGTTTAGTAGCCGGCACACTCCGTGTGCCGGTCTGTCCCCTCACGGAGTGAGCGGACTACTATCGTCTTTCGGCCAGGTTCCGGCTGTGACCATAGCACTTCCCCTGCTTACCGCGACAAATGCGTGCGGCCTGCCGATAGCTCCCGTAACAGCGTTAAAGCCGACTGGGACGAATCAGGGAAAAACGGTATAAACGTGAGAGTTTGACAAAGTAGCCCGCTCACTCCGTGAGCGGCCATGCCGGCACACGGAGCTGAGTAGGGTGCATAAGCGGCAGCGCCATGCACGCGTGCATTTCGCTTTCGCTCATGCACCCTACTGTGGTGGCCTGTTCCACGTAACGGAGTGCCGGAATCATCATGGCGAAGGCAACAAAAGAAGCAACTTCTCGAATCCCGTCGGCAGAGAGCGGGGCCGCGAATGGTCACGCGAATGGTCACGCGAACGGCCACGCGAACGGCCATCTTTCCGCCGAAAGCGGCTCCCCCAAGCGCCGCGCCACCGCGGAGTCGATGGCGACCAAACAGCGGGATATCTCAGTCAGTGAGTTCTTCGCCAAGAACCGCCATCTGCTCGGGTTTGATAACCCCCGCAAGGCGCTACTCACCACGGTCAAGGAGGCGGTGGATAACAGCCTGGATGCCTGTGAAGAAGCCGGCATCGTGCCGGAAGTCTGGGTCGCCATCGAAGCCACCGGCAACAACCGCTTCAAAGTCAGCGTGCAGGATAACGGACCCGGCATCGTCAAGAAGCAAATTCCCCTCATCTTCGGCAAACTCCTCTACGGCAGCAAATTCCATCGCCTCCGCATGAGCCGCGGCCAGCAGGGGATCGGCATCTCCGCCGCCGGCATGTACGGCATGTTGACCACGGGCAAGCCGGTAAAGATCATCTCCAAAATCTCCGTCCGCAAGCCGGCGCACTACTTTGAGCTGCAGATCGACACCAAGCGGAACCATCCCGAAATCATCAACGGCAAAGGAGAGGGAGAAGATATTCAGCCCGGCGAAAAAGGGCACAAGCACATGCTCGCCCACGGCATCGACTGGGTCGCCCACTATCCCGCCGAAGAAGGGAAAGAGCCGGTCGAGGTGAAGAGCGGCACCCGTGTCACCATCGAGCTGGAAGGGCGGTTTCTTCGCGGCCGCGGCAGCGTGGACGAATACCTGGAACAGACCGCCATCGCTAACCCGCACGTCACGCTCCACTACAAGGACGCCGAAGCGAACGAAACCAGCTACCACCGCAGCACCACGCAGCTCCCGCCGGAGCCCAAGGAAATCAAGCCCCACCCCTACGGCGTCGAGCTCGGCCGCCTGGTGACGATGCTCAAAGACACGAGCACCACCACGATCACGCAGTTCCTGACGGATTCCTTCTCGCGCGTCAGCCACCACATCGCCAAGTTGATTTGCGAAGCCGCCAAGGTCAGCACCCGCGCGAGTGTCACCAAAATCGGCCGCCAGGAAGCGGACGCCATTTACCAGGCGATTCAGAATACCCGCATCAGCGCCCCTAATACCGACTGCATCTCTCCCATCGGCGAGCCGCTGATTTTGAAGGGGCTGCACCAGGTGGTCCCCGGCGAGTTTTACTGCGCTGCCACTCGCCCGCCGGCTGTTTATCGCGGCAATCCGTTTGTCATCGAAGTCGGTCTCGCGTTTGGCGGCATGAGCGCGGCGCAAAAGGTTTCGCTGGAGACGTTGACCGAACTGCTCGGCGAAAGCGATGCCCGCACGCTCCGCCAGTTCCTGATGAACACCTTCGACGGCGTTGGCAACGATGCCTCCGAGAAAATCCTCACGGAAGCCAAGATGGGGACGCGGCAGAGCCCCTCGAAACTCAGTAAGAAGGAAATCGAGCAGCTGCACGCGGCCATGCGAAACGTCAACCTGTCCGAAGGGCAGACGATGCAGGTCCTTCGCTACGCCAACCGCGTCCCGCTCCAGTTCCAGCCGGCGGCTTGCGCGATCACGCAGTCGGTCCTCGGCAACAATTGGCGGAGCTACGGCCTGTCGCAGTCCCGCGGCCAGCTTCCGCAGGGGCCGATCACCGTCATGGTCCACATGGCCAGCGTCTGGGTCCCCTTCACCAGCGAATCCAAGGAAGCCATCGCCGGCTATCCCGAAATCCAGAAAGAGCTTCGCCTCGGCTTGCAAGCTGTCGGCCGCAAGCTGGGGATGTACCTCAACGCCCGCAAAAAGGTGAAGCAGGAAGGCGAGCGGCGGAGCATCTTCCTGCGGTATCTCGGCGAAGTGGCCGAAGCCTGCGGGGCGATCAATGACCTTCCCGAGAAGAAGCGAACCGAGCTCTACGAGAAGCTCCTCCATATCGCCAAACGGAAGACCGCCGAAGCCGACGTCAAATTCGACGACCGGGGGAAGAAGCGGAACGAGGAAGAAGCCGAAGACTTTGGCGACAACGTGCTGATCGTGAACCCGGAGCCGGAGGAGGTATAATATGGAAAGGCCCGAGCTAAACATTGGAGCTTACCCATGACGCTCGATCGACTCCGAGAACTATACCAGGCTAAACCGTTTCAGCCCTTTGCAATCCATCTCGCCGATGGACGCAATGTTACGGTCAAGTCTCCCGAATTCATGTCATTCTCACCTACCGGCAGGACCATCGTCGTACACGAGCCGGACGACTCGATGCGGATGATCGACCTGCTCCTGGTGACGGAATTAGTGGTGCCGCCGAACGGAAAGTCGGGAGGAAAGCAATCATCCAGATCGCGGAGGTAAGTGCAAAATGATTCGCGCTGTCTATTCACATGGCTCGATAGTGCCTCTTGACCAACTTCCCGCTGATTGGGAAAAAGGAAAATCCCTGCTTATTGAGCCTGACCCCGATGGGGACAATCCGTTGCCGGAGGAATTACAAAAATGGTTTGACGACCTCCAGGCTCTTGGAACCGCGGAGTACGAACCGGGGGAAATTGAGCAAATGGAGGCTGTCATGGCCGAAGCGGATCGTCAAGCCAAGGAATTCGTGCGGAGCGAGATGGGTCTGCCGTAATACGAAATGCCTTGTCGTTAATCGATAAAACCTCCTCAACATCTTCTCATGGTTAAAAAATACACTCGCCCCACGGAAAAAGCGGTCGTCACTCTGACTCCGCAGGACAAGAAAACCCTCTCCAGCCTCCGCAATCTGGCGGGCAAGGTCATCGGCACGGCGGAGACCGGCCGGGCACCGTATCTCGATGTCCCCAGCCGCAGTTTGTCGAACGTGAAGTTCAACCAGACGAAGAAGATTGTGGAGATGGGCTCCGGCACCAACCGCCGGGAGCTGTTCAACCTCTCGCAGGCCAAGGCCTACATGCAGACGCTCCTGGTCGGCAAAGGGTGCAAAGAGCTGATCATCCAGGGCAAGACCACTAGCATTCGTAGCCTGTTCTATCTGCTCAAACACACCATCGAAGGAACCAATGAAGAAACATTCGATACCCAGGACGAATGCGACCCGATCATTGAGGACGCCGAAGTCACGCTCGACGCGATGCGCGAAGAGCTGCACCTGTTCGCCAAGAACGCCGGCGCGATGGTCGGGCCGATCACGCTGATTGACAGCGGCGATGAGATCGACTGCTCGCGGATGGGTTCCGGCGGCTACAGCGTTCCCTCCATCTGCGAGCCGGAAACCGTGCAGTTCAAAAAGAACGAAGCGGAGTTCGTGCTGTTCGTCGAAAAGGACGCCGTCTGGCGGCGGTTCAACGAGGACCGCTTCTGGAAGAATCACGGCTGCATCCTGATTCACGGCGGCGGCCAGCCGCCGCGCGGCGTCCGCCGCATGGTGCATCGCTTCAATAAGGAGCTCAAGCTGCCGGTCTACTGCCTGCTGGATAACGACCCCTGGGGATATTACATCTACAGCGTGCTCAAGCAAGGCTCGATCAACCTGGCCTATGAGTCCAAGCGAATGGCCATCCCCGACGCGAAATTCCTGGGTGTCCGTAGCAACGACTATGAGCGCTGCGGGCTCAAGCCGAGCTCATTCATCAAGCTCAACGAGCAGGACATCAAGCGGGCCAACCAGATCAAGGCCTACCCCTGGTTCGAGAAGAAAAAAGCCTGGCAGAAAGAAATCGACCTGATGCTCAAGAATGGCTTCAAGCTCGAAGTCGAAGCCCTCAGCAGCAGGGGGATCAGCTACGCCACGGAAGAATACGTGCCGCAGCGGCTGGAGGAAGGGGATTTCCTGGATTGAAGCTTTGGCAGGTGGAAGATCAATCTCCCTTGCCGCCCTTTCGCGGCTCGCCGTTTTCTATTCTCGGACCAGCCCAAAACTGCTACATTTCCGGCGTGTCCCTTCCCACCCATTTCCGCGACATCCTTTCCGGCAGCCGCCGGGGTTTGGTGGCACCGTGCGCCCGCCTGATGCTGGCGGCTCTGGAGCCGGTCTATGGCTGGGCTGTGCGGCGTAAGAACCGGCAGTTTGACAGCGGCCATGCTGTAGCCGTGCGCGTGGATGCCCCGGTCATCAGCGTGGGAAACCTGACGGTCGGCGGCACGGGCAAGACGCCGCTGGTCTACTCTTTGGCCGCCTGGCTGCGGGAACAAGGCCAGCAAGTCACGCTCATCAGTCGCGGCTACGGCAGCCGCGGCGGGCCGAACGACGAGGCCCTCGAACTGGCGGACCGGCTGCCGGACGTGCCCCATTTGCAAAACGCCGACCGCGTTGCGGCGGCCCGCCAGGCGATTGAGCAGAATCCTGGTCAGGTGCTGCTTCTCGACGATGGCTTTCAACACCGGCGGATTGCCCGCGATCTGGATATCGTGCTGCTGGATGCCCTGGAGCCCTTCGGCTATGGCCACCTGCTGCCGCGAGGGCTGCTGCGAGAACCGGTGGAGGGGCTGAAGCGGGCGGACGTGATTGGCCTGTCGCGGGCGGACGCGGTCAGCCCAGTCCGCCGCGACGAAATTCGCCGGCAAGTCGCAAGACTCGCGCCCGACGCGCTCTGGATCGAGCTCGCTCACCAGCCACGCGGACTGGTTAGCTCTTCCGGCTCAAGGATGGACCTGAGCGAGATTCGCGGCCGCCAAGTCGCCGCCTTCTGCGGCATCGGCAACCCCGTTGGATTTCGTCACACGCTGTCGCAGTGCGGCGCGAGCGTGGCGGCGATGCGGGAACTCCCCGACCACTGCTCGTATGACGCGCCCGTGATGCGCGAGTTGGAAGCGTGGCTTTCCCGCGCCTCGGGAGTTACCGCCGTCCTCTGCACCCGCAAAGATCTGGTAAAAATCCCGCGTGAGACTTTAGCCGGCGCGCCGCTCCTGGCGGTGGACGTGGAACTCGAGATCACGCGGGGGCGAGAAGAGTTTGAAGAGCGGCTGCGGAAGTGTCTACACAAGCCTGAAGCGCAAGCGAAGGAAAGTGCTGTCGTCATGACAGGCCGAACCGGCTGACCGCACTGTCCTTCGCTGGCGCTTCAGGCTTGTGTCCTTACGCCACTAAATCATCCAGGGGCGGGCGGTGCCAGGGGAGCTGCGGGAAGAGGACTTCGGCCGCGCGCTGCGCGCGCTGCGTGGAGGCCCGAATGCGGCCGGCGGCGATGGCTTCTTCCAATCGCCAATGCCCCAGGAGCAGCGGCGTCAGGTCTCGCCGCCGCAGCGCGAGGTAGTTTCTTCCCAGGTTCCCCGGCGCTAGACGCACCTTACGGCTGGACACGATAAGCCGGTAGGAACGAGCGTCCTCATGCGTGGCTCGGCGAAGGTCGGCATCGAAATTGAAGACCTCCAGCCCGAGCACTTGCGGCGAGAGGCCGGCGGCGCGAGCGCGCAGCAGTAATTCGCCGGACATGTGCCGCAGCGTTTGCAGCGGGTTGAACAAGCGGGCCATGCTGACCTCGCCGTCGTGCTCTTCGGCGGAATGATAGCTGCCGCCAGCGGCCCGGAAGACCTGATGCAAGGGATGATTGGGCGGGGCGTCGAAGCGAACGTCGTACTGGCTCCGCTCCACGGCGTCGGAGCACACACGGGCCAGCAATGCCAAGCCGATGGCTGGAGTCGCTCCCGGTCGGGAGAGCATTTCCACGATGCGGCCGCCGGATACGAACACGCAGCCGGCCACCGCGGCGAGCAGCTCCGGCAGCTCGAGGTGATGATCCCCGAGGATGGCGACGTACCCTCGCTCGAAGGCATGGCGAGACATCAGCCAGTCCCAGTAAACTTCGTCGCGGAGGGTCGCGCCGTGGGCTCCCGCCGAACACTCCTCATACAGCCTGACGAGGGCGGGCAGCTCCATCCGCCGTAGCGGCCGCACGAGCAAGGGAATGCGCGGCGAGCGGCGGGAGAGGAGTGCGTCGGCGGCGTTCTGATCCTCGCTGGCATTCAAAACATCCGGCGGCGCGACGACCCGCAGATGAGCGAGAATCTGCCGCGCTCCGGCCACGGAATACGTCTGCCGGCCACACGCCGTCCAGCCGTGCCGGGCAAACAAGTCGGCGGCTGTGGTTCTGGTCAGACCGACAACGGCCCCTTCGCTGGCGGCCTGCCGCTCTCCCGCGCCGATCAGTGCCGACGCAAAGCCGCGGCGCTGCCAGGCCGTGGCGGTCGCCAGGTCCATGAAGCCCGCTGTCGGGAGTTGTAGCGGGCCGAATTGAAGCACCCGCTTCGTGAGCCGCAGGTGGGCGACGACATCGTCACGATGCTTGACGAGCAGGCGGTCGGTTGGTTCGTAGAGAGGCTCATCGAGCTGGGCCTGAAACTCCAGCGCGGAAGGGCCGCGGAACTGGCTCAGCAACAGTTGATGGATGGCCGCGTGATCGCCGGCCCTGGCAGGAACGAGCCGCGGGGCGGCGGAGACGCTCGGCAAGGCCATCTTGACAGCAGCGTGGCCGTTGGCGGCAACGGTTCCGTTACGCCCCGCGCGCCTGCGGGAAATGATTGTGGGCTTCATAACCACGATTCCTTCCGGGCAAAATTTCGCTCCGTCGAGTGCAGCTCATCGTGACCGCACGCTCTTCGCCGGCTGCCCTCGTGGGCGGCCCCTGTTTCATTTGTTAGGGTAAGGGGACATGAAGGGCAATGCCAGTAGGGACACAAAGTAGGCCGCCACTCCCGTGGCGAGCCCTCCGAGCAGACGTCGATGTGGCAAAAGACGTTGAGCAGAATTCTCGGCCGAACTCTGCTGGCTCGCGAGAGGACTCGCGGCCTACTTTACTTGTTCCGTCATCATCAGGTAGGCCAGCAGGTCGCGGATTTGGTCGGGAGTGAGCGGTTGCAGCAGGCCGTCGGGCATCAGGGATTGGCCGGTCGGCTTGGATTCTTCGATTTCGTCCCGCGCGATGGAGATGCGTTCGGTGGCGGTTTGCAGGGTGAGTGTCTTTTCGGTCTGCTCGACGATGACGCCGGTGAGGGAGCGGCCGTCGGCGAGGCGGTAGAGCGTGGCGCGGAAGTCGGCGGCGACGGAGGCGCTGGGATCTACGATGTTTTCCAGCAGGTAGTCGAGGTTGCGGCGGTTAGAGCCGGTGAGGTCGGGGCCGGCTCCGGTCTTCCCCTGGCCGTAGAGGACGTGGCAGTTGGCGCAGGTCTTGGTGAAGAGCGCGCGGCCGGCGGAAGGATTGGCCTTGGCCAGATTCACTGTGGAATTGGCCGCTTTGAGCTGCTCCATGAGCTGCTTTTTCTCCGCGCCACTGACGCGGACTTCTCCCCACACCTTCGTGAGCTGCTCGCTCAGCGCCTCATTCTCAAAGCTGCGGATTTGCCGGGCGTGGAAGGCGGTGACCTCTAGCCGCTTGAGCTTGCCGGCCTCAATCGCTTTGAGCAATTCCGCGGCATATTCCGGCCGGCTGGAGAGGGTGCTGATGGCGGCGGAGCGACCGTCGGGGGTGAGACGCTCGTAGGTATTGAGGATGAGTGCGGGGACTTCGGCATCGGCATAGCTCGCCAGGCCCTGGATGGCCGTGGGAGCGAGCAGTCGGTCGCCGGCCATCTTCTTGAGCAGCGGCAGCAGGTCGTCGCCGCGGTCTTGAATCAGCGTCGAGAGCGCGCTGGTCCGGCTGGCTGCATCCGCTCCTTCATTGGTGACCAGTTGCTTCACTTCTTCAATCGCCCGCCCTTCGCCGAAGACAACGCCGAGCTTTTGAGCGGCTTCTTTCACCTTCGCGCTGTCGCTCTTGGCCAGCACTGCCGATACTTCGCCCCAACGCATTGGCGCAGGTGCTTTCCGCCAGCCACGAAGGGCTTGGGACATTCCTTCGAGGACGTCGAGGCGATAGGGCTCTTCTTCATGCTTCGCTAAGGTCATTACCAGGTCATTCACCGCCGCTGGACTATGCTCCAACTCTTCCGTGATCCTTCGTGCCGTCAAACGGCGAAGAGTCGGCATCGCCGTGGCTTCGATGAGCTTGATGCCTCGCAGCAAATCTTTCGCGACGGCCGGCTCGATGCCATACCAGATCAGGAGCGGAAGCTGCGGATCGCTGGCGAACTTCGTCCCTTTGGAAAGAGGTTCCGCAATTCTCCACCGCTCCGAGAGTGGCAGC
Source organism: Pirellulaceae bacterium (assembly GCA_046593355.1). Lineage (GTDB taxonomy): Bacteria > Planctomycetota > Planctomycetia > Pirellulales > Pirellulaceae > SXOA01. Next base: position 28,160 of record JBKJNY010000243.1, on the reverse strand, counting down.
TTCTGCAGTCCTGACGCCAAATAGATTTGTACAATCCCCGATTTCTCTTGAGGCACCGGGTTCGCGTTGTTATGGAGCACCACATTCGCCAAATCGCAAATTCCCGTGAATTCCGAGGAAGCGATGCTGGCGATTGCGTTGCGGGCCAGCTCGGAGAGCTCTGGCTTTTCGAGGAGCAGTTGAATGGTCCGCGCCTTCAGATGTTCCTCAAACCCTATGGTGAAAAGCAAGGTCTTCTCGTCAATGTCTGTAATAGCGTTCGCAATCCAGAGGTCTTGCAGTCGGTGAATTTCCGACCACTTCTCCTTTGCGGTGATCACTTGGTTGCGGATTTTGGCGAGATCTTTGCCATTTGCAGCTCGCTCTTGTAAGAGTCGCCGTGCTTGTCGGGCGTACCATTGATTCCTATCGCGAGCAAGAACAAGGAGAACTTCATCACTAGACTTGGAAATATCTTTTTCCAGCATCAACCAGGAAAGTTGCGGTTCTCGCCCGTGCCGCATCCGGGGGACTGTGGGAGAAATCTTGTAAATCCTCCCGCTCGTCCGATGCACCCCGTCATTCTCATGGCACTCTCCAATGTCACTCCAGTCCATCACGTAGACGCCGCCGTCGGGGCCGTAGGTGAGATCGACGGCGCGGAAATAGGGGTCGGATGATTTGAGAAAATCCTCACCGTGGGTGGCGGTGTAGCCGGCTCCCTTGCGGACGAGCTTGTCCCGGTTGATCCGCTTGCCGTGGAGGTTGATGGTGAAAACGTTGTTGCGATACTCGGCGGGCCAGTTCTCGCCGAGATAAATCATCAGCCCGCTGTGGGCGTGGCCGCCGCCGGCTTTGTCGGTGGTGGGGCTGACGCCGATTTTGCGGATGTCGCTCCAGACTTCCCCCTGGTCCCAGTGGAAGTGGTCGGCGGTCTGCTCCATCAGTTCGTAGGTGTGTGGGTTCGCGTCCGCCCCATACATCCGGCGGAAGTGGGAGCCGGGGACGACGTGCCAGAGATGGCCGATGACCGTGTTGATCATGAACAGTTCGCCGTGCTCGTCCCAGTCGTGCCCCCAGGGGTTGGTGGTGCCGTGGCAGACCACCTCGACGGTCTCGCGGGTGGGATGATACCGCCACATGCCGCAACTGACCTTCGCCCGCTGCGAATCGCTGGACCCCGGCTTGCCAACCGGCGACGTGGCCAGAATGCCGTGCCGCCCATAAAGCCAGCCGTCCGGCCCCCACTTGAGGCCGTTGACGATGTTGTGCCGCACATTGTTCGCGTCCCAACCATCGAGCTTGACCACCGGCGGGCCATCGGGAACGTCGTCACGGTTCTCGTCCGGGATGAAGAGCAAATTCGGCGCACATAACGCCCAGACGCCGCCGAAGCCGATTTCAATGCTCGTCAATTTATCGGCCTGGTCCCAGAAGACGGTCCGCTTGTCGTGCTGGCCGTCCCCGTCGGTGTCTTCCAGGATGATGATCCGGTCCTTCTGCTCCTTGTCAAAACCCTTGGCCGACTCCGCATACGTATAGCACTCCGCCACCCACAGCCGCCCCCGCTCATCCCACGCCATCCCAATCGGCTGCTGCACCGCCGGCTCCGCGGCGAAGAGGGTCGCCTTGAAGCCGGGGGGAAGCTGGAGGGCCTTGAGGGCTTCTTCGGGGGTGAGGGGCTTGATCGTTTCTTCTTGAGAATTGGCGGGCTTGGGGAAGGGCTGTTCGTCGGCGCGGACGAGCGAGGCCACGGCCAGGTAGAGGCAGAGAATTGTGGCCACGGATGGAACACGGAGGGACACGGATGGTTGTGAGGTGGGCATGGTTCTTCTCTGGCGGGAATGACGAATGGCGAATGACGGCTGTGATGTACGTTGATGATAACGCGGCGGAGGCTCGGTACTGAGTACCAAGTGCCAAGTACTCAGTACTCAGTACTCAGTACTCAGTACTCCAACCTCTGACTCCTTCGCCCACAGCTTCCGGTACACGACGATTGTCGCCTCTGCCGCATGGCGGATGTCGCGGCGGGCCGTGACGGCGGTTTGGCCGGCGAGGGCGAGCTGCTGGCGGAGGTCGGGGTTGGTGAGCAGCTCGTGGAGGCGCTCCGCCAGGTGCTGCGGGTCTTCGGGGCGGTGCAAGAGGCCGCCGCCAAGTTCGGCCAGCGTCTCTGGAAAGCTGCCGTGTTCGGGTTCCACGACGGAGACGCCACTGGCGAGGGCTTCCAGGACGAAGATGCCTTTGGGTTCTTTGTACGTTGTCGGGACGGCCAAGACGTCAATCGATTGCAGGAATGCCAGCTTGCCGCGGCGGTCGACCTCGCCGACATAGGTGAAGGCATCTTTAAGCCCAGCGGTACGCAATTTCGCAAACGCTTCCTCGGCATACTGGCGATTCTGGCGCCCCAGCCAGCCCGCAATCCGCAGGCGGGCGTTTTCCAGGCCGGGCATTTGGCGGAGCAGGATGAAGGCGTCCGCGAGAACATGCAGCCCTTTCTCGGGCGCGAGGCGGGCGAGATAGCCAATCGTCGGCTCCCGCTGCGGCGCGAGGGGGCCCTCCGTCTTTGGCGGCGGTGGTGATTCAAGATGGGAAGCTGTTGACGCCAAAGACTCCCGACCCCGGGCGAACTCCGCCGTTTCCACCCCCAGCGGGACGATGTGCATCTTTTCTGGCGGGATCGCCAGATAATCGGCCATGAAGTCGGCATAGTATTTCGAGTTCACGACGAATGCGTCCACGTGCGGAACCAGGCGGCGGACTTCGGCCAGGGCCTGCGATTGGTACGGCTCGGGGAGGTCGCGGAGAAAGATGTCGTCCCCTTGCAGCGTGACGACGACTTGGGCCTTCATCCGTTCGCGGAGCAGCGGGACGCAGCCGGCCGTGAGGATGTTGCTGAGATGAATCACGTCCGGCTCACCACTGGCGGCGAGCCACTCCACCAGCCGCTCGACTTCTTTGCGCTGAAAGCCTTCCCGCCCGCGGAGAACGGAAACGGCAATCGCCCCCAGATCCTTGGCTCTGGTCATCGAACCAAAGCTTGTGGCCCAGCGGACGAGCCACGGCTGGTCAAGAGCCCTGTCCATCCACTTCGGCAGCCAGCGGAAGAGGGGAACCTTCTGCTGGAGATACATATTGATGCCGCCGTAGAATATCCTCCCCAGGCTCACATCCTGGCCGTCCGTGCGGATCGGCGTATAGAGCGGCACCAGTTGCACGTCATGCCCCAAGGCAATCAGGGCCTTGGCCAGGGCGTTGTCGTTCATGCAACTGCCGCAGAACATCCCCCCGGCGCCGGAGGTGAGGTAGACGATTTTGAGCGAGGCGGGGGTCATCGGTGGGATGCTCTATGTTATCTCGCGCCGCGGACTGCGGTTAGGAGATAGTCGCCTTTCGCTCCGCGAAAGTACGTTTCTTTCGCGGAGCGAAAGGCGACAATGGAAAGGCAGCATCATGAAAATCATCATTCCCGGCGGCAGTGGGCAGGTAGGCACGCTCCTTGCGCGAGACTTCATCGTGGATGGACATGAAGTGGTGGTGCTCAGCCGCCGCGTGCGGCAAGCTCCGTGGAAAATGGTCCGTTGGGACGGAGAGACGGTCGGCGATTGGGCCAAGGAAATCGATGGGGCCGACGTGGTGATTAACCTGGCGGGGCGGAGCGTCAACTGCCGGTATCATGCGGCCAATCGAAAGGCCATTGTGGATTCGCGGGTGAAATCGACCAGAGCCGTGGGCGAGGCAATTGCGAAAGCCAAGCGGCCGCCGCGGGTTTGGTTACAGGCGAGTACGGCGACGATTTATTCCGACCGGTATGATGCGGCGAATGACGAACGGACGGGAATTCTCGGCGGCGCGGAGCCGGGCGTCCCCAGCACCTGGCGATTTTCCATCGATGTGGCCAATGCCTGGGAGCATGCGGCGGAAGAGGGGGTCGGGAGTCTTTGGCGAGCGAAGTTCAATCCGCTGGCGGAGTCTCACTCGCCAAAGACTCCCGACCCCGTCCACTCGCGACTGCCGCGGACGCGACTGGTACTGCTTCGCTCGGCCATGACGATGAGCCCGGATCGCGGCGGCATTTTCGACACTCTGCTTGGTCTCGTCCGCCGCGGCCTGGGGGGAACATGCGGCAGCGGTCGGCAGTATGTGTCGTGGATTCACGAGCGGGACTTCGTTCGCGCGGTTTACTGGCTGATGGAGCATGACACGGAGGGCGCGGTCAATCTCACCGCGCCCAATCCGCTCCCCAATGCGGAGTTCATGCGGGACCTCCGCCTCGCGTATGGAGCGCGTTTTGGGCTGCCGGCATCACGCTGGATGCTGGAGATTGGAGCCATTTTCCTGCGGACGGAAACCGAGCTGATCCTCAAGAGCCGCCGCGTGGTGCCGGGGCGACTCTTGGAGGCCGGGTTCAAGTTCGAGTTTCCCACATGGCCGGAGGTGGCTAAAGAGTTGTGCGCGAGGTGGAGGGCACAAGCTGGGCATCATGCGGCTCAAGTGTAGGGTGCATAAGCGAAACGCCATGCACGCGTGATGCGGCTGGCTAACTGCGGACGACGCAGCCCGAAGTCCGACTTCAACACGCGTGCATTTCGCTGACGCTCATGCACCCTACTCAAGTTTTTGGGCAGGCTGGAAGCCTACCCCACTTTCGCCAGACGGCGATTCCCGCGAGCAAAACGCAAGCGACTATCCCCGCCACGCGGCTGACGCCTCCTTCAAACACAATCGCGCCGTTGAAGGCGATGAAGAACATGTAGGCGTGGAGCGGCCAGTCGAGCCAGGCGGGACGAGTGCCGGGGCTGGCCCACCGCCACACGACATCAGCCACCCAGAGAGCCAGAAAGAGGTAGCTGAAGTAAATGCCGCCGCCGAAGGCGAAGCCGAGCTGCTCTTGTGTCTGCTGGGCCGTGTCGTCGTAAGCGGCCTGGTGGCTGAAGTGGTGGTAATATCCGAACGCGGCGATGACATGCGCGAGGAACAGCCCGCAGCCGAGCGTCCAAACGATGCGGACGGCGTCGTTCCAGCGGCTGGAACCAGCGCCGCGACGGACGATCGCCGCGGCGAGGCAAAAGACGTAGCAGGCCAGCGCCAGGCGGATGGTCCAGCGGGTGAGCAGCTCGCCGAAGGGGTCGGTCATGAGGCAGCGGTAAGGGGTCGGGAAGGGTTTTCGCGGTGCAAACGCAGGATAACCCAAGTACGTGGTCGCGAAAACTCTTCTAGGGCCCCGTCGGCTATTGCGGTCGAGCCTTGTCGCTCTTCGCGCCACCCTTGGCGTCAGGAATGACTTTCGCCGCGAGAGCAGCGGCTGCCGCATCCGTATTGGCCTTGGCGAGGTCGGCGAGGTTCAGGGGAACGGTGGCGGTCTTGCTTCTGGGATGCACCACGCGAATGTTGGCGGGGAGGAGGGCGGCTTCCAATTGGGTCGCGCCGCTGGCGGAATTCTCTGGGCTGGGCCAACTGATGCGCGTCAGGGTGACGTCCAACTGCTGAAGGTGGGTGAAGGTGCATAATTCAGGCACGGCAGCGTCATCAATGTTCCTGGACCCCAGCCCCAAGCTGACGAGCTGCGTCAACTGAGCCAGCAGCGGGACGGATTCGTTATCGATCGGCACTGCCACCAGCTCCAGCAGCCGAAGCTGCGGCGCACCTTCCAGCTCCCACAAGAGCGTCGTGAATTCCGCCGGGGAAACTTCCAGTTGCCGCAAATGCAGCGACCGCAGGTTTTTGAGACCGGCAATGGCTCGGCAGGCGCCCGGGGTAAACTTGCAGTTAAAGATGCTCAAGGTCTCCAGCGATTCGATTTGGGACAGGCTGGTCATGAATCTGTCATCCAGCAACATCCCGCTCAGCCGTAGCGTTCGCAGATGGCGGCAGCGGAAGAGCCCGTTGAGGTCGCCGGCGGCGGAGGCGGACATATCGGAGATGCTCAGAAGATGGAATTTCGGCAGGGCAGCGAGCGCCGAGAGCAGCTCGGGAGAGAGCGGCATCCGCTGGATGTAAACGGCCTCCACGTCGGTCAGGTCGGCCAGGAGCGGAATGTCCTGCTCGTGCCCCTTCCAATGCTCGGCCCGCAGCAGCAGGCGCATCCAGTTTGCGCCGTTGCGGGTATCCGGGCCGTAGGCGGTGGTGGGCAGGAGGCGAACGACCGCCGCGCGAAACCGCGCGGACGGAGCTGGGCGATGCGTTACCTGGGTCGATGGCGCGCTTTGAATGAGGCTGTAGGCCTTTCGCAGTCTCTCTGCCCCCTCGGGAGTAATGTCGGTGCCGGTGATGTCGATGCTCGAAAGCCCTGGGAGCCGCGCCAGGCGAGGGACCGAAGCATCCGTCAGCGGCGTGAACTGCAATTCCAGGTTGACCAGGTTTTCCAACTTCTCCACGCCCGCCAGGTCGGCATCGGTCAACTCGTTAAACGACAGGTTCAGCCGGATTAGGTTTTTCAGCTCCCAGATTTGCTGAAAGTCCGCGGACTTCAGCGAGGCCTGGCTCAGACGGAGCGTGTTCAATTCAGGGTAGTGCCGCAATTCCCCTAGAAGGGCGGCATCGACCGTACAGTCGGGACCATGGCCGATCACGCCATTCAAAGCGACCGCGGAGAAATCACCAAGGATCGCCGAGAAATACGCCTCTTCGGGGTCCGCCACGACAGTGACGCTGCGAGTGGACCTGGCTCCAGCCGCCGCAATTCGCTGATGCATCCGTTCAAAGGTGCGTGCCCGCCGGTCATTCCACGCGGCAATGCCGACCGCGATGAGCGCCACCAGCACAATCAGAGCGTATCCGCGCTGCCCCCAACTCATGCTCCGATAGCGAGCAAACAGACTTTGCAGCAGAGGCGGCATGGAGGGCTGTCGTCCCTACGCATGAAATAGGGGTCGGGAGGAGGCATCAGTCCGGCAGAGAAATACGTCCGTTCCCTCCATCATGCAGAAAGCGACTGCGAATAACTAGATGGCAGACAGGGTCTGCGTCAACTGGTAGAATGTTCGACGAACGTATTTCTATTTCGGCCCCGGAATTGCTCTTCCCGCGTTCAGCCATTTTCCCGCCCCCACCTGGAGACCCGCCCATGAGCAAAGCTGCCGATTCTGTTGCCGCAACTTCCCGTGAAGACCTCGTCCATCTGCTCAACGAAGACCTGGCTCGCGAGTACCAGGCGATTATCGCCTATGTCGTTTACTCGCAGGTTCTCAAAGGGGCCAAGTACATGACCATCGCCAAGGAATTGGAGGCCCACGCCCGCGAGGAGCTCGCCCACGCCCTCATCATTTCCAAGCAGATTGATTACCTCGGCGGCATGCCCACCGCCACTGCCAAGGAAGTCAAGACTTCCGAAAAACCGGAGGACATGCTCCGCTTTGATCTGGAGAATGAGAGCGAAACCATCCAGCACTACCGCCAGCGAGTGAAGCAGTGCGAGGCGCTGCAGGAATACGCGATGGCCGAACAAATCCGCCAGATTCTCGTGCAAGAGCAAGAGCACCTGATTGACCTGGCAACGGCGCTGGGGATCGACGTGCCGGACGTCAGTTTGCGGAAATAGACGATTTCGACACGTAGGCGCTACGCTACGACGACCGATACCCCTCGTGGCACTCCGCGCAGGCCTTGCCAATGGCCGTTCCGGCGGAACTGGCGGCGTCGAAATTCTTCACCTTGGCGGCTTCCACGATGTCCTTGGCGGCTTTTTGCAATTTGACGCAGAAGGCTTTGTATTCGTCGGCGTCGGCGTCCTCCATGCCGTCCTTGGCCAGGACAGCGCCGATCGCGGCGATGATTTCGGCGTCGTGCGTTATCTTGTCGATGTTCGCCGTGAACTGCCCTTTGTCCGAGAGCAGCGGCTTGAGTTGGGGCTCGTAAATCCGTTCCAGGTGCTGCATGAGCGGCGTGCGGTCGCAGACTTTGTTCCAGATGGCTTTGGCGTCGGCCTCTTTTCCTTGATACGGCGAGCTGCCCCCGACAAGGTCCTGCAACTCGCCCTTGCGGAGCTTGGCCTCCTGGAAGACCTGGCTGGTCCCTACTTTAGAATTCGCCGCGGTTCGGGCAAAGACATCCCTGGCAGCCGGCGAGTCCTTCTTCCAGCGCACCTCGCCGTCGTATTCTCCCGCGATGCCGAACAGCATCGCCAGCATGCTGAAATCGCGGCGGGCCACTTTGTGTCCCTTCCCGTTGTAGTCACTGGGGGTGGTTACTTCGGTGTCAATTAGCTTCTTCAGTTCCTTGACTTCATCTTCAATCGTCTGGCCGGAAATAATGACCGACCAACCCGATCCCGCAAGGCCGCCCGTGCCTGGTGCTGCTGGGTCCGCAGGCTTGCCCGCCGTCACCGTGGGTGCGGCCTTTCCCAAATCCGCCGGCCGCACGCCCACCAGAGCGTCCTTGAAAGCGTCCAGGTAGAAAACATCCCCCTTTTTCTCAAACTTCGGAGGTTGAGCCCGCTTAATTGTCTTAACGGGCTTTCCCTTTTGTTGCGCCCCCAGGAAGGGCGCGGCCCCCAGAGCAGCCAAAGCAACCAGCGCGATGGACAGACCGCGATAACGGAATAAGTGGCGGGACATAGACTGGTCGCCGTGCGGAGCGGATGGGATTACAACCTCGATTATCAACCGCTGGTGCAGGCCATGCAATCGATGTTCGGCTCCGTGGGGGTGTTTTTGTTTCGCCGCTGTTCGGCTCCGGCCGGCAAGAGTAGAATCGCGTCTGCATTCCGCGGCAGATACAACGCACGCGCCCGTGGCGCAATTGGATAGCGCATCGGTCTTCGGAACCGAGGGTTGGGGGTTCGAATCCCTCCGGGCGTACTGAACGAGATGGAGAGAATTGCCCCGAGTTTTAACCGGGCCTACTTCTTCTCCACCGTTGCCATTTCGTCCTTGGGGTTCTCGCTGAGGATCAGGCCGCGGAACTGGACTTCCTGCGCGACCTGGTTGCTGTGGAGCTGCAAGCCGAGGGGGCCTTCGCCGACGAGTTCCGGCTTGGGATCGCGCCAATCGGCGACAAGTTGGCCGTTGACGGCGAGGCGGATGCGGTCGCCGAGGGCCAGGATTTCCATCTTGTTCCAGCCCTTGTTGTCCGCCTTCTGAGCCGCTCCGTCCTTATCCTGATAGATGCTGTTGCGGCGGTAGAGGTCATAAAAACCCCAGCCGCTGGGGAACATGACGAGATGCCCCTGGTAGGAATTCGGCTCGCTGCCGTCGGGGTTGTGCCGCTTCCCCCAGATGGCGATGCCGCTATGCATGGAGGACTCGGCGAGTTTCCCCTCGAAGACCAGGCGGAAGTTGCCGTACTTTTTCTTGCTGAACAGGTAGTTGCTGACCTTGGGGGCGTTTTCCTTTTCATTGCGGGCCACGATCATGCCGTCCTTGACGGTGAAGTATTTGGGCGTACCCCCTTCGCCCGTGTTCCCCTCCCAGCCTTCCAGATCCTTGCCGTTGAAGAGCTTCACGGGCTTTTCCCCTTCCGGGAATTTGACCGAGGCGGACCAATCGCCTTCCTTCTTTTCATCCTTCTTGTCCTTATCAGCCGCTCGCAAGGACGAAGCCAGCAGCGATGCGGCTGTCAGAGAAACGAGCGCGAGGGAACAGAGCAGGTTTTTCTTCATGGGAGAGGCTCCAAGAGAGAGAGGATACAGTGGCCGTCTGAAAAGTGATTATGACGCTGGACGCATCGCGGAGAAAGTAGTGGCGACGCTACAATGGCACAGGTGATTGCGTGAGCGTTTCTGGGAAGGGGCAACGTATGAACAATCTGCTCTGTGTTTCGCGCCTGGTTTCGCGCCTGGCGGCTGCTCCGCTCATCTTGCTCTTGTTTCTGGCAAGCGCGACCCCAGCTGTTGCCGCGGAGCCGAAGCCCGTCCATGTCGGCTTTGGGGAGGCGGACATCACCCCCGATGTCAAAGGGAAGAAGCCGGTCTGGCTGGCGGGATATGGCATGGGTCGGAGAGCGACGGGAGTGCATGACCCGCTGATGGCCCGCTGCCTGGTGCTCGGCGACGGCGGCGAGAAGATTGCCCTCGTCTCGGTCGATCTCATCGGCCTGCAATATCCGGAGGTCAAGGAGATTCGCAAGGGGCTGATGGACTTCAAGTACGTCCTCGTCTCCAGTACGCACAATCATGAAGGGCCCGACGTGATCGGAATCTGGGGGCGCGGGCCGTTCAGCCGGGGCGTGGATGACGACTACGTGGCCTCGGTTGTCAGCAAGGTCGTGGATCTCGTCAAGAAGACGGCGGCGAATCTCGCGCCCGCGGTCGCGACGTATGGAACGGCCAGTGATGAGACGCTGCTCGGCGACTCGCGCCGGCCATTTGCCAAGGACGGCGTGCTGCGAGTCATCCAATTTACCAAGCCCGGCAGCAAAGAGCCGGCCGGCTTGTTGGTGCAGTGGAACTGCCACCCCGAAGCGATGGGCTCGAGGAACACGGAAGTCACTGCGGACTTTCCCTACGCAACGGTCGCGAAGCTCAAGGACCAACATAAATGCCCCATCCTCTACATGAGCGGCGCGATCGGCGGGCTGATGGCACCGCCCCGCCGCAGCATCAAGGATGGCCAAGGAAAGATCCTTGAGGAAGGGGACTTCGAATTCTGCCGAGTGTACGGGGAAGCCGTCGCGGACCTGGCCACCCAAGCGAGCGCCGCTGCCGAGCCGATGGAGCTGACGCCGTTTACCGTGTCCGCCAAGCCGATTGCCATCCCCGTGACCAATCCGCTCTATCGCCTGGCCCGCGTTGCCAGAATCCTGCGGCGGGAAGGGCGCATCTGGGAAGGAGATTTTCAGAAGCTCGGCGAGATCGCCAGTGAAGACACCATCGACAAGCCGACCGCCGTGGAAAGCGAGGTGGCGTATCTCCGTCTCGGCGACTTGCACGTGGCCGGCATTCCCGGCGAGCTGTACCCCGAGCTTATCTACGGCAAGTTTCAGGAGCCGGCCGAGCCCAACGCCGATTATCCGGATGCTCCGCTGGAACCGACGGTCGAGAGCATCCTGCCCGGCAAGAAGTGGCTGCTGTTTGGCCTGGCCAACGACGAACTCGGCTACATCATTCCTCGTCGGCAGTGGGACAGTGCGCCGCCGTATGCCTACGGACGGCAGAACTCGCAGTATGGCGAGATCAACAGTTGCAGTCCGGATGTCGCCCCGATCATCATGCAGGCCCTCCAGCTGCGGGTGCAGGATGTGACCACTCCCGCAGCCGCCAGCCCGAAATAAGAAATGCTTAGCGCCCGCGTCCACGCGGGGCTCACTGGAGTGAAGCGGGGCTTTATCTACGGCAAGAGCGACGCCAACGCCATGTTCCCCGACGAACACTCCGTCCGCCCTGAAGACCTTGCCGCCACCCTCTATCACCTCCTCGGCATCAACCCCGAATCCGAAATCCGCGATCGCAACGACCGGCCGCTGGCGATCGCGGGCAAGCCGGTGATGGAAGTGATGACGTGAACAACCCCCTCTCCCCTTGGGAAAGGGCCGGGGTGAGGGTGTTGAGCCAGGCTCCTAAGTAACCCGCCGCGTAAGCAAGGGAGTCCTCCCTTCCGCCCCCTATTTTGCGTAACACTATGAATCAGTTACTACCCTCTTGATTCGCATTTTACGCTAACTTATCAACAAAAACTTAAGTTGATTCACATCGCCGCAAGTCCCCGCCAGGCCCCGAGTTGCGCCGCTGCCTGTCGCCGCAAGTCCCTGAATCAACCTCTGAATCAGCCCATTTTTGATTCACCCGCCGGCGGCAAGTCCTTGCCCAGCAATCCTTTGCAGCGTGAATCAAACCGTCCCAGTCCGCCAGCATGAATCAGTGCCGATAACCCCCCCGAGTCAGAGCTTGATACCGCTTTTCGGACTCCGTCATTTCGGTCTCGCCGCGCGCAAACCGAAGTTTGCAAACGCTTTACGGCTCACGAGTTGATACAGCGGCCATTTTCTTGATACCGGCCCAGGCCACCTCGTCCGGGTGGTTTTCTCCTGATTTGATAAGCCTTTTTCAAGCAAGTGCGCAGGACTGATTCCTCCCACGAACCCGAAGCGCCTGCGAGGGGAATCTCCTCCAGGGAGCTTTGAACCCTACTACAACCGAATTGGAAAAGATCACACCCTCCCTGCCTCTTGCGCAGCTCCGCCGCGTTTTGAACTATTGTACACACTCCGGTTGGCACAGGGAAGCCCCCGGCAGCCAGAATCTGGAAGATTTTTTTGGCCTGTAGGATGGCCTTCCCAGGCCGTCCTGGAGGAGTCACCGCCGGCCTACGCCGGGAGCAGCCATGGCGCTTGATTTCCTCTAATTTCTTCGTCCCCCCTCTCCCCGCTTCGGGGAGAGGGGTCGGGGGTGAGGGGGGAGGCGGTGAGGCTCGTGAGTCAACTCCCGAGCTCCCGCATCCGTTCTCTCACCCGCTCCGGAGTGCCTTGGCAGACCCGCTCCGGTTCGGCAGACTTGCCGGCTCTCGGACCCATTGCCAGACGGTCCGCGCGAATTCGTTGGCCGTGCCCCGTTGGCCCTCGCGCAAACTCGATGGCTTCCGGGTCTCGGGCGCGGCCCCTCACCCCCAGCCCCTCTCCCCGAAGCGGGGAGAGGGGAGCCGGAGAGTTGGGGGGTTCGGGAAAATCATCAAGCTCCCCATCGACTCGTCAGCCAGTGCGAAGAGCTGGGGTCTTGGAGGATGGAACGTCCTCTCGCAGGTCAGCACTGGCTGTCAAAGGGCGAATCAGGGTTGTGAAGGATAGTAAGCGAAACTCGCCCTTTAACTGCCAGTGCCACCCCGCCGCAGCCCACTCGACCAATTGGAAGCCCCTCGCTCAGCCTATCCCGCCCCGGATAGGCTGACAGATCCCGGGCAGCCTACCTCTGCCCCCCCGCCCCGCAACCTTCCGCCCGAATCTGTTGACAGCCGCACACTGGGAGGGAGATAATTGACGAAGTTCAGACACCGGATAGGCTGACCCTGTGCAGCTTGCTATCCAGATACGCTGACCGAATAGGCGGGTCGGTCTGATAATTGTTCGGCGAGGGAAGCTGCGGGCTGGCTAATGACACTGCTGCTTGGTGCATTCAACACGAACGTGATCGTCTTTGGTGCCGACGGTGCCGAAGTTCATTATGGGCCGAATCAGCAAGTACTTTATACCGTTCCAAATCAAAGGAAGCTTTTGCCGATTCCCGGTCGCGCCGTAGCGCTTGGCATTCACGGGACGAACTGCTTCGCCTCACGAGGCACCACTCATGATGAGTACTGGCTGGTAATCGACAAACTTCAGGGAATGGTTGACGGGATCTATCCGCGGACTACGGTCGAGGGGCTTTGCCGAGAATTGGCGTGCCGCCTGACGGGAGACGTGGAGCACACATTTCAATTACTCGCGAGCAAGGACATTCGGACCGGACCGATGGGACTCGTGGTGGCCGGTTTTGACAACAACCTTCCCCGACCAAGGTGTTGGGAAGCGTGGTGGCCGCTTGAAAAGCCAACTGAACCAAGCATTACCGACCTCCTCAAAGACAAAGGAATTCCGGAAGTCATCCCTAGCGGTAAGGGGGCGAAGTATGCCAAGACAGCAATTTCGCACGGCAGCCGGTATTCGGTGGATCGACTCAAGAAAGCGGATCTCAAGAAGACACAAGAATATGTACGGGTGCTGTATAGGAAGTCCGAATCGCTGCAGCCCAACGGGTCAATAGACTTCGGTGGTGACTATCATGAGATCAGCGTCACGCCGCATGGAGCCAGCTGGAGCGTAGCTGACGCGCCGAACACGTCGGTGAACCCGAGCGGCGGATCGGGTCGGTCCTGAAATCAACGGTTCTCGGTCGCCGCCGGCAGAGGAGCCGACGAAAAACATTGCTATCCCTTCGACCTCCCCACCGCCTCGTCAGCCAGTGCGAAGGGCTGGGGGTCTTGGAGGATGGAACGTCTTCTCGCAGGTCAGCACTGGCTGTCAAAGGGCGAATCAGGGTCGTGAAGGATAGCAAGCGAAACTCGCCCTTTGACTGCCAGTGCCACCCCGCGGGCTGCAATTCCGCGTCGGGCCGATCCGGGCAGGAGGCCGCCGAAAGGCAGGTGAGAAAGCGGTTGCCCTGCCAGGTTCGCGTTGAAGGCCGGGCCGTTGCAATCGGCGTCAGCCATCCCGACAATGCCGTAATTGTACCGGACAGATTTTCCTATTGGAGCCTCGCCGTCACCACGCCCAGGAGATAGCTGATGGCCTCGCAGCAAGCGGATACTCCCTCCGAAGCGACCCCACCGAAGGACTCGTTGACACCGCGGGAGAGATTGCGGCGGAAGCTCAACGCGATGCCGCCGAACGAGCGGCAGGCCGTGTTAAAACGAGCATTGGCTATCTGGAAGGAGGACAGGCTGAAACGTTCGAGCAAGAGCGAAACGCACGGCTGAAGCTGGCGCGACAGCAGTGCCAACGCGCACTCGCCATCATCTTCGAGGCGACGGCCCGCGGCCGTGATCAACGCTCATCGAACGATTTCGACCGGAATCGGATCTCCACTAAGGATGTGGTGATTTCGGACGTTTACATTAATGTCGCGGTGATTTCGGACGTTTACATTAATGTCGCGAGGATTTGTGATCACTACTGGAATTGGTACGGGCTTCGATTCCACTGAAGCACTTTGCAGCATTTGCCACACAAGAATTGCCTGCAGCACTACTGAGATTCCCAGAAGTGCGACCACTGAAACAAGTAATGCGACGACGGGATTCTTGGCTTGCGACAACATCATGGACTCCCTTTTAGACTCTCAGGTTGAAGTCTCTTGTTCAATACATCAAATCGTAGCCTTCCAAATGGACAATCTCCAGGCAACTTCCCGTCATCAGAACCCTTGGTCTGAGCCCTTCCTCGACCTCAGCCTCCGTCTTTTGGTCTACATCATACGTTCCCGCTTCAACGATCTCTCCAACGGCGCGGTATTCCGGCCTCAACGTCACAGTCGCGCGCTTCACACGAGCCGCGATCGCGAAGAACTGCTCAGCATACGGATCTTCGTTTTCGGACTCGCTATGCAGTTCAACCAAGTGTCGGGCCGTAGCCTCGTCAACTTCAAGCAGGAATGTCACCTCTGCGGCCGTGAGAGCAAACCCATCGGCGTCTGAATCGTATATGAGGCGTTCTTCGTACGGTTCGTAATGACAAAGAATGCGGAAACCATCATTCGTCCTGAAAACATCGGCGACGCGAGACACAAAGATGGCTGTCCGATCACCGAGCTTCTGCTGTGCATCCTGCAACTCTATCGTGAAGATTCGCTGATCGCCATTTTCTTTTTGATGGACTTTTTGATGGACACCGGCCCAATCAAGTATCGCGTTATGACGCCCGGCCAACTCCTTAAAGGTGTCCTTGATCCGCGCTTTTTTAGCATCACGACTCCGTTTCTCTGTTTCGCGCGACTCTGTTTCAGTCGTCGGCTTTTCTGCATTTCTGTAATAGGCCCAAACGAAGAACCCCACCAGCAAGACGACAGGGATAACATAACCAATGCGTTCTTTCATCTCTTCACCTCACGGGAATGAAGGTGCTTTTCCAACTGTCTGTGCTGGACCTTCAGCAGCGGGGGCATTCGGAAAGCGCCCATGAATGCGCCTTTCATCTTTCTTGGTTGCTTGGCGAAACGACTTGGTCAGGGCTGGGGGATTTCAGTCCACTGCAGGGATCCCGAAGTCTTAGACCATGTCCTTCCTGTATAGGTGTCACAGCGATACAGCCGATTATCTGACCAGGACCCAACCATGTAGCGACTTGCCGGAGACGTAGAGCGGGCGACTCCATACCCGATCAGCACGCCAAGCACCAATGCTGCTGCCAACCCAAACCATCGTCGCGTTTCCATAGTCGCCTCGCCTTTCGTCTCGAAGTTTTTCCCATCGGTCGTGCCAAGTTTTCCGGCAGCAGTTCCGGCTGTCGATGTTGGCTTGCCGGATTAAACCCGCCAGGGAGCGACCCCGTGCGAGCACCCGGCGTTGCCAGCCTATCCCCGGCTACAGCGTTTCCGTCTCCACGCCGCTCCAAATCCTACCAAGCCAAGCACGGACCAGATGGCGAGGGAGGCGGGTTCGGGGACGACGGCAATGTCATCCGACGTCACTCGGAAGTTGTCAAAGTATGCGGGATTATTGCCAGACCAGACTCCCGACTGACCACTGCGGTACAGACTGCTTGTTTGGTGGGTGAGTATGTAGTCGTTGTTCAAGTAGATTGCCAATTCGCCAGTCTGGCTGTCCGCCTCAACTCGGAAATCATACCAGGTATCGTTCCATGTCCGGTGCTCATACAAGAATGGCGTGGCGTTCCCATCCACCATTTCCTGAATCCGCAAACCCGTCGAAAACGGATAGATGAACGCGCTCACCCAGTTGTTTTCATCGTGAAACCAAAGGGTAAGACCGGAATAGCCAGTGGTCTTAAGCTGCGTTTCAATGACCTGGTCGGACACGAACACGTCGTCCAGCAGGCCCATATTCCAGTCGGTGGAAGCGTTATTCACCAAAACCTGGTTCTCTACGCTCCATTCCCCAGGGCCACGGCGGTCGAATTCGAGAAACGTCCATCCATCAGCGTTTCCGTCATCGAAGCCATCGAAGATGAATCCCGCCTTGGCTTCCACAGCCCAGCTCAGGATCATCACAGCCGCCAATCCGACAATCCAACCTTTCATCGCTCCACCTTCTCGCTCAAGGGCGCGAATTGAGAACCGCACATCAAGTGTGGTCGCGCGAACCACGAAAAGCAACCCGTTGAACAAGCCTGCCCGTTGACCTTGTTTGACCTATATCCGGGTTTGACCTGTCATCCGGCCTGATTGAGCACCCAACGATTGCCAGCCTATCCCTGGCGGTGGGCGCATGCGACGTAGTGGCACAGAAACCCCGTCAACCGCCCCTCGCGCGCGCACGCGCGTGAGGACGGGTTCGGGTTCTGCTCGCCCGCGGCCCTAGACTGGTGACCCACCGACTCAATAGTAGCTATTTCCCTTGCTCGGCTTGCTGCTACTTCTTTTTCTCCTGCGACTTCTCTTCTTCCTTCGGCTCTGGCTTCTTCTCTGCCGGCATCTGCTCCAGCAATAGCGGAATGGCGATGGCCATACGTGGGGCTGAGGTGGGGGATTGATCCAGAATGCCGGCTGAGGAGCCGATAGTCTTCTGAGCGATGGGGACGAGGTCGGGCTTCTTCAGGGCCTTGGCGAGCAGGAGTAGGTTGCAGGCGGCGACGGAGTTGCCGGAGGGGAGTGCGCCGTCGACGGGGTTTTTGCCGCGGGCGAAGAGGGCTTCGTGGTCGCTGGAGGTGAAGAAAAAGCCCCCCGTTTTGTCGTCGCGGAACAGCTCGAGTTGTTTGGCGGTGATTTCATCGGCCGCCGTGAGCCACTTTTTGTCGCCGGTGGCCTGGTGGAGCCGGAGGAGGCCGTCGGCAAGGAAGGCATAGTCGTCGAGGTAGGCATTGAGCTTCGCCTTGCCTCCTTCATCCCCCGCTTTGCTGTAAGTCCGTAGCAGACGGCCCTCTTTGGTCCGCAGGTTTGCCAGGACGAAATCGGCCGCTTTGGTGGCGGCAGCGAGGTAGCGGTCGGCGTTTTGGGAGGAAGTATCAGGGGGCTGACGCCCCCCGCTCGCCTTGAGATCGCTCGCCTTGAGAATGCGGGACGCATCGGCGAGGCCGCCAATCATCAGGCCATTGTCCGCGGTCAGCACCTTCGTGTCGGTAAGCGGGCGGGGGCGCTTGTCTCGCGCGGCGAGGAGTTTCTTGCGGATGGGCAGAAGTTGCGCTTCCAATTCCGACTCCGTCATCTTCAGCGCCTTCGCATTTTCCGCTTGCGGTTTCGCGAGTTGCGGGACATAAAACTTCTCCTCGAAGTTGGGCTCCCCGGTGAGCCCGTACACGACGGAGAATAGTTGATATTCTTCTTTCGTCAGGAGCTTCTGCACCTCCGCCTTTTCCCAGCGATAGAACTTTCCTTCCTCGTCTTCGGAGTCGGCGTCGATAGCCGCGTAGAATCCGCCGTTCTCGTCGGTCATTTCACGCAGGATGCAGTCGCACAGCTCCTCACAGACGCGGCGAAAATCTTCGCGCCCGGTCAGACGGTAGGCTTCCGCATAAATGCCGGCGAGCTGGCCGTTGTCGTAGAGCATTTTTTCAAAATGCGGAATCCGCCAGAAGCGGTCGGTGCTGTAGCGATGAAAGCCGCCACCGAGGTGATCGCGGATGCCCCCCATCTCCATTTTTTCCAGCGTGGCGACGAGCATCCTTTTCGCCTCTTCGTCCTTACTCCGCTGGACGCGGTCGATGAGGTAGGCCAGGTTGCTCGGCTCCGGGAATTTGGGACGGTTGTCGTTCATTTCGCTGTAGCCAAAGCCGCCCCATTTTTCGTCGAACTGGGAGGCCAACTCCTTTTGCACGGATTCATAGAGCTTTTCGTCAATGGGCGTCAGGACCGCGGGCCGCTTGGCTTCCAATTCCGCCTTGGTGTATTTGACGATGGTCTTGCCATCCTCGCGGATGCGGTCGGGTGTTTTTTCCCAGACCTCGTTGACTCGCTTCACCAGGGTGAGAAAGCCGGTGGAGGAGCCGCGGTCGCCGTCGCGGGCGGGGAAGTACGTGCCGCCGAAGACCGGCTCCGCCTCGGGGGTCAAAAACATGCTCATCGGCCAACCCCCGCCGCGGCCGGTGCCGGCGAGCTGGTTGTAGACCTGCAAGGCGGTCATGTAGATGCTGTCGATGTCCGGCCGCTCTTCGCGGTCCACCTTGATGCAGACGAAATGCTTGTTGAGGTAAGCCGCAATCTCGTCGTCCAGAAACGACTCCCGCTCCATCACATGGCACCAGTGGCAACTCGAATACCCCACCGAGAGAAAAATCAGCTTCCCCTCCTTCTTCGCCTTCGCCAGCGCCTCGTCCCCCCAGGGATACCAGTCCACCGGGTTGTGGGCATGTTGCAACAGATACGGGCTCGTCTCCTTCGCCAGGCGGTTCGCCGGTTTGGGTTTGGGTTTGGGTTTAGCGGGGCCGGCAGGCTTGGGATTTTCCTTGGGTGGCTCCTTGGTCTTTTCCAAGGAAGGTTTGGCTGGCTTGGTTGTCGGGTCATCGGCAAAGGCCGGCGACGAGGCGACCAGCAGAGCCGCGAGAATGGCGTTTGTGTAGACAGGCTGGCGGGCTATGGAGGTGATAAGGATACGCATGGGAATTTCCAGGTCGTTAGAGTTCAGTCGTAGCCTCGAATTGTACCGCTTGGGGGAACCCAAATGTCCTCGGGAGGCCTGCTCCAGCGATGAGGCGTGATAAGCCCGCTGTTCCCCCCCGATAGGATTATTTTGATTCATGATTCATGATTCACGCTCACTGTTTCACGGAAACTTACGTCCAGCCGCTTCGTCCTAACCGGCGGCCGCGGCGGGGCTTGCATCATCCTGCCTCGCCCTAAGTTTGATTCATCTAGTTAAAAATACGACCATTTTGATTCATCCTATCTCCAGCAGTTGATAACCAGTTTTTGGCTTCACGCGGGTGCGCCGGAGGCCCAGTGTCGCGTTCGCTCACCATACCATCTCCGCGCGCACGACGAACCTCCCTGCGCGACGAAATATGAACAATTGTATCATATTGGTTGGCCGAATCAAGAAGTTCGCAGCCAGATTTTGGAAAAAACTTTCCGCCCCGCGAAAGGGGTCGGGAGGGGTTTTCGCGATGAGTACGCCCGGTTAGCGGCAGACGTTAGCCGCGAAAACTCCTCCTGACCCCGTTGGTGCCGCGCCGGGAATGATTGGGAATCAGCCGGTGATGCGCCCGATGTCGGACGGCTTCCTAGGCGACTCTGGCCTGCCGCACGAACGGGGTCAGGAGAGGTTTTCCCGGAAAGGATTTTCGGGCAGTGGAGAGTCTTCGACCGGGAAAACCCCTCCCGACCCCTACCGCCTCCTCATTCCGTTCCATCGCTTTCAACTTCCCCTCGCCCCCCTTATATTCGGGCTGTCGCCTGTCGCCTGTTTCTGGGCAGGCTGGAAGCCTACCCCACCTTTTGACCTCTGTCCCCCTTCCTCCCATGCCAAAATCTTCCGTCCGTTATCTGGTGTTTGACGTGGAGAGCGTGGCGGATGCGGCTCTGGTGGCGAGGCTCAAGTATCCCGGCGAGAACATCCAGCCGGAGGAGGCGGTGAAGCGGTATCGGGCGGAGTTGATGAAGAAAAATGATTCCGACTTCATTCCGTATACGTTTCAGGTGCCGATTTCCATCGTCGTCGCCAAGGTGGCCGCCGACTTTCGGCTCATCGATTTGATTGCCCTGGATGAGCCGCAGTTCCGCTCGCATGTGATGACGGCCCATTTCTGGCAGGGGTGGGATGGATATCGCAAAAAAGGGCCGCTCACGCTGGTTAGCTTCAACGGGCGGACATTCGACGCGCCGCTGCTCGAACTGGCCGCGTTTCGCTACGGCCTGCCGCTGCCGGCATGGTTTAGCACCACTGCAAAAACTTATGACCAGCCGCGGAACCGGTACAACGCGGAGGCCCACCTGGACTTGCAGGACGTGCTGACGAATTTCGGGGCGTCCCGCTTCAGCGGCGGGCTGAACCTGGCGGCCAACCTGCTCGGCAAACCGGGCAAAATGGACGTGCAAGGCTACATGGTGCAGGATCTCTTCAACGAGGGCCGTATCACCGAAATCAACGACTACTGCCGCTGCGATGTGCTGGACACCTACTTCGTCTTCCTCCGCTGCCACGTCGTGCTCGGCCAACTCAAGCTGGAGGAAGAGCAAAAAATCATCGCCGAAACCAAAGCCTGGCTGCAAGAGCGAAGCGCGGTGACGCCGGTCTATGCGAGCTATCTCTCGCGGTGGGGGACGTGGCGGAATCCGTGGGAGGAGCTGTCGTCACCACCTGCTGAAGAAGTTGCCTCTCCGCAAGCGGCGAGCGTGACTTAAGTCTGCGGTCACTCAAAGACAAGACGAGGTCGAAGAGGGAATCTCACGCAGAGGCACGGGGGGAGAGAGGGAGAGAGGCAGAATGATGGCAGCAGAATGATGAGGACTCTTATCATTTTGCCTTCCATCATTTTGCCTTTCTCCGCATTTCCTTCCTGCTTCGATAACGAGTTCCGGCGCGAAGACGCTCCGAGCTGCGGGGACCACCAGAAAGATAGCCGCCAGGCAGATACCGGCGCACACGATTCCAGAGACAATCCCTGAGACGATGCCGGACAAGACGCCCACGGCAAAGACACTCGGCCCCGCCGAAGACTGAGGCTGCGCAGGGCGAGTCTCCGCGGAAGGACTGGATGGGCTCGACATGGTTGCATCTCAAGTGCCGGACTAACGCTTCTTACGACACCCATTTGCACTCACCGCACGCAAGCCAATTCGCTATCCCAACATCCCCGTTGCCGCCAGAATCGCAAATCCGAGATAGCCGACCCAGCCCACCACCCATAGCCCCGCCAGAACGACGCCGATCAGCGTCATTACCCGCCCTTCGGGGTCCATGCGGCCGGCTTTCATTTCCGAGAGGTCTTGCAGGCCCAAAATCATGGCGACGATGGAGACGACGAAACAGACGCTGACGTAGCCGAGCAGGGCCAGCACCAGGATCAACATGCCGCGGTGAGCCTTGGGATAGTAGGCGGTTCCCGGCGCGAGAGGCATCGGCGCGTAAGCGGTGACGCGCGACACATTGGCCGGCGTCATCGTGGCCGCGGCCTGCTGCAGTTCCGGGTAAACTTCCGCCGCCCACAGCCAGTTGTCTCGCCGCGCTTGCAAAAGCTGGCACCGCGGCGTGATGCGCCCCTGCCGGCACCAGAGGTCCAACTCCTGCCTGGTGATCGGCCCATAGACCAGCCCCTCCGGCGTCTTCATCTGCCAGTTGTCGGGGAATTCGCCGGGTGCCGCCAACGTGAGGGCCATGCCGAGGCTCCGCGGCGGGACGGTATACAGCGTCTCGCAGTTGGGGCAGCGAGCCTGCTGGCCGGCGTGTTCATCCGCCACCCGCAAGTGCTTGCCGCAGGTCTGACAGGTGCTGTCGATGGCCATCGATACCGTCCCTTAACTCCCCGCGATGCCGATCAGCACCATGACAAAGAAAACAAGGAACGCCAGGATCCACAGGATGGAAAGGATCATCCCCACGATCATGCCGGCCCGCGTCAGGTCGCGCCCGGAGGGGTCCATCCGGCCGGTCTCCATCTCCCGCAAATCGTTGCTCCCCATCACCCAGCTCATGAACGGGAAGAGGGGGCACTGAATGAACAGCCCCATCAGCCCCAGGATCAGAATCAGCGCCCCGCGATGAGCGGCGACATAGCGGGTGCCCGACGATGCACTCGCCGTGCTGCCGCCCGGGGGAGGATAATGGCCCGACATATAGGCCGGCGGGGAATTCGGCGCAGCGGGCGCGGAAGCGGTTTGTTGCGGGCTGAAAGTTGGCTGACGCTGGAGCGAGGGAAACAGCATGTCCGCCGGCTGCCAGTTGCCGGCCGCGCCCTGGCATAGTTCGCAGTCCGAAGTGATCCGCCCCTCCTGCACCCACCGCTCCAAGTCCTGAAGGCTCGCTGGGCCGAACGTCTGCTCCTCCGGAGTTTTCATGTACCACTCGGCAGCGTTGCCCAGCGCCGCGCCACCGCGCGGCGGAGCGTCCTCACCGGCCAGCTCACGCTGGCCGCTCGCCGAGGAGGGACTGGAAACGGCGGTCGCCGCGAGCATCACGGGCATCTGCGTGATATGCCCGCAAACGGGGCAGCGGGCCATCTTCCCCGCACTTTCGGGAGCCACCCGCAGAGCTCGCCCGCACCCGCCGCAAGGAATTTCCTGCACATCGTTCATGGCGATGAGTGTACCACGCATGAGAAAGGGGGTCGGGAGTCTTTGGCGTCATAGACTTTGCAAATACAAATAGGCACGGACGCCAAAGACTCCCGACCCCCTTTCTCATGGCAGCGTGGGAACGAGAAAATGCCCCGCCTCAACCTGGTTCACCCGCCAGCGACTCGGCGAGCGGCTTGGGCGGGCTGCCGAGAGAGGTCATGACGCGGATGGCTTCGACGAGCATCAGGAGCGCGAGGCCGATCAGGATGACGCCGGCCCAGGCGACGGCGTCGAAGGGAAAGACGAAATTGCCGTCCTTGATGAACTTGGGATAGGTCATGCTAGCCAGTGCCCAGGTGCTCATCACGTACATCCAGACCGTGGGAATTCCGGTCACCACCCAGACCCACCAGACGCGGCGGGTTTTCCACAGCCAGACGGTGATGCCCAAGAGCGTGAGGGCGGCGAGAAGCTGGTTGCTCGCGCCGAAGAGGTTCCAAAAAGTCATGTACACCGGGGTGGAAGGGATTGCCTTCCCGGTGGCGGCATCCATCGCGACCGCGGGGTGGATGAGCAGAAAGTAGATCGGAATGCCCGCGGTGAGGCCAGTTCCCAGGAACCTGCCGACGTTGTTATGCAGACCGGTCAACTCCTGGATGATGAAGCGGCCGAGGCGGGTGCAAACGTCGAGCGTGTCGTAAACAAAGGTGGCGAAGGCCATCAGCGCAAATGACATGCCGATTCCCTTGGGAATGCTCACGACGCCGAGAAACTGGGAAATCCCCTGGGCGTAAACCATATTCGGTTTGTTGGGGTCAAGCTCGGGAGCTCCCTGCACGAACATCATCACGCAGCAGAGCGAGACGATAGCGACCATCGCCTCCAATAGCATCGAACCATAACCAACCACCTTGGCATCGGTTTCCTTGCGCAATTGCTTGGACGTTGTCCCCGACGCGATGAGCGAATGGAAGCCGGAACAAGCTCCGCAGGCGATCATGATGAACAACAGCGGGAACAGCGGCAGTATCGTTTCCTTGCCGTTGACGATCTTGGTTACTTCCATGCCGCGAAAAGCCGGGTACTGGATCACTGCACCGCCAAGCACCAGCCCCAGCGCCCCGGCACCCAAGGCGGCATAGAGAAAGTAGCCGCCGAGCTGGCCGCGGGGTTGCAGGATCATCCAGACGGGAGCCACTCCGGCCAGCAGGCAGTAGATGAGCAGTACTACGTCCCAGCCCTTGCGGGCGGAGGCAATGGTGGTTATCGCGGCGGCATCGTTGGCCTTCGCCGCTTCGTAAACGCTTCGAGGCGCACCCTCCGCGGGCCGATAGATCCTCTCCGCAACGTCGAACTGCATGTACGGGCCGGCAATTATCGCTCCGATGACCAGGATTGAGAAAACGACCGTCGCAGCCCAGAGGGGCATCTTGAGGTATTTCACGCACAACCCCATCGCAATCGTCAGCAGCAAATACACCACCGAAGCCGATGCGATGGCTCCTCCGCCGACTTCGCCATTCTCCTTTGTCGGCTGGCCGAGAAAAGTCGAGGCCGTAACATCCGTGAAGGCGACGATGATGTAGATCAGGGCGATCCAAATGAACGCCAGGAACAGCAGATAGGACTGCTTGCTCATGTGTTCGCGGACGACCTCCGCGATGGAGCGGGCCTTGTGCCGGATCGAGGCGACGAGCGACGCGAAATCATGCACGCCGCCGATGAAAATCGATCCAACGAGGATCCAAATCAGGGCCGGCAGCCAGCCGAACGTCAGGCCGGCGAGGATGGGACCGACGATGGGGCCGGCGGCGGCGATAGCGGAGAAGTGCTGGGGGACGAGCGACGAGGGAGCGAGGGGATCGAAATCGACGCCGTCCTTTTGTTCGACGGCCGGTGTGGGGCGGTCAGGATTGAGCTGAAACAGGCGGACCAGGATGCGGCCGTAGGTGAAGTAAGCGACCGTCAGAATGATGGCCGAGGGGAGCACGATATAGAGCAAAGGGACGTTTTGAAACATGGTTCACCGCGAGGAACGCCACAGGCAGAGCCGGCAGAC
Source organism: Pirellulaceae bacterium (assembly GCA_046593355.1). Classification (GTDB taxonomy): domain Bacteria; phylum Planctomycetota; class Planctomycetia; order Pirellulales; family Pirellulaceae; genus SXOA01. The sequence goes on along the minus strand of JBKJNY010000243.1, from coordinate 3,336 downwards.
AAACTGTAGAATACGCCTCGGCAACGAAGGGTGCAACGCGAACAGCTTGGCAAACGTCGGGGTGGCACGCCCACTGCTCGGAGTGGGCGTGATTCGGTTGACCCTGCACACGCCCACGCAAAGCCGTGGGCGTGCCAGTCATTGGCCCGAGCCGATCTCTTACAACTTGGATTTTTCGTCATGCTGGAACTGGTGGGCCGCCGGTACGATTCGGATCGGGCCGTGCGGATCGAAATCGAGAATGGCCGCATTTCGCGGATCGCGCCCGCCGCGGACGATCCAGCGCTGCCGTACGTTGCGCCCGGCTTTTGCGACTTGCAAATCAACGGCTATCAGGGGGTGGAGTTCAACGACCCCAAGCTGACAGTGGAGCAGGTGCTCGCCGCGGCACTTTCGCAGGACCAGTTCGGCGTGACGCGGTATCTGGCGACCTGCACGACGGATAGCGAGCAGGTTTTCACGCACTCGTTCGCCACGATTGCCAAGGCCACCGACGAGCTGCCGGAGGTAGCGGCGAGATTGGCCGGCATTCATATGGAGGGGCCGTACATCGCCCCCGAGGACGGACCCCGAGGGGCCCATCCGCGGCAGCATGTCCGTCCACCCGACTGGAATGAATTCAGCCGCATCCAGGAGGCCGCGCGAGGTAAAATCAAGCTGCTGACTCTCTCGCCCGAGTACGAAGGCTCAGCCGCGTTCATTAAGAAAGTTGCGGAAAGCGGCGTGCTGGTGGCGATTGGCCACACGAAGGCGACGGGCGACCAAATTCGCTCGGCGGTCGATGCCGGGGCGCGGATGAGCACGCACCTGGGCAACGGCGCTCATTCGCAAATCAAGCGGCACCCCAATTACATCTGGGACCAATTGGCCGAGGATCGACTGGTGGCGAGCTTGATTGCCGATGGCCATCATTTGCCCGCCGCTGTGGTAAAGTCCATGGTTCGGGCGAAGACCCCGGCCAGATGCGTGCTGGTGAGCGACATCACGGGCCTGGGTGGAATGCCGCCGGGAAGATATACGACGGGCCTGGGGAACCTTGAAGTACTGGAGAACGGCAAGCTCGTCATCGCCGGCCAGCGAGACATTCTGGCCGGAGCTTCCCAGCCGATTCATCTCTGCGTGGCGAACGTGATGCGGTTTGCGGGAGTGAGTTTGCAGACCGCGGTGGAAATGGCCAGCACGTCCCCCTTGCGGCTGATCGGAGAAAGCGATCGCGGGCTGGAGGTGGGAGAAGCAGCGAATCTGGTACTTTTTGATTTGCCGCAGGAAGAGCAGTCGCCGCTGGGGATTCGGATGACGGTGAATGGTGGAGAGGCGGTTTACAAATCGAAATAGCTTCAACCCGCCGTCTCAAATCTCAAATCTCAAATTTGAAATCAATCTAAGACCCAAGCCAATCGCACATGGCAAGAATACTCATTACCTCCGGCCCCACACGCCAGTATCTGGACCCGGTGCGGTATTTGACGAACGCCTCCAGCGGGCGAATGGGGCGAGCGCTGGCGGAGGCCGCGCTCGCGGCCGGACACGAGGTTGTCGTCGTGAGCGGTCCGGTAACAGTCGAATATCCGCCGCAAGCGACAGTGCTGCCGGTGATTTCCACCGAAGAGCTATTGGAAACCTGCCAGCGGGAATTTCCCTACTGCGACGGCGTCATTGGCGCTGCCGCCCCCTGCGATTACCGCCCCATCCACGTCGAGAGCAAGAAGATCGCCAAGACCGGCCAGCCCCTGGAACTGCACCTGGTGGAAACGCCGGATGTGATGGCCACGCTGGGGGCCACCAAGCGGCCGGGGCAATGGCTCGTCGGCTTTGCCTTGGAAACCGACGATCAACGGTTCCGGGCGCTCGTCAAACTGGAAAAGAAGAGCTGCGACCTGATCGTGCTCAACGGCCCGGCGGCGATGGATGCCCTCGATAACCAGGTGGAAGTCCTGGATCAAAGCGGGCAGGTGATCGCGGCGCTAGACGGCAGCAAAATAGATGTGGCCCGCGGGATTTTGCAAGTGATTGAGCAGCGGCTCATTACACATGCTTGAAGGAAAAACATTCGTTGGGGATACACTTGAATCCGCGGGTGCGCGTGAACTAGACTAGCGATGATCGCAACCTGGGGGACCGCAGCTCCCCAATGCGTAACAAGGTTTTCCCGCCCGCAATCATGTTGCCACTCAAGATTTGCGAAGTATAGGCGAGATATGCAGGTCCGTCTCAAAGTCTTGCAGGGAGCGAAGACGGGCAAGGAAGTCAAGCTTCCCGTGCCGGTGTGCCTGGTCGGCCGCGGCAAAGAGTGTCATTTGCGTTCGCGGATGGACGCGATCAGCAACCGGCATTGCGTGATCACGACCACCGCGTCGGAAGTCATCGTCCGCGACCTGGAAAGCCTTAACGGGACCTACGTCAACGGCGAAAGGGTGGCCAGCGAGGCGGTGCTGCGTTGTGGCGACCAACTGCGCATCGGTCCGCTCGTCTTCGAGGTCGTTATCGAGTTTGCCAAGGCGCTGGTCCCGATGGTTCGCGACCTCCCCGACCTCGTACCAGGGACCGCGGGAGGGAATGCGAACCTGAGCACCCTGATTGTGGAATCCTCGAAGAGGTTGGGAACGTCGGCAGCAATCGCTGCTTCAGAAGCCGAAACGCCTTCGCCAGATTCCCAGTTGGCCGGAGAGAAGGGACGGCCTGTGCTGGAATCGGGACAAGCCGTCGTTATTTCTGGCGGATTGTTGCAGGGGGCGACCGGCTCTGTCGTCAAGAGACTGGCCCGAGGTCGCTACCTCGTATCTTTGGCCGGAAACGACGGCCAGGTTTGGGTGAAAATGCCCGCGCATCTTTTGCGAGCAACCTGACCAGTTATCGGTGCCGACGGTACGCAGGCAGCTTTTGCTGGGTTTACCAACTCCCCCCCAAGCGTCGCGATCGGACATAGTCGCCTCCAAAGACTCGGGGAAGAAGGGAGAGCCGGCGATGAACAACATGGGCCTTGACCCTGGTACTGTCTTTGGTCTGGCGGTCGCCGGCATTGGCTTCGTCTTCATGCAGCTGGTCTTCGGGGTCCGCGTCCGCATGGCCGAGAGCCTCTACCTCGCCCAGCGGGGCCTCATCGACTCTCCGGCACAACTGGCGGACCAACTGGAAAAGCAGATCAAGACTGGCAAGGTCTAGATTTCGCAACTGCCTTCCTTCCGCCTAGAAACATCGCAAAAAGGCATGTTAAAGGCACCGGGAACAAAATCTCCATTTTCTTGGCCCGGTTTCGCGCGCCGATTGCGACTTTAGTAATAGGGGCATGTTGCGCGACGAGATACACATCAGGAGATATGGATATGACGGGGACGA
>JBKJNY010000038.1:0-62164 GCA_046593355.1 Pirellulaceae bacterium | reverse complement strand
TCACCTCCGGCGGCGCGACCATCGACAGCCAGACCGATTTTCCGTACTCCTACTATGCCTCGCCGCTCGTGTGGCTGGGCTACGTGGGAGAAAACGGCCTGGGGGTCCGCACCCGCTTCTGGCTCTTCGACCAGTCCTCCACCACGACCTTTACGAATGACGGCAGCGCGACGTTCATCTCGGCCGCTCCGCTGAACTACTTGAACAGCTCTTCCACCGCGGGGGACGTGCTCACTTTCACCAGCGGGCTTGACGTCGATGTCATTGACTTCGAGGTCACGCAAACTTTCGAGGCCTGCGGATTCTCCGGCCAACTCTCCGCCGGCGGCCGGTACACGCGGATCGAGCAGACCTACCTCCACATAGAAGCGCCTCTGACCGGGCTCAACGATCTTGTCGATTCCAGCCACAACTTTGACGGCTTCGGGCCGAGCATCGGAGCCGAGGTGCGGCGGTCGCTGATGGATAGCGGCGTCTCGCTCTACGCCAACGGCCGCGGCTCGATCCTGTTTGGCAAGAACTCCCAGCAAGCGACCAACATCAACAACAACGTGATTACCAACTTCGGCACTTACGCGAACTGGGACGTCGTCCCCACGCTTGAGACCGAGCTCGGCATCCTCTGGCAGCAGAACACCAGTCGCGGCGGCTTGTTCGTCGACGCCGGCATCGTCGGCATCGCCTTCTTCGGAGCCGGCAACGCCGCCAACAACCAACTGCTGATCAACAGCACCGACGACCAGGCGGACAAGAATGCCACGCTTGGCTTCTTTGGCTTCAAGTTGGCGGCGGGAATGAGCTACTAGAGTAGAAAGTACTCCTCACGCTCCGCGTGAGGAATTCATCTCGCGGAGCGAGATGAGTACTTTGTTATCGCGGCTGGACAGGCACCGGCAATACTCCGGGGAGGCGCAGGCCGCGAAGTGGGATTGGAATGCCGGGCGGCGCGCCGTTTCGGTTTCCCGCCGGCATCTGGTTGAGCGCTCGGAAAATATCCGCCGCCACATCCACCACGGACCCGCGCTGCTCCCCCAACGAGCGACTGGACATCATGCCCGTCTGAGCGGGCGGACGCGGCGGCGCGGGATTGTCCGTGAATTTCAGGCTCAGAGATCGGCTGCCGTCGCTGCCGGAAACTTGGATAACGACGGTCTTGGTATCGCGGTCGACCACCGTGTCGCAGTGGTTGGCATTCCCCGAAAAGCCATCCTCCTCAAAAACAATGCTGCCGTCCCGCCGGTCGAGGCAGAGTACCGACCCAATGTTGCTAGTCGCGCTACCGCTGCGGAAAACTCGTTTCAGGCGCGCGAAGACCAACACCGGAGACTCCGTCGGTTGATCGGGCGGCAGCGCGTGCTGCGAGACAAACGCAGGTGTCTGCCACTGGGTAGCGCCGGTGGCACGGTCGAAAGCATAGACGTTGCCGTGGACCGAGAATCCGGCGGGCCAGCCGTTTTGCAGCGGAGACGCCGTGACGCCGTTCGTCTCGCCGGATGGGGGCTGGCTGGTGGTCAGCAGGTATTGCCCTCGGGAAGCAACGACGGCAATCGACTGTAGCAAAGGTTCCGGCTCCACCTTCGCCATCATCAATTCCTTGCCGCTCCTCAGAGAGACGATGGTGAATCTGCCGCTCGGCTCCAGCAACGCCAACTCTTCGCCGTCGATGATGAAGCCTTTGGCCGGCTGGTCCAGGTTTTTGGACCACAGGCCGGTTCCCTGATTGGTGGCGTCATACAGGCGGAGATGCACGGCTTTGCCGTCGCCCGTCTCCCAGGCCAGCACGTTGCGACCGCAGGTGGCCCAGCGGTGGTCCTGCTGATCAACCATGCGGCGGTCGAGCAGCGTGCCGTCAATCGCGCTGAAGATGAGGGCCTGGTCGGATTTCTCGACCGGGGCGATGACGACGATTTTCTGCTCGTCGCCGAACACATCCGACCCCGGCTCGATTCCCGTCCTTTCCCACAGCACTTTCCCAGTCAGAGCCTCGACACAGACCAGTTGCCGGCCGCGCAGGTAGGTAATTTCCAGCCCATTGACCGCGCCGATGGTTCCCTGGCCCCTGTCGAATACCAGAGTATTGCGGGCATTGCTCGGCACCAGCGGGTTGGTAATGGTGCTGGTGCCGCGAGTCGGGAAGCCAAACCGTCCACTCCGTAGATTCGGGGCGCCGTCCGCGCTTTCCGCTCGCCATAGTAGGCTTTCCGTGGTGATTCCGGGTCGAGCACGCAAGGCGTCAATGGCCAGGATCTCTCCACCGCTGCAAACGAACATCAGGTGCCCCACTACTTTCCCGGAGGACGGAATCGACGGGAACAACTGCGAAGTGCCGCGAGCTAGGGACGTGGTGGAAATCAGCTTGCCGGAGCTATCGAAGGCTCGGAATGCCGACTCGCTGAGAATCTGTCCCCGCAGTCCGCGGGAAGCAGCCCCCCGAAATTCGCTGATCGGCACCAGGAATCGAGAGTTGCCGCCCAAGCCCAGGCTGGCCCCCGGCATGTCCATGACTTTGGTCTCTACATTGCCGCTCGGCCAGTTGCGGGAAGCGATTTGCCGCTGCATGTTCGGCCGCTGAGCGGCTTCGTCGGCCAGGTCTTTGCCCGTCTTGCCCGGCAGGCAGACCACGGCGGAGTACTTGTCCGCCAGAGCCTCGTAGCGCTCGCGGGCGAGTTCAAATCGCCCCGCTGCCTCGTAGGCGGCAGCTAGAACTGCATGGGCGCGGGCCGCGATGGCGGGCTCGTTGTGCGTTGCCAATTCGCCAATGGCCAGCTCGGCTTCCAGGGACTTGCCTCCTTCCAAATATCTCTGGGCCAGGTCCAATTGTCCCTCGACTGCCAGCGGATGGAAGCGGAAAAAGTCGACAAAGTCGGCAAGTGCCGCGAGGCCGCCGGCTGCTTTCGCTTTCGTCAGGCGAGCTTGCACCTGCGCTTCCAGTTGCTTTTTCTCTTCCGGAGTGGCTTTGGAAAACAACGTCGCCAGGCGGGCACTAATCCACCGCTCGCGGCGGGCAGAATGTTCCCGCGATAGCTCCTCCATTTCCGCTCCCGCTTCGCCCGGTTGGTCGCGGAGAGCGATGTAAGCCGCAAAGGCTTCCAGCGGGCTGCCGGCTTTCTCCATGGCTTGGGCTCGCAGGCGGTAAAACTCCCGCCGCAGTACAGGCTGGTCCGCCAGCAGCGGCTCGGCCTCGAGTGCCAAAGCCTGATGTGCGGCAAAGTCGGCGCGCAGGAGCGAGAGCATCGCCCGCGCGAGCATGGTTCTGGTTTCCGCATCTTCGGGCGCGAGCACCAGCGCCCGCCGCAGCGTCTGCAAGGCCTCTTCCTGCTTGCCGTCTTGCAGCAGAATTTCCCCCTTGCGGGCCAGCGCCCAAGGGTCATTCGCGTTCTTGGCCAGCAGCACTTCCGTCCGTTTGCGGAGCGGCTCCGTCAAGTAGTACGACGAGATGCCCTCTGGGGTCTGCGAAACGAGCTCGTCCTTATAGCAAACCAGGTTACCGAGTGGGCTGCCCGTCTTCACCTGCGCTGCAATCGTCCCCTTGTCCAAATCAATTTTGAAAAGCTGAGACGAGCTGGTAGGCAAGTAGTAAAAGTGCTCGCTGTAATAGCCGCGTCCGGACGGGGCATCGCCATCGAGCTCCACCGGTGCGGCCCAGGCTTCCTTTCCATCCGCCAGGTTGATGGCCTTCACCTGCTTCTTTCCCACCAGGATGGCTTTGCCGTCATGCACGCAGCCGATGAACAGCATCTCCGCGCACGGCAGAGGCGTCCATTTGGCCTTGCCGGAGAGCAGGTCCAGGCAGTGCATGTCCATCGATTCAATCGGCGTCAGCAAGACGACGCCGCCGGCGATTGTCACGCTGCCGTCGATCCAGTGTTCCTTCTTGTCAGGGTCATTGGCGACTGGCATTTGGAATCCTCGATTGAACCGTTGCAGATTTCCCGCATCCAAGCGAGGGTATTGATAACCCCAGCGGAGCGTGCGGGTGGCGAGGTCCACCGCGGCGACCCCTTCGCCGGAAGTCGGGCAGACCAGCACCCCTTCAGCGAACGACGGCGTGGCCCCCGCCAGGCGCCGCACGTTATCGAACATGATGGTCCGCCCTTCGGGCATCATGGCCAGCGACTGCTTCCATTCCAACATGCCGGTCTTGGCATTCAGGCAAAGCAAGCGAATCTCGCCGTTGAATTCCGCCAACACGAACAACTGCCCAGCCATGGGGAGCGGCGGGCCGAGAAAAAAAGCGCCGGCCAGATTCGGGTCGTCCTCGCCGCTTTCGCCGCCGACTTTCCAATTGAGTGCCCCTTGGCGATTGAGGTCAATCGCCGCCAGCTTGTTGAAGGTTTGCTGCGTGAACGGGTTGTTGAACATCCCGCCGCGTCCCCCAATAATCATCCGCTGCATCTGGGTGTTATTCGAAACGGCTGGGAAGCCGATCTCATCAATCAAGAAGACCTGGTTGCCGTCGCTGCTCATTTCGCCGTACGGATGGTCTTGCCAGATGCGAACATCGAGCTGCTGGTCACGGGTGGAATTCAGCGGGCTGCGAGGCTGTGTCGTGTTGTTCCGCGTGGCCTTGTCATACGCGCTTTCATCCCAGGGGAAGTACCAAATCCGTTTTCCCTGGTCTTGCAACGAAGCCCCCATCACCCGATCCGCCGTGCGATAAATCACGTAGTCCTTCACCACCAGCGGCTGCAGCGCGGGGATGAGAACCTTGTCGGCTGGATTCTTGGCCAACTGCCGAAGTTTGACGGCATCCTGCGGATCATCGACTGCGGGAACGGTCCATCGAGGCGAAAGCAGCGGCAGGCTGGAGCTCGTGGAGGCGGTGCGAGTCTCATTCCCGCGGAACATCACCCATTGCAGGGCATCGGCATTGCGTACATTGCCACCGCTCCCGACCAGCCTGGTCAGCCATTCCAAAGCTTCAACATCCCGGTCGAAAAGCACAACGGGTTTGATTCCCACGGCGATCTTGGCCCCGGGATTCCGCTGCCGCAGCGCGATCAGGGTCTCCTTCGCCTTGTCGGACTGGCTGGCGAATTGCCAACTGGTGGCGAGGAGGATGGAAAGCTCTGGGTCATACTGGGCCGCCGCGGTGGGGGCTTCCGCCACGCGTTTGAAAGCCAGCGCTGCCGCCAGCGGCCGACCTTGGTCGAGATTGAGCCGTCCCAACAGGATCGCCGCCTCGTAACCGGCCTTGGTGTGAAAGTAGCGGCGGGCCACTTCCGTGAGCTTGGGAATATTGCCGTCCGCCAGGGCCGCATCGAGCATGACCCGGGCCTCCGCGCCGTAATTGAGCTCGTACAAGCGCCGCCCTTTCTCCGGCATCGAACCAAGCATTTGTAACGCCTGCGTCTTCAGGCTGGTTTGCGTTTCTCCTGGATTCGCCCTGGGCAGGAAATAGTCGTCCGCGAATTCGCCCTGATTGGATTTCAGCTCGGAGCCCGCGGCTTCGCCATTGAGGATTCCGCCGAGAGCCTCCACGGCGTCCGCGTAGCGCTCTTCCGTGATGGCCGCTTGGGCTCGACTCAACTGCTGCCGCAGCGCCCGCGGCGCGGGCATGAAGATGGTGATGACGTTATCCGAATCTGCCCCGCCGATTTTGGGCGCAATCTGCTGCGCAGCAGCCGGAATCGCCCCTCCCGCGACAAACCCGAACACCAAGAGCGTGGACCAGGCGGCCCGCGGGGCACGTAGCGCTTTCATGGAAGCCTCCCCCTCTCCACTGGGAGAGGGCCGGGGTGAGGGGATAGCATCGTCCTAACTTGTTTTCCAAGAATATCTTACCAAAACGAGCAGCCGGCCGACAACCGAATCGTCACCAGCGGGTGACAACCACTCCATTATACCCGCGTGTTTCCCAGGACTTCCCAGGTTCGCCGCCGGCAGGTCGCAAAGGGACAAATTCGCCCCGTTTGTCGCGAAAACGGCCAAAATTCGCCCAAATCTTTGTTTTTTCCTCCTTTTTCCCGCCTTTTTCTCCTCCAGGCCGTTGCATTTTACCGCGAAGAGTATCTAATCACCCACCATCCGCACGGCGGAAAACAGCGTATTTACACGTTTCATTCTCACCAAGGAACCTCACTAGGAGGGTGGCCACCATGGCAAAGAAAACAAGTGCGAAGGCGCCGAGCAAGTCGGAAGTGTATGCCAGCATCTCGGAGTCGACCGGCGTCTCTAAGAAGGATGTCGGCGCGGTTCTGGACGCCCTGTCCGCCGAGATTGGCAAATCCATCGGCAAAAAGGGCTCGGGGGTCTTCCAGATTCCCGGCCTGTGCAAAGTCATCCGCCGCGAAGTCCCGGCCCGTGCCGCCAAAAAGGGCGTGATGGTCCTGGGTCAACTCCGCGACCTGCCGGCCAAACCGGCTTCCAAAAAGGTGGTCGTCCGCCCGCTCAAGGCGCTCAAGGCGATGATCTAGATCCGTGGGGCGAGCTGCCAGCTTGCCTTCGGTTTTTGCCGTTGAATAATTGTAGGGTGCATGAGTAACACGAAATGCACGTGGGATCTGTACAGGTCCGCGGCTTTGAGAAGCTGAACGCGTGCATGGCGCGTTGCTTATGCACCCTACTTGTTTTTGCAGTAGTCCTCCCATGCCCATGCGCGCCACTCTTTGGGGCTTACGGCGCACTCGATGTCCAATCCGAAGTTGCGGCGGCAGATTGCCTTCGAAGCCGCCAGGTTGATGTACTCCCGCGAGGAGTCGGAATACTTTCGGGCCAAGCAGAAAGCGGCCCATCGCATTGGCCAGGGGTGGGTCAAGCCCGCCGACCTGCCGAGCAATGCGGAGATCCGGGACGAAATCCAGACGTTCGCCCGTCTGCACGAAGGGGATGCCCGCAAGGACAATCTCCGCGAGATGCGGCTGGAAGCTCTCCGCCTGATGCGCCTGCTCGCCCGCCACCGGCCGCGGCTCATTGGCAGTGTGATGACCGGACATATCCGGGCGGGGAGCGACATCGACCTGCATGTCTTCTCCGACAGCATCGATGCCGTCACGTCGATTCTCGATGAGCACGGCATGGTCTACGACGTGGAGCACAAACGGGTCCGCAAAAACGACGAGGAGCGAGTCTTCACGCACGTCCATGTGAAGGACCGCTTTCCTTTTGAACTCACGGTCTATTCCTCCAACCTGGTGTCGTACGTCTTCAAAAGCTCCATCACCGGCAAAGCGATTGAGCGGGCCAGCATCGCCCAGCTCGAGCAGTTCTTGACTACCGAGTATCCCGGCCTTGACCTCGACGCTGCCGTGGATGAAGTCGCCAGCAAGGTCGATCGCTTCCAGGTTTATCAAAGCCTGTTGCTGCCGTTGGAGAATGTGAAGCAGAGTCCCAAGTACCATCCCGAAGGGGAAGCCCTCTATCACTCGCTGCAGGTCTTCGACCACGCCCGCGACACGCTCGCCTACGACGAGGAGTTCCTCCTTGCCGCCCTGCTGCACGACATCGGCAAAGCCATCGACCCGCACGACCATGTCGCCGCGGGCCTGGAAGCCCTGGAAGGCTTCATCACCGAGCGGACCGCCTGGTTCATCGAGCACCACATGCTGGCCCACCAAGTCCTGGATCGCACCATCGGCCAGCGGGCCCACCGCCGGCTCCAGGAGTCCGAGAGCTACGAAGAGCTCCTCCTCCTCTGCCGCTGCGACCGAGCCGGGAGAGAGCCAGGGGTTGAGGCTCCCGAATTAGAAGAAGCCCTCGATTACGTCCGAGCCCTCGCCCAGTCCTTCAGCTGACCGGCTCTCCGCACAGGCAGTCTTCCCCACGCGTTATACTGGCTGCGCACGAAATTGTCGAAATTCAAGGAGTACCCGCCGATGAACATTGCTCGTCGTTCTTTTGTCGCTGCCGGCGCTGCGGCGCTCGCCTTCGCGCCGGTCGCCGCGGCCCGGGGAGATGAGAAACAAGCGGAGCCGGCGAAGGTGGATGGCCTCACCTGTCTGGATTACGGACGCTCCTTCATTTGCAACACGGCATCGTTCAATGCCGTCCGGTTCTGGGTGGAAAGCCGCACCGTGCTGGTGGACGGCGAGCAGCGGTTCGAGTTCTACCAGTGCGGCTCGTGCAAGAGCGAGAACACTTTCGCCAAGCAGGACCTGTTTGCCGCCGACAATTACGACTTTATGCCGATCTTGGGGGACGGGCACTGGCTGGTTTTCCGCCGCACGGCGAAGCTCAACCCGGCCTATCGGCAGATCAAGACGCTGGAAGGATTCTGGGGCCCCGCCAACCTCAAGCTCCGTGAAGCCCGCAAGCTGTCCGTGCTGGAAACCTGGGAGCAAATCCGCGACGCCACCGCTGCCGCAACACCCATCGTCAGCCGCACGGAAATCCAGGACGAATCGACGGGGCTGAAAGCCATTATCGAATGCCCGGTAAAGACCATGAACATCAGCCTCGATAAGATGTTGTACCAGGTGGATACCGGCCCCATCGCTCTCCCCGATTTGAGCAAACGCTACGAGCCCCGCATCGACTCGCTGCGGCTGGCCTTCGTCGCCTTCAACGCGCCCGACTTCGCCGACTTCGTCATCGAGCAGCCGACGAAGGTGATTGAGGAGGAGCAGGAGAAATTCCAGATTCACCATTATTCCGGGCCGTTCAGCCTGAAGGCCAAAAACACCCTTCTGGCAGTGGGGGACGCATGAAACCTCAAAACCCTCGTTCCCACGCTCCGCGTGGGAACGCAAGTCTTGGACGCTCGGCGTCCCGTGTCGCACCAGGCCGCGGAGCGGCGAGGAAGTGCGTTCCCACGCAGAGCGTGGGAACGAGGACGGTCTTGGCCGTCGCGTTCGTCGTTGTCTTCGCAACCATCTCCAGCGCCGAAGACTGGCCCCAGTTCCGCGGCGAAAACTCCAGCGGAGTTTCCAAATCCGACAAGCCGCTGCCCACGAAGTTCTCGGTGACGGAGAATTTCCGCTGGTCCGCCAAACTGGGGGACGGAATCGGCTCTCCCATCATCGCCGGGGGCAAAGTCTTCTGCACGGCCATGACCGGCGAGCAGAAGCTCGGCGTCTTTGCATTCGATGCGGCCACCGGCAAGCCGCTTTGGAAGCAGGAGTTTGACACGGGTAAGCTCCCCCGCATCACGCCCCCCAACAGCCATGCCTCCGCCACACCGGCGAGCGACGGCAAGCGGGTCTATGTCCATTTCAGCACGCTCGGCCTCATCGCCCTCGATGCCGCCACGGGGGAAATCGTCTGGAAACGCCCGCTGCCGGTGCCCGCATACCTGATGGATTGGGGCTCCGGCTCGTCCCCCATCGTTTACAGGGATATGGTCATCTTCAACCAGGATGACGACCTGGCTTCCGCCCTGTTCGCCATTGATTCCGCCAGCGGCGAAATCCGCTGGAAGGCCGACCGCAAGGAGATGCTTGCCGGCTACGCCATTCCCGTCCTCTGCGAAGCCGGGGGCCGCACCGACCTCGTCGTCGCCGGCAGTGGCAAGCTCAAGGGGTACGACCCGGCGAGCGGCAAGGAGCTGTGGCACGCCAATACGCTCCTCCGCACCACGATGACCTCGCCGGTGGTCAAAGGGGATCTCATCTACACCGCCGTGCAAAGCTACGGCGACGAAAGCCGCACGCTCAAATACGCCCTGCTGGAATGGCTCGACACCAACCAGGACGGCTCGCTGGCCCGCGACGAAGTCCCCAAGGAATTTTGGGAGCGGTTCGACCAGTCCGACAAGGACAAGAGCAAATTCCTCTCCGGCGGCGAGCTCGATACCGCCTTCCAGTCGTCGGAGAACATGATCGGCGGCGGCACCACCATCCAGGCGGTCCGCGGCGGCGGCAGCGGCGACGTGACGGAAACGCACGTCGTGTTCAACCTGCACAACCGCTCGCCATCCAACCTCACCTCGCCGCTCGTCGTCGGCAATCAGCTCTTCGTGGTGAAAAAAGGGGGCCTCTCCAGCTCGTTCGACGCCGCCACCGGCGAAACCCACTGGGAGCTGGCCCGCATCAAGAACATCGGCGACTACTACGGCTCCCCCGTCGCCGGCCACGGCAAAATCTACGTCCCCGGCGAGAACGGCTTCATCGTCGTGCTGGAGCAAGGCCCGAAAATGAAGTTCCTGGCGAAAAACGACATCGGCGAACCCTGCCTTGCCAGCCCGGCCATCGCCGACGGCCGCATTTTCATCCGCGGGCGGGAAACTCTGTTCTGCTTTGGGGAGGAGGCCAAGTGATGATGCGAATTCTCTCAGTTACACTCCTGCTCTTTCTTGTAGCGGTTCAAATAGCGTTCGCCGCTGGCCCGCGAGTGGACATCGTCCTTGGCGAGAAAGCGCCGGCTTTAGAAAAACGCGCCGCCGAAGACATTGCCGCGAATTTGAGGAAAGTCTATGACGCCGAGGTAAAGATTGCGGCTGATGCGCCGAAGGATGCGGAAAACGTCATCTTCGTCGCCAGCACAAAGTCGGACGAGCAAATTTGGAAACTACTCTCCTTACATTGGCCCAAACTCAGTACCCAAGGTCACGCATTGCGGTCGATCAAGTTCCGCGAACGGCCCGCGCTGCTTGTCGCGGGCGGGAACCCGGCGGCTGCCTATTGGGGTGCGGCGGAGTTCGCGCAACAGCTCGGCATTCGCCCGATGCTGTATGGCGATCTGTATCCGATTGCCCCACCCCCGCTATCAGATTTTTTGAAGAACCTTGATGTTCTGGCAGAGCCGGAAATGAAGGACCGGATTTGGGCGATGGATACGCTCCCCATCGATCAAGGATCCTGGAGCCTTGATGAACAGAAACGCCTTCTCCGCCAGCTTGCCCAGCTTAAGTACAATCGGCTCATCATCTTTGACCATCCCTGGCAGCCATTTGTTCATTTTGAATTCGATGGGGTGAAGAAGAAGACTGGCGTGCTCTGGTACGGCTGGCAGTTTCCCGTAAGCGGCGACACGGCGGGACGGGCCGCATTCAAAGGGGGAAGGCTCTTTGAGAATCCTGACTTCGCCGGGAAGACGACTTATGAGCAACGCCTGGAGGTTGGTCAAAATCTTGTTCGTGGTCTGATTGAAGAAGCTCAGTCACTCGGTATGAGTGTTGGGCTTGGGTTTGATCCCCTGGCCTTCCCCAAGGAATTTGCATCGGTATGCCCTGGTGCTCGCCCCTTGCCTGAACCAGTTGAACTGTCGGTCACGCCCAGTCCCGATCAAAAGCTGGATGATGAAAAACTGCTAAAGCTGACAAAAGCGCAACTACGGGCCTATATCAATGCATATCCCGATCTCGATACATTTTACTTTTCAGGCGATTCAGCAGACAAAATGGCGACTCTCCTCACATCCGACAATAAGCTACTCCTGCGCAAGGACGGGAAGAGTCTGAACGTCATCAGCGTCGGTGGGGAAACCCAGAAAATACCCTTTACGCTCGTTAGCGATTTCAATTTCCTTGCGTACGCCGGGAGTCGGCGCGCCTTCAACATCAAGGGGGTTGCTCAGGGGTTTGAGTGTCGCGACCTGGTCATGCCAGTTTGCGGCGAAGGTGTGGACGGCAGCGTGATCAAGGCGCTATTCCAGATGGTTTCGGCAAAGGCTCTTATCGATAATAACGATCCGCGGTTCCACGTATTAGTCCCTGGCGTAATCCTGAAGCACTACGCCAGTTCCGATCCTCCTCCTGAATGGTGGTCCCAAGTCCGCGCCAACTACCTCGGCGCCATGAACGACATGTACCGGGCTAATTCGCGGGCTCGGGAAGGGGGGCGGTCGTACACGCTCTATCTCGCCCGCCGCTGCGAGTTTGGCTATGAGTACATGAACTGCGTGGATGCGACGCGGAAGGCGGGAATTGCCAAGAGCAAAAAGGACACCGCCGAGCAGCGGGCGCAACTGGAAAAAGCGGTCGAATCGATGAACGCCGCCTGCTCCGCCCTGGCGGCCGTCGCCCGCGACCAGAGCGACCGGGGCATGATCGCCGTGTGCAACGAGTTCGGCTATCGGCCGCTGCTGAAGGAGCTGGAAAAACTGGATGCCGAATAACGGGGTCGGGAGTCTTTGGCGTCAACAGACTATCCATATCCGATGACCATCGACGCCAAAGACTCCCGACCCCCTGGCGTAGAAGCTGAAGACAGTTTCCACATGAAATACGCCCCACCCGAACCTCTCGTCTATCTCCGCGGCCAGCTCGTCCCCGCTTCGCAGGCCAGCCTGAAAATCTACGACGCCGGCCTTGTCCTCGGCGCGACCGTGACGGAGATGACCCGCACCTTCCGCCGCCAGCCGTTCCGCCTGGAGGACCACATCGCCCGGTTGTTCCGGTCGCTTAAATACACGCGGATGGAAACGGGCCTGACGCCGGAAGCGCTGATGAGCATCTCCCGCGAATTGCTGGCCCACAACACAGGCTCGATCAAACCCGACGAAGAACTCGGCCTCATCCATTTCGTCACCGCCGGAGAATATCCCGTCTATGCCGGTTCGGCAGCCAGCGGCGGGCCGATGACGCCGACGGTTTGCGTCCATACATTCCCGTTGCCGTTCAGTCTCTGGTCGCAGCGGATGAAGGAGGGGGCCCACGTCGTCACGCCTTCCATCCGCCACGTCCCGCCGCAGTGCTTCGATCCCAAGATGAAGTACCGCAGCCGGATGCACTACTATTTGGCCGACCAGGAAGCCCGTCTCGTCGCGCCGGACGCCATCGCGCTGCTCCTCGACCTCGATGGAAACGTCACCGAAACCAGCGGCGCGAACTTCCTGCTGGTCGAGCGAGGAGTTATTGTCTCCCCCGGCCCCCGCAACATCCTCCCCGGCATCAGCCGGCAGACCGTCATCGAGCTCGCCCGGAAACTCGACATTCCCTATGCCGAGCGCGACTTGCAAATCCACGACGTGATGAACGCCGACGAAGGGTTGCTCACCAGCACGCCGTTTTGCGTCATGCCGGTGACGAAGATCAACGGTTCGCCCATTGCGGACGGCAAGCCCGGACCTATCTTCCGGCGGCTGATGGAGGCGTGGAGCCAGGAAGTGGACCTGGATATCCTGGGGCAGTTCGCCGCTTCGTAGGGTGCATAAGCGCCAGCGCCATGCACGCGTAGAAGGTCTACATTGAAAGACACGAGTACCCTATTTGCCAGCCGGAATACGCGTGCATTTCGCTGGCGCTCATGCCCCCTACTGAGCCGATGCTAACCATCCTCCACATTTCCGACCTGCACTTCGGCCCGTACTTCGTGCCGAAAGTCGCCGAATCGCTCCTCGGAGCCGCGACGCAACTCCAGCCGCAAATCATCGTGGCTAGCGGGGACTTTTCGCAGCGGGCCACGGTTGAGGAATTCGCAGCGGCCCGCGCGTATCTGGACCGGCTGCCGAAGGTGCCGCTGGTGGTCTGTCCGGGCAATCACGATGTGCCGCTGTACCGCTTTTCAGAACGGCTCTTCACTCCGCACGCGCTCTATCAACAGCACATTCACCCGCAGCTCAACTATATGACGCAGCAGGAAGGGGTCGTCATCGCCTCGCTGGATTCGACCGCGCCCCTGCGGGCGATCGTCAACGGCCGCCTCCGCGCCGAGCAACTCCGCTACTGCCGCGACGAGTTTCGCGCCGCGCCGGAAGGCGCGCTGAAAATCGTGGTGGCCCACCATCACTTCGCCCCCGCGCCGGACTATGAGCGCGGCTCGGTGATGCCCAAGGCGAAGCGGGCGCTCGATGCTTTCGAGCAAATGCAGGTGGAGCTGATTCTGGGCGGGCACCTGCACCGGGCCTACATCGGCAACTCGCTGGATGTGTATCCCGGCAAGGATCGCAAGCACGGCATCGTCATCGTGCAAAGCGGCACCAGCACCTCCCGCCGCGGCCGGGCACGCGAGCGGGAGAAAAACTCGTTCAACTGGATCCGCGTCACGGACGATTCCATCCGTATCACCCACTATATGTATTTCGACGACGCGGGCGGCTTCGCCCCCATCAGCCGCCACATTTTCCCCCGCGCCAGCCGGCAGTACTTCGCGCATGCACCGGGGACAGCCGAAAAAGAATTTGAGTGGTAGCTACCAAGCTGTAGGGTGCATAAGCGCCAGCGCCATGCACGCGTGATACGCTTGCCATCGGGGTGCCTACCATTTTGCCAGCCGCGATACGCGTGCATTTCGCTCGCGCTCATGCACCCTACCAAGCCGTCCAGCCGCCATCGACCAGGAGATTCTGCCCAGTCACGTAACTGCTGGCGTCGCTGGCGAGGAAGACGACCGCGCCCTTGAGCTCCCACGGCTCGCCCATCCGCTGCATGGGGCTCTTGACGCGGAGGCGGGCGACCATTTCCTGGTTAGCCGATTCCTTGGGAAACGGGCCAGGGCTGAGGCAATTCACCCGGACGTTGTCTTTGGCCCAATAGACCCCCAGGTGCCGCGTCATGTGGACGATGCCCCCTTTGAGCGCGTGGTAAGCTACGGGGCTGGCGGGAACGACCCCCTCGTATGCCTCCGGATACGAGCCGACAACGCCGTACATCGAGCCGATATTGACGATGCTCGCGCCGGCCTTACGCTCCACCGCGTGATTGCGAACCAGTCGGGCCAATTCAAAATAGCCAGCGGCGTTGGCGAGGTGGCGAGCGAATTCTTCCGCAGTGACGTCGGTCCAGTCCTTGCCGAGCGCCTCGTGTCCGTTGTTCACCAGCACGTCCACCTGGCCCGCAAGTGCGACGGCTTTGGCGAAGCTCGCCGGCAGCGTTTCGGGCTGCATGTGATCGAGCGCGAGGCCGAAATGTGCAGTTCCTTCTTCCCGCGGCAGGAGCGCAGCGGCTGCTTCGGCCTTGGCAGCATCGCGGCTGGTGAGGATGACGGAAGCGCCAGCCTCGGCCAGTCCCCGCGCCATCGCGGAACCAAGATGCCCACAGCCGCCGGTAATGAGGGCGGCCTTGCCGCGAAGGGAATAGAGCTGGGGAATCGTTGGCTCCGAGAATGAGGTCATTTGTCCGCCTCCTGGGAAACGTCCATCCAATTACGCGACTCCAGGCTAGCCAACGCGGCCAGATTCACGCGGAGCGACTGCCATCCTTCCTCTAAAGAGCAGAGCGGCGGCTGCCGGCGATCCATCGCATCGAGAAAGAGGTTGGCCTGCCGCGTGAATAGCTCATCGCGCTCCAGCGCCTGGGTCATTCCTTGAGACCACGCTCCGCCAGGGGCAATCATGGAGCGCCAGCGGCTTTCCTGAACTTGGAAGCAGTGGGTTCCAGCTTCACAGATTACTGTGATGGTCGTCTCGTTTGGCGCTTGATGTTGGTTCAGGCTGTAGCTGCCCAGCACGCTGCCGTGGCGAGCGAGAACGTGGACGGTATCCTCCACATCGACTCCGGGCAGCACTTGATGGGCGGCATCGGCAACGAGGCGAGTCACGGGGCCCACGAGCCACTCGCCGGCGTTGATGAGGTGGGTCAAAGCGTCCTGAATCGCCCCGCCCCCCGTGGCCCGGTCTCGATAATAAATGTGCTGATAAGCCGGGCGATAGGTGGGAAAGTGCTGGCCGGCCACTACGACAATCTGCACCGGGCGGCCGAACCTGCCGCTCAGAATCGCCTGCCGCATCTCCGCCAGCACGGGGTGGCTGCGATAGACATAGGCGACACCGGCTACGACCTTCCGTTTTTGAATAATCGAGAGAAGCTCGCTGATGCCCGACTCGTTCGTCGCCAGCGGCTTCTCAATCAGAACGTGAATCCCTTGCTTGACGATACTTGCTGCGATTTCAATGTGCAGGTGGGCAGGCGTGGCAACGACGGCAATGGATGGTTGGGATGCGAGCGCCGATTTCAGGTCGGCAAACCCGCGAATTCCATTGCGAATGGAAACCGCGAGACGCACGGTGTCGTCAATCTCCAAGCAGGAAACTTCGCACCGCCCCGTCGCCAGAAAACAACGGATGTGTCGCTCCCCAATCGAGCCAGCGCCGACGACGAGAACACGATGCTTTGGATTCTGTCCGGCCATGCCTCACGCCCGCTTTTCAAACGTCACTCCCAGCGGTTCAAACTTCCGTTGCATTTCCTCCAGGCCGCTCTTCACCATCAGCAGGTCGCAGCCGTGGCAGAGGAAGCGGCCGCCAAGCTCCATGACTTGCTTGGCGTGCTCGGTGGAGAAGATCGGCATTCCCCAATCCTTGCCGGCCTTCTTCGCCGCCGCGGCTACCTTCTGCATGGCCTCCTTGATGATGGCGTGGTCCATCTGACCGGGGATGCCGGCCAGGATGCTGTAGTCGCCGGGGCCGAGGAATAGCACGTCCACGCCCGGGACTGCGGCCATCTCGTCGGCATGACCGATGGCTGCCGGATCCTCAATCTGAATCACCACAAACGTCTCGGCGTTGGCGGCCGGAAGATACTCGACCAGCGGCATCAGGCAGTAGGGGTTGTCGGCCCCCGCGCTATCGATGCCCCGCTGCCCCTGCGGCGCGAACTTGGCCCACTTCACCACTTCGCGGGCTTCGTCCGCGTTGTCGCAGCGGGGATACATGATGCCCGTGGCCCCAATTTCGAAGAGGCGGCACATCTTCATGAACTCCCCCTTGGCGGGTCGGATCATGATGTCGGACGAGCCGACTCGCGTGGCCCTCGCCAAGTGCGCTGCGGTCTCTTCCGTGAACCCGTGATGCTCCAGGTCCAGCCAGATGCCGTCAAACCCAAGCAGGCTCGTCAATTCAAAGAGCTGCGGATCGGGAATGTGCAGCGTGGTCAGCAGCACCGGCTGCTTCTGGCGGAGTTTGGCTTTGACGCGGCTCTTGCGCATGGAAGGCTTTCGGAGGTGAAAAGGCGGATGGAGTGCAAAGTGTAAAGTGTAGAGCGAAAAGTGGGGAGGGAAAGAGCGGACCCGCCCCGGTCTATTTTCTTGCCAACCATATTCTTGCCAATTCCGAAAGGGAGATGGCAAGAATATGGTTGGCAAGAAGATAAAAGCAAGTCAGTTTTGTGGCAGTTCGAGCACCACCGCCACGCTCACTCCCGCTTCGACCCGCGGGAAGGAATGCAGGACGATAACGATCCCGGCGTAACGCGAGTGAATCACTTCGACATGCTGCCCAAGGGGATCGCAAATCGCGCCGAGCATGTCCCCCGCTTGCACTCGCTGACCAAGCTCAACCGCCGGCTCGAAGAAACCTTCGCAAGGGGCCGGGTGATTGACCTGCATGTGGCCGGCACCGGGTCGAGCATCTTCCACGATCAGCGGCTCATTACCGTGTCCTCTGTGTTTTCCGTGTCCCATCACCTCTGTTTCCAGCATCCCAAACTCCACCATCACGCTTCGACAACCATCAACATAGGCGGCGACTCCGACGGGATCAAAGCGGCCGCCACCGAGGTACTCGGCATAGATTGCGGGTATGTTCGCATCTCGGGCGACCGAGAGCGACCGGCCAGGCAAGTTCGGGTCGGTTCCCCAAATCAGCGGCAAGCCGAAGGCCCGCGCCATTCGCCGCTGCTGTTCCAGCACCGCGGGATTGGGGTGCAGCACGTATCCTGTCAGCGGCAGCACCATCAGCCGCGTGCCGCCGGTGTGTAAGTCGATATAGAGGTCCGCCGAGCGGATGAGCGCTGAAAGAGCAAACGCAATCCGCTCCGTCACACTGCCGTCAGCCCGTCCCGGACAAGTCCGCGCCAGGTCCAGGCCGTCTTCCGCGCATCTTTGACCCAGCCGGAACGCCGGCTCATTGACGACGGGTATCAGCGTCACCTTCCCTCGAAACTCCTCCGGCCGCAACTCCCGCGCAAGCTGCCTCATCGCCGCCATCGGCTCGAATTCATCGCCATGCACACCGCCGGTGATGAGCAGGTGCGGGCCAGGATGCCGACCATCGATTTCCACCGTTGCGAGCATGTTTACCGCTTGCTCTTGGGCGCACGCTTGTAGGTAATCAGCATGACAACCCCCTTCTCATCCTCGCCGGATTTGAAGTCGGCGGGGCGGGCGGTGCCATTCAGGCCGTAGCAGACACGGAGCTCGTTCCCCTTGAGCTCATAGATGCAGGGGATCGGTTTCCCCTTGTTTTCGCCGACGCTGGTGATGATGTCCATCTCCCGCGGCTCCTTCGTCGCGTCCAGCTTGAGCGTCCCTTCGTCGCGCTCTTTGCCGACGACCGTGTTGTACTTGTTGCCGTTGATGGTGAGCTTGATGGCCCTTGTCACCTCGTCCGGCTGCTTCTTGCCGTTGAGCCGCATCAGGACCGGAACCCAGTTGCCGGCCATTTCTTTGAGATCCTTTTCGCTTTCGTCCTCGGCAGCTTCAGAAGAAGCCGGCAACGAAAGACTGGCGAGGAAGACGACAGCGAGCGACAGCGTTCTGAACATGATGGACCTTCGAAACTGAGGACTAAGAACCGGGACAACGGCTCCACGCCAATGTAGGCAATCCAGCCCCAGATTGCCAGGTTCTCGTGGTAAGATGTCTGCTTGCCATCGACGAAGCCCATCTCCAGGAGCCTCACCATGCCTGCCTCCTCGCGCCGTGAATTCCTTTCCTCTGCCGCTGCCCTGGCTGCCGGGGTGGCCGCTACTTCCCTTCTGTCGCGAACCGGCCTGGCTGCCGACGAGCCGCCCGCGATATCGTTCGGCCTCGTAACCTACATGTGGGGAGCCGACTGGGACTTGCCGGCGCTGCTGAAGAATTGCAAGAAAACGGGGGCTCTCGGCGTGGAGCTCCGGACGACGCATGCCCACAAAGTAGAGCCGGAGCTAGACGAAAAGGGGCGGGAAGCGGTCCGCGTCCAGTTCGCCGACAGCGGCGTGACCTTTGTCGGCATCGGCAGTGACGAGCGGTTCGACAATCCCGACCCTGCCAAGGTGAAGGCGGCCATCGAAAAAACCAAGCAGTTCATCCGTCTCAGCCACGACATCGGCGGCTCCGGGGTGAAGGTCAAGCCGGACAAGTTCCATGACGGGGTCCCGCACGAGAAGACCATCGAGCAAATCGGCAAGGCCCTCAATGAGCTGGGGGAGTTCGCAGCCGGTTTCGGCCAGCAAATCCGGCTGGAAGTGCATGGTCAATGCGCCGAGCTGCCGACCATCAAGGCGATCATGGACGTGGCCAAGGACGAAAATGTCTTCGTCTGCTGGAATTCGAACCCCACCGATCTGAAAGGGGACGGGCTGGAGAAAAACTTTGCCTTGGTCCGCAAACGGTTCGGACAGACCGTGCATGTCCGGGAATTCGACACGCCGGACTATCCCTTCCAGGATCTCATGAACTTGCTCGTCCACAGCAGGTACGAAGGCTGGGTTCTGCTCGAAGCCAGCAGCAAACCGGAAGATCGCGTTGCCGCCCTTGCCGCCCAAAGGAAGCTGTTCGACCGGATGTTGAAGAAGGCAGCACTGTAAGGTTCGGACGAGGACCAAGTGAGTGCGGTCTACTTCTTCACCAACTGGATGCTGTCCTTGATGAACTTCGTGAAGGCTGGTTTGCGGATGTCCTTGGGACCGCGAAGCTTGACGTGCCGCATCGATGTGCCGGTCCCTTCGATCAGGTCGTGGGGGTCGTCGAGATCGGCTCCAAGATAGAGAACGAAGTTGACGGTGTCTGTCATGGCCATGAAGCCGCAGACGTACTTGCCGCCGGCGGTATAGCAAGGCCAGCCCCACTTCACGTCCTCGGTCAGCTCGCGGCTGGAGCTGCGGATGAGTTGCCGCAGTTTCACCGATACAACTTTCTTCCAGCCGGTGAGGCCGTTCACGTATTCGTCGATGATCAGGCTCAGACCGGTCTGCTTCCTGATTGCGGCCTGTTTCTTAGCGAGAGAAATTTTCTGGCGCATAGTTCACTTGGGTTTGACGGGAACAAATTGGACGGCGTCGGCGATGACGACGTCGTAGACAGGCTCTGCCGCTGACAAGGAGCCAGCCCAAACAAGCGGCAAGAAGGCAAATGCAAAAATCTGCTTCATGGGACTCTCGGCTACTCCAGTGGCAATTCCTTCCCATCCGGTAGCCGAAGTACTTTCTCCGTCAACCGCTGGCCTCCTTGTTGGGGCATCCTACCAATGACGTCTCCGGACCCCTTGCTCCCCTTAAGATGAACGACGAGATGGCTCTCTCCCGGCTTGGCACCCTTCTTTTGCGTCTCTTGGACCCCCGCCATCAAATCCGGCGTCGCGGTCTCGATCGTGCCGATGTGCTCCTGAATCTCGGGGCGCCCTTGGATCTCATCCTTGGTCTGATTGGCGATCGTCGTCATCCCAAAGCTGTATGCCCAGTAGGTCATGCCACAGCAGCCGCCACAGACGAGAATCCCACCGCCGCCGATGATGCCGAGAATCCAAATCCAGGCCTTCGATTTCTTGGGTGGCGGCGCTTGGCCGAATTGTCCCACGTTGGCGTACGGGTTGGAAGGATTCGGCGGAGTATATCCGCCACCGTAGTTTCCCTGAGCCATAATGTTGTTCCTGAAATGATTGGTTGACGGCTGGCAGTTCGTTTGGGTGTACGCCAGATAAGGGCAGTTATAGCACCAGTTCGCTGTTTACGCGCTGGTATTGGCCGTTTTGTCCGCTTGCTCGTCCTCCCGTAGATGCAGGTCCAGAATTCCTGCCCCAATGGCGTCCCCATAAATATTGACGGTGGTCCTCGCCCGGTCCAAAAACCAGTCGATGGCGAGGATCGTGCCGATCCCTTCCACTGGCAGGCCCACGGCGGTCAGCACCATTGTCATGGTGACAAGGCCCGCTTCCGGAATGCCCGCCGCGCCAATGGCGGCCAGCGTGGCGGTGAGCATCACCACCAGCAGTTGAGGGAAGGAGAGCTCAATGCCGAGAGTTTGGGCGATGAAGACGGCGGCGACGGCTTCGTACAGGGCGGTGCCGTTCATGTTGACCGTCGCCCCCAGCGGCACGACAAATCCGG
Organism: Pirellulaceae bacterium; assembly: GCA_046593355.1. GTDB lineage: Bacteria > Planctomycetota > Planctomycetia > Pirellulales > Pirellulaceae > SXOA01. Next base: position 41,325 of record JBKJNY010000038.1, on the reverse strand, counting down.
CCACACGGTTGGAAATGCCGTTGTTTACCTCCACGCATTCCATCGTCACCGGCAGCGTCGCGGACGAGCTGCTGGTGCTGGCGGCGGTGACGAGTGCCTTTAGCATATTGGCGGTAAAGGTGAATGGATCCTTGCGCGTCAACAGCCAGTAGATGAGCATCAGCAGGGCGGTCTGAATGACGAGGCCCGCAAGCACCGTCGCCGCATACCACGCCAGCCGGGCCAATTCCACCTGGAACTCGCTGCCGCCGCCGCGCTTGGCGATGTTCGCCGCCAGCAGACCGAAAATGCCAACCGGCGCGATGAGCATTACCAGATGGACCATCTTCATGATGGCTTCATTTGCCGCCACGAAGAACATGATGGCCGGCTTTCCTTTCTCGCCGAGCGTGGTGAGAGCCGCGCCGAAGACCAGGGCGAAGATGATCAGGCCCATCACGTTCAACTCGGCGGCAGCCTGAAAAATGTTCTCGGGAATCATGCCGGCGGAGGGGTTGCTCGGTTTCTCCGGGCCGCGAACAACCTCCAGCATCGTTTCCAGGATGGAGTTGTCCGCTTTGGCCGCGGTGGTCTTGGTGACGTGGGCGAAGGTGTCGTCGGCATATTTGCCGGGGCGAATCGTGACGCAAAGAATCAGCCCGATGGCGACCGCAAGCAACGTCGTCGCCAGGAAATAGATCATCGTCCAGGTGCCTAAGCGTCCCGCTTTGCGAATGTCCCCCAGCGACGTCACGCCGCAGACCATGCTGGTGACGACCAACGGAATGACAAGCAGCTTGAGTGATCGGAGGAACAAATCGCCGGCAAAAGCAATCAGCTTGAAGGCAGCGCGGGGAAATGCATTCACGCCGTCCTTTTCGAGCTGGTCCGCTTCCTTCGCCAGCGCCTGCAGCCGCGTTATTTCGGCGTCAATCTTCGTCAATTGTCCTTGCAGGTGCTCGGCCTCAATGATCTTTGTTGCCCGCTTCTCTTCGTCCAGCCGAGCCGCCTTTTGCTGGCGGATCTCGGCGAGTTTTTCCAGCGCAGCTTTCGGTCCGCCCGAAGCCAGCCACATCCGCCGGCCGTAAAACGCGCCAACTAGCACACCGAGCACGATGGCGGCCAGGAGGAAATAGAGCCCCAAGTGCGTAGCTTTGGCCGGAGCTGATTCCGTGGTGGTGGATGCTGTCATCGGCAACTCGGGAGCGAGGGAAGATGCTGCAGAATAGCAGCAAATGGCAGCGCATTCACTCCGTGATGCCGGTCACGTTGTCTGCTGGCTCCCTTGATGCCTCCCCACCAGATTGCGGGCTTCTTCGTTGGCAAGCAGAGGCAACCTGAAGATGTGTCGCCTTTTTCGCGAAAGCACGGTAATGAGAGAAAGTGTCGCTCACGCCCACGCAAAGCCGTGGGCGTGCCACCTTGCCAACCTAGAACTGGTAGTCCACTCCCAGGCTCAGGCCCTGCACCCAGTAGTCGGTGGTATTGAGCAGCGGTGCGGGGCTGACTGGCCCAACGATCGGACCGGGGTTTTGCGAGAGATTGACCGTGGAGTCAATCTGGCCGCCGGCCACGACGACATCGCTAAAGTACAGGAAGGAGTAGCCCATCGTCAGCGACCACTGGTCGTTCACGCGGTAGCCGAGGTTGCAATTGACTTCGGGAATGAAGGCCAGGCGGTTGCGGGAACGGATGCCGCTGTTGGTTCCCTGGGCCAACAATCCGCCGCTGGACGTAAAAGGGCCGAGGCCGGGCTCGGTGACGGTCGTGCTGCCGCTGACGTTGACGGTCTGGTGCATGCTGCCGACGGCCACCTTGGCCAACAGGTCCAGTTGCCAGGCGTCGTAGCGGTTTTCGATCACGACGCCGAGCGTGCCGCCGTGGAATTCGCTGCTGGTGCGAAAGTTGTCGCGCACATCGATGATGGTGCCGAGCGGAAAGGCCCCGCCGACGATGTCTGTTTGCGGGTTGTGAATGAAGATGGAGTCGTTCATCCGCACGAACTGGTAGCCGGCCAGCCAGTCCATCTGGAAGCAAGCATCGCGGCTGATCGTGCGGCGGAACCAGGCGTCGGCACCCAAGATTTCGTTGCCGGCGCGGACGCTGACGCTGCCATCCGTCGTTACACCGGGGAACGCGACGAGGAGCGAGTCTTCGCCCGGAAGCTGGGTATTGAAAAAGGGGCGGGCCAGGATGGGGTTGCCCGTGCTATCGGCGTAGAAGTTTTTTCGGGCGTTCTCCAGTGCCCAAAAGCGGCCGCCGACCGTGTCGCCGCTGTCGAGCAAGTGGTTGATCGTGATGCGGAAGCCGCTGCGGAGGTTCTGCTGGATGCCTTCGTCGCCAAAGAGCGTGGTGGTGTTGGCAAATCCCAGCACGCCGGCTTCGGCCTGCGGAGTGCCGGCCGGACTGGTGGTCACAAGAGCGGGAATGTTCTGCCCGCGGCCGAACCACAAAAGGTATTCCAGGCGAGCCGTCGTTCGCGGAAAGCAGCAGTCATCCGCACAGCAACCGTCGCCAATCCAGCCGCAGTTTCCCTGGCAGCCTTGCTGAGTGGATTGCTCGGAAGATTGCACGTCTGGCGCGGCCACGAAGGAGTTCAGGTAATTGAGCGTGGATTCCTGGGCAATGCCGATGGTCCCCAGCGAGAGGCACGCCGAGACGGCAACGAGCACAGTCTTGAGCCAGGCGGAGAGAGACTTCTGCATGAAAGCACCTGCAAGAGAAGGCCAAGGAGTACCGCTGGAGCCGGTTAATCGCGACGCATCGAAAAGGCATGGAGTAGCGGCAACGCTGCTTCCTTCGGATTTGTCGGCAGTGCCGGTTGTACCGAATTAACGTGCGTGGCCGAGTTCTGCCTGTGGCAACTGGGCAATCTGGATAAAACGGCCGCCGAGTGCGTTATTGCGGCTGAAAAGTTTGACGTAGGTTTTGGCACCACAGGAGTTTACGACCGTTCCCCCTTGGGTGCTATCGCTTTGGCAGCCTTCATCTTCGTTATTGGTGTGTTCAATTTCGTGCTGGGGTATCTCCTGGCATTGGCTCTCGCTGATCCTCCATTTTTGGGGATGCTGGCTGGCGAGTTTTGGCGGAACGCCTGGCGAGCGATGCTTGCCGCTCTGAAGCGCCAGCGAGTCGCCGAGATGGAAGCGGGATACGAGGCCGAGACGCCGCCAGACATGCATGAAGCCGCGCCGGCTTTGCCCGCCGTCGCCACCATCAGCGATTTGCCGGAACAGTGGCAACATGTCCTGGGCGACGACAACCTGCAATTGAACACGCTCGTCTCGGGGATTGCCCATTTCTTGCGACTGGAAGGAGCCGTCTACCTGGAACATCTTCTGGCGGCGGAAGCCCAGTCGCGCCAGGCCGTAGGCATGCAGGATCCGCTAACCCTGGAGCGGCTATCCGCGGACTTGCGTTTCATCAATCTGGATTGGTCTCGCAAGCTGCGGCAAGCGGCTGAGCTCATGGAAGAGCGATCGGAGAGATTGGGACCGGCCATCGTTCCAGCGATGCGCCTGGCGGGGCTGCTGCGGGACCAAGGGGGACAAATCGCGGAGATCGGTCGCGAGGCCCACGCGCTGACCGTTCGCGCCGATGGAACCGTCGGCTGCCGGAGAGTGGTGGGGAAGTTGCAGCAACTCATCCGCCTGGCGCATTTGTTGCGGGATCAGATGCAGATCACACTGGCGGCAATCTACCGCGAGGAGGGGATTCTCCATCAATTGGATAGCAGGTTCCACTTGGATGCAGCCACGGGCATGCGATGCCGGCTTGGTCTGGAGAACCTGTTCGCGGCGGAATTCAAGGAGGGGACACGTCCCACCGTGGCGATGCGGATTTCGCTGGACCGTTTCGGCAAGATCAACCAGCGACTGGGTGCTCGCGCTGGTGATCAAGCCCTCCGTGCCGTCGCGCAACTCCTAGTTGAGCTCACGGCGGGGAGGTGCGACGAAAACGCGATTGCCAGGTTGGCCGGCGGCGATTACCTGATTCTGGCGCATGACGCAACAATGGAAGAACTGGCTGCCGTGGGTGAGCACATCCGCCAGTCCTTCGAAGCCTCGAACTTTAGCTTTCAGGGGACCGATTTTACCCTGACTTTAACCATGAGCGTGGCAGCGGTGGCCGCGAATGCCACTCTGACCGACATTCTGGATCGCTTGGAAACCGTGCGAGCAGCCGCGACAAGGGCGGGCCAGAACCGCAGCGCCCGCTGGGAGAACGGCGGGGCCATCCTCACCCTCCCGCCGGCCATTTCCGTACCGGCTCGGACAATCACCGTCGAAGCGACGGCGGCATAGTCTCCTGCCTGCGCCGCTCCATTGCCCCTATCTGAAACAGCGGGGGTTCCGGACGCGGGAACTACTTGCCTTGGAGGGTGCGCTTCACCTTGTCGACGCCTTGCTTTACCTTGCCGGCAACCTTGTCGATTTGTCCTTCCTGCTTGAGCTTTTGGTTTCCCGTCAGCTCGCCGACAGCCTTCTTGACGCGCCCTTTGATCTCATCACTTTTTCCGCTCATGTCCAGCTCCTCAGAAAGTTAATTTGGCTTCTTCCCTGGTCACATCGCCAAGGGATGCTGCGGATAATGCACGTCTCATGCCATGGGAAATCCATGCCAATGCACGGAAATCGCGTCCCAAGAAGACAATGGAGGTTTGCGCTGGCGGATAATGGGGCACGATGGATTCCTTGCGAGCAGCGAATGATGCCTCAATGTCGCCAGGAAGAGTGGTAACATGGTGCCCTTGCGTATCTGCATCCTCAAGGACACCACGACCATGAAATTGATATCTCTATTCGCAATGGCGCTGCTGTTTTCCGTCGCTTCGCTCGCTTTCGCCCAGCATCGGCTGATTACGCAAGGTAACGACAAGCTCGCCATCGTCGGCCAGGACGGCAAGATCGAGTGGGAAATGAAGTGGGGAGGGATTCACGATATCCACGTATTGCCCGGCGGGAACATTATGGTTCAGCAAGGAGCAAGCAAGCTTGTCGAGATTGACCCGAAGTTGAAGCAGGTTGTCTGGTCCTACGATTCCGCCGCCAGCAACGGCAACGCGAAGCGGCCTGTGGAGACCCACGCCTTCCAGCCACTGGCCGATGGCAGTGTGATGATCGCCGAGAGCGGGCCCGGCCGGATCATCGAAATCAATCGCGACGGTAAGCTCCTGAAGGAGATCAAGCTCAAGGTCAATCACCCGCACCCGCATACTGACACGCGGCTTGTGCGCAAGCTGGCGAGCGGCAACTACCTGGTTTGCCATGAAGGGGACGGCTTTGTGCGCGAGTACGACGGCAAATCCGGCAAGGTCATTTGGGAATACGAAGTCCCGATGTTCGGCAAGGAGCCCCAAGGCGGCCACGGCGCGGAAGCCTTCGGCAACAAGTGCTTTGCCGCCGTTCGTCTCGGCAGCGGCAACACCCTCATCTCCACGGGAAATGGTCATAGCGTGCTGGAGGTGACGCCGGAGAAAGAGATCGCGTGGGAACTCCATCAAAAGGATCTGCCTGGCATCACGCTCGCCTGGGTCACCACGCTCGAGGTTTTGCCGAGCGGCAACTACGTCATCGGCAACTGCCACGCCGGCGAGGGCCAGCCGCTGCTGATTGAACTGGAACCCAAGAGCAAGAAAGTAGTTTGGACGCTCGACCAGTACGAGACGTTTGGAAACTCGGTGTCGAACTCGCAATTGCTGGATGAAGCGCGAGCCTTACGGTAATAAAATTCCAACGACGAGAGTCCCGGAAGACGATATACTGTCGGAGGGAGCATGCATGTTGAGGTGAAATATGCCAGTGAAAAAGACAAAGTCGGCGTCTCCAACCTGGTTTGTCGTACCCGAAATCATCGATTACGCCACGACCGATCGGCGGGTACTTGCCAAATTCGACCGTAAAAAAAAGGCTGCAAGCAAAAGCCGCTCGGAAGGAAATCCGCCGCCCAAGAAGCGAAAGTAATCGCTACAAGCTTTCCGGGTGTTCCCGTTTCCACGCCGCCGCGTACTTCACATCTTCCAGCATGTGCCGGTTCTTCTCCGCGAGCTTCTGACGGATGCGGTCGACGGTGGTGCGAATCGGTTTGGATAGCAGCCGCACGATTTGCTCGGGGCTGAACTGCTCCAGGTCTTTGACGGTTTCCACGCGCAGGAACTCGAAGATCTGCCGGGCGTGGTAATCCTCCTTGAAGAGCATGTAGAGCTTCTCTTCGTTCGTCACCAGCGGGCGGCCGAGGGAGGGTTCTTTGGACTTCAATTTCTTGGGCGCAGACTTTTTGGCGGCGGTTTTGGATTTCTTGACGGGTTTCTTGGATGTTTTCTTGGCCATGATGATTCAGGTTCCTTGCTAGACAAAGGCGGCAGCGACGGCATTGGACAGTGCGACCAGCCGCCACGGGCCGCGGGCGCGCTCGCCACTGGTGAAGATGATGCAGAAGCCTTCCGTCTGGGGATCGACCCAGAACAGCGTCCCGGTGGAGCCGAGATGGCCGAAAATATGCGGCCCGAGCACGTCGCACAGCACGTCGTCATGCTGCCGGTGGTTCAGGCTCCAGCCCAGGCCCCAGGGGCGCGAGCGGCGGATCGTCTCGGGCAGGTCGGGGTGATCATCCAGCCGATTCGTCGTCATCAGCTCCACGGTCTTTGATGTAAGTAAGCGCACGTCCCCATGCTTGCCGCCGCCAAGCATGAGTTGGCAGAGGACCGCAAAATCCTCGGGCGTGCTGAACATGCCTCCCCACGGCGAACCGAGCTCCCGCCAGTATTTGCTGTTCCAATCGAAGCCCGGCTCTTGATATGCCTGCGTCTGCACGCGAACCAGCCGTTCCTGCGTCTTGGCGGGCATACCGCGGGAGCCGAGCGCGGTGGAAGCCAGTCCGAGCGGCTCGAAAATCTCTTGACGGAGGAATTCGTGGATGGTCATGCCGCTGAGCTTCTGCACCAGCTCGGCGACGACGAGCGTCCCCATGCTCTGATAGCTGTAGCCCGTGCCGGGCGGAAAGAGCGGCACGGTCTCGCGGATAGCACCAGAGATGAACTCCTCCAGGGGCGCATGTTTGCGGCGAAGGTCTTCATTGTTCTTCAGCATGTCCGGCAGACCCGACGTATGCGTGAAGAGCTGTTGCACGAGCGTGGCTTCTTTGTGATGGGCGGCGAAGTCCGGCAAATAGTCCGTGACGCGCCGCGACAGGCTGAGCAGACCGCGCTCCACCAGCATCATCGCCCCCAGGTAGACAATCGGCTTGGTGATGGAGGCCAAGAGGAACATCCCGTCGCGGCGGATCGGCGTCGCATCCGCCTCCGGTCCCTGCCGCCCGAAATACCGGGGCTCGACGAGCTTCCCGCGCCGCCCCACGGCAATCGCTCCGCCGGGAATCGCCCCCTCCGCGGTCCACTTTTCCAGCAGGTCATACGCCCGCTGGAAGCGCTGCGGATCGAGGCCGATTTCTTCGGGTTTGGCGAGAGAGAGGTGAGGCATGATAGAGATAATTCTGGTTAGGGACACGAACTCCCGCTACTTCTTCCCTCCGCTCTCCACCCAAGCCATCAGGTCCAGGATCTCGTCTTCCGTCAGAGTATTCAAAAGGCCCGTCGGCATCGAAGAGACCAGCGACGCTTGGCGACTCTCGATGGAATCGCGGCGGATGCGGGTGATTTGCGTCGGTTCGAGCGCGTTCGCTGTGAAGTAGAGCTGCTCCTTGTCGCCGCCGGCAAGCTGGCCAACGACGACTTCGCCGTCCGTGGTCAGGACGCGCGAATCGCGATATTTCTCGTCAATCACGCGGGAGGGATGAATCATCGCGTCCACCAGATCCCTCCGGCTGTAGCGGGCCGCCGCGCCAGCCAGATCGGGGCCGATGGTTCCTCCTTCGCCTCCCAGCCGATGACAACGGCTGCAAAGAGCGACTCCAAAGATCTGACGGCCGTGGTCCAGGTTGCGGGGCTGCTCTTTGGCCTTGTCGAGTGCGGCAAGCACCTCTTCCAGCTTCCATTCCCGGACGTGGGGCCGATTCGTCACGGCGGGGATCGCCGGCTCGTCGCTTTTGCCGAGCGTCGCGATGAGCGGCGCGAGTTCCCGCCGCTCGTCGTCGCTCAAGCTTGCCACCACATCGGAGCGGATGAAGCCGACAAACCGCTGCATGTAGCTCGACCCCTGATACGCATCCATCTTCTTCACCGCCGCCAGATACTCCTGCCGCTGCCCCAGCGACCAGCCGTGATTGAGATTGCGAAGGGAATAGATGTAGAACATCTGCTCCTGCTGAGTCTCCGCGGCGGAGAGCAGCGTGAGGGTTGGAGCAATCACCTTTGGCGAATCCAGGTAGACGAGCAGCTCGCAGAGCAGGTAGTTCTCCGCGAACGCTTCTGCCGGGTAGCGCGACTCTAGCCTGGCGAGAAAACGGGGCTTGTCTATATCTCCTGGCGGGCCGAGGCGAATAAACCCGAGTTCCAACGCTCGCAAGGTGATTAGTCGCTCTGTTTCGTTGAGGGCCCGGCTCCTCATCAAGTCAAAGAGCATGGAATGCACCTGCTCGCGGTCGGCAGGCGGGGCCACGCGGACAAGAGTCAGCAATTCCATTGCCCGACGAAGGCCCGACTTACGGGGGTCTCCGAAGTGTTCGAGCTTGTGCGGCGGATGATTTTCTATTGCCACGCGGGCCGCGCTGCGGATAAACGGATCATCGTTTTCAAGTTCTGCCCATGCGTTGTCGAGAGGCTCCTCGCCAATACTCGCGGCCAGGTCTTCCAAGCGGCGGCGTTGTTGACGCCTCCCAGGGCTCTTTCCAGATCCCTCCAGTAATGGCTCGGTCGCCTCGGCGGTCTTTTCTCCTGTCCACCGGACCCGGTAGATCGCCGATTGCGTCCCGCGGCCGCCTACCGTGAAGTACATCGCTCCGTCCGGTCCAAACGCCAGGTCGGTCAGGTTCAACGGCTTTCCCTTTACGAAGACTTCGGCCCTGCCGGTGTAGCTGCTTCCTTTGGGTGTCAGATGCACGGCGATAATTCGGCCATAGGCCCAGTCGAGAATGTAAAGGGCTCGTTGATACTCCGCCGGAAACTTGCTCAGCGTGCCGAATTCCACGCCGGTCGGCGAGCCGAGGCCGATATCCGCCACCCGCGGCAGAGAGTCGGCGAAGAAATCGGGCCACAGGTTCGTCTCCTGCCGCCAGCCGTATTCGCCGCCGGGGACGACGTGCATCACGCAGGTGGGGCGATACCAGGGAGCCCCCGCATCCCACTCCATGTCGGCGTCATAGGTGAACAGATCCCCGTCCGGATTGAACGCCAGGTCGTACGGATTGCGAAAGCCGCCGGCGACCAGCTCCCAGGTCTTCCCCTCCGCATCGAAGCGCAGAACGTGCCCGCACGGCGGGCGGGCGTCGGAATCGAACAGGAACTCGTTCCACACGCACGGCAGCAGGCGGTCTTGCTGCGGATTGCGATACGGCGAGAGCGGCGAAATATCGGGCGAAACCCGCACGTTGTTGCCGCACGCGAGATAGATTTTGCCGTCTTTCCCCAGGGCCAGGCCGTTCCGCCCGTGCCCCACGCCCCCTTCCAGCTTCTTGAGCAGCTTGACCTCGTCGTAGGTGTCGTCACCGCCCGTGTCCTTGAGCCGGTAGATGCCGAGCGAGTTATTGGCGCTCACGTACAGCGCCCCGTGGGCGAAGAGCAGGCTGCGGCATTCCAGCAGGTCTCTGTTGATCGTTTCCGGCTGGGCGACAACTTTTCCTTCCACATTGAGCGCCATCCGGAGCAGCCCCTTGTCCTCCCGGGCGACCACCATCCGCCCCTGGGGGTCAAAAGCCAGGCTGATCCAGGAGCCTTCTCCCGGCGCTGCCGTTCGGACCATCTCCACGGCATACCCCGGCGGGGCCGAGATGGACACGGGACTGGCCACGCCGCCGCTCTCCAGGGCCAGCTTCCACTGGTTGTAGTCGTCGAGGTTGGCTTCGGGGAGTTGGGCGATTGCCGGTGCTCCCTGGAGCAGCAATGCCGCCAGGACCGCCGCCGCGAGCCTCCCCCGGATGAGCGTCGTTTTATTCATGTTTTTGAGCTCTTCATTGCGAAGTCACTAGCCGCACTATGTGACTTCACAAAGTATTGTACCGCAACACTTTACCGCGTTTGATTCACGCTAAAGTTGATTCATAACCCGCTGATTCATCCCGATTTTGATTCACCAAAACCTGATCCACGAAAGCATCGCCGAAAGCTGGGGCCATTGCCAGCAGACTGACGGCAAATGCCGAACTGGGGGTCGGGAAGGGTTTTCGCGTCAATTCGCGCCGACCCATCCAAAAAATGTCCCCGCGAAAACCTTTCCTGACCCCGTCTGGCTTGGCACCTCCACCGTGACGGGGTCGGGAGAAGTTTTCGCGGGCTAAGTCCATGCGGATGGATGGCCTAATCGCCGCGAAAACCCCTCCCGACCCCTTTGCCTAGTTATTAATCAATTGTATACTTGTCCTGTTGGCACAGTCAATAGGTGCGCAGCAAGTTTTTAGGAAATAGTACCGACGGCCTAAGACGACTTCGGCAGCTCCAGCCGGCAGCAGCCGAGGTCGAGATGCTCGCTCGGTTCCTGGTCGACGGGAAAGACGTCCGGATGGATGGAGTAGAGGATGAACCGGCCTTGCCGCTCGGTTTGCAGGATGCCGCACCGCCGCAGGATCTGCAGATGGTGGGAGACATTGGCGATGTCTTCCTGGAGATCCTCCGCGAGCTGGCTGACGCTTTTTTGCCCGCTCCGCAGGGCTTGCACAATCCGCAGCCGATCTTCGTCCCCCAGCGCTTTGAGCCGCTCCGCGCAGAGCTTGGAAGCGAGTCCGGCTGTTTGGGGAAGCTCCTTCATGCTGACAGTATAGCGGAGGCGAAGCTTAGCCGCCGCGTCCACGCGGCGTGCCCCGCCTGGAGGCGGGGGCTAAGCTGGCGATCTGCTCATTAATCCCACCACCATGCGCCGCGAGGCAGTTCCTTGGGGGCGGCATCCTTCCGCTGGCCTTTGAGAGCGCCGTATTCGTCCGGTTTGACGGCTTCCTTCTTGGCCAGGCCGCGGGCATCGACGACTACGCCGCCGCTGACTCCCGCGGTGACGACACTCCCGTTGATAAGCCGATAATTGACGACCGAATCAACTTTCGCGGGAGCGATGCCCAGGGCCGGCTCGTACTGCCCCTCCGGGCCAAAGTGGGTCATGTGCCAACTGACCTGGCCGGGCAGGTCTTCGCTCTTGATCAGGGCGGTGACCAGGGCCAGGTCAAAGACGTTTCGCAGGTCGGCATAGATTGGATACTTGGCCGCCAGCGTCTCGAAGTTCTTCGTGAAGCCGCGGGCGAACTTGCTGTTGAGGTCGCTGGACTTGCCGGTATGCACCCGTTCCCCTCGCTCGGTCAGCATTTCATTTTCGCTGAGAACCTTGACGCCGGGGCCGTGTAATTGGAAAGCGTCGTTTTGCGGTGCTGAGCGTAGGGCGTCGTAGTTAAGCGTGAACCACCAGCGGAGGACGTTGGTCGGCGGCGGGGCTTCTCCCTTGGCCAGCTCGATCGAGTCGAGGTAGCTGGTGACGCCGCCGGTACCCTTTTCCAGGCCCATGCCGACCAGCTTCATGCGGTAATCCGCTTCCACGATAACGCGGGCGGCATGGGTCCGCGGGTCGATGCCGTGCGTGGTAATGTCCTGCTGGCCGAGGGCGGAGCGGAGGTCTTCCAGGAACTCAGCTCGATTGCTCGACGTGAGCGACTTCTTGGCCCACTCCGCTTGCTTGGCCTGGATGGCGGCCAGCCCTTCTTTGGTCGGCACAATCGCGCAGCCGAAGCGTCCCGTTTCGCTATAGGCGTTGCGGAGCGTGACGACCAAGTCGTCGAGCTGCACGACCGGGCGGCCCTTCTCATCGACCATGCGGCCGTCGTCGTCGGGTCGCCAGTCGCCGGCCGGGCCGGCCAGCACAATGTCTCCCGTTTCCGGATAGACCAGGACGAACTGAATCCGCTGGAGGCCCGCCAGGTTCCGCATCACCGCGTCGGGATTTTTGCCTTGGGCATGCAGGAGTTGGACTTCGCGCTCCAGGCGCGTGAGGCTGATCTTCCGCAGGACCGACGTCCTCCGGGGGTTGCGCGAGTTGCCGACGACTGCCGCGGACTTGCGAACCTCGGAGAGGGAGCGGTCGATGTCCCCGTTGTATTTCTTCAGCACGCCGCCCGCGTCCACGTAGACGCCGGTGGCGAATTCCGCGATCGAGCCGGGGCCGCCGACGTCTTCCCAGGTATCCGGATCGATGGTCGTGACGATCAGGTCAATGAGCGAATCAAAATCCGCGATCACGCCGCCGCCGCGACTTCCGCCCGGTGCATCGCCGCCGGAAAAACCGCCCGCTCCGCCGCCGTAACCGCCGCTGGAGCCTGACGAGCGAAGTTGCTGGTACGTGCCGTAACGAGCCTGGTCGCTGCGGATGTCATAAGCCGTGGCGAACGAAGCGTCCCGCGCGCCGGATTTTGCCTGGGCCGCCGCGATGGTCGCGAGCGCCTGATCGCGGCCCTCTGCCGAAAGACCATCCGCCGCCGCGCGTGCCGGACCGAACTCGCCGGCTTCCACATGGGCGGCAATCGACGAGGGGGTTCTCCCCTGCGCTGCCGCGGAGCGAATCAGAATGGATGCCGGATGAAAGGCCAGACCGACAATAAGCAAGCACATGACTCCGCGCGCTAGCCGGCGCGGGCCATTCCCAAAGAACATCTTCACGAGCGCACCTCTTCTCAGATTTGCCCCTGAGAAAGAACTGCATCTAGTGTGACACAAGTAGCGGGCCCGCGTCAAGTTATGCGTCCCTGGGGCGGCGGTACACTTTGCCGCCGATGCCTACTTCTGGGGCTGATTTGGGGCGCGTGCTGGAGAAGTGGGCAAGTCGCTCAGCGCGTGGGTGGCTGACCTACTTGGTAGAACACCCTGCAGTTGGGCAGCGCCATTTGCAATTCGTTTGCCGCCGCAAGCGTTACGTGGGTGGGGTTAAGGTAAATCTTCTTGACTTGGGTTAGCTTCGCAAAATGGCCCAAATCAGCGTCATGGACTCGCGATTGATCTAGGTGGAGTTCTGCGACGGAATCAAAATAGTCCCGCGGCAGCCACCCCCGCAATTGGCGGATAGGCCAGAATTCATCTTTCGCTGCGATTGTATATTCGACGTGTCCACCCGCACTCACGGCAATCCGAACCGCCACCCGCTGATTCTCCGGCCCTCGGCGGACGAGGACCAGGGTCAATGCTCCGAGCGTCATGAAAAGCATCGCCAGTCGCAAACTGAACTGAAACCAGCTTCGCTTGGGCATCAGACTCCGCAGGCTGTACTTCATTGGGGATATTATAGCGGGAGTGCGAACCTCTGGGCTTCCGTGTGGTCGGCCCTACGGGCCTGCAAAAAACGGTCAAAACGAGAAACTCGCACTCTGCGACCGAGGTTGCTCGCGCACGATCAAAATTCACACTTTGGATCGCACCCATCTCCCCGTTACTGTGCCTCCCTCGCTTGTTTCATCAGCCTGCTGACGGCGGCGGCGATGCGGTCTTCGGTGTCGAGGGCCCAGCGGTCGGCGGGGTGCATGTATTCGTAGAGATTGGTGCCCTCGTAGAGCCCTTCGAGGATGTTTCGCCGGGAGGGGATGTAGGCGATGAGGTCGGCGGAGTACGAGGTGACCCAGGTTCCTGCGCCGTACTCCGCCCGGAAGCGGTCGGCGTAGTCGACCAGTGTTTCCCCGCCCAGCGAAATCCAGTCCAGATCCCCCAGCCGCCAGACCTGGATCGCATAGGGGGCTGACTTCTCCAGCGGCTGGCCGGCATCGAGCTGCTTGAGGAACCGCTTGGCCCAGCGGACGCGGATGGGATTGGTTCCTTTCGCGTAGTCTTCCAGCTCCGGGCGGGTGGCGATTTTGTCGAATGCCAGCTCGACGGATTCAAACGCGGTGCGGAGTTGGGGGCGGAGCGGCCTTTGCTCTTTGCCGCGCAGCACTTCCTCCACGCCGGCCGCCAACTGGTTGCCGTATTTCTCGCACAGCTCCACGGTCCGCCGCGGCAGCGGGTTCTGGTCGCCGCCGCAGCCGGTGACGAACAGGGTGGTCGCTCCGGGGTGCTGCTTTTCGATCGCAATCTGGGCGAAGCCGGCGTAGTCTCCGCACCACTGGTAGAAGCTGAGCGTGGTGTTGTGGCAGGCGTAGCCGAAGACGACCGCCACCAGCTTGCCGTCGGCGTTCTTGACGGACAGCACGGGGACGCGGTGATCGACCGGCCCCTTCAGCTTTTCGCCGCGGGCCAGGATGGCCGGCACTTCGGCCTCCTTGTTGTTGCGGCGGTTGACGGCGAAGGTACACTGGCCGACACCGGCCGTGAGGCTCGCCGGTTGGAGCGCCGCGATGGCCTGGCCGATGACCTCGATCATCTGTTTCTCCAGCCGCTCCGAGTATTCGTGGACCCGCTTCCGCTGGGTTTCGTCGAGCGGGTAGTAGTCTTCCAAGTCTCCCCGCACGACCGGGGCACAGTGATTGTGCGAATACGTCAGGCGCACCTGCGAGCGGTCGAGCCCGTGCTGCTGCTTGGCCGCCGCGCTGACGCTGTCGTACATCCACCGCGGAATGCCGCACAGGTCGCTGGTGAGCAGCACCACCCGCTTGCCGCCGGCATCCTCCAGGGCGAGCGCCTTGATCCAGATGTCATGCAGCTTGCCTTCCGCCGGATGATCCCGCCCGCCGTAGCCGGCCAGCCACATCGGCTGCTCGGGGGTGATGTTCGTTTTGGCAACGCCGGCCTTCCAGCCTTCGGCGGCGAGGGCGGCCGGTGCGGTGAGCGAAAGCAACGCAGCGAGCGTAGCCAAGATTATCAATCGCCTGGTGAGATTCATCGCCCTGTGCTTTCTGGAGAAGATCGTGAAGCAAGTTGGCAGCTTGTCCCACGAAGGTTAGTTCGTCTCTTTCGTCCGCCACTCCGCCAGCAGCTTCGTGAGCAACTGCTGCTTGGGCTGTGGTAGCATGGCGACGAGGCATTTGCTCTCGGGGTCGAGCCAGAACTGGCCGAGAGGCTCGGCTGCGCCTTCAGAAAGGGAGGCGCGGATGCGGGCGAGCAGGGGCTCGATCTGTTCCTGGCCGGTGACGAGCTCCTGGGCGGGATGCAGCTCCAATTCCAGATGCTCGGCGAGATATTGCGGCGAAACGATCTGAATGGTGCGGCCGTCAACGACGCGGTAGGCCAGGTCCATCGGCTCCACGAGCGCAGTCAACGCTTCGGCGAGGGGCTTCTTATCGACAACCAGCGTCAGCTCGGCATCGGGATTCCAACCGGTGGCGGCGATGCTCCGCCAATCGATGAGGATCCGCATCTTGCCCGCCGCGGAAAGCTTCTGGCAGATCTTGACCAGCGGCGTGGGGCGGTTGAACGTCAGTGAGATTGGGGTGGCCAGTCGGGCCGCGGCTTTTTCGGTGCGGGTGGCCAGACGGAAGGTGTCGGCATCATAGCCCGTGGAGAGTGGAGCCAGGCCGCGGGCCACGCGCAGTTTCTCGCAGAGCATCAAAAACTGCACATGCGCTGAGAGGCGATGCCGCACCGCAAAGCTGTCCTTGCCGGGGGTCAGCGAGTAGGCATTTTCAACATCGTCTTCTCCCCAACTGCCGGGCTCGACGAGCCCCATGATCCTCTCCGCCAGCTCAACGGCCTGCTTTTCATCGCCGTTGGTCAATTCCTTCATGTCGTATTCTCGCTCCCGCAGCTTGAGCTCGCCGGTCATCTTGTCGCGGAGCAATTCCGGCTTGCGGATGATCATCTGCTCGTCCTCGACGGCAACCTCCAATCCCAGTGGCGTCAGAACCGAGGCGAGGGCGGCGCCGAACTTGAGGTTCTCACCGTCGAAAGCGGGCAAAGTGGTACTTGCCGACTGCTTAAAAGCCGCCAGATTGTCGGGTTCCAGCGTGATCGGAATGGTGGAGAAGTCCTGCATGGACTGCAAGAAGTCGGCGAGCGCGACTTCGCCGGCCGTGATGGTCAGTCCGGGGAGCGGGTCATTCATCCGGGCGGAGATGTTGAGGGTGCGGGCAGGCGGGCGGGGCAAGCTCGGCTTGACCGGCGCTTCCGCGGGAGATTCCGCCGGCCTGGGAACGGCAGGCACGGTTTCCGCGGGCTCGGGAGCCGGCGAAGTGGGATCGCTGGGATTGCCGAGCAGACGGTCGAACTTGGCGAACGGATTCTTGGCGGTCGGCGCGGGTTTCGTCTCTGCCATTGGCTTTTTGCCGATGCCCAGCGGGTCTTCTTCGGCTAAGGGAGCCGGCGCGACTTTCGTCACCTCCGTTTTGCCTTTTTCGCCGGGAAGGACAGGCTTTGCCGGCGATTTTTCCGCGGAGGGACTATTCGGCGTGGTAGTGGGGCTCTTCTCGGGCTGCACCGTTTTCGTCGAGCCAGGATCTTCCGTCGGATTGCCGGCACCTGGAACCGTTTCCGCCGGCTTCACTTCGCCGGGGTTCAGATCGGTGTTCCCCGCCACTGGCGTGTCGTCCTGAAAGAACGACAGCGAAAGTGCAACGACTCCGAAGGCCAGCCCCATGCCCAGCAGGATGGAAACGGCCAGGAACAGCCAGGACTTCCAAGGCCGCTGGCTGGACCAGTCGCCGCTCGGCAGCGGCAGAACCTCGGAACCGGGGACAGGCGGAGCCGGCTCTTTTGCCGCTGCAACTTTGGGGATCGGCGCGGCATGACTTGCCGATTTACCATGGGCCGCGCCATTCGCGGCTGGAGCCGGCTCGCCTTCGGCAAAGCGGGAAGGTTTATCCTTCACCGCGGTCTTGGCGGGGCCGACTGACTTCGTCGGAGTGACAGCCTTGGTAGGACCCGCGTTTTTGGCCGCGGGCGGCAGCGCCTTAGGAGCCCCCGTCGCCAGCAGCGCTTCGACTTCGTCAAAGTCCTGGTTCTCCCCCAGCGTGTCCTGGGCGTCAGCGGGGCGGATCGGCTTTTGAATGGACGGCGCGGTCTCCGCCCGCAGGCTGGCGGACTCTCCCGGCTTGGGCTCTTCGGGAAGCTTGACGAGAACCATCCCGCCGCACTTGGGGCACTTGAGCAAATGACCGATCGCGGCCTGGCTCTTCACCTTCAGGCGCGATTTGCAAGTCGTGCAGGAGATGGAAAATGGTTCCACGTTATGACTTTAATTCAGTTTCACTTTGAATACATCCGGCAATGTATATTTCTTCTTTTCGGCCATCTGCCGGGTCGTAATCAGGATGATGCTCTTTTTGGCATCGTCCGGGTCCGGCCCCACCACCCACAGCAGTTTCTGGTCCACTTCGGAAGGATCCTTCACCGTCGTCACCGGGTTGGCTTTGCGGACGAGAGCCGTCAGCACCTCGGCCACGGTCTTGCCTTCCTGTTTGAAGTCGCGGATGGATTGGTTACGCGTGATGCCGTCCAGCTTGAGGTCGTCACCGATGATCTTGATGTGAAAGTCAACCGTTGCACCCTTGAGCAGGTTCGTTCGTACATCCTCGGCCAGATCCCGCATCGCGAACTCCAAGGATTGCGAATCGAAACTATAAGATGTCTTCAGCGCCAGCGCTTGCTCGATCGTTTTGACCACGGGGACGGTTTCCTTCGGCTCGGCCACCACCGCCACGGCGGCACCAGGCGCAGTGACCAGCAGCAGCTCGCCGCCGAGGACCAGGTTGTGGGCTGCCGGCCCTTCCAAGTAACCATTCATCACGGCCTGGTCGTTCTCCACGCCGACCCGCATGTTTCCGTGCAGGGTCGAGATCATCCGCGGATATCGGAAGGATAGCTTTTTCCAGTAAGGAGGCGGCGTGAGGGCCACGAAGTAATCCTCAAGCTTCGGGGGAATTTGCTTCAGCCGCTCGCGGACCTCCTTGGCCAGCTCGTACTTCGGCTTGTCGAGCGAGCCCAAAAGCCGCATCTCCAGATAGAAGTTGTCGCCAAACTGCATGCTGGCGAGGCCGCCTTGCAGGCCATCTCCCAGGAACCAACTGAGCGGCTCTTTCACTTTCGCCCGCTCCGTGGCGAAGAGGGGAGCACCGTCGTCGTTGAAGAAAAAGGCCGGACTGAAGAGGACCGTGAAGTGCCGGTCTTCGTCCGTGGAGCGGCGGAGACGCTCGATGTCGCGGAAGAGGGCGGGAGCGCCGCCCGCGGATTTAGCCACGTCCTTGATGTCGAGGGGGTCGCCAATGACGAACCGCTTCTCCTCGGCCACGGGGTCGATGAAGTACGCCCGGCCATTGCCGGAATAGAACGAGGCGTCTCCTTCTTTCTGCTCCGCCGGATTGCCCCATTTGGAAAGCAACTCTTCCTTCGTCAGCGGCTCTTTGGTCCGGATGATGAAGCTGGTGCGGGGAAATTTTCCGTCGTTGTTATGAAAGCCGACGATGAGCTGCTCCATTTCCGCCAACTTCACTCCGGCCGCGGCTTCCAGGGCATCGCGGGCGGCGGGGAAATTGGGGCCAAGGGCATCGAGAACTTTTGCCCCTTCGGGGCTGGCCAGCATGTCCGACGGCCTTGCGATCAGGAACACCTGCCCTTCCGGCGGGACGCAGCGGAAACTGACCGGCTTGCCGGAAGTGGGGCTGGCCCAAAGCGTGTTGCCGTCATCGGGGATTACCTCGTGGACGACGACTGTTTTCCTAGAAGAAGTCTTATCCTTTGGTATTTTCTCCGGCGATACATTTTCCGTCGTCGGGAGAAGCGACTCCGTTCCCGCGCCGGAACTGGTGTTCGTCAATTTGGTCGAGCCGTTCTCGGTCGAGCCCTCTTCGCCCGGATTAGTCGTCTCTTCGCTCGTCCCTTCCTTGGGCTTTTCGGCGACTGGATTCTCGCCCTTTCTCAGCATGTTGATGCCGATGACCGTGCTGATGGCGAGGACAGCAGCCGTGGCTAGGCCGACGACGAGGTATTGCATCCGCCGCTTCTGCTTGGCTTCCTCGTGGGCGACGGAAGTGATGCCGTCCTTGGTTCCGCCGCTGCTGTCGCCAGTTTTGATAACCGGGCCGGCGGGACCGGAAGACCTTTTGTCGCTCTTGGCACCATCGAGCTTGAGATTCAGTCCCGGCATCGCCGGAGCCACGGGCCTGGGAGCAGCCGCCTGAGCCGCGGCTTGCGCGGCGAGCTGGCCTTGCTTCTGCGAAATCCAGTTTTCGTAAGCACCTTGTGTCGCCGGAGCTGCCGGTGGAGCAAGATACACAACCTGCGGGTCAACGAACGGCGTCAGTTGCTCGGCGACAAGACTGGCGGACTGAAACCGGACAGCCGGATTCTTGGCCATCATGAACGCCACGAGCTGCGCGAGCTGCGGCGGCACGCCGAACTGCTCGAGTGGACGGATGGCCTCGCTGGCGTGGCGGACCATCTTCTGCTGTACGTTTCCCCCGGCAAACGGCGGAGTGCCGGAGAGCAGGCAGTAAAGCGTGCAGCCGAGCGAATAGACATCCGAAAGTGGATCCGGCACTTTGCCCGGCTGCATTAGCTCGGGGGCGAAGTAGTCGGCTTGCTGACCGAGCTTTGCCGCGGTCTCGGCGGCGGCAAAGTTGACTGGCTGCGGCGGCAGATGGGGTTCGAAGAGGAGCTTGAGATTCCCTGGGTTCTGCGGCGTGGCGTTTTCCACCCACAGGTTCGCGGGCCGCAAATCGCCATGCACGCGCCCGGCTTGATGCATCTGCGCCAGCCCCACCGCCGCCATCCGCACCAGGCGGCAAGCCTCCGGCACCGAGAACCGCCCGCTCGCCAGCCGCTCATCCGCCGCGTTCCCGCGGAGGTCCTCGCCCACCAGAAACTTGAAGGAGACAAGGTCCACCGGCTCAAAGAACCGCTGCACATGGGGCGAAGCAATCTGCGCGGCGGACAGCGCGTCATTCGCTGCCGTGGCCCAGAGGCGTGCGTCCTGAATGATGGGGCCGGTCAGGAACGTGAGCAGCACCGGGTGGCCGGTCGGCCGGTGAATCGCCCGGAACGACCCCGCCAGCCTCCCCTTTTCGATGCGGTCGTAAACGCTGTAATCGCCGTACATGAACGGCCCGCTCCGACCGCCCAGCAAAATGGTTGTCTGATAGCGGCTCAGGATGTTGCGGGAGACGAGCCACTCCACCAGGGTCTTGGAATTCCCCTGGTCCCCCGCCCCCTTCACATGGGAAAAATCTTCCCGCAACTGCCGGCACTGCTCCGCCGTCTGCAGCCGGCTCTCCTCGAGCAGACGCCAGAAATTGGCCGTAGGTAGTGACATGCTCCATCCGTTCCTTGTTGCGTACTCTCACCCAGCCCGCGTCACCCGCGGTCACTCACCTCAGATTTCCCTTGACCTTCAGTGTATCGCGCGGAGCCGAAGGGTGCAAAGCAAACTGGATTGTCTTTCCCGTGTACACACGGCTCTTCAGGCCCGAAGGGCCGGCCATAAGGTAGCCCAGGGCGCAGCCCTGGGTAATGAAGCGAGGAAATCCAAGCCCTGTAAGGGCGCGCTAATGAGGGGGCCGGCGCTCGAGGGGATTATCGCGCCCCTTCAGGGCTTCCGAAGACTTTCTCTGTGTACCCAGGGCTGCGCCCTGGGCTACCGTACAGCGCCCGTTCCGGGCTGAAGAATCGAGCGGTGCCACGAATGGCGGTTCATCTTGTCGGACCCATATCGCCGGAATCGTCATCGCCAAAGCAGATGAATTCGATCAGGGGACTGTCAGCGGACTCACCTCGGAACAAAGTTAAATCTGCCCTTGGCTGGCCGGGCGGGCTGCATTCATCGGTAAATTCCTGGAACGAATCCCCGCCCTCGTAATACGGCCCGTCGTCGTCCAGGGAATTGTCGTCAGCCATACCTGCGATTGTAGCTTGAACGCTCAATGGGCCGCCAGCCTTTTTCATGAATCCACGCGAACACCGGCGCGGCGCAAGGGGGTCGGGAGTCTTTCGCGTCGGTGATTCTCCATTTGGAAAACCTATGACGCGAAAGACTCCCGACCCCTTCGCGTGGACCCGCCACCGAGCTTTCCACCTTCCGAGTGCAGCCGCGGTAGCGGCGACCAGATTCCAGCCCACGGCGCAAGCCGTGGGTAAGGATGCAAAGCGAACAAAAAGCCGCGGCAGCGGCGATAGAATCGTGGCACGCCGGTGGTCGTGCTATGCGAGTTCCCGCGGTGACGACGGGGCACGCGAACCGCCGCCACGCGTCGAATCCACCCTTCTTTCACCCCTGCCGGGGTTTCTGTGATTGCCTGTCCGTTTACCCACGGCTTGCGCCGTGGGCTGGGTTCTGACACCGCTGCCGCGGTTAAGAAGGGGCTGAAGAAAAGAGCAACCGCGGGTGGGGTGGTAATGCTATACCGCGGTCTTTGCGACACGCAATTCTCTATCGGTAATAGCCAACAGGAGCTTGTCGATCTCTCTAGGAGTCATGAGTTCCCCGTGCATCTCGCGAACATGTTCACAAAGCCAATTGCATCGTCTTACGAAGTCCTTGTAAGGCCGGTCAAAGTGTCGAGCGCCAAGGTCAGGTATTTTCGACAGGCGCGGGACAACTTTTGTAATTGCTTGCATCGCACGACTGTCGTAGATGAAGAATGCATTCGGTTTATGAAAGTGCAGATACTTCGAGGCAAGTGACCTCTTTTCCAGCGACGTAAAAGACTCGAAGAGATCCGTCAGCATCTTGTGGGCGACGATAGTTTCGTCCGACCCAGGCGGATGTCCATCGACAATGGAATCTAACCAATCGTCGATTTGTGAAAGCCTTATTCTTGGCGCGACAACATCCACGTAAAAATCGCCGCCGACGAAATCGACATTGCGGCGACGTTCAATTGAGGCCGCGTATGACCGTCCAATCAACCAAGTTTTCGCGATGATGATGCCATCCTCTGTGTGTCGATGATTGTTTGCACAGAGATCGTAAAGAACCTGATTTCCCAGATCCCAAACCCAGGGCTCTCGCGCAGTGGCAATGTCCTGGGCGCTAATCGGTCTCATGGGACTCCAATCGCGTCACAAATACGGAACTCCCTACGCCTCAATCTCATACCCCTTCCGCTGTTCCCGCTTCACCCACTTGCTCGCCTCTTCATCGCCGACGATTTGTTCCGTCTGGGCGTCCCACTGCAGTTTCTTGCCGAGGCGGATGCAGATATTGGCGAGGTGGGCGGTGGTCATGGAGCGGTGGTGGGTGTAGACGTCGCTGATGGGCTGGGTCCGGTCCTGGCGGCACTCGAAGAAGTTGCCCATGTGGTTGCCGGGCTTTTTGCCTTTGTAGAGGGTGGCGATGGCGGGGTTTTCCGCGGGGCTGGTCTTCATGTAGTCGGCGACGGCGGTCCCTTTTTCGTCCCGCAGGTCGCCGCGGCTGACGAAGATGGTTCCCTGGGTCCCTTCGATGGTGATGCCGTTTTCGCCGTCCGAGAGGATGTGCATTTCCATCTCCGCGGGAAAGCCGGCGGTGACGTGGAACTTGGTCGCCGCGTTGTAGCGGTTGCTCTGGGTCGGCCAGCCGTCCTTGAAGGGGACGGGGTGGTCGGCGGTCCCTTCGATGCGGCTGGGGCCGCTGGTATCGACGCCGAGGCACCAGGCGGCGATGTCGATGTGGTGGGCCCCCCAGTCGGTCATCTTGCCGCCGGAGTATTCGTACCACCAGCGGAACTCATAGTGCGTGCGGCTTTCGGGGTAGCTCTTGTTGTTCCCCTTCCCTTTTTCGCCCATGAGGAAGTCGGTCAGCGGGGCCTGCCCCAGCCACATGTCCCAGTTGAAGCCGGTGGGGACGTGGCTTTTTGGAATCTCGCCGCTAGACGGGGCTCCGCCGATGACGCAGGTCGCCTTCTTGAGCTCGCCGAGCTTGCCCGATTTGCAAATGGCGACCGCGTGCAGGAACTGCTGGTCAATCCGCTGCTCCTTATCCTTGTTAACTCGGGCCGACATTTCGCTGCGTTGCTGCGTGCCAACCTGGAAGACGCGGCCGGTTTCCTTCAGCACTTTGCTGATGAGCTTCCCTTCGTCGATGGTCAGCGTGAGGGGCTTTTCGCAGTAGACGTCTTTCCCAGCCTTCATCGCCTCGATGGCGATTTTGCTGTGCCAGTGGTCCGGCGTGACGATGGTCACCACCTCGATATCCTTGCGGTCGAGCAGCTTGCGGTAGTCCTCGTGCATCTCCACGCCTCGCTCGCGGCCTTTCTCGCCGAGTTTGTCCAGGGCCATCTTCTTCGCCTTCTCCCGCATGTGTACATCCACGTCGCAGACCGCCACACAATCCGCAAAATTCATCGCCTGCGGACCGACGGCGTTCCAGCGGTCCCCCACGCCGATGCAGCCGAGAATGGGGCGGTCCTGCTTGGAGGTGGTCTTGGCGTCCTGGGCCATGGTGTAGGACGACCAGGGGAAGTACGGCGCGGCAGCCAGGCCGGCAGCAGCGGCGGCAGAAGACTGGAGGAAGCGGCGGCGGGAGGAATTCGTGGAGCTGGTTTGGCGCGCGGACATGGGAAACTCGCTATCTGAAGAGGGAGAGGGAAGGGTTCAGCGGGAGCGCGTTAGTTTAGCCGGGGGAAGAGGGAGATTCCACTGGCAGGGGGTGGGACGAGCAAGTGAGTCTTACAAGGCGAGCTCGCGGCTCGCTACTTAGCGTCGCCTTCCAGGATCTCGTGGGCGCAGCTCCAAGCGGTGGGGAGCGGCTTGGCCAGCAGCCAATCGACCTTGAGCCAGAAGCCGGGGATGACGCTGCTGCGGAAGATGGTGTTCTTCTCCAGGGGGACGACTTCGTAGGAGCCGTCCACCAGGCGGAGGAACTCGCAGCGTTTTTGCAGCGGGTCGATGATCCAGTATTCCTCGACCCCGGCCTCCTCATAGGCGTCGCGCTTCAGGCCATAATCCCGGTCGCGGCTGTCGTGGGCGACGATTTCCACGGCGATGTCGGGCGCGCCGTTGATGCGGGTTTCTTCGACTAGTGCGGCGCGCTCCGGGCGGACATAACCAACGTCCGGCTCCGGAGCGTAGAACTTGGAGAGCCGGCAGGCAACGCGGCTCATGAAGATGAAGCCGTCGATATTGCGGGCGGCTATATAATAGTCAATCAAGCACACGAGGAACTTGTTGATGGTGTTCGAGCGAATCGAATCAGGTGACGCCACGTAAATGACTCCTCCTAAGAGATCGGCCTTCTGACCGTCGGGAATCAGTTCGCAGAACTCATCGAAGTCGACAAGCCCTTCGGCAGTGGAACGCTTTTGAATCATGGACAACCTCGTTACTCCATTCTACGTCCCAAAGGGATTGACTGTCACGCTCATTACGTCGTAATTTGCAGCAGCTCCTTCGCTGGCGGAATCTGTGACTGCTCCAGCGGTTTCTCCCTGCTGTCGACCCATTTTTTGGCGTCGAAGTGTTTTCCGTAGGTGCCGTAGTCGTTGAAGAAGAAGTATTTGGCGAGGCGGTAGGCCCAGGATTTTTCGGGGATTTCCTGGCCGGGGTTGTACTGCGACGGGCGAAGCTGCATGGAGTCGAGCTCGGCCAGGGCGGCGTGTCGGGCGGTGGTGTCTTTCGCCCCGTGCCGCTCGACGAGTGCCTTCAGTAGGTCTGGCCGCTCCAGCACGATGCAGCCGCGGGTGTTCTCGGCGGCGGTCTGGCGGAAGTCGCGGAGGAAGGCGCTGTTCTGGAATTTGTCCTTCAGCGGCACGTCGTCGTGGATGGTTTCCTTGGCGAACTGGATGATGGGGCAGGGCTCGATGTCCCCCCAGGGGCTGATGTGGTGCGTGAAACCGGTGGCTGCGGGGCAGAGGGCCCGCCCTTCGCCGTCGTAATAGGCGTCGATGATGACGATCGGTTTTTTGGCCCGCATCTCCACGACGAATTTGCGGCACTGGAGCTGCTGCTCCGGGGTGAGGGAGAGGTCCGCCTTGGCGTCCGGCCCGACGGGGCGGTAGATGTGGAACCAGGTATACATCACCCCCATTTTGATCAGCCGGTCGAGCCATTTTTCGCTGAGCAAGTCGAAGTTGCTCTGGCAGAGGCTGGTGCAGACGCCGGTCATCACCTTGTGCTTCAGGCAGTTCTGCAAACCCTGCATCGTCTGGCTGTAAACGTGCTCGCGGCCGCGGCGCTCGTCGCTGACGATTTCGTTTCCTTCGACGCTGACGAGCGGCGTGACGTTGCCGCAGCGGCGAAGCTCCTTGGCTACTTCGTCCGTGATGAAGTGGCCGTTGGTGAAGACCTGAAAGTAGCAGTCGCGATGCTGGGCGAAGATTTCCAGCACTTCGGGATGCATGAACGGCTCGCCGCCGAGAATGCCGAAGAACGAGTTGCCCATCGCCTTGGCTTCGGTGATGAGCTTATGCATCGCCGCCACTTCAATCTTCGATTGCTTCGCCGCCACGTCCACCCAGCAACCTTGGCATCGCAGATTGCAACTGTTGATGATGGAAACATAGAGGAACGGTGGAAAGAATTCGCCCCGTTTCAAGCGACTCTTATGCTTTTGAACGGAGCGGACCCCCTTGAGGCCAAAATTCCACATCAGCTTCCAGAGGAGCCGTTTGTCGGTCTCCCAGAGGAGACGGTTGGCCATTCGGAAATACATGGGGGCGTTTCGATTCTATTCGTGCGCGCTGGGTCGGAACCGGAGGCCCTGATTATACCACGTAGCTTCGGAGCGATTTCAGGGAGCTTCGCTTTCCGCCAGCACCGTGCGGAGCGATTTGCCCGGCGGCGTGGCGGTGAGATGCAGGGCAACCGGCCCCTGTTCGGGCGTCACCGCGGCATAGAACTGCTGCGGAGAGGCGACCCGCGATTTGCCGACGTGGCTGACGTAGTCGCCGGGGCGAAGGCCGGCTTTCCAGGCGGCGGAGTCCCGCTCGACGGTGATGACGGCGACGGAGCCCTCGGGATCCAGTTCGCGGCTTTGGTCGCGGAAGGTGGGGGCGGCCGTGGCGTACTCTACACTCATGCCGCGCCAGGGGGCATCGACCACCTCGGCGAAGGGCGTTCGCGGTCCTTCCACTCGCTTTTTGGAAAGTACCACCTTGGCGATGTGCGTTTTTCCCGGCTGGCTCGGTCCACTGCCGCGAAGGACGGTGAGGCTGGCGCTGCTGCCGGCGGGCATAGCGCTAAGGCGGCGGATAAGCTCCAGGTCGTCGGCGATGGCTTCGCCTTCAACGTGGGTGATGACGTCTTCGGCCTTGATGCCGGCTTTAGCGGCGGGCGTGGCGGGGATGACGTCCATGATTCTCGCTCCGCGTTTCCCCTGCTGCCGCTGTTCCATGGTGAGGAGCGTGGGGGCGACACCGAGAAATCCGTACTCCGGCATCCGGCCGACCTTGAGCTGCTCCAGGGCCTTGCGGAATTCCTCGTCGACCGGAATCGCAAAGCCCCCCGCCTTCTCATAGCCGACGAGAGCGGCCAGCGACGTGGTGAGACCGACCATCTCTCCTTTGAGGTTGATGAGGGCCCCGCCGCTGGTGCCGAGTTCCAGCTTGGCGTCGGTCTGAATCAGGGTGCCATAATGATGGAGCGTCTCGCGCCCTTCCGCCGGGCGAGCCGCCTGTTTGGGAGCCGGTGCCAGGCGCGAAAGGTTGGAGACGATGCCCCAGGTGGCGCTCGGCTCGCCGTCGCGGGCGATGGCGTACGGATTGCCGAGCGAAATGACGATCTGCCCCTTCTTCAGCTCCTTGGCGTTCCCTAGCGGAATCGGCTTCAGATCCTCAGCATCGATTTTCAAAATCGCCACGTCCAGCCAGGGGTCCGCGGCCCGCACCGTGGCTTTGTAGGGCTTCTTCTGAATCCAAACCAGGTAGTCGCTGGTCTTGATGTCCCCCAGCACGTGATACGCCGTAAGGATGAGCCCCTTGGCATCCACCACCACCCCCGTCCCAAACCCATGCGGCACAAAGTCCGGCCGCAGAATGTCCCCCTCACCTCGCGGGTCGGGAATGAGCGGGACATCATTCTCTCCCAACGGTTCACCCGCTTCCTTGTCTCTGTCCTTCCGCAGCCGGCTGATGGCGACGACGGACTTCTCCGTTTTGGCGATGGCGTCGATGAGGGTCGCTTCGATGGCGGCGGCGGCTTGGAGAGCGGAGGGCTCGGCGGGCTGAGCGAGACAAAGGACAGGGAGCAGAAGATAAACCGCTCCAATGGCAAGGGAGAAAAGAGTGATGAGTCGAACTGACGAATTTGTACCCATTGCCTCATGTTAGCAAATCGGTGGGTGAATTGCACAAGCAAAGTAAAGTCGTCTAGAGTCCTCTATTCGCGAGGGTTCGATGGTTTATGCCAAGCCGCAATGAGCATCACGATTGCCAACACATGCAGTCCGAGCGTGTCGAAAAACGAAACCACAAGAGCGGACCACATCCACACTGGCTCGGAGCGCAGAAATGGTGCCGCGATCCACAAGAGGAGTGAGCCAAACAAGGGGATTCCGGAAACGAATCGATAGGATTCGCGTTTCCCACCGCAGAGTCGATATAAGGGGTAGCGCAGCAAACTGAGATAGAAGTTGTGGGCCGAAAGCGCACCTCCAAGTAATGCGAACCCTTTGGCGATGTTAATGAGAGTCCACATGGTTCCTTCTCGGCCCGCGACTCACCGGCTCCTCCACCACGCCACCGCAAACCCGCTGATCAGCACCAGCACGGCCCAGCTCGCTTCCCAGGCCAGGTTGTGGGAGACGTAGTCGATGCTGCTGAGCATCATGGTGCCGCTGGAGAGGCAGAAGATGGCGGGAAGGATTGGGAACAGCGGCAGGCGGAAGAGCCGCGGGCGGTCGGGCTCGCGGTCGCGGAGGACGATGAGGGCGAGGCCGACCAGGACGAAGAAGCCCCAGAAGAAGGGGCTGGTGAAGATGACCAGGCTCTTGAACCCCCCTTCCCGCAGGCCGAATCCGACGACGAGGGCGATGGTGACAACCGCTTGCATCACGGTCGCTCGGACAGGAACGCCGAGCCGTTCATTCCATTTGCCCAGCCAAGCGAAGAGCGGGTCTTTCACCCCCAGCGCGTAACAGACGCGAGCGCCCGTGAAAATCATGCCGTTGATGGCTCCCAGGCAGGAGATGCAGATCAGCAGACTGATGGCCCGCGCTCCCCAAGGACCGAAGCGGGCACTGAGCACGTCCGAGGCGACGCCTTGGGACGACAGGAATCCGGCCAAGCCAAGTCCGCGAGCGAAGGCGATATTGATGAGGAGATAAATGACCGTCACCGCCAGCGTCCCCAGGAGCAGAGCCCGCGTGATGTTCTTCGCCGGGTTCTTCACCTCCGCCGCCACGTAGGACATATCGCTCCAGCCGCCGTAGGCGAACATGACCATAATGAGGGCCAAGCCGAGGCTGCCATCGCCGGTTGGTTTGGCGGTTGCGACATTCTCCGGCGGCGTCAACGTCAAGGCGACGAGGATGATGGCGGCCAGCCCCGCTACCTTGAGAAGCGTCAGGACGTTTTGCGTCCATTTGCCAATTTGCAGGCCGAGCAGGTTGGTGATGGTAAGCAGCGTGATGGCACCTGCCGCGAGGAGGGCGGGAACAGCGGTATAGGCGGCTGCGGCGGCTACGGGGTCGGGTGGAGTGTCCGGCGAAGCATCCGGCGTCACCAGCTTCATCGCATACACGGCAAAGACAAACGCAATTGCCCCGACGTTTCCGGGGCGGATGATCCAAAATTCGCACCAGGCGAACGCGAAGCCCAGCGTCTTGCCGAAGGCCCGCGAAATGAAGAAGTAGCTGCCGCCGGCGTCGGGCCAGGCGGTGGCCAGCTCCGCGTAGCAGAGCGCGCCAATCAGAGCGAGCACGCCGCCAAGTAGCCATACGCCGATGATGGCAAACTGCGAAACACTGGCCTGGCCGTCGGACGAAAGCGGCGATTGCTGATTGAATTCCCGCCATTGGCCCACCAACTTCACCGCAGCGGCGGAAGCGTTCTGGGCGATGAACGGGGAGCTTTCATAGATCGACGCCCCGATGATGATCCCCACGATGATGCAGGTGGAATCCAGCAGCGACAACTGCTGGCGGGGGGCGGCGTCATGCGGCTTACCGGTCATCGCACCACTATAACGGTTGGCGGATGTAAGAGGCCACGGATTGAACACGGATAGGAGGAAGACAAATCAGGCCGGACGCCTACGGCACGTTCTGCCTTAATCCGTGTTTCGTCCGTGTTCAATCCGTGGCCACTAGCTGGTTTTGGTGAATCACGACCGTCTTCCGCTCTGTCATCTCCCCAATCGCATACTTCGGACCTTCCTTCCCAAAGCCGCTCTCCTTCAGTCCGCCGCGCCGGCCAGAGCGGATTCGATGTCTTCGGCATTGGCGACAGGCACGGAATCGACCAGCGAGCCGTCGAAGGGATGACGGATTTCCAGCTTCTGGTCGCGATCGAACCACTGGCCGCGGATGTAGAGCTTCATTTGCAGTCTCCGGAATTGCCAAGAAAAATCGCCAAGATTCCCACACTGCCGGCGAATGTCTCAGCGGGCGAAAAAACAAACGGCATCTTGGAGCATCGCCATGTCAGCCAGTATGACGACATCCTTTCCAAAAGTGGAGCGGCGTGACTTGGTTACCCAAGCGCTGCTGCTCACGGTGACGCTGAGCCTGTATAGCTTCTACCTCGTCTACCAGTGGGCCAAAGAGCTCGGTCAGCTCACGGGGAAAGAACGAAATCCAGGCACCGTGCTGCTCCTGAGCATTCTCACGCTGGGGATCGCCGCTCTGGTCTACGAATACGTGTTTGCGTCCGAGGTTGCCACGCTGGAACAGCAGCGATTTCCCAAGCAGGTTCCGTCCTCGCTGCCCAGCTGGATTCTGATTCTCAATTGCGCCAGCGTTCTTTGTTCCTTGACGGTTGTCTTGTTGCCGCTCGCCCTCATTCTGGGAATCTCCGCGAGCGTGCTCGTGCAGATGCAATTCAATCGCCTGCTGGACGCTTGAAAGCGTCATTTTTTCAGCGGTGACACCACTGTTTTCACCGTGCTCTCCACGGTCACGATAATAATCGTCTCGCGGTAGGGCGCTTCCGTGACCAACTTCTGCGTTTGCTCGGCGCTGACGACGCGGCCTTGCTCGGCGGAGAACAGGGCGTGGCCGGTTTGCGTCTGGTCTTTGAGCGTGAGCTTCAGGCTCTTCGCTCCGCCAGGGACGAGCGTGAGCTTTGAGGTAAAGTCGATTTTGTCGAGCTTTTGGCCGGCCTCTTCCACTTCGCCGGCGTAGACAAATTCGGTGGCCTGCTTGACTTTGCCGATGGGGATTTCGACTTCTCGCTCCTTGGTCCACTTCGTTTTCCCCGCATCGGCCGCAGCCACGGATTTTTCCGGCAGGAGGACAATCGACCGCTTCAAGAGCTCCTGGGTCGATTCACTGCCGCCGGGCCCGCCAATCTCTCTGGTGCCGGGCGTTTTCCAAAGTTCCGCCAGCTTCTCGTTGGGCTGGGCCGAGAGGACGTCGCCGCGGGTGTTCATCGTCACAACCAGCGCGGACCCCTGTGCCAACAGCGGCTTGACGGCTGCGGCGATCTCCTTGGCGGTTCCAACGGGCGGCGACTTGACGGCGGAATCGTAGGTGATGGGAGTCGAGTCCCCGGACTGCATTTTCACCGCGAGTCGTTGGACCGTTTGGGTGAACTCTATCTCGTTTTCGTCGGCGGAGTCGACTGTCCATAGCGTTTCCAAAGTCATTTCCATCGTCGTCTTCACGGCCTTGCTGGCGATGGTGACGGTGGAAGTGGTCTGCTGAACGACGTTGACCTGCAATTGATCGCCAGCCGCGAGCTTCCAGCGAAGAGTTTTTTGAGCCAGCGCGGAGGAGGCCGTGGAGAAGATGATGGCCAGGCTCAACACCAGCCCGACGCGCAAGCGAGGGACACATGCTGTTCCCTCACTTGCGCGTCGGGATGGTGTCGAGGCCGCTTTCGAGATCGCAAACATTGATTTGACCCTTGGCGAGATGTTCCCCCACGCGGAGCGTGAGGAGTACATTACTTCATTCCCAAAATCCGCTTCATGTTCGACTTATATTTCTGCACTCCCGGCTGGCCGTAGGGGTTGATGCCGATCAGCCGCCCTTCGACGACGGTGGCGATCATCAGCATCTGGAAGAACTGACCGAGGGAGTGTTCGTCCAGCTTCGGCAGATGCAGATTCATCGTGGGGCGGCCGTCCGAAGCATAGGCTTCATTGGTTCCCTTAATCGCCGCGGCCATCAAGTCGGGGAGTGTCTTCTTCTGAATCTGGTTGAGCTGGTCCTGATCGTGCTGGCTGCTGCCGACGGCCAGGTGCGGGTCGGTCCACTGATCGACGATGACATTGGTGAAGACCTTGTCCCGCTTCCCTTCCTGGTGCTGCTGGGCTCGCGAATGCAGGTCGCGCGTGTTGACCGTCGTCAGCGGCGTGGCCCCGAGCAGCCGCTTGCCGAGGCTTTCCGCGAGCAGTTGGTCGTACCACAGGCCGGCGGATTCGAGGGCTTTCGACCAAACGCAAAGGACGCGGATGTTGGCCCCCCGGCGAGTCTCCAGAAGATGGGTCGCTCCGACATACTGCAAGACAACATTCTTCTCCGGCGGCGCGGTGCGGAAATGCTCGTTCATCGCCGCGGCGCCTTGCAACAGCTCCGTGATATTGAGGCCCATGAGCGCCGCTGGAACCAGCCCGACTGCGGAAAGGATCGAGAACCGGCCACCGACGCCGTCGGGGACGGGAAATTTCTCCGAGCAGCCAATTGCCGCCGCAAGTTTGGCGAGCCGGCCGGTTTCGCCGGTGACAGGAATCACGAGCCTGGCGGCCTTCGCGAGGTCGCCCCCGCAGGCTGTCGTGAGCGCGGCCAGGTACTGTCGAAAGGCAACGGCTGTCTCGATGGTTTCGCCGCTCTTGCTGATGACGACGATTCCCCAGCGGCCCTCCGGTTTGTCGGTCTTGGGACCGCTTTGCAGCACCCGCAGCAGCCCCTGGCTGGCGTCGTTATCGATGTTGTTCCCTTCAAAATAAATTCTCGGGTTTTCGTCTCGCTCCACGCGCGAAAGCTCGTTGAAATAAGGTTTGCGGCAGGCATCCAGCAGCGCCCTGGCTCCCATGTACGAGCCGCCAATGCCGAGCACAACCACCCGGTCCACTTGCCCCTTCAGCCGTTTCGTCGCCTTGGCAATCGCGCGCAGCTCCGTCTGATCCTTGAGCAGGCGCTCCGGCATCTCAAAAAAGCCGTGATCCAGTGGATCCTTGTCCTCGGGCAGCTTGCCGCCCCGGTACAGCCGGGCATCCTCCTCCAGCATTTCGCGGCGGGCGCGTTCCAATGCCGGTGCCAGTGCGGTCAGATCATGCTCGCGCAAGCCATGCTGCGGGTGGAATGCTCCGGAGGGATCGAAGCAAAGGAGTTGAGATGATGCCACGGAAGTGCGTCCTAAGAGGCGAGGACTGGAAAGCGCCAAAGATACCAGCAGGTGGGGTAGGCTTCCAGCCTGCGCTGAAATTACCTGTGTCCCAAGCTCTGCTTGGGACACCAAGTATTCGAAGCTCTGCTTCGCACTTTTCGACTCGGAAGCGGAGCTTCCAAACGTGCGTTCCCAAGCCGGAGCTTGGGAACGAGGAGTTGGGCCCCTATAATGCTGCTTTCCTCGCGACTTCACCACACCTGATTCACCCCATGGATATCCACACCCTCACCCGCGAGCTCCACGTCCAGAACGACTCCAAAATAGTGATGCTCGTCGCCGACGGCCTCGGCGGGCTCCCCATGACACCGGGAGGAAAGACGGAATTGGAATCGGCCAACCGTCCCAATCTCAATGCCCTCGCCGCCATCGGCGTGCAAGGAGGCAGCATTCCCGTCGCCCCCGGAATCAGCCCCGGCAGCGGGCCGGGACATTTGGGCCTGTTTGGCTATGACCCGGTAAAATACCTCATCGGCCGCGGGGCGCTGGAAGCGACGGGCATCGGCTTCGCCATGCAGCCAGGGGATGTCGCCGCGCGGGGAAATTTCTGCACGCTCGATTCCGCCGGGAAGATTACGGACCGCCGGGCGGGACGGATTGCGAGCGAAGAGAGCGCGCCGCTGGCAAACAAGATGCGGGACGTAAAGATCCCCGGCGTGCAGATTTTCGTCGAGCCGGTGAAAGAGCATCGCTTTGTCGTCGTCTTCCGTGGCTCCGGCTTGGCGGGTAACATCAAGGACACCGACCCGCAGGCTACGGGCGTCCCTCCGCTCGCTGCGCATGCGGTGGATGCCGCCAGTCAGAAGGCGGCCGACATTGCCAATGATTTCATCAAGCAGGCCACCAAGCTGCTGGCGGGGGAAAAGAAAGCCAACGGGCTGACGCTTCGCGGCTTCTCCGGCCGGCCAGAGTTGCCGAGTTACGAAGAGGTCTATGGTCTGAAGGCTGCAGCGATTGCCGTCTACCCGATGTACAAAGGGCTGGCCCAGCTCGTGGGAATGGAAATTGTCGGCCAGGCCCAGACGCTCGCCGAGCAGATGGACGTGCTGGAACAGAACTGGGCCAAATACGACTTCTTCTTCATCCACTTCAAGTACACCGACAGCACTGGCGAAGACGGCAACTTCGCCGCCAAGGTCAAGCGGATTGAAGAGCTGGACGCCATCATCCCGCGCATCCGAGCCCTGAACCCAACCGTCTTCATCGTCACCGGCGACCACAGCACGCCGAGCTTCCTGAAAAACCATAGCTGGCATCCGGTCCCCACGCTGCTCGTCTCCTCCTGCTGCCGGCCGGACGGCCACACGACATTCGGTGAGGATACGTCGGCTCGCGGCGGGCTGGGGCAGTTCAAGGCGAAGTACCTGATGTCGCTGGCACTCTCTAATGCGGGGCGAATGACGAAGTATGGGGCGTAGCAGGGTCGGGAGCGATTGGGTGAATTGCCAACGCCGCCTACCAATTAGGCTATCGTCGCGGTTTTGTCACTGGGCGAAGTGATCCAGTTGGTAACGGAGATTTTCCCACTGGAACTTCGCTTTTGGGAAACTCATTCTCTTCTACAGGAGCCGACTTGCCAGGCTTTGGCTCTGGCAAGAATTGCACAGAGTAGCTCCCGTCATCTTCAAGCTGGATTCGCTTGACAAGGAAGTACGATCGGGCACCCCTCCCCTGGCCTCTTGGGCAAACGACAATGCGAATCCAAGTAACTACCTTACGCGACTGGGAGTAAAAGATTCTCGCAACCATTTCTTCATTAAGATGGAAATCGACCTCGGCGGTGTCTGGATTCCCGGCAGTTTCCTGCCACCCCCCAGGATTCGATTCAATCTCGCGCTCGCGAAGGATCGCAGTCGTTTCGGCGATAGGTCGCCCGACTTCAATCGCTGGCGGCTTCCCTCTTTCCGCCGCGAGTGACAACGCGCAAGAGCCAAGGCCCATTCCAAGCACCAGAACCAATTCGCAGATGGAGAAGCGAAACACAGGCGGACTCCTTTGGGCGGCATCTTACCGCCAGCCTTCCCAAAGTCCCAACGTCAAACCCGTTTTGATTTCCATCGACCCCCTCTTTTAGGGACTTGCCGGACACTTAGGATATGTATACAATTGTTTCAATCGGCCCGGGCCCAGACGGTGAAGTTGCGCGCTGGTCAAAGGGGCTGGAGCGAGCAGTCGACGACCAAATGGCTCTCGGCAAGAGCGACTGAAGACCTGAAAAACCCTTATGGATTTCGCGCGGACGAGAGTGAATCAAAAACTGGGGTATGAATCACACTTAGGGCGACGTGAATCATCGGAACATGTATACAACTAATGACTTGCTGTGATTTGCGTCGTCGTAAGTCCATGAAAAACAAGTTCTAAAACATGACTCAAAACAATACTATCGGGGGGATGTGAGCGACTCAGAAACCCTTATGGTTTTGGACCCAAAAAAACCGAACCAGGCGGCGCTGGAAGCACTCTGTACCATCCGCCAATGTCGCCTTTCGCTCCGCGAAAGTACGCTCCTTTCGCGGAGCGAAAGGCGACATTATGATGCTGCTGACCTTTGAACGGATGCATTCGAGCTAGAAAAACCCATGAAAACCGACGAACTGCGTGAAAAATATCTGGCCTTTTTTCAGTCCAAGGGGCACACCCGCCGCCCCAGCGACGTGCTGGTCCCCCGCTGGGATCCTTCGGTTCTGTTCACGCCGGCCGGCATGAATCCGTTCAAGGACCACTTCCTGGGCAAGGTCAAGCTGGAGTTCACGAAGGCCACCAGTTGCCAGAAGTGCCTCCGGACCGGGGACATCGAAAACGTGGGGCGGACCGCTTATCACCACACGTTTTTCGAGATGCTCGGCAACTTCAGCTTCGGGGATTACTTCAAACGGGAGGCTATCCACTGGGCCTGGGAGTTTCTGACGACGAAAGAGTGGCTCGGCATCGACCCCAACCGGCTTAGCGTGACGGTTTACCTCGACGACGACGAAGCAGCCGGCATCTGGCAGAAGGATATCGGCCTGCCGGTGAGCCGCATCGAGCGGATGGGGGAGGATGACAACTTCTGGCCGGCCGGAGCACCGAGCAAAGGGCCTGACGGCGTCTGCGGGCCATGCAGCGAAATCTATTATCACCCCGAAGGGAAAAAGTCGGTCGAAATCTGGAACCTGGTCTTCACGCAGTTCAACCGCGTCGGCGACCCGCCGAATAACCTCCGCCCGCTGCCGAGCAAGAACATCGACACCGGCATGGGGCTGGAGCGGATTGCCAGCGTGATGCAGGGGGTTGATACCAATTACCACATCGACATCCTCCGCCCCCTCGTCGAAGCTGCCGGCGAAGTCTGCGGCACGAAGTACGACCCCGCCAGCGACAACGGCCGCCGCCTCCGCCGCATCGCCGACCACATCCGGGCCTGCACGTTTGCCATTCATGAGAATGTGCTGCCGGGGCCCAACCGCGAGAAGTACGTCATCCGCCGCCTGCTCCGCCGGGCCGTGCTCGACGGCTATCAGATGGGGCTCCGCGACCCGTTTCTGTTCCAGCTTGTGCCGAAGGTCGCCGAGCTGATGAGGAATCCGTACCCCGAGTTGGGCGATACCATCCAGCGGGTACAGAAAGGAATCAAAGCGGAGGAGAATGCCTTTTTCGGCACGGTCGGGGCTGGCCTGGCTCGCATCACCAGCATGTTCGACGACATGAAGTCGGCCGGCCGCGTCGGCGTCAACGGCAGCGATTCGGCGGAGCTGTATCAGACCTACGGCGTTCCACCGGAAATGGTCGAGAGCATGGCGGCCGACCTGAACTACACCTTTGACTGGGATGGGTTTAAGGTTGCGATGGACGAACATGGAAAGACCTCGGGAAAGCTCGCGCAAGTCGTCTTTCAGACCGGCCCTATCGAGTCTCTCAAGAAGGCCCTGCATCAAACTCCTTTCGTCGGTTACGAAACGAGCGAGGCTGCTACTGAAGTCAAAGGCATCGTCGCCAACGACCATCTGCTCGACTCGCTAACCACAACGGGTGAAGACCATCCTGCCGTCGTCGTGCTCGACAAGACTCCCTTCTATGCCGAGTCCGGCGGCCAGGTCGGCGATACCGGCGTCATCACCGGCGACGGTTTTGAATTCAAAGTAACTGACACGCAGAAGGATGCGGACCTCATCATTCACGTCGGCCATCTGGTTCGCGGCACGATGAAAGCCGGGGCCAAGGTCACCGCCAAGGTCGATACCGACCGCCGGCAGGGAATTCGCCGAGCTCACTCCGCTACGCACATCATGCATTACGCCTTGCAGAAGAACCTCGGCAAGGATGCCCATCAAATGGGCTCCAAAGTCGAGGACGACTGGCTGCGGTTTGACTTTGGCAATCCGGCTCCCGTCGACGTGGAGCAGCTTGCCGCCATCGAGCGTGATGTAGCCGAACGGGTTGCCGCTGCCGAGCCGATTGGCTGGAAGTTCGTGCCAATTTCAGAAGCCCGCACCGCCGGAGCCATGATGCTCTTCGGCGAAAAATATCCCGACCCCGCCCGCATGGTCAGCATGGGTTCCTTCAGCCGCGAGCTTTGCGGCGGCATTCATCTGGACAACACATCCGATGTCGGCCCGTTTGAGATCATCGCCGAAGAGGGAGTCGCCGCCGGCACCCGCCGCCTGGTCGCCCTGACCGGAGCCAAGGCCAAAGAATACCTGGAGAAAACTGAAGCGGCCCTCCAAGAAATCGCCGGCCATCTCGGCGTCGGCGTGCTCGACGTTCCTGCTGCCGCCAAGTCTCTCGCCCAGCAAGTCCGCGACCTCAAGAAGCAGCTTTCCTCGGGTTCCAAGGGAGGCGGGGCTGATGCGGACTCGAAAAAAACCGTCGTGTTTACCAAAGCCATGTCCACCACCTCTCAAACCAAGGCAGCGCTCCGCGAAGTGGCCCGGTCCCTCAACGTCGGTCCCTTCGATGCTCCCGCGCGCGTCGCCGCCATGCTGGGGGAAGTTGAAGAATTGAAGAAGCAGCTCACGCAGCGTTCCCAATCCGGCGAACTCTCTGCCGCCTCGCTCCTTGCCAAAGCCGAAATGGTTGGCTCGGTTCGAGTCATCGTGGCCGAAGCTCCCGGCGCGAACGCCAACCTGATGCGTCAGCTCATTGACCAGATCCGGAAGCAAACCAACCCTTGCGCAATTTTTCTGGCCGCTGTCGAAGGAGAAGGCAAGGTTGTGCTCGTCGCGGGTATCACGCGGGACTTAGTGGAAGCGGGGCATAGCGCCGGCAACTGGGTGCGCGACGTGGCTCCCATTGTCGGCGGCGGCGGCGGCGGCAAGCCCGACCTCGCCCAGGCCGGAGGCAAGCAGCCGGAGAAGGTCTCCGAAGCGCTTGCCAAAGCCCGCCAGCTGGCGAGAGCGCAATTCATTTAGCCTCTTGCCTTCAAGGCTACTGGCCGGCGGGACGAATCGGTGGAACCGGTGGGACGAGCGTCTGCTGTAATTGCGCGATGCGCTTGCCGGTTTCTTCATTCGCGTAATTCTTGCTGACCACGAAATCGAGAGCCTGCTGGGCCTCCGCCCGATTGTTTCTTGTCAGGTAGGCTTCCGCCGCGATCATCATCGTTTCCAGAAACCTGGGCTCGGAGCCCCTGGTTCCCCAAGCGTCGATGGCCTTGATGACGAGTCCTTCACCCGCCTCGATGTTTCCCAGCCGGATCTCGGCCAGCGCCAACGTGTCCAGATAGCTGGCAAGGTCACTCAGCGGAGGCGTGGTGTTCGCAAGTTCAACAGCTCGCAGAGCGTTGTTGCGGGCGGTCTCCAAAGCGGACCTCTGGGACAGGGTTTTCAAATCCATCCAAGCCAGGTCGTTAAACGCCACGGGATCATTGGGAAACTTTTCCGTGCATAGTTGGTACAACTGCCTGGCATCGGCTTTGCGGCCAAGTTGGTTCATGAGGTAGGCCCGGCCATACAACGATTCAGCCGTGAGGCCGACGGTCTCCTGGCCGTCAAATTTGGCGGCCGCCAGAAACATCTCTTCGGCGACCTGCTTCAGAATGTCGGTGGCTGTCAGGGCATCGCCGGAACGCACGTTTTCCCGCACCGTGCGGCCGACTCGCCCGCAGATCTGATCGATGAAGAGAGTCCGTGTCTGAATGGCGGCCGTCTGCACGTTATCCAGGTAAGTCCGGACGTAGCCCATGTTCGGCCCCTGCTCCGTGGCGCGAAACAAGCTGTCCAAGCGCTGCTCGGTGGTCGCTAACTGGAGCGCGAGGGCCTTGCGCCGACCCTCGAACTGCGCAATGGCGTCCGCGCCGACGAGGAACGGGATCTGTTTGAACGAGCCGTCGGGCTGCACCTTATGCCGGACGCTGAATCCCTCCCAGATATCGCAAAAGTCGGAAACCGTGCGCACCCCCGCCCGGCGAAAGCTCTCGATTTCACCGGGATCCAGATACAGGTACAAGACGGCCTGGTCGGTCCATTCGACAATCTGCTGCGCGGAAAACGGGGTCTTGACCACGAGGTCTCGGATATTGGCGGCTGCCAGGTTCTGAACATTGTCGATGCCCTCATCTTGCAGGCGCGACTCATGCAACTCGCTGATGCCGTCGATCAGCGAGAGCGGCAACGCGTCCGACCGCCGCTGGCGTTCGTGAACGGAAGTCCGCGATACGCGGCCGAACCAGCGAATCGCCAGATTGGGGAAATAGCCCAGCGAAAACGCCACGATTGCCGCGGCACCGGCTCCGATTCCCTTGAACTCCGTATCTCCCGCCGCCGTGGACGCGGCAATGTTCGTGATCGCGGTGAAGGCCACATAATTGAACACCATGCCGGCAATCAGACCGACCACGCAAAACAGGTACACGTGCGGCTGCAGGTCCAGCGTGGTGTAGCGGCGGTACACCAGATTCAAGCAGTAGACGTAGGCGCCCAGAAACCCGAATTGCATCGCGCGCTGGGTGTTGACGTCCAGCAAGGCATCGGCCTCCCGAAAGAAAAGTGCGGCGCCGAGC
This sequence comes from Pirellulaceae bacterium, assembly GCA_046593355.1. Taxonomy (GTDB): domain Bacteria; phylum Planctomycetota; class Planctomycetia; order Pirellulales; family Pirellulaceae; genus SXOA01. The sequence continues at coordinate 1,973 of JBKJNY010000038.1, read as the reverse complement.
AGCGTGGCGAAGACCGCCGCGCTACAGTGGATCAGGTAACTAAGCCAGTTCCACCGATGGCTGAATGTCTCCGAATTTTGAGTACTGGCGGGCGACGTGCTCGACGATGTTACGAGCGGCGGGCTCCCGAGCAAGTCGCAGTCATGTTCCAGTTGTGCGAGAATGTCGGGGACCTCCAGCAACCGGAACGCCGTGGCGGTTAGAGGAAAAAGGCTGCACAGCAGCAGGGACAACAAGGCCCAACCCACCCAGCCGAATCGCGAATGGGCGTGGGCTTGCTGGATGGTGTCCTTGGCGGCAGCCATTGCGGCTGAGGCTTTGATATCGGCCTTCGAGGCCGTGGCCTCTGCGTTCACGAGCTCGGTCTTGGCAAGATCGGCTTCCTTTTGCGAGGCGCCATGATCGGCGGCTGCCTTGGCAATTGCGGACTTTTCGGCGCGGGATTTGTCGAGCAGGACTTTGTTAGCCAGAGCTTTGCTGTCAACTGCCGTGTCCGCAGCGGCGACGGCGTCGCTGACGAGCTTCCGACGGGCCTGCAACTGCGTAATGTCACTCGCCGAACTCTTCCCTCGAATTGCCGGCCAAGAATTTCGAAACCCAACGGCAACGAGAATCACAACTATCAGCAGCGCGACCAGTCCCGCAGCCACGTTGCGCCACAAGTTGGACGGTGTTGAATTCGTCGCGGTCTGTGAGCCATTCATAGGAGTGCTCATGAATCAGTTGGCCGTCCAGCGTCCGTGCATTTTCCGGCTGCGGTCTTTTGTCCCAGTCCCTCTTATCCTGACTAAGAAAGGAAGGGCACGCAAATGGAAATCCCTCGTTCGTAAGGGGACTGAGCTGGCCATTCGCTGTATTTCCCCGCGACTCTGCCAGTCGTAGCGATTCTGCAAAGCTAGCGGCGAAAAAACACGGGATTTCCCGCGGGTTTAGCGTCAAGTTTCGTAGGCGGGCGACTGCGGACTTGGTAGAGTCAATCCTTGGGCCTGCGGATGCCAGGATGCGCCCCGGTCTCCGCCGGCGAAAACACGCTTGTGAGAAAGTACCTCGTTCCCCGTCCCTCCCATGTCCACTCCCCATTCCACCCCGGAAGAAGTCGACCAGTTGATGCTCAATGCCCGGCTGCGAGACGAGCTCGAACCGTTCCTGGATGATTCGGTTCACATGTTCGATTCCCAGCGCATGCCGACGCATAAGGAAAATGAGTTCCTGGAGTCCATGCTCGCCTGGGAGCGGGCCCCGGTCCTCGCCATCAGCCGCTGGTTCGAGCCGGAGCTGAAGCTGTCCCCGCCCGATAAGTTGACGGACGCGGAGCTGCACGAGGTGCTGGGGGAAACCATCGAGCAGCTTTACTCCCAGCGGGTCGTGCTCGACTTCACGGAGCATCTCTCCGACCGCCAGCTCTACTGTCTCATCTACCGGGACATTCTGCCGTCGCCGGAGAAAAAAGTGGACCTGCCAAAAAACTTCCTCCACTGGCACTGCTTCGACTACGACGATCAGCCGGACGTCTGGCTCCGCTACTACGCCAGCGACGAAGAGCGGGAAGGCTGGTCCGAGGAAATGAACCTGCCGCTGCCGCCACAAGAGCAGCCGCCGTATCCGCGGAAGATGCCGCGAAGGCCGTAGGAGCGCGAGAACGCCGTGAGGGCGCTACGGTTTTCAAACGTAGAGTCAGTTGAAAACGATCACATCAGGGGCAGGCTTAAACCCGGCGCGGTCGCGGGCTTCTCGTATGGTGCGCAGTAGATTGGCCTTGTGCTGGTCCAACCAGCGGGTGTCGTTGCCTGAAAAGAGCCAGACGCTCCAGCTGAGAAGCTTTTCATCCCGCTGACCGATTTCCACACGATTGACGGCGTCGCAGCGGAAGAAGAAGTTGATCGACCGGCGCAGGAACATCTCCATCTCCACCGGAACCTTCGACCTGCTTCCCTGCGGCGCTCTGAAGGGAGTAATCGCCAACAACGGCGAGG
>JBKJNY010000241.1:0-61395 GCA_046593355.1 Pirellulaceae bacterium | reverse complement strand
CGTTCCAAATCCGGGCCGTCTTGTCCTCACTCGCCGTTGCGACCTGGGCCCCGTCGGGGCTGAAAGCCACATGAATTACAGGCCCATCATGGCGCAGCGGCTCCCCCGCAGGCGCGCCAGTCCGCGCGTTCCAAATCCGGGCCGTCTTGTCATAACTCGCCGTTGCGAGCTGGGCCCCGTCGGGGCTGAAAGCCACATGCCATTCCCTACCATCATGGCGCAGCGGCTCCCCCGCAGGCGCGCCAGTCCGAGCGTTCCAAATCCGGGCCGTCTTGTCCTCACTCGCCGTTGCGACCTGGGCCCCGTCGGGGCTGAAAGCCACATGAATTACAGGCCCATCATGGCGCAGCGGCTCCCCCACGGGCGCGCCTGTCCGCGCGTTCCAAATCCGGGCCGTCTTGTCCCAACTCGCCGTTGCGACCTGGGCCCCGTCGGGGCTGAAAGCCACATGAATTACCCAACTATCATGGCGCAGCGGCTCTCCCACGGGCGCGCCTGTCCGCGCGTTCCAAATCCGGGCCGTCGTGTCCTCGCTCGCCGTTGCGACCTGGACCCCGTCGGGGCTGAAAGCCACATGATTTACTCGGGCAGCATGGCGCAGCGGTGGCTCGATAGCTTTGCCCCCCTGGCGAATGCGATCCATCCGAATCCCCAGGTAGGATTCTCGTAGTGGGTGGTCACTGGGAAGATAGCGTGTCGCCAGGCGCAGGTCCGCGACTCCGTGCCCAGGTCGGCCTGCCTCGTATTCGCTGAGGCCGTGCTGGAAGTAATTGGCGGCGAGACGAGTGTTTAGCTCTAGCTTGTTCTTTTCAAGGGCAGCGTTTTTGCCTTTCAACTCGTCCGCGAGGTTCTTGTTCTTTTCACCGGTCTGCGTCGCCACATCTCGAAAGTAATTGACGGTCACGAGGCCAACGAACAAACCGACCGCCAGAATCACCAGGGCCGCAGTTCCGGCCTGAAAGGCGATCCGATGTCGCCGGCTGATACGGAAGAGGCGTTCGGAGAAAGAGTCTCGACGGGCGGTGACCGGTTCGTCGGCGAGAAACCGCTCCAAATCTTGGGCGAGTGCGCGGCAGGTGGAATAGCGGTTGGCGGAGAGCGGCGCGAGACCTTTAAGGCAAATTGCTTCCAGCGCAGGAGCAATGCCGGGGCGTAATGTGCGGGGCGGATGGTAGTCGCCAGTTTCCGCTTTGCGAAGCAACTCGTCCTTCGTCGCCGCCACATACGGCGGTTGTCCGGTGAGGATCTGATAGAGGATCGCGCCGAGGCTGAAAACATCGCTGGCGGGGCCGAGCAAATCGAGGCGGCCTTGGGCTTGTTCGGGGCTCATGAAGGCGGGGGTGCCGAGGGCGGTGCCGAGCATGGTCGGGTCAGTGCCGCCGCTGCTGGAAGGCTGGAGCGCGGCTTCCGGGAGAGACGAGAGGCCCACCGTGGTTGCCGTCTCTTTTTCTTCAGGCGTCGTTACGGTTGATTTGCCCAGCGGCTTGGCCAGGCCCCAGTCGACGACGAGGGTTTCGCCGTATTTGCCGAGCATGATGTTGCCGGGCTTGAGGTCGCGATGCAGCACGCCGCGGCTGTGGGCGTAGTCCATGGCTTCGCAGACGTCGATGAGGCGCTGGAGGAGCTTGCGAAGCTCGAGGTTTTCTTCGGTGGGGGAGAGTTTTTTCTGGGCAGGCTGGAAGCCTACCCCACCGTGGAACTTCTCGATGGCTTCTTTGAGACTCTTGCCGCGGATGAAGCGCATGGCGTAGAAGGGGCGGCCGTCGGGGTACGCGCCCAGGCCGTAGACCGGGACGATGCCGGGGTGCTCCAGGCCGCCGGTGATTTCCGCCTCGCGCACGAAGCGACCGCGGCTGTCGGGATCGTCGGCCCGCTCGGGCTTGATCTCCTTGAGGGCGACTTCACGGCCGAGCTCGCCGTCGAGAGCGACCGAGACACGCCCCAGGCCCCCTTCCGCGTGGGGCCGCAGGATGCGAAACCGCATCCCCTGCGAGCTGGCGGCGCCGACGGAGATGGTGGCGTAAGGATCGGCTTCTTTGGCCGACTTGTTGCCAGCGGGAATGTTCGCCATGGAGGCGTCAATCTGCTGGTCACCAAGTCCGGCCAGTTCGTTTCGCAGCGCATCCAAGGAGCTGATCGACGCCAGGCTCTGCTGCGGGTCGTCGCCATGCTGGCGGATATGCGCCTCCACCAGCGGCTCGAGAAGCTGCCGGTTGGCCGGCTTCATGGCACCTGCTTGCACGAGGTGCTCGGCCAGCGCAACGTCCTTGGCCAGCACCCAGGCCTGCATCCCTGCCACGAGCTGCTCGCGGGTGATGAAATCCATCTGCAAGGCCAGGATGCCAAACAGCAAATTGCGGTCGCTCGAAGCGGGCATGGGCAGGAACCCCCAGGCAGTATCAGACGGGGACGAGAAAGACGTGCCTCGGATTATGGCACTGCGGTGCTGGCGAGAATAGCAAGCGCGCCAAGAATTGCGCCGCTGGCAACTGCAAACACGCCCACGCAAAGGCGTGGGCGTGGCACCCGGAGAGTCGATGCTAGACCCTCACCCCGGCCCTCTCCCACGGGGAGAGGGGGAAAAAGCTACTTCGTTGCCGGTTCTTCGGTCAGAGTGCCCACGTCTCCCTTGCGGAACTTCTCAAAGTACTGCTTGGAGTGCTCGCGCTGCTCGCGGGGGAGGGCGGTTTCGTCCTGAGCGTCGGGATCTTTGCCGAGGTTCTTTGTAATCTCCTGGCGAAGCTCGATGCTGGTCTTGCCTTTGACGTTCTTGCCTCCGGCATCGCCAATTTTCACGGACCGGCCTTTCTTGTCGGCTTCGGCAGCGACCCGCGATTCATAGAAGCTGGTCTTGTTCTCTTCCTCATCGCGCTCGCCCTGGCCGCGGCCTTTGCCGGTTTTGCCTTTGCCGGGCTTGTCCCCTTCCTTGCCGTCCTTCCCGTCTTCCCCGTCTCCATCGCCGTCCTGCTGTCCCTTCTTGCCGTCTTCACCGTCACCCTGCATGGCTTCTTTCGCGTCGGCAAGCTGGTCGAGCATTTCGTCCAGGTTTTCCACTTCCTTGAGCTCCTGTTCCAGATCCTTCAGATCCTTGGCGAGCTGGTCCATCTTTTGGGCAGCTTTCTGGTCCCCTTGCGCGCCACCTTCCTTCATGCACTTGGCGCATTCGCCGAGCTTCTGGGCCATCTGGTCCATCTTCTGCTGGGCTTGCTGCTCTTTTTGCTTCATTTCATCGAGCTTCTGCTGGGCCTTTTCCGCCCCCTCTTGGTCGCCGGCAGCCATCTTCTGCTTGACCTCTTCCTCCAGTTCCTTCTTCACCTGGTCCCGCTGCGCCTTTTTCTGCTCGATCTGTTCCTTGATTTTTTCCAGTTGCTTGGCGAGGGCCTTCTTGTCCTCTTCCTTCAGCTCCCCCTTCTTGGCCGCTTCCACCAGCTTCTTCAACTCTTCCTGGGCCTTGCCGAGATCCCCTTCCTTGAGGGCTTCCGCGAACTTGTCAGCCGGGCCTTTTTCAATTTGCTTCAGCTTGCCAAGCTCCTTTTTCAAGTCCTCCGCCCCGCCGAATTCTTTCTTCTTCTTTTCGATTTCCTTGGCCAGGTCGTTGATCTTGATTAATGAGTCTTTGCGTTCAACATTCTCTTTGTTCGCCAATTCGCCGAGCTTTTTCGCCAGCTCCTGCTTGAATTCCCCGTCCTTCAGGTTCGCATCGTCCCCCTTCTTCTCCGCCTGCTGCTGCATGATCTGCTGCTGCATCAGGACGAGCTTCTTCTTCATCGCGTTCTGCTGGGCCTGGGTGATTTCCGTGGATGCTTCCGTCTTCTTCATGACGGCATTAGGCAGAATGGCGAGCAGAGCGACGATCGCTGCCGGGAGCAGCGGCAGGGCGTTGCGCCAACTGGGCGAGAGACGGAATTTATCTTTCACGTCAATCCGCTCCACGCGGCGGGCAGTGTCGGTGACGAGCGCCTTGCCGATTTCGGTATCGCGCTCTTCCGGTCCCAAAGCCAGCGTGCTAGAGACGCGTTCCTTCAGGCCGAACCGCCGGTCGATTTCAATGGCAGCTTCGAGGGCGCTGCGGCGGACGCAGAAGGTCCAAATCATCGCCGTCAACACGCCCGCGCCCATCGCGCCGCCGACCCAGCTCCACATCCAAGTCTGGCTATCGACCGCGAGAACCCAGATTTTGGGAATGGCCACGCCGACCACCGCCACCAGCAGCGTGACGAAGAGGGACCAGGTGGCAATGGCAATGAATTGCTCCAGCACCAAACGCCGCCGAGCCCGCCGCACTTGCAGTTGCAAAACGTCCATGGCCGTGTCCCTTGTCTTTCTGAAATACAAGCCTTCCTTCAGCGAGGCTCCCTAATAGAGTCATTCGTTTCAAGAGTCGCCCCATTATAGCGCATTTTCCGAAGAAAATCGGTAGCGGCTTGGAATTGTTGAGGTTATGGACATTCTCGGACTGCGGTAGGATGCTTAGCCCCCGCGTCCACGCGGGGAGACACCGCCTGGAGGCGGTGGCTAAGCTTGAGATTACAAACATGACACTTCCCACCCCTGTCGAACATCCAGCCGCCGACGTGGTGATCTACGACGGCCACTGTCGCTTCTGCACGGATCAGGTGCAAAAGCTGGCCCGCTGGGACGGTAAAGGGCGGCTGGCGTTCCTTTCGCTGCACGATCCTGACATTGCAAAGCGTTATCCGCGGCTATCTTACGACGACATGATGAAGCAGATGTACGTCGTCACCCCCGGCGGCACCCACTACGCCGGAGCCGCCGCCTTCCGGTATCTCACCCGCCGTCTCCCTGGCCTGTACCTGCTCGCGCCGCTGCTCCACATTCCATTTTCGCTCCCCGTTTGGCAGTGGCTTTACCGCCAAGTCGCCATCCGCCGCTACAAAATCGCGGGAAAGATGGGGGAAGCGTGTGAGGGGGATGCGTGTCAGGTGCATCTGCGTTGACCGTAGCGCTGAGACGCCGTTGAGCGTTTTCGCCCCAACTACTATACTGGCTTTTCTCCGCCCCGACCCCTATTCCCCAGCCCGCCCCCGCTTCATGCCCGGCTACTCCCTCACCCACCTCAAGCAACTGGAAGCCGAGAGCATCCATATCATCCGCGAGGTGGTGGCCGAGTTTGAAAATCCGGTGATGCTCTACAGCATCGGCAAGGACTCCGCGGTAATGGTTCACTTGGCCTTCAAGGCCTTCCACCCCGCCAAGCCGCCGTTCCCGCTGATGCATATCAACACAACCTGGAAATTCCGGGAAATGTATGCCTTTCGCGACAATTACATTGTCCAGCAGCTCGGCTTGAAACTCATTGTTCACGTCAACGAGGAAGGACTGAAGCAGGGGATCAGCCCCATAACCCACGGCAGCAAGGTGCATACGGACGTGATGAAGACGGAGGGGCTGAAACAGGCGCTCAACAAATACCAATTCGATGCCGCCTTCGGTGGCGCCCGCCGCGACGAGGAAAAATCGCGAGCCAAGGAGCGAGTGTTTTCGTTCCGGGACGAATTCCATCGCTGGGATCCCAAGAATCAGCGGCCGGAGCTCTGGAACCTGTTCAACACCAAGGTCCGCAAAGGGGAAAGCATCCGTGTCTTCCCGCTCTCCAACTGGACGGAGCTCGACGTCTGGCAGTACATCCACCTGGAGAACATTCCGCTCGTCTCCCTGTACTTTGCCAAGGAGCGCCCCATCGTCTGGCGCGACGGCACCATGATCATGGTCGACGACGACCGCCTTCCCATGAAGCCCGGCGAACAGCCCGAAATGCGGATGGTCCGCTTCCGCACCCTCGGCTGCTACCCACTCTCTGGCGCGGTCGATTCCACCGCCACCACGCTGCCGGAAATCATCCAGGAGATGCTGCTGACAACGTTCTCCGAGCGGCAAGGCCGGCTGATTGACAGCGACGAAGCGGGGTCGATGGAGAAGAAAAAAAAAGAAGGCTACTTCTAGGAAAGTGATGAAGCGAACGGACGTACAACATTGCCAATGAAAGATTCATGGCTCGAACCATTCAAGACTCGGTTGATGCCGCAGGAGAGCGCGTCGAGAGCGATGACCTCGTGAATTTCGGAAGTTGCGATCGTGACGTCATCAATCCCTGCACAGGACCGCGATCCTATTGGTTCCGTTTCGGGGACATTTGCAAATACACGCTACCGCAGGTTCAGGCCGCGATTGGCGAAATTGCCTCCGCGGGTCAGCCTGGCGGAGCAATGGTCATGCGAGTTAGCGGTGCGCCTGCGTTCGCATTCACTTCCCGCGGGGCATTCAGCTTCTTTGGACTCGAAGAATTCAGCATTGATTTGCCCATCATGGTAAAATGTAGAGTCGATGTCGGTTAACCCTGCGGCGTTGGATAAGGGACGTGCGATGAAGACTACACTTGCGGATTTGGTCGACCAAAAGCGGATTGTCGCGATTGACGCCACCCCCATCCCCGCCCCGCCAAACTCAAGTCATCCTGGGGACCACTTGTTCGTCAATTGTCACTACGATGTCGGCATGGCGAATATTCCGCATCAGGAACTTCTCGAAGAGGCAAGAGGGGACGCCCTGGAGATTGTTCGTATTCTGGCCGCTCAGCCGCGCATCGATGTGGTGTCCGTCGTCGTCACGGTGTATGGCCACTTTCCCTCTCCTGGAGCGCCGCGGCCTGCCAGGCGGCGCATTTATCGCGCAAATGTTCTCTATCGAGACCTGCCTATCGAGGCTTCGCTGGTCACGGCAGATTTTTTTTCTCGAGTAGCCGCGGCCGAGAGTTCCGAATTGGATGACCTGGCCGAACTCTTGCACCAGACCGCCGGCTAATGCAGGTTCGTCGGATTTACAAATCGAATCGCCAATCAAGGATTGAGACTCCGAATGTCCCATAAGTCGGCTCTCATCGCCACCGACATCAACGCCTACCTCGCCCAGCATGAGCGGAAGGAGCTGCTCCGCTTCATCACCTGCGGCAGCGTGGACGACGGCAAGAGCACGCTGATTGGCCGGCTGCTGTTCGAATCGAAAATGGTCTTTCAGGACCATCTGGCGGCTGCCGAGAAGATTTCCGAGAAGCACGGCACGACCGGCGGCGGGATTGATTTCGCCATGCTCATCGAAGGCTTGCAGGACGAGATCACACAGGGGATCACGATTGACGTCGCCTACCGCTATTTCTCGACTGAGAAACGCAAGTTCATCATTGCCGATACGCCGGGACACGAGCAATACACCCGCAACATGGCCACCGGGGCCTCCTCCGCAGACCTGGCCATCGTCCTGATCGACGCCCGGCAGGGGGTTCTCACGCAAACCCGGCGGCATAGCTTCATCGTGTCACTGCTGGGCATCAAGCACGTCATCGTCGCGGTCAACAAGATGGACCTCGTCGGCTTCAGCCAGGAAGTTTTTGAGAACATCAAGCGAGACTACACCGATTTCTCCGCCCGCCTGGAACTGCCGGACGTTCACTTTTTGCCCATCTCGGCCCTGCTCGGCGACAATCTTGTGACGGCCAGTGCCAACACGCCATGGTACGAAGGCTCGCCGCTGATGCATCTGCTGGAGAATGTCTACATCGGCTCGGATCGCAACCTGGAGGATTTTCGCTTTCCCGTGCAGTACGTCCTGCGGCCCAATCTGGATTTCCGCGGTTTTTGCGGGACGATCGCGTCGGGCATCGTCCGCAAGGGGGACGAGATCATGGCTCTGCCGTCGCGCAAGAAGAGCCGCGTGAAGAGCATCGTGACGTATGACGGCGAACTGGCCGAAGCGTATGCTCCGCAGGCGATCACCCTCACGCTCGAAGATGAAATCGACATCAGCCGCGGCGACATGATCGTCCGCCCCGGCAACGTGCCGCGAGTGGATCAGAAGTTCGACGCGATGATCGTCTGGATGAATGAAGAGCCGATGGTGCCGGGCAAATCGTACTGGTTCAAGCAGACCACGAAGGTAGCGCCGGGGGCCATCAGCACCATGCGTTACCAGGTGGACGTGAACACGCTCCATCGCAAGGACGCCCCCACGCTGGGCCTGAATGAAATCGGCCGGTGCAGCGTGACGCTCACGCAGCCGATTGCGTTTGACGCCTATCGCCGCAACCGCGGCACCGGGGCGTTCATCATTATCGACCGGCTGACCAACGCCACGCTCGGCGCGGGAATGATACTGGACCGCGCCGCGGAAGGCCGCCGCGACCACTGGGACGATGCCGCCGCTGCCGGCCTGCACGGCGAGAAGAGCAACGTCTCCGCCGAGGAGCGCACGGCCCGCTTCGGCCAGAAGCCGGCCACGGTTCTGCTCACCGGACTAACCGGCGCGGGAAAGACGACCACCGCTTATGCGCTGGAGCGGCGGCTGTTTGACATGGGGCGTGCAGCCGTCGTGCTGGATGGCCAGAATTTGCGCCGCACGATTAATAAAGACCTCGGATTCACGAATGAGGACCGGAGCGAAAACCTCCGCCGCTCCGCGGAAGTCGCCCGACTCTTCAACGACGCCGGCGTCCTCTGCCTGGCCGCCTTCGTTGCCCCGGAGGAAGCCATTCGCCAGAAAGCCGGCGAAGTCGTCGGCCGCGAGCGATTCCTGGTCGTTCACCTAAGCGCTCCCATCGAGGTCTGCCGCCAGCGGGACGTGGATGGCCACTATCCCCAAGCCGACCGCGGCGAGCTCACGCTCTTCCCCGGAGTCAGTGCTCCTTACGAACCGCCCGTTCAACCGGACCTGGTCCTCGCCACCGACAAACTGGGGGTCGAGGAATGTGTGGAGCGGATTCTGCGGCTGCTGGAAGAGCGTGGGATTTTGGGGTAGCTCGTAGGGTGCATGAGTAACACGAAATGCACGCGTGAGGGATGTCCCCTCGCGCAAGAATCGAACCCAATCGCCAGTGTGTTTACGCGTGCATTTCGCTTGCGCTCATGCACCCTACTTTGCCTATTTCCCGGCGACGAACGGGTTCGTAACTTCAACGCCGACCGGCTGCTCGATGGAGGCATTGGCGGGTGCCTTGGCCTTCACGTAGGGATTTTCGACGAGCATCGGCTGCGGGGCCTGTTGCCGGGCCGCGGCCATGCCGTGATGCGGCGACGGCGAGTACCAACTCGGATAGGCGAACGGGCTTGCCCCCATCGGGCGACGAATGATTTCGTGGCTGTAGTAGACGGGCGGATGAAGCGCGAAATACGGGGGGCGATAATTCGAGCCCTGATAGACTCCTTGTCCGTAGTTCGCCTGCCCCCAGCCTCCGTAGCCCATACCACCGTAGGGGTACTGCGCCTGGGCGGCGGCGGGGAGGAGAATCGCCGCGAAAGCCGCGGCCAGAAGCCATTTCGTGTTGCCGGTCATGATGTGTTCCTCGTTGCGTTGGCGGCTGGGTCAATATGCCGCTCTCCATTCCACACTAGTCAGGGCGAATTGAAACTCAAGACGTTGCCGCCCAATCCTTGCCGTTTTGTCAGCCGGGCTGGTACGGTTTTGCGGGCGCAGCTAACGTGAGAGGCCGTGAAATCGCCAAAAAAAAGTCGGAAATCCACGCTCGGCCTGTTCATCACCGGCACCGATACGGGGGTCGGCAAGACCTGCGTCGCTGCCGCGATTGCCCGTGGGTTATTGAAAATCGGCATGAGGGTCGGCGTCTATAAACCGGCTGCCAGCGGCTGTATGCGGGTGGGAAAACACCTTGTCTCGGAGGACGCCGTCCAGCTTTGGGAAGCTGCCGGCCGTCCTGGCTCCTTGAGCCGCGTTTGCCCGCAACTCTTCGCCGCGCCGCTCGCTCCGCATCTCGCAGCGGAGGCGGAAGGAAAGCAGCTCGACGAGAAGCTTCTGCGGAAGGGCATCGACTACTGGCTGGAGCGGAGCGACATCGTGCTGGTGGAAGGGGCCGGCGGTTTGCTGTCGCCGCTAGGGGAAAAGAAGTACGTCGCCGACCTCGCCCGCGCCTTCGGCTTTCCTCTCGTCGTGGTCGCCCCCAATCGCATCGGCACAATCAACCAGACGCTGCAAACACTTCTCTCGGCACAGGCTTATGATCTGAAAGTCGCCAGCATCGTGCTCTCCGACCTGCTGCCGCCGGATGCGCTCGACCCCAGCGTCCAGAGCAATCCCGCCGAACTCGCTTGCCGCGCTTCCGCCCCGCTGCTGGCCCGGCTGCGGCACAACGCGCTCGAATTGGATACGATAGTGGATTGGCCAGCTCTCGCTCGACCGTTCAAGCGGCGGTAATCGCTGCCAATCATCTCATTTCTCACGGCTTGACCTCCCATGCAAGACTACGAAAAGCTCGGTGTCTTCTATCTGGGCCGCGAGTTCGACCTTTCCGCCGGCAAGCCGAAAGAAGACCTGGTTCTCTATGACTCGAAAGACCTCACGACGCACGCCCTCTGCGTCGGCATGACCGGCAGCGGCAAGACGGGACTTTGCCTGGCCCTGCTGGAAGAGGCCGCGATTGATGGCATCCCGGCCATCATCATCGACCCCAAAGGAGACCTGGGAAATCTGCTGCTCACTTTCCCAGAGCTTCGGCCCGAGGACTTTGCGCCCTACATCGACCCGGCAGAGGCCACGCGAGCGGGCTGCACGCCAGAGGAGCAGGCGAAGGTTGTGGCCGCGGAATGGAAGCAGGGGCTAGCCGACTGGGGACAGCAACCGGAGCGAATCGCCCGTCTCCGAGAAGCGGCGGATGTCGCCATCTACACCCCCGGCAGTAGTGCCGGCCTGCCGTTGACCGTGCTTCGCTCCTTCACCGCGCCGCCGCTGTCCACGCGGGATAACCCCGAGGCCTTCCGCGAAACCATCTCCGCCGCGTCCGCTAGCTTGCTCGGCCTGCTGGGCATCGAAGCCGACCCCCTCCGCAGCCGCGAGCAAATTCTGCTCTCCAGCATCCTGGAAAGAACGTGGAGCGAGGGAAAAGACCTCGATTTGCCCGGCCTCATCCGCGCCATTCAATCGCCCGGCTTTGACAGGGTCGGCGTGATGGACCTGGAAAGCTTCTTCCCGGCCAAGGAACGGTTTGAGCTCTCCATGCAGCTCAACAACCTGCTCGCGTCCCCCGGTTTCTCCGCTTGGCTGGAAGGGGAATCGCTCGACATTCAGCGGCTCCTCTACACCCCCGAAGGGAAGCCGCGCCTGTCGGTCCTTTCCATCGCCCACCTTTCGGACGCGGAGCGGATGTTCTTCGTGACGATTCTGCTCAGTGAAACCATCGCCTGGATGCGAAACCAATCGGGCACGTCCAGCCTGCGGGCCATTCTCTATATGGACGAGGTCTTCGGCTATTTTCCGCCGAGCAAGAACCCTCCCAGCAAGACCCCCATGCTCACGCTGCTCAAGCAAGCGCGGGCCTTTGGCCTGGGCGTCGTGCTGGCAACGCAGAACCCCGTGGATCTGGATTACAAGGGACTCGCCAACTGCGGCACCTGGCTCCTCGGCCGCTTGCAAACCGAGCGGGACAAAATGCGGGTTCTCGACGGCTTGGAAGGAGCCAGCACTCAAGCCGGTGCCGTCTTTGACCGGGCGAAGATGGAGCAGATTCTCTCCGGCCTTGGTAAGCGAGTCTTCCTGATGCACAACGTGCATGAGGACCAGCCCATCGTCCTGCAAAGCCGCTGGGCCATGTCGTACCTTCGCGGGCCGTTGACGCGGGAACAAATTGCCGCCCTGATGAAGGAGCGAAAGGCGGCGGCTGGCGCGGCAAGTGCGTCTTCACTGGATGGCACGCCCACGGCTTTGCGTGGGCGTGATTCCGGCACATTATCCCAGGACCGCCCTGTCCTTCCGCCCGAAATCACCGAGCGATTTTCACCGCTTCGCGCGGCCATTCCCACGGGCGGAAAACTCGTCTATCGCCCCGCGCTCCTTGGAATGGCTAAGGTTCATTTCGCCCAGGCCGCCAGCGGCGTGGATGTGTGGAAATCCCTTTCGCTGCTCGCGCCGGTGGATGTCGAAGTTCCTCCCGACATTTGGACCACTGGCGAAGTATCTGAAGATGACCCACCGGAACTGGAATCCGCGCCGGCTGCGGGAGCCCAGTTTTCCGCTCTCCCCGCGGAACTCTCCCGACCCAAGAAATACGCAGCTCTCGCCACGGCGCTCAAGGACCATCTCTACCGCAGCCAAAAACAGCAACTGTGGAAGTGCGCGGCACTCAAACAGGTTTCCCAGGCCGGCGAAAGCGAAGCGGATTTTCGCGTTCGCTTGTCACAGTCTGGCCGCGAAACGCGGGATGTGCAACTGGAGAAGTTACGGCAGAAGTATGCCCCCAAAATGACCACGCTGAGCGAGCAAATCCGCAAGGCCGAGGCCCGCGTGGCCAAAGAAAAATCGCAGTCCACTCAGCAGATGCTCGGGACCGCCCTCTCTTTCGGCTCCACGGTGCTGGGCGCACTCATGGGGCGCAGACTCACCAGCGTCACGAACGTGACCCGCGCCACCAGCACTATGAAGAGCGCCGGCCGCATCTTCCGGGAGCAGCAGGACGTCTCTCAGGCGGGCGAGACCGTGGAGGCGTACCGAGAACGCTTCGCCGCCCTTGACGCCGAATTCAAAGCCGAAGCCGAGAAAATCCAGTCCGGCTTCGACGCCGACCAGCTTCAGCTCGAAGAACTCGCCATCCAGCCGAAGAAAGCGGACATCACGGTCAGCCAGGTCGTGCTGCTGTGGGAGCCGTGGGTGATGAAGGGGGATGGTGCGATGGAGCGTGGTATTTAGCGGAAAGTAAATAGGACGCCGAAATGAGCGAATCCGACGATTGGTTTGAACGAATCTGGAAACATCGCGAGGAAGTACTTTATCCGCAACTTTTCGGATCCGAATTCGAAGGGATTTTCACGATTCCCTGGCAACGACTTGAAACGGGCCAGTTATCTGACCCACGCTGGGCAACTTGCGGCGTGTTTCGTTTCTCTCCTACGAAACAGAGGTCGAGTTGGCTATATGTATCTTCCGGACTATCAAACGCCTGGTTCGACGACAAACCAGATGCGGCAAATGTGTCAGGGTTCGGATGTGAAATCACATTAGAAGCACTCAATTGTGCAGATTGGCCGATCCATCGACTTCACCAACTCATGGTCTATCAGATCGGGTTATGCGTTGGAAAGTATCCAGGTCACGGCGCATTGGGCTCTGGCTGTCGTGTCCCCTTTGGCAGTCCTATTGATTTTCACACGAGTCGCCTTGAATTTGGAATTCTGGTTGACCCCCCACTTTTTTCACGTCAATTCGAGCAGGAAAGCGGGGTCGCGGAGTTTCTGCAATTAGTTGGAATTTCCGAAACAGAGCGTGACTTCGCAAAGTCAAACGGCAATGGGAGCTTGGAAGATTGGCTGAGAACCAATACATGCTATCCTGTGACCGATCCCCATAGGCAGGAAATTCTCTCCAAAGCTGATTGAACCCAAACATGAAATATTTCACTCCCGCGCTCTACCAACGGTTCAACTCCACGGACCTGGAGATCGCGGACGCAGCCGATGCAGCCTGGGACAAGGCCCAGGAAAAGTACCAGCAGCGACTGGCGGCAATTCGCACGCGGCTTCCAGCGGCGCTCAGCGAACTGGCGGAACAGGTCTGCCTGCATGATGGGGAAGTGCTTAACTTGCTGAAAGGCGACGACGAGACCATTTTATGGGTCCGCAAGCGGAACTTGCTCTACGTTCTCCGCTATCAGAATCTGCGGCAGGTGCAGGTGAGCAGGCCGCTACAGGCCCGCTGTTTTTCAGCCAACCTTGTGCGCTGGCTCTACGACGAAGTAGACGTTTCTGGGCGGTTGTTTGTCCACCGTATCCTGCTCAGCAGCGGCTCGATGATTCTGCTCACCTTCGGCGAGTTCCAAATGTCTCAGTTGGAGGTCCATCCTGTGGGGACGCAGGAACGTTTGCAGTCACTTGCCCAAAACTCACTACGAGGTTCCAAAAGAACACACGGCATCGGCGCTTACCCGACCGCCATTGATGAAGCTCTGTTTCATCAAGCGGGCCTGGTCAGCGTCAATTCGATGGTGATGGAGATGCCGCCAAAGAAAGCTGCCGCGGCCAAGAGCCGGCGCAAGCTACCTCCGAAGAATTCTCGTTCGGCACGGATTTGAACAGGTTCCAGCCGACATTCACCCCACTCCCGCCAATTTCGCCGCCCGATGCACGCGCCCGATGGCGATCATGTAGGCGGCGGTGCGGAGGCTGATGCGGTGCAGTTTGGCTTCTTCCCAGACCCGCTCGAAGGCCCGGGAGAGGATGTGCTCCAGCTCCTGCCGCACGCGGTTGAGGGGCCATTTGTAGTATTGCAGATTCTGCACCCACTCAAAATAGCTCACGGTCACGCCGCCAGCGTTGGCCAGGATGTCGGGCAGGATTTTGGTCCCCCGTTCCCAGAGGATTTCGTCCGCGTCGGGGTCAATCGGGCCGTTCGCCGCTTCAATGATGAGCGGGGCCTTGATCCGAGCGGCGTTTTTCTTCGTGATGACGCCGCCGAGGGCCGCGGGGATCAGCAGGTTGACGTCGAGCTCCAGCAATTGGTCATTGCTGATTCGCTCGGCATCTTGAAAGCCCGCCAGCAGCCCCTGGTTATCCAGCGAATGGCGGAGCATCTTGGGAATATCGAGCCCTTCCTGCTTGTAATAGCCGCCGCTCTGGTCGCCGACCGCCACGATCTTGTACTCGCTTTCATGCAGGAACTTGGCCGCGTGCGAGCCGACGTTGCCGAATCCCTGCAAAGAGACAGTCGTTTCCTTGGGCTTGCGGCCGAGGTTGCCGAGGAGCTTGTAGGCGAGGATGCCGACGCCGCGGCCGGTCGCTTCCTCGCGCCCTTCCGCCCCATAATGCTCCACCGGCTTGCCGGTGACGCAGGCGGGGTTGAAGCCGTGGTACTTTTCGTACTGGTTGCGAATCCAGGCCATCTCGCGCGATGAAGTGCCCACGTCGGGCGCGGGAATGTCCTTGTCGGGCCCGATGATGTCGTGAATCTGGTCCACGAACTTTCGCGTGATGTGCTCCAGCTCCTTCACGCTGTGCTTGCGGGGGTCGATGGCGATTCCCCCCTTCGCCCCGCCGTAGGGAATGTCCACCACGGCCGTCTTCCAAGTCATCAGCGTTGCCAGCGCCCGCACTTCGTCCAGGTCCACCTCGGGATGATACCGCAGCCCCCCCTTCATCGGCCCCCGCGAAGCGTCGTGCTGCACGCGAAAGCCGACGAGGGTCTCAATCTTGCCGTTATCCATTTCCACCGGAATCTGCACCTGCACCTCCCGCTTCGGGGTCAGCAGCAGCTTCCGCATGCTCTCATCCAGCTCCAGCCGCTCCGCGGCACGTTCAAAGTAGAGCCGGGTCGCTTCGTAAGATTTCATGCGGGCTCCCAAGTGGTCCTAAGACGACGAATTGGCATCTGCTGGAATTCTACCACCTGAAAGCGGAGAGGAAGGGAGGGAATTCTCGGCAGATTCGCGGGCGCAAAAGGAAAGCCGCCGCAAGTCAGGGGGGAGAGACTTGCGGCGGCCTTCGGCGGGCAGAGCGAATGCTCTGCCTCGAAGCGATCTCATTCTGCCAACTACTGCGTGTCCGTATTCAGGCCGAGCTTGGCTTCCTCTTCCTTCTGGATGATGATGCGGGGCGTGACCATCATCATCAGGCTCTGAGCATCACGCCCGATGCCGACGTTGCGGAACAGGCGGCTGATATAGGGAACCTTGGAGAGCATCGGCACGCCACGCTCGTTGCGGCCTTCGCGGAGCCGCTTGATGCCGCCCAGCAGTACGGTTCCGCCGTCCGGCACGCTGACCGTGGTGATGACCGAGGTGAAGGCGAATGTCGGGAGTTGCACCGTGGTGCCTTCCACTGTCCGCGTTGAACCCTGAGTCACCGTCTTCTTCGCATCGGTCGGATCCTGCACCGTCGTGCCGGTGTTAGTCGTGACCTTGCCGTTGAAGGTGAAGGTTTCCACGTCGCCGATCTTGCTGAAGAATGGCACCAGCGTCAGGCGGCAGAACCGCCGGTCCGCCGAGATGACCGCCTGCACCGACAGCGAAGTCCCTTCGTTGAGCACGACGATGACCGGCTGGTGAGCCGCGGCAAAGTCGCCGACGACGGGGATGACGCTGATCACGAACGGACGCTGCGAGGTATCGGAGACGAAGGCCGTCTGACCGTTGAACAGCGTCACCTTGGGGGCTTGCAGCACATTCGTGCGGTCGTCGCCCTGGGCCGCTTCCAAGAGGAAGAACGCCTCGATGTCGCTGAGGATGGCAAACCCGAAGGTGGCCGCCGTATTCGGATCGAAGTTGCCGAACTGCGGCCGCGTCGAGCCGAACGATCCCTGCTTGAACTCCAGGTCCAAGGTGGGGGTCGGAGTGCCGTTGGGGGTGAGGCCGAAGGCCACGCTCGGGCCACCGTCATCCCGCGCCCCGCGAGCGGGAATCAGGATATCGGCGATTGCATTGAGGCCGGTGTTGTCATCGATTTGGAAATCGAAGTCGATGCCGATCCGCTCGAAGAACCGGTCGCTGAGCGTGATGAACCGGACCTCGATGGTCACCTGCTCGTCCTGAATCTCCCGCAACTGTGCCAGCAGGCGGTCGATTTTATCGTGGACTTCCTGCGTCTGGCTGATGACCAGGCTCAGGTTGGTGGCGAACTCGGCAATCGAGCCCGGGCCGCCGACGTCTTCCCACGTATCGGGATCGATGGTGGTGACGATCAGGTCAATCAGGGAGTCGAAGTCGGCGATCACGCCGCCGCCCATTCCGCCCGGACCGCCAATCGGCACGTTACTGCGCCCGCCGGGGGATTGAGTGACACCGGCTTGCTGAGCCAGGACCAGCGGATTCACCGCCTGGGGAGCCTGGTTTTGGTCATTCGTGGCCACGCCTAGCGGCACCGTTTGACCACTGCCCGCGACCATGCTTCCGGCCGCGATTCCGCCCGGGCCATATCCCAGGGAGTTGAGGCTCTCGCGGAGAGCGCCCGGCAAGCCCATGTTGTAACTGGGGACGAAGTTCGGAATCGGAATGACCAGGTCCGCCACATAATAGACCTGGGCATAAGTGTTGGCGTCCTTCGAGTTCTTGCTCACCACGTCCAGAACTTCGTTCCGCACGACGTACCCCAGTTGCATCGGCTCCAGAATGAGCGTGAGCGCACTCTTGAGCGAAACGGGCTGCGTCAGGTTGAGCGAAACGGGCGTGTCGCTGGTGATCCCTTCCGAATGGAGGGCGTTCTGGTTGAGGTGGATGTTCACGCCCGTCATTTTGCTGAGCGTGTCCATCACCTGCGACAGAGTCTGCCCGTCGAACTTCAATTCCACTTGCTTGTTGAGAGCCTTCTGGATTTCCATTTCCTGAGGAGTGAGCTTTCGCAAATCGCCCAACATGCGACTGCGCATCTTGGAAATCTGCTCCCACTTGGTGACATCCATGTACCTGATGTTCTCTGAGTCGTTCCACGGTATGGATGCATCTTCCAAGCCGTTCATAGCGCCCATGTTGCCGGCTTCCTTCGCGGCCTTGGTGTCCTCGTTGAAAGCGATTTGCTTGGCAAATTTGGATTTCTCGACCAGCAGCGTGGTCACCGGGTTCTGCGGGGCGATTTCATTCGCCTGCTTGGCGATGATCTCCGCTTCCGCATACCGCCGCTCATCAATCAGCTTGTTGAACTGCTCGACGAGCTGACCCAGCTTGTTCTGCATTTCCACGGTGGATTCCCGATCGCGGGCAACGTCCCCACGGATCTGGTCGTTATTCTCCTTGTTCTCCAGCGTGGCCTTGTTGGCCTCGATCCAATTGGCCAGCTCATTGATGCTGCGGTCGACCAGTGTCAGCAATTGCTTGCGGGCGGCCGGCTCGACCTCGGAACCGGTGATCCTTTCGCGAACCTTTTTCAGGTTATCGAGCGCCCCCTTGGGATCGGTGATTGCCAGCTTTTCCGCGGCTTTCTGCTCGGTGGAGACTTCCCGCACCAGCTTCTGCCGCAGGACTTCCTGCTGGGAATTGACCTGCTCCAGGGGTGACGGCACCCCGTCAGCCGCCGCCGGCCGCGCTACCGGGCCGCTCAGATCCTGAAGTTTGCCCTTGAGCAACTGCCGGGTTTCCGGGTCGAGCTGCGCCTGGTATTTCCAAGCCTGGTTGAACTTGGCCAGGGCCGCAGCGCGGTCGCGGCCTTCCAGGGCCTTGATCCCTTCCTGATAGAGGGCCACGCCAGGGCTCGCCGGACCGACAGGAGTCAATCGCGAAGCACCCTCACCTTGCGAGTACGCCGCCGGTGCGTTGCGAGAACTGTCGCTGGCCGGGTTGTAGGCACCCTGAGCGACCGGATAGCTTTCCGGCCCGTCATCGGTGATAGAGCCGGAAGCTCGCTGGACGTTATAGTTGCCATTGCGGCGGGCGGTGGCCGCGGGACCATCAGCAGCAGGAATGCGTGTGGTAGGAGCACCATAGATGCTCTCGTCTGCGGGCCTGGTCAGCGGATTTTTATCCGCCGCCAATTGATAGGGGTTCACGACTTCTTCGCCGCCGGCCGGCAGTCGCGCCGTTCCGAAGGAAGGAATCTGATCTCCTGGGCCGGGCGTCGCATCCGGCGGACGCTGGCCGAAGCCTGGTGTCGGGTCGATGCCGGCTGGCCGCAACTGGCTGATTTCAATGCCCGCGGCGGAGAGTTCCGCGCCGAGCTTCTGGGGCGAATAGTCGTTGGGGCCGAAAGTGGCCTGATGGGCGATGGCCCGCTGATAGAAGGCCTTCGCCCCGGGCACGTCGCCGCGAGCGAGCGCCTTGCGGCCTTGATCCGCAAAGGTCATGGCCTTGCTCTTGGACTCGTCCGTGATCCGATCCAGGGCCCCTTCCGGGTTCTGCCCGCTAAACGGACCGGCGGGAACCCGCGGCTGAGCTTCGTTCTTGCCCGCGGTGGTTGGATAGCGTGAGCTGGGGCGCTGAGGATTCTCCGCCTTGCCCCTTTCGCTCGCCAGCAGCTTGCGGAGTTTCTCCGGCGTGTCGGACCAGCGGTCGGTGAGGGCGCTGTACTTCACCCCCAGCTTGTCGGCCTGGGCGATCAAGTCGCCGGCCTGATCAAACTTGCCTTCCTTCATGGCCAGTCGGGCGCGTTTGAGCAGATCATCTGCCTCGCGTCGAGTTTCACTTTTGCCGCCAAACTGCCCCACGGAGGCGTTGGTAACGGCCAGGCTGCCGGCCAACGGCGCGGCGGCCCGGGATAAGCTCGTCGGGAGCGTCAGCCCCAGCGCTACGCACCCAGTCAGCAAATGCACGCTCGCTTTCAAAGCGATTCTCCTGTAACAGAATTGGTCTTGGCAGTGTTCCACAAGCCGCGGTGGTTCGAACGAACCTGTTACCCGGCTGGTGTTCCCATCCGCTCGAGCCCGCCAGCTTTTTGCAAAGCAGCCGCGCTCTAGCGGAGGAGCTAGTTCCGAAATCGGCACAACCCTGGACAAGACGGGGGTAGATGAGAGGCGGGTAAATACCCGCGAAGAGACTCTGGCGTCAAGAGCAGTTTGCCGCGGGGCGCGAAAAATTCCAGAAATTCTTCCGCCCAACTAGCCCGCGCCTGCCGCGGCGACCATTTTTTCGGGAAGTCGCGCAGAGTCGAACTAGCGGTTATCGAAATCGAGCGGCGGGGACTTTAGCGAAAGTCCGAAGAGCGTGCAAGATTAATTGGAAAGGGTGCAAATGGCGAAAAACGATGCTAAACCGTCCCCTGACATTTCTCTCGATCAAGCTCGCTCAAAATAAGCCGAATGCCACGCGCGCCCATCTCGCTGGGTAGAGTTGGCCAGTCTTGTTTTTCACCCAGCACTTGCGACGGCGCGAGCGGCAGATGGATGAAGGTGCTCCGCGTTTTCAGTCGCTGCTCGGCGGCGAGATGTTGCGACAGGTAGAGGACCGCGTTGCAGAGATACGTTCCCGCGTGATACGAAACCTGGGCGGGAATTCCGTCTGCTCGCAGCAGGGCCGCCCAGCGGGCGAGCGGCAGGGAAGTGCGATGGGCCGCTGGTCCGCCGGCCACGAGCGGCTGAAACTCATCCGGTGATTGCGAAGGCTCTCCGCCGATGTTGAGCCCGATGGCCTCCAATTCGATGCGCCCAGTCTGCGACGATTGCCCCAGATGCAGGGCAAAATCGTAGTCCGCCGCCAGATCCTCGCTCAGCCGCTCTTTGGCCTGCGCGAAGTCGACGGGATAGCGCCGCGTCACGACCTTCGGCGACTCCGGCAGCGAGCGGGTCAATTCCAGGAGCGCCAGCCAACTGGAGTTTTCGCTCCAGCGATCGAAGGGCTCAAAGGCGGTAATCAGGACTCGCTGCATGGAATGTCACTCGCTCAGGATTTCATCACCAAATCGACATGGCGGCCCGCAAAAGGCACTATAATGTACCTTTGCAATGGGTTCCCTAGTCATGGCGAGTCGAGGAAACTTCCGTGAAGTTCAAGTCCTTCTCTGTATTGCTCTTGTTGCTCTCTGGTTTAGCCAACGTGGCGATCGGCGGCAAGTACAACACGGTCCTGTCTCCGGGCGATGCCGCGCCTGACTGGAAGGACGTGCCGGGCATCGACGGAAAAAAGCATTCGCTCGCCGACTTCAAGGATAAGGACGTCCTGGTCGTCGTTTTCACTTGCAACAGTTGCGACTACGCCCAGGATGTCGAGGATCGCCTGGTGGTACTGGGCAAGAAGTTTGCAAAGGACGGGAATTGCGCTCTTGTCGCCATCTGCCCCAGCCCGGCCAAAGTCGCCGGGGATGCGCCGGAAGAGCTGGTCAAGAAGGCCAAGGAAAAGGGGTTCAGCTTTCCTTACCTTCTCGATCCATCGCAGCAGATTGTCCGCGACTTTGGCGCGGTGCGGACGCCGGAGTTCTTCGTCTTCGGCAAGGACCGCAAGCTGGTCTATCAAGGGAACCTTGACGACAGCCCGGAGGGGAAGAAAGTCACCAAACATTATGTCGAAGACGCCGTCGCCGCCGCTCTGGCGGGCAACAAGCCGGCGGTGGAAGAGACCGCGCCGATTGGCTGCATGGTCAGGTACATCCGTATGAGGCCCACGGGGAAGAAATAGAAATGCGACCGAAGATTTGGTTACCCTTGCTGGCTATCGCCGTTTTCCATGCCGTTTCGTGGGGTGTACTTGCCGAGGAGAAGGCAGCGCCTGACGAGGGAGTCGCGGCGGGTGAGTTTCTGAAGGCACATTGCCTGGAGTGTCACAGCGGAGATAAGCCCAAGGGGGAACTTCGCCTGGATAAGTTGGTCGCTGACTTTGGGAATGACGCCCAGCGTAAAATTTGGCTGGACATCCAGCGCCGCATTCAAGCGGGGGAAATGCCTCCCAAGGAAAAGCCGCGTCCTCCGGAAAAGGACGTTCAGGCCCTCACGGACTGGCTGGCCCCGCGCATATCCGCCGCCGAAGCCGCCGCTCGCGCCGCTCAGGGGCGCGTGGTCCTCCGCCGGCTCAATCGGGCCGAATACGAAAATACTCTCTGCGATCTGCTAGGAATCAAAATCAATTTGAAAGAGCAGTTGCCCCAGGATGGCGCGGCCGATGGTTTTGACAACGCCGGCGCTGCCCATCACACGTCGTCTTTCCTGATGGAGAAGTATCTCGAAGCGGCGGACAGCGCGCTGAACATGGCGATTGCCAACCGCCCGCAGCCGCCGCCGAGAATCGATAAGCGATACAGTCTCAAGGACGGACACCCGGTCCGGGGGACGACCGAGAATGTTTATCGCTTCCTGGAGGACGGCGAGGTGGTCTGTTTCTGCTCGTCCGAATGGCACAACGTCGGAATCACCACGTTTTATCCGCCGGACGCCGGCAACTATCGCTTCCGCATCTCCGCTTCCAGCATTCAGAGCGACGGCAAGCCGGTCACGTTCCGGGTGACGGCCAGCGGCACGCGGATGACGGGCAAGAGCGGCCTCGTCGGCTATTACGACGCCCCGCCCGACAAACCGACCGTGATTGAGTTCGTCCGCTACATGGAGCCGCGAACCACCATTAACCTGCTCCCCTACGGATTGGCCCATGCCAACACCGTGAACATGGTGGGTGGTGAATATTGGAACGGGCCAGGGCTGGCAGTCCAGTTTATCGAGGTCGAAGGCCCGCTCAACGAAATCTGGCCGCCGGAAAGTCATCGCCGCATCTTTGGCGAACTGCCGCAAAAGAATTTCAGGACCAACAACTATCCTGACCGCGTGGAAGTGGTTTCGGACGATCCGCTCGTCGATTCCCAGAAGGTGCTCACGAACTTCACCCGCCGGGCGTTCCGCCGCAACGTGACCGCGGAAGACGTGACCCCCTTTGTGGCCATCGTCAAGGCGAAGCTCGATGCGGGATACACATTCGAACTGGCCATGCGAGCGGCGCTGAAGGGGGTGCTGATTTCGCCCGAGTTTCTCTTTCTCCGCGAGAAGCCGGGGAAGCTCGACGACTTTGCCCTGGCGTGCCGGTTGTCCTACTTTCTCTGGAGCACGGTGCCCGACGAGGCGCTATTCGCGCTCGCCGAGCAGCAGAAATTGAGCCAGCCCGAAGTGCTCCGCCAGCAGGTCGAGCGGTTGCTCGCGGACCCCAAGTCGGCGGCCTTCACGGAGAATTTTGTCGGCCAGTGGCTGGGCCTGCGCGAAATCGACGCGACCGAGCCGAGCCACATCGTGTACCCCGAATTCGACCACCTGCTGAAGGTCTCGATGATCCGCGAGACGGAGCTGTTTTTCGACGAAGTCCTCAAGAACGACCTGAGCCTGACCAACTTCGTCGCCTGCGACTTCACGATGCTCAACGGCCGCCTGGCCAGACACTACGGCATTCCTGGCGTGGATGGCTGGGAGTTTCACAAGACGCCGCTGCCGGCGGAGAGCCATCGGGGGGGCATGTTGACGATGGCCAGCGTGCTGAAAGTGACTTCCAACGGCACCACGACTTCGCCGGTGATGCGCGGGGCCTGGGTCCTGGACCGCATCCTGGGCACCCCTCCGCCGCCGCCCCCAGACAACGTTTCGGCGATTGACCCGGATATTCGCGGCGCTACGACGATACGCGAGCAATTGGCCAAGCACCGCTCGACGGAATCCTGCGGCGTCTGCCACCGCAAGATCGATCCCCCCGGTTTCGCTCTGGAAAGCTTCGACTGCATCGGCGGCTGGCGCGACAATTATCGCGTCACCGGGAATGGGGAAGCCGTCATCGTGGACGGCCGGCGGATGCCGTATCACAAGGGGAAGAAGGTGGACCCTTCCGACGCCTTGGCCGACGGCGAGCGGTTCGAGAACATCGACCAGTTCAAGCAACTGCTCTTGCGCGACAAGGACCAGCTCGCCCGCGCATTGACTACGAAGCTGCTGGCCTACTCCACCGGCGGAGCACCGACGCGGACTGATAGACCGGAGATTGAAGCCATTGTGGCCCGCGTGCGGAACAACAATTATGGCTTTCGATCGCTCCTGCACGAAGTGGTGCAGAGCGACCTGTTTCGGAATAAGTAATGTAGCCACGCTCGCCAGAGTGTGGGAGATGTCATCATTTCGAGAGGAATGTGCGATGCGTACCGCTGAATTCGAGGCCGACGTCAGAAATGGGACGATCGAGATTCCGGCTGAATATCGTGAACTTTTTGGTGACTCCGTCCGCGTGACGCTGTCGTCGGATGAACCAGACTCCGGATCTTCGTTGACGATTTTGGACCAATGGCTGGCGTCACCGATCCGCATCTCAGACTTCAAGCCGCTCAGTCGGGAGCAAGCACATCATTGTTCGACAAGGCATTTACCATGAAACTCCACCGCCGAACATTTCTCCGCGCCGCCGGCGTGGCCATGGCGCTCCCGCTCTTCGACGCGCTGGCTCCTAAGTCGGCTCGCGCTGCCGTAGCTGCGGTCCCTCGCCGCATGGTCTGCATCAATACGCCGCTGGGGCTGCATCCGGCGAACTTCTTTCCCAAGACGGCGGGACGGGATTATGAGCTGTCGCCGTATCTTGAGGTTGTCAAGGATTTCCGCGATGACTTCACGGTGATTTCCGGGCTATCCCATCCGGACGTCGGTCCCAGCCATGATTCCAACCAGAGTTTCCTCACTGCCGCCCCGCATCCGGAGCAGCGGGCCGGCTTTAAGAACAGCATTTCGCTCGACCAGCTTGCGTCGGACCATCTCTTTGGCCAGACGCGGTTTGCGACATTGACGCTTTCCTGCGAAGGGACCGGCCTGTCGTGGACGAAAAGCGGTGCACCGGTGCCGACGGAGGATTGGCCGTCGAGCGTCTTCGCCAAACTGTTTCTAGAAGGCCGCCCGGATGAGGTCCAGGCCCAGGCCCGGCGACTCGCTGACGGGCAGAGCGTGCTGGACGCAGTTCGGGATCAGGCCAAGAGGATGAAGAATGACCTGGGAGCGGGGGACCGCGAAAAGCTCGACGAATATTTCACCAGCGTCCGCGAGCTCGAGCAGCGGCTGGCGCAGGCGGAAGCCTGGTCGAAGAAGCCCAAGCCCAAGGTCGAGGCCAAGCTTCCGGTCAATATCCAGAACGGCGCGGACCTCATCGGCAAGACGCGGTTGTGGTTTGACCTGATCCACCTGGCCTTGCAGACCGATTCCTCGCGGCTCGTGACGCTGCAGCTTCTGGGCACCAGCAGCGTGCCGCCGATTCCGGGCGTCAACCAGGGGCACCATGATCTATCGCACCACGGCCAGGAGCCGGCGAAAATCTCCCAGCTCCGGACGCTGGAAATCGAGAAGATGAAGACGCTGCTCACCTTCCTGGCGCAGCTCCGCGATACCAAGGAAGAGGGCCAGAACCTGCTCGACCGGACCACCGTCTTCTTCAGCAGCAACCTGGCGGACGCCAGCAAGCACAGCGTCAAGAACATGCCGGTCCTGCTCGCCGGCGGCGGCTTCAAGCACGGCCAGCATCTGGCCTTCGACGAAAACAAGAACCCGCCCCTCTGCAACCTGTTCGTCAGCATGCTTCAGCGGATGGGGATCGAAGCCGACAAGTTCGGCAGCAGCACCGGGACGCTGACGGGGCTGGAAGCAAGAAGCTAGCGCTCCTAGGCGTACGCCAACTCTTCATCCAGCACTTCCGCCGCTTTGAAGACGACCTTCGTTTGCCGGAAGCCGAGGCGGAGATAGAGGCGGATCGCGCCGCTGTTCTGGGCGGTGACTTCCAAGAAGACGCGGCTGTAGCCGGCTTCGCGGAAGCCGAGCAGCGAGCGGTGGAGCAAGCAAGTTCCCAGGCCGCGGCCGCGGTGGCTGTCGGTCACGCCGACGTTTTGCACGGCCCCCAGTCGCTGGCCGTCGCCGGCTTCCTCCACCATCCCCTGGATGGTGCCGCAAATCTCCGGGCGGCGGGCGTGCTGCGGCCAGAATTGCATAAGCCAGGTTGCCTGCGGCACGAAGCGCCCGCGGTGAACGATGTCGTCCATCAGCCGCCGACAGCCGTCGCGAGCCCCCAGGTTGGGAAAGACGTTGGCGTCAATCTCGAAGCGGAAGCACTTGTACTTCACCTCCGCGTGGGCAGCCTGCAAATCGTCGGTCCAAGGGAGCAACTCATAACCATCCGCCAGCGGCGGCCCTTCAAAGAGCGGGCCGGACAGGTCGTATTCCATCCGGAGGCGTTTGAAGTAGGTGATGCCCATGGGGGGAAAGGCAGAAAGGAGAATGCAGATTGCAGAATGACAAAGGGGCTTCTGCTTCAGGCAATCCTACAGCCTGCTGAGGGGTCGGTCAAATTTCGAGTGAGGCTGAAAGAGCAGACCAGCATCGGGCAGAATACGCAGTCGTCATCGTCGGCAGAATCGGAGTCCCTGGGAGAAGTGCGGACCATCGGGTAGTCTAAGTCTTGTCGCCTTCCAGTCATTTACCACGAAGGCACCAAGGCACGAAAAAGGCAAGAGACAGTTGTTTTTGAGGCTGACTACGTGTCTTCGAGTCTTCGTGGTTCTTTCCATTCCCATCAACAACTATGTCCCACCCCCGCCCCGATGCTGGCCCGCCCCCTCCTCCGAGCCTGGAACTGCTGCAGGGCTGGCATTGCAGCCACCTGTATTACCGCTTTGATCGGGACGTGATTGCTTCGCTCTCGCCCGACAAGTTAAAGGCCGGAAGGGAGGAGCTGATCTCCATTCTCAATCCCCAAGGGCCGGAGGCGACGGCTCGCTTACAAACCAGCGTCGTTAGCGGCAACAAGGCGGATTTCGGCCTGATGCTGATGGACGCCAGCCCGCTGAAAATTGAAGGCGTCAACCAGCAGCTTTTGGCGAGCACTCTCGGCCCGGCTTTGATTCCCACGTACTCCTTTATCTCCGTCACGGAAATCTCCGAATACGTCCCGACCATCGAGCAGTATTCCCAGCGGCTGAAGGACGAAGGTGAAACCGAAGGGAGCCCCGCCTTCGCCGCCAAGATGAAGGCCTATGGCGACCGCCTCCCCATCATGAACCGGCAGCGGCTCACGCCCGATTTTCCCGCCTGGCCGGCTATGTGCTTTTATCCCATGAACAAGAAGCGAAAAGTCGGCGAAAACTGGTTCCTGCTGCCGTACGCTGAGCGGAACAAGATGATGGCCGAGCATGCCAAAAGCGGCATGACCTTCGCCGGCAAGGTGAGCCAGCTCATCACCGTCGGCGTCGGCTACGAGGACTGGGAATGGGGCGTCACCCTCTGGGCTCGCAACCCGGAGTTCCTGAAGGACATCGTCTACCGCATGCGGTTCGACGAAGCCAGCGCCCGCTTCGCCGAATTCGGCCCCTTCTACACCAGCTACATCATGAGCCCGGCGGAAATGCTGGACCATTGCCGGATCGCTTAGCCGCCCCGTCCACGGGGCGCCCCGCCCTGGAGGGCTGGGGCTAAGCTTGCGATTAGCTATTGCCGCGCGAAGAGCGCCTTCTGCAGCTCCTCGTTGAACGTCGCGCTGGCCTGCACTGCGGCGTCGAAGTCGGCTTTGGCGAGGGTGTAGAGTATGGCGCGGCTGCTAGTGCGGACGGTGGCGTTGCGTGGCGCGCCGGTGAGCAGGGCCGTCTCGCCGAAGAAGTCGCCCTCTTTCAGCTCGGCCAGGTGCTTGGTCGTTTCTTGGCCATCGACCTTTTCGGTGCGGAGAACTTCGACCACGCCGTGGCGGATGAGGTAGAACTTTTCCGCCGGCTCACCCTGGCGGACGATGTCGACACCCGGCGGATAGTTCTCGACGAGCATCCGGTCGGCGATTTCGCTGAGCGACGGCAGCGAGAGGCTGACGAATTGCGGAATCTTGCGGAGGAATTCGCAGATGACGGAGGCTTCCTGCACCAGCACGTCCGACTTGATTCGCCCGTCCACCATGTTCACAATCCGGTCGGCCACGTCCAGGATACGGTTATCGTGCGTCACCATCAGGATCGTGCAGCCGTCCTCGCGGGCCAATTGCTGAAAGAGCGTGACGACCTCCCGCCCGGACTTTTCATCGAGCGCTGCCGTCGGCTCGTCGGCGAGGATGATCTTGGGCTTGTGAACGAGGCCCCTGGCAATGGCCACTCGTTGCTTCTGCCCGCCGGAGAGCGAACCCGGTTTGTAAGTCGTGCGGTGGCCGAGTCCCAGACGGTCGAGCATTTCGGACGACCGCTTGTTCCGCTCGCTGGCACCGATGGGAAACAGTTCCAGGGCCATCCGCACGTTTTCCTGGGCGGTAAGCGATTCAAACAAGTTGTGATGCTGGAAGATGAATCCCATCTCGCGGCGGATGGCCACCAGTTCTGCGGGGCCGGCACCCGCCAACTCGCGGCCGAGCACTCGCAGGCTCCCTTCCTGCACGGTCCGCAGCGTGCCGATGAGCGTGAGCAGCGTCGTTTTGCCTGAGCCGGAGGGTCCGGTCATGATGACGATTTCACCCTGGTAGACGTCCAGATGGTTATTGAAGAGGATCTGCTTCCGCAGTTCGCCGCTGCCGAAGTGGTAGTTGAGCTTGCGGATGCGAAGCGTGCGCGTGCGGCGGGCCTGGTCCTTGTCGTCCAAGAACAGCGTGGAGTTAGTCGCTCGGTGGCCGACTTCCTCGGAATCAGGATGAATGGGCGGGACGGTCATAAGGTAGGCCGTCTCTCCGAGACGTGCCAGGGTGACTCAATTTCTTGGGGAAGTCTCATAACTCGATTCGGTTAGGCCACCGCGGGCACGTCTTGGAAAGACGGCCTACTTTGGCGGCCTACCTCAAAATAGTGATGCAGGGTCCGTGAGCAACAACTTTCTCAGGGCAAACACGCCCGAGGAGACGCACATCACAATCGTGGAAAGCAGCACGATGCCGGAAACGTCGGGTCGGAACTCCATGAGCAGGCCCGTGCGATACGCCAGCAGCATGTACAGGCCATAGCTTAAGAACGCACCCGGTATAAAGCCGATGAGCGAAAGATATAGCCCCTCGCCGATGACAAGCCAGACGAAGTAGAACGTGCTGTAGCCCATCGCCTTGAGCGTGGCGAACTCGGGCAAATGCTCGGCAATATCGGCATGGATGATTTGATAGCAGATAATGACGCCCACCACGAAGCCGATGACCGTGCCGACCAAAAAGATATATCCCACCGGCGTGCTCACGCTCCAAAAGTGCCGTTCGCGGTCGATGAACTCCTGTTTGGTGAAGACATTTACGTCGCCCGGTAATTCCTGTTTGAGCTGAGTTTTCAGATTCTCTAGCGAGAGAGCCGCACCCGGTTTGACCTGCACAATGCCGATGTCAACGACGGAAAGCGGGTCGTTGCCACCGCCGCGCAGCGGAAAGAAGCGAGCGAAGTTTTGCTCGCTCATCAGCAGGTTGCCGTCGTTGCCAAAATCGGTGCAGAGCGTGAATTTGCCTGCTAGCCGCAGCTTTTGGCCGGTGAGTTCGGCTTCGTATTGGGGAAGCAATGCGTCGTCGGCTGGGATGCCGTAATCGGGGTGCGATTTGGTGTCGGCCAGCGCCATGCCGGGGCTGCGGAGTGAGTTTTTATGAGCCGCAACGGACTCTGGCTCTAGCAGCGGATGGTCGAGATCGAAAGCGATGACCCGGATGGAATACCCCTTCTGTCCTTGCCGCCGCAGCACGGCGCCGGCCGATTCGAGATAGAGCGGATAGACGCTCACTCCTTCCTTGCCACGCACCTGGTACAGCCGCTGCAGCGGAAAGCGGTCCGACGCGACGAGCGCGAAGCGGGCCTTGTTGACGATGATCAGGTCCGCCTCCACCCGGCGAATGATTTCCACATTGCTGTCGAGCAGGGCATTGAGAAACCCCAACTCCATGTACATCAGCAGCACGGCGAACGACACGCCGCCGCACGCCACCACCAGCCGCCGCGGGTCGTGCGTGAGGTTTTTCCAGGCGAGAGGTGTGCCGCCAAAGAGCATCAGAAGAGCTCCGCCGGGTCAGCGTCAAAGGTCTTGCGGGCCGCGCCCAGTCCCGAGAGAGCGCACATCGCCACGGAGAGGACCAGCACCATCAGCAGATTCTGCTGCGTCATCTGGATGGGAATGCCGGCTCCTTCGCTGGTCACATAGTAGAGCAGCAGGGCGATTCCCCACCCTGGCAAGAAGCCCAGCAGCGAAAGGACGACGGCTTGTTGCAGGATGACCTTCATCAAATAGGTGTTGTCGTATCCCATCGCTTTAAGCGTCGCGTACTCGGGCATCAGGCTGGTCACGTCGGCGGAGAGGACCTGGTAGATAATTGCCGTCCCCACGAACAGCGCCACGCCAACCCCGAGTTGGAATATCAGCCCGAACGACGTTCGACCCACCCAGCGGTTTCGCTCGATGTCCAGCACTTCCTCGCGGGTGAGCACCTCCACGTCGGGAGTTCGTCCGCCGGGAAGGGCCGCCCGCAGACGAGCCGCGACTTCCACGGGGTCAGCGCCTTTTTCAATCTTGATCAGCCCCAGGCAAACATTGTTTTTCAGCGATTGCCCCGGAGAGACTCGCGCATATCCGCGATCGGTCATCAGCACAGCGCCGTTCGACGCAAAGCCGGTGCCGAGGCGGAAATGCCCGACCAAACGGACCCTCCGGTGCATGACTTCGGTTTCGACTCCGATATCTTCATCGCCAAAGCGCCGGCCGTTCATCGGGCCGAACTCCGGCCGCGTCAGGCGGTCAATCAGCACCACGTTTTCCTGCACGAGCAGTTGACGGGCGCTGGCCTGAATGTCTTCTCGCAGGAATACGGGGTCTTGCGGACGGAAGCCCATCACCATCACGCCATACTCCTCCCCCTTTTTGGGCTGCGGATTGCGCCAGAGTCGGATGCCGACGTAATAAGGGCTGACGGTCTTTACTCCCGTGACCCCTTCGGCCTGCTTGAGGCGGGCGGCTGGAAACGAGCGGCTATCGGCGAAATGGAGGTAGTCCTTGGAGCGGATACAGAGGTCAAAATCGAGAGCGCTGTAGACTACCGTCGCCGACGTCTCCACCGCTCCAAAGAACCCGAGCTGCATGAAAATCAGCACGACCGCGAACGTCACCCCCGCCACGGCCACCAGGGTCCGCACCCGGTTATGGACCAGATTGCGCCAAGCCAGAAAGGTTTTCATGGCGAGCCAGGCTCGAGTTTGGGGCTAGCGAATTTCACGTCCACCTGCAAATTGATGAAGCGGGCGGCTTGTGGAACATCTTCGGGGCGGATGTGGATGCGGACTTCAATCACATGTCGGTCCACGGGAGCGTAGGGGTCGATTGTCTTGAGCGCCGGACTCGCCACCGTGCGGCCGATGCGGGAAACGTGGCCGTGCAGCAATTTAGGCTTACCGCTGGCGTCCTGAAAAGTCTTGCTTTCGATGGTGACTTCCTGCTGCTGGCGGATGCGGTGGATTTCATTGTCGTAGACTTCGGCGATGCAGACCATTCGTGACAGGTCGGCAATTTGGAGCACGGGCCGCTGCGTCACCGATGAGCCTTCGGGCGTATCGATTTTCAGCACCGTGCCGTTGATGGGGGAAGTAATGATCGACTGCTTGAGCCGTTCCTCGGCGAGCGCTAATTGCCCCTTCAGCGTGTCAATGGGAAAGGCGTGCCGCGCCTGCTCGACGCCCGCCTCGGCTGCGGTGCGATCAGCGGCAGCGGTCTTCTGTTGGAGCGTGTTCCCCTTCTTGGCCCGGTCCAGTGCCGTCCGAGCCGTTGCT
This sequence comes from Pirellulaceae bacterium, assembly GCA_046593355.1. Classification (GTDB taxonomy): domain Bacteria; phylum Planctomycetota; class Planctomycetia; order Pirellulales; family Pirellulaceae; genus SXOA01. The sequence goes on along the minus strand of JBKJNY010000241.1, from coordinate 30,307 downwards.
ACTTCTTCCGCCGCCTTTTTCGCGGCCAGTGCCTGGTGCTCGACCTCTTGCTTGGAAACGAGCTCGGTGGGAGTGTTTTGCAGTTTCTCAAGACGCGCGAGGTCTGTCTTGGCCTGGTCGCGGTGCAGCTTGAGCAGCTCGATTTGCTGGGCCTGTGATTCGATATCGAGCTCGGCTAGTTCGATGCCTCCTTCCTCGGCAATCTTGGCGGAAGCCAGTTTCTTCTGGGCGGCATCGAGCTCCGCCGTCATCCGGCTTTCCGCTTCCTGAAGCTGCGTCTGGGCGAGTTTCACTTCCAATTGACGCATGATGCGGCTCTCGAAATAGCCAATCTCTTTGCCGGACTCAACAGCGTCTCCATCGTCGAGAGTGAGCTCCTCCACGCGGTCGCCCAGAGCGCCAAATAAATCCACGACGCCCGCTGCGGGCTCCAGCCTTCCCAAAGCCACAACTCCCCCGGATTCGTCCGCATTGTCAGCCAAACCCGGCTCCTCGGCACTCGTCGTGGAACCTTCTCCCGCCACCTTCACTCCGCGCAGCCCAAACCAGTTCTGCTGCCAGGCAATGAACCCAAAGCCGCCGATGACGGCCAGGATCAGCAGAATGGGGAGAAGTCGTTTCACGAGTGCTCAAGAAGCTAAGTACCGCGCATGGCGCGAGAGAAAGGTCGGCAATCCTTTACCTATGACCGCCGCTGCGCGGCATGTCAAGTTTAGCCGCGGCACAACCGCCACAGCCGTTTCAATCCAGCATTTTATCGAGCGCGGCGAGCGCGACGGCAAACGGCGGGCGGCTGTCGCGGTAGGTTTCCCACCACTGGGTGAGCACGATGGCATCGGCGGCCAAATGCCAGGCATTCAAGGCCTCCGCAAGCAATTCCGGCGAGTCCTGGCACAGCTCCACCATTTGTCCCGCCGCCAGGGCCGCTGGCAACATCGCCAATTGGGCCACTCGCGGCAGCCGGTCGGACTGTACATTCTCACTGAGCGCCGGCAAGTCCAAATTGAGCTGCGAGATAAGCCACCCCAGCCGCACTACTTCCGGCAAATGTGGATGAGGATTGGCCAATACTCCTTCGACGCGCACCTGGTTGCCGGGTAGCCAGACTTCTCCGCCGCCGCCGAGCGCTGGATGGATGACGACAACTTCAGCCTGTTCAACCAATAGCGCTTCCTCGGTGAGATTGCCAATCTGCCGCAAGAAGCCCGGTCCGCGCGCTTCCCATTGTATCCGCAACGGCCCCATCCGCAGAGGCAATTCTTCCGCCAGCTTTGGCAAGTTCCTATGGAAGGCCGCTTCGATTGCGGTGATGGCCGCGGCAATTCGCGGCTCGGCGCTTTCCACGGCTGTCCCTCGTCCAACGGTTTTCACGAGCGCCAGCCTGGCCAGCTCGTGGTTGCTTTCAATGCTGGCCGAAACTCCCAGCAGAATCTGCCAAAATCGCTCCGCCGGGACCGGCGCTGACTGAATTGCCGCTTGCAGCAAGACGGCAGCCTCCGCAAGTGCGCCTGCCAGCTCCACGTCCGCCAAAGCCTCCCCGCGCACCATCGCCGCCGCCGCATGCAAAGCACTCGCGGAACTGCTGACACGCCAGTGGAGAGTTGTCGCCATGGCTCCAAAGTCTATCCGCCCGTTTCCGCGTTGACATCCGGCAGCAACTGGTTGACGATGAAGAACTGCCCCGGAATGTCAGACCCAGAATGCCAGCCATGCCCCTTCGCAATCTCACCATCATCATGTTCGCGGCCCTGCTGTCGATGGCGTGCTACACGCGGGCCTCGCGGAACCGCTATGTCTCCACGCTCACGGACGCGATGAACATCATCTCGTCTGAATACGTCGACGACGTGGAGTCTCGAAAGCTGTTTGAAGGGGCCATGGACGGGATGGTCGGCCAGCTCGACCCGTATTCCGGCTATTCTCCTCCCGAAGAGTACCAGCAGTTCCAGGAGCAGATGGACCAGGGCTTCGTCGGCATCGGCGTGTTCGTCGAGCTTGACCCCGTCAGCAAACGCCTGACCATCATGAGCCCGCTCGTCGGCTCGCCGGCGTTCAAGGCGGGGATCAAGTCGGGGGACGTCATCATGGCGATCGACGGCATCGACACCTCCGGGATGACCCTCAAGGAGTCCACCGGCCACATCAAGGGGCGGACGGGAACCATCGTCAACCTCAGCATCCAGCATGTGGGAGAGGCGTCCCCCGTGGAAATTCCCGTGGAGCGGGCGGAAATCCCCATCGAATCCGTCTACGGCGATGTCCGCGGCGAAGACGGCAAATGGGTCTTCCACCTGCTGGAGCAACCTAACATCGGCTACATCCGCGTCCACAATTTCGGCGAGCGGACCGCCGGCGAAATGCAGGCGGCACTGGAATCCTATAGCGAGCCTGGACAAGGGGTGGAGGCCTTGATCCTGGACATGCGGGGAAATGCCGGCGGCCTGCTTAACGCGGCCATCGACATTTGCGACCAGTTCCTGGACGACGGAGTCATCGTCAGCACGAAGGGACGCAACAACGAGGTGCGCTCCCGAACCGAGGCGACCAAGGGCTTGAAAATCAGCCCGGACATTCCGATGGTCGTGATGGTCGACAAGTTCTCGGCCAGCGCCAGCGAGATCGTCGCCGCCTGCCTGCAGGACAACCAGCGGGCCGTCGTCGTCGGCCAGCGCTCCTGGGGCAAGGGAACCGTGCAGAACATCATCAAGCTCGAAGGGGGCAAGAGCGCCCTGCGGCTGACGGTGGCGCGGTACTCCCGTCCCAGCGGCAAGAACATCCACAAGGACGCAAACGCCAAGGACACCGACGATTGGGGCGTGAGCCCGAATCCTGGGCTCGCGGTAAACCTTACGAGCGAGGAATTTGAAACCTGGGTCAAGGCCCGCCGCCTGCGAGACATCATGTCCTACACCGGAAAGGCCAGTAAGGATGAGAAGACTAAAGAAGCGAAAAAGCCCGAATCCGGCGAAAACAACCCCGGCGCTGCGATCGGACCTCCCACTCCCCCCGCGGACGAACCGCTGCCGAAAGCAAACCGGCCCGGCCCCGCTTCCTACAACGATCCTCAGTTACGCAAGGCCATTGATTACTTGCAGGAACGACTGCTCAAGGCCAGCGAGCCGCGGCCGGCATAAGTCCGCTTCTCAGCCGTCGTTTCGCATCAAAGCTTCAAAACCCGCTTGAACGAAGTGATGATCGAACGTGAGCGCCTTGATCATGCCGCGCTCACGCATCACCACAAACGACAGGCAATCCACAAGGCCCCACTTTTTGTCGAGATGGGTTCGATACAGCTCCAAGGCGTCGTCGAACAGATCAGGAAAGAGCCTGACGACTTCCACATCCGCGGATGTTAAGAAATAATCGATCACTTCCGCCGCTTCGACCCTGAAGCTGCTGGCCAATCCATTGCCAATCTCCAGCAGAACCGCATCGGTGATCACAAGGTGGCGGCCGGCAAATTGACTGGCTAAATCTTGTGCGACCGCGTGGTACTGGTCCCGCGTGTTGATCAGCGCGATGACGAAAACAGCGTCCGCGAACAGGCTATCGGACACGCTTCTCTCCGCTTACATACTTATCGAAGTTCGCCGCAAAGTCGGGGGGGCCCTCGATCTGAACACGTTTCAGCTTGTGCATGATGTTCTCACCCGGAAGTGCTGCTGGTTCTTTCGTGAAATTTCGGATGAGACCGTAAAGCTCGTCGAGACGGTCGTCTTGAACGTCGTCAATGGCCGCGTGAATTCGTTCTTTGATCGTCATAGATTCCCCTCCGCGTTTCATTATATGCTGGCTGAACCCTCTCGTCGCAAGAGTTCCTGGAAGTCCAAAGGGTGCCGGATTGCCGGAACTCACCCCGCCATCCTTCGGAATGCCCCGGCGTGCATTCGCTGCCAGTGGGGGCCGGCGAGAATGCCTTGATGCTCCTCATAATGCGGGCCGATCCGGCCGTGATTGGAGTTATCCCAATGATGGGCGGCGATGCCGGCCAGGATTCGCTCCGCCGCGTCCAAAGCACGCAAGCCGTCGCGGCCACTGACCTGCGGCTGGCGGGATTCGCGGATGCTGGTGACGAAGTCGCGCTGCTCTTCGAGGATGGCGTTGGAATCGACGACCGGCAGTTCGCGGAGCGGCAGGTAGTCCTGGAAAAGCCGCTCTTTGATCCGCTCTTGCTCGGTGGGCGAGGCCCGCAGGATGTCAATCGGCTCTTCGAGCACCGGCTCGTGCGAAAGGAGACTTGCCTTCTTGGCCGCGAAGTCGATATTTGCGCTCCCCCCTTGCCAGTGAGCAGCCAGGCTCCGCTGCATCGTCGGGCTGACCCGCGAAGCGGTCAGGTTGGCAATGCAGCCGTTTTGAAATGTCAAGCGGGCCTGGGCCCAATCTTCGTTGGGGCCAAACACGGCAGAGCCCAGAGCTTCCACGGCGATGACGTCGCTATTCGCCAGCGTGAGAACCAGGTCAAGATCATGGATCATCAGGTCGAGCACGACTCCCACATCCACCGAGCGGCAGGTGTAAGGAGCGGTGCGGAAGACCTCGATGTAGCGTGGCTCGGCAATGTGCGGCTGGGCGGCGACGAAGGCCGGGTTGAACCTCTCGACATGTCCCACCTGCAAAATGAGCGAATGCCGTTCCGCGAGAGCCACCAGCTCTTTGGCGTCGGCGACGCTGGGGGTAATCGGCTTTTCGATAAGTACATGGACGCCGCTATTGAGTAGCTCCGCGGCAACGGCGTGGTGAAACCGGGTCGGCGTGGCGATGATGGCGGCATCGATCTGGCCGAGCAGCGGGCGAAGGTCCGCGAAAGCGGGAACATGCAAATCGTCCGCGACGGCGGTGCGAGCGGCTTCCACCGGATCGACGATGCCGACCAGCTCCGCTTCTTCCACGCCGCGGAGCAGCCGTGCATGGATTTTGCCGAGATGACCGACACCCATGACCGCAACACGTAACTTGCTCATGCGGCCCTCCGGCGATCCCGGCCGCGACCGTGGCGGCCTTCGTGTTGGTGTTGCAGGAAGCCGAGCAGATGATTGACCGCCGGCAGCAGCATGTCCGAGGCCCGCAGCAGCTCGCGGGCGGTGTCGAGGCCGACTTTGGAACGGAACAGCAGGCTATGAGCCTCCGAGAGAGCGGTGATGGCCTCTGGCGAGAAGTTATTTCGCTTGAGGGCGACAATGTTGATGCAGCGGGGCCGCGACGGATTTCCTTCGGCCAGCATGTACGGCGGCACGTCGTGCAGCACGCGGGAGAGGGCCCCCGTGAAGCTGAAGCTGCCGATGGAGCTGTAATGATTGACGAGGACGCCGCCGGAGAGCGAGGCGTCGTCATGCACATGGACGTGGCCGCCGAGCAGCGTGGCGTTGGCCATGATCACCCGGTCCCCCACGCGGCAGTCGTGGGCGATGTGGCAGCCGGCCATGATAAAGCAGTCGCTGCCGACGCTCGTCAGCCCGTCTTCCTTCTCGGTCGCGCGGTTGATCGTCACCCCTTCGCGAATGACATTCCGGTCGCCGATGACCAACTCGGTATCGCTGCCGCGATAGCTGATGTCCTGGGGATCACCCCCTAGCACGGCCCCAGGAAAGATGCGGTTCTCGTCCCCCAGCGTCACCCGCCCCAGAATCGTCACCTGACTTAACAGCCGCGTCCCCCGCCCGATGCGAACTTGCGGGCCAATCACGCAGTAGGGGCCGATCTCCACCCCATCGGCCAATTCGGCTCGCGGATCAACAACCGCGGTGGGATGGAGGAGCATGGGAAATGGCGAAATTCGAATGGCGAATGAGGTTGGCAATTGGCTCTTGTTTCCCCAAATTCGGAATTCGTCATTCGGAATTCGTCATTCGGATTTCACTTCACCCTGTCCTCCGCAGCTCCTGCTCCATCTGCCCTTCCTTCAGCAGCACTTTGACCAGCTCCGCATTGAGCCGGTGGCCGCTTTTGTAGGCAATGAACTGCCCGGCCAGGTCAAAGCCGGCGAGGGACAGATCGCCGAGCAGGTCGAGCGCTTTGTGCCGGACGCATTCGTTGTCGAAACGGAGCTCGTTATCGAGCACCCCGTCCGGACCGAATACTAACAAATCTTGATTGGTCACCCGCGTGCCCAGGCCGCGCTGGCGGAGCCAGTCGGCTTCTTCTTGCAGAATGAAGGTGCGGGCGGGGGCGAGCTCCTGGCGGAAGCTGGCCGCGCTCAGGGCGACTTCAATGGCCTGCTTGCCGATGGGATTGTTCTGTCCGTAATCGAGCTTGTACTTGAGCGAGAGCCGGCCGGCGGGAAACGGCCGGGCTTCGATCCAACAGTCATCGTCGCCGACGCGGGTGACGTCCGTCACCACCAGGCGGCGGCGGAGAGCCGGCTGCTCGACGGAACCGACCGCATCGAGGGCCGCCACAAAGGGCAGAGCCGAGCCGTCGCAGCCGGGCATTTCGGGCCCATTTACCCAGATTTCGCAGTTGTCGATGGAGAGGCCATAGAGCGCGGCCAGGATATGCTCGACCATCTCGACCTGAGCGCCGTCGGCGGCCAGGGCGGTGCGGCGGGGGACTTCGATCCGGTGTTCGACCGCGACCGGGATGCGGCGGGGCCGGTCCAGGTCGCCGCGGACGAACACGATCCCGCTTTGGGGCGGGGCGGGCCGAAATTCGACCCGCACGTCCTTTCCGCTCCAATAACCAAAGCCGGTGACTTCGGCGGGACGAGAGATGGTCCGCTGCTTGCGCAAGGTTTTCATCAAGCGAACTTCAGGTCAAGCGTGGTGTGGATTTCTCAAGTGCTCGGGCGGCGAGGGACAGGGCTGCGGCTCCTTCCTTCATGCTGAAGCCGGAGCAGCATTTGCCCCGGCAATTAGCCTTTTTTCGTTCCGACCGGACCCTTCGCGCTGCGATTCGGCTGAACCGAGTTGCCCGGCGCGACCGTAGCAGCCGGCTGGCCTTTGTTGAGCTCGCTGAGGATGAGGTGGCTGATGTCCAGGCCGCGGTGATAAACGACGGGACGGGCGAGGCCTTGCATCACGGAGTTGCGATCGTCCCGCTTGATCGGATCCCGGTTGAACTTGAGGACGATGCCGATCGATTTTTGCTGAGCGAACAGCGCCACCGTCTTTTCGAGCTCGGCGTAGGAGTCGTAATAGATGCCCGCCTCCCTTTGAAACACTTCTTGCTGGCGGCGGCGGACTTCCAGTTGATACTGGGTTCCTTCGTTGGCGAGCTTCTCTTCGGCCTTCTGAAAGTCGGGCGTGCCGGCCTTGAAGTCCTTGAGCCCCTCTTTCATGGCCTGCAATTCTTTTTCGCGGCCCTGCATCCAGCCCTGGAATTCCTGGGCTTCCAACTCCAGTGCTTTCATCTGGGAATTGAAGCGGACGTGGTTCTTGAAGATGTGGGCAATGTCGATGACGGCGACGTTGGTCCCATTCGGGGCGGGTGCCGTGGACTTGGATACCGTACCGGCAGCCGGACGGGCGACTTCCTGGGCATTGCCGGAAGACAGACAGACGAGGGTCGCCAGGGCCACCAGCGTGGCGGGGAAGAAAAATCTCACGCTCAGCACTCCTTGCTTGGGTTTAGGTCTTGCGGGGGACCGTTTTGGTCTTGCGGGGGACCGCTGTGGTCTTGCGGAGACCGGCGGCAGCCCATTCCGTGAGCGCCGCGCCGTGATGGAATCCTATACCTTGGGGGATACGGGGAACCCCCAAGAGGCCGTATTCTGCCGGGAACTTGCCGCTGCGTAAAGGTCAGTCGTGGCCTGGATCCCAAAAGGCCTAGGAGCCGAAAAGGAACAGTGTACGCCTGGCTTTGCTAGCAAAATGCCAGCGAAACAACGGATACCAGCGGGGTGAGTATCGGCCCGCGCCGGAAGCTACGTTGAGTTTTCCGGCAAAAAAAAGTTTGCGGGCATTACTGACGCCGCCGGGTTCCCAGCGTCGCCTCCAGTTCCACTTCTTCCTCGCCCCGTTTGGCCTTGAGCTTCACCTTGTCCCCCGGCTTGTGCGTGCGGAGAGCATTCTCAAAATCCTCGATGTTGGAAATCTTCAGATCTCCAAATTTGACAAGGATATCTCCCGGTTTCAAACCGGCCTTTTCAGCCGGCCCGCCGGGCATCACCAGTTCCAGGACAACGCCATCGGCCTTGGTGTTGTAGTCGGGCATGGTGCCGAGCGAGGTGGTCCGTTCACCGCCGCCGTCCGAAGAGACGATGGACTCAAACTTCTTGATCTCCACGTACTCCGGGCGGGCATCCGTGGCGTCGGTTCGCTGGATGATCTCCGCCAGCATGTCCGCCACCCGCCGCATCCCTTCGATGTTGAGTTTTTCCGCATCATCGCTGGGGCGGTGATAGTCGGTGTGCGTGCCGGTGAAGAAGTGGAGCACGGGGATCTTCCGCGAATAGAACGACGAATGGTCGCTGGGGCCAAAACCCCCTTCGTACTTGGTGAGCACGAAACCCATTTGCTTCGAGAGCTCCTCAACCATCGCGTCAAAATGTTTGGCGGTGCTGGTGCCGTATACCGCCAGCTTGTTGTCCTTGAGGCGGCCAACCATGTCCAGGTTGTACATGGCGATGGTGTTTTCCAGAGCGAAGCGAGGATTCTTGACATAATGCTTGCTGCCGAGCAGCCCGCGCTCTTCCCCCGTGAAGGCCATGAACACGATTCGCCGCCGGGGTTTTTTCCCGCTCTGAGCCAGACGCGTGGCGACTTCCAACAGCGCTGACGTGCCCGAGGCGTTGTCATCCGCGCCGTTATGAATCGCCGTCGTCCAGGGGGCCAATGAACCCTCCCCCCCCAAGCCGAGATGATCATAGTGGGCCCCGACCACGATGGTCTCATTCGCCAGTGGGCCCTCACCTTCGAGGACGGCAATCACGTTTTTGACCTCGGCCTCTTTGCGGAGGATGTTGGCCTCGCCGCTCGCGGTCCAGCCCGCCAGCTCTTTGCTTTGCGGCTTCAGGTCGGCGTCGATTTCCTTCTCAATCGTCGCCAGATCCTTGCCGAGCGCGGCTTTGATGACCCCTTCCATCGTTTCCCGCAGGCAGAAATAGACAGGAATTTTGCCAAAGCCGTTCTCTCCGCCGCCACTGTACGGGAGCAGATAGTCACCGCCGCTCGTCAGCAGCTTGGCACTTTCGGCAGCAGTGGAAGCGAGTTGTTCGGCCTGGCTGGCGTAGATTGCGAACTCGTCGGCAGACGGTTCCTTGACTTCCTGGTACTTCGTTTGGAGCTGGACTAGAGCGTCCAGCGAGTCGGATAGTTGCTTCTTGGCTTCCTGGGACCGCAGCTTGAGCTCGATGCGGTCGTTGACGAAGATGACCGCTACGGCACCGTGTTCGGTGGCGTTGGCAATTTTTTTCTGGAACGGAGCGTACTTGGAAGCCGCCACGCCATCAAAAATGCTGTTGTTGTCTTCCTGCTGCGGCTCTTTGCGAATGATGACGACGACCTTTCCCTTCACGTCGATCCCTGCATAGTCGTCGTACACGAAGTCCTTTTTCAAATCCTTGGCGGTGATGCCATAGCCGGCGAAGACCAGCGGGGCACTCACTTTTCCGCTCCCGCCCATGGCCAGCGGCGTGAAGTTCTGATTCAAGGCGGGCTCGAACTCCTTGGGCTCAGCACCTTCTTTTTCCGGCGGTCCTTGCAGAAGGAGCTTGTTGGCATCGCTTGGCCCGAGCTCAGCACCGGTGGTGACTCTGAACTTCTGGAAGGGGCTGCCGTCAAAGCTATCCGTCTTTAGTCCCAGTTTGGCAAACTCGGCCGCCAGGAAGGCAGCCGCCTTGTTGAGCCCCCGAGTGCCGACCCCCCGCCCTTCCAACTCGTCCGACGCCAGGTAGGTGGCGGATTCCTTGAGCCGTTTGTCGGAAGCGTCCGTTGCTTCGTCCGCGCGAATGGAAGATAGTCGAAGTGGCTGGAAAATGACGAGAAGGGCCGCGAGCGCCGCGGAAAGCGGCAGGATGCGAAGTTTCATAGATTTCCGGCGGAAGGGATGGAGTTGGAGGCGGGAAACAGGGCCTATCTTCTGTACGGGCATTGTCGCTGTCGGTTCAAGCGGCTGTCAATCGGCAACCGTTCGTAAGGGGTCGGGAGTCTTTGGCGTCGGCGACCTTGCCACAGGGAAAACGTTTGCCGCCAAAGACTCCCGACCCCGTGCCCGAGGTCAATCGGCGGTGGTTCGGGTGCTGGAATGCGGGTGCGCCGGTGGGTATGCTGGTGGCATAAAGTAGTCCGCTCACTCCGTGAGCGGACATTCCGGCACACGGAGTGTGCCGGCTACGAAGTCCCACATTTGAAGGTACGCTCCATGAAACTAACCCTGCATTTCCTAGTCGCTGCGGCGGGCATTTTGTGTTTCACCCTGCCTGCCGCTGCCGATGACCTGTTCCCGGACAAGAACCTGGAAGCAGCCGTCCGGCAGCAGGTCTTTGAGAAGCGGAACAACACCATGCCGCTGGTGGAAGCGGATGTGGTGAACATCTCCGTCGTCCGCGGCAAGGGGAAGAAAATCGCCAACCTGATCGGCCTCGACAAGTGCAAGAGCCTGGCCGAACTCGACCTTGCGGACAATGAAATCGTCGATATTGCCCCGATCAAGGATCTCAAGAACATTCAGCTTTTGGATCTATCCAAGAACAAGATTGAGAGCCTCGCCCCCATCGCGGAATTGATCAACTTGCAGTACGTCAAGATTGATAACAACAAAGTGGCGGACCTGGCACCGCTCGCCAAGCTGGTCAACCTCCGCAATTTTTATGCGGAGAACAATCAAATCAAGGACATCACCACGCTCGGCACGCTGGCCAAAGTTTATTCGGTCTACCTCGATAACAACCCCGTGCAGGACATCAAGCCCTTGGCCGCCCTCAAGGGGATGGAGCGGCTGGGGCTGCGGAACGTGGGGGTTGTCGACCTGTCCCCCCTGGCCGAGATGACGGAGCTAACCTACCTGTTCTTGGAAGGGAACAAGATCACCGACCTCGCGGTGCTGGTTGCCATGGCGAAGAAGGATTTTGAAGGGCAGAAGCGGTTCGCGCCGTTTTGGCGGATTTACCTCCAGGGAAACCCGTTGTCGGATGCCGCCAAAGCGGCTCAGGTGGAAGAGCTGAAGAAGTATGGCGGGCGGATTGTCCTGGAGTAGCAAAATCACTAGCCCGACGCGCAAGCGAGGTCGAGGACGCAGTTCCCTCGCTTGCGCGTCGGGCTAGTGAAACCGGAGGATCGATTCATGGAAAAGTGGCCTATCGGCGTATTCGCCAGTGTGGATGCGGGTCTGGGGGTGAAGCTGGAAGTCGCCCACGACCTGGGCGTGCCCACGATTCAGCTCCACGCGCCTCATAAGACCAGCCGAACCCAGGCGAATGCGGACGCGTTTCTGAAACGGATCGCCGGATACAAGATTGAGCTGACGGCGGTGTTCGGCGGGTTTGAGGGGGAGAGCTACGCGGATATCCCGACGGTGCTCAAGACGGTCGGCCTGGTGCCGCCAGAGACGCGGGTGGCCCGCACCAAGGAAATGAAGGAAATCGCCGACTTCGCCAAACTGCTCGGCTGTAAAGTCGTGGCCCTGCACATCGGCTTTGTGCCGCACGATACGGCGAGCCCGCAGTACAAGCAGATTCTGGACGTGGCCCGCGACGTGTGCGACCACTGCGCCAAGAACGGCCAGGCGCTGCACCTGGAAACCGGACAAGAGTCGGCGGATGGCCTGCTGCAGTTCATCGGCGACGTGCAGCGAAACAACTTGTTCATCAACTTCGACCCCGCCAATATGATCCTGTACGGCACCGGCGAGCCGATTGCCGCTCTCAAAAAAGTGGGCAAGTACGTCCGCAGCATCCATTGCAAAGATGGCAAATGGGCCAAGAATCCCGGCCAGGAATGGGGCCAGGAAGTCGCGCTCGGGGAAGGGGACGTCGGCATGGAGAACTATCTCGCCGCGCTCAAGGAAATCGGCTACACCGGCCCGCTCACCATCGAGCGAGAAATCTCCCACGAGCCCGAGCGGCAGAAAGCGGAGATCGGCAAGGCGATCAAGCTGCTGACGGAATTGAAGGCCAAGATTGGGTAGGCGCATTCAGGGGGTCGGCAGACAAAGGCGTGGATGACTGCGCCGATTCCTTGCTAGACCGGTTCGTCCGTCTTCTTCCCGTGGCTGTGCTGATAAATGGCGGCCAGCAGCGCCTCCACGTCGCTGTATTTTTTCTTCGTTTTGAGCACGTCGTCCAGCAGGCGGCGAGCATCGGCTGACGAATGGCCGAGCGTGAGGAGTGCGGAGTAGGTTTCCTCCACAACGTCCCGCTTGACTTCCGCGGAATACTCCTGCTTCGCCGCGACCAGCAGGGCGAACTTGCTCATCTTTCGCCGCAATTTGGCGATGATCCGCTCGGCAATGGCCGCGCCAATGCCGGGAAGCGAGGAGAGGCCCTTGGCGTCCTGCTCCTCAATCATCACGGCAATGTCCTGCACCGGGCGGCCCATGGCTCGCAGGGCCTTTTTCGGCCCCACGCCATCCACGGAGCAGAACATTTCAAAGAACTGCCGCTCCACCTCGGAGATAAAGCCCACGAGCTTCGGCGTCACGCGACCGCGGGAAGGATCCCCTTCCAGGTAGTGAATCGTATGCAGGCTCACCACGTCCCCCAGTTGCGACTGAAGTTGGCGGCGCGTGTATTCAGGAATCGAAATGTCGTACTCGAACGGCTCGATGGCGAGCGTGGCGGAGTCATCCGCCAGGCGGAGCAGCTTGCCGGTGATTTTGGTGATCATGGGGAATTGCCGTGGAGTGTTGGACACTAACCCGCAGCGCAAGCGAGGGCGAGTCTCCCTCGCTTGCGCTGCGGGTTAGTGGGTAAGAGTGGCCTCCGCCGTCTTGTTGCTTAAATAGTGATGACAAAGCGCGATCGCCATCGCGTCCGCCACATCCGGCGGCTCGGGCGGGGCGGCGAGGCCGAATTCGTGGCAGATGGCCCGCTGCATCTGGCTTTTGGGAGCCCGCCCATTGCCAGTCAGCAGCAATTTGATTTGCGTCGCCGCGTAGCTGCGGATGGACAGCCCCGCCTGCTCCGCCGCCAGGCAGATGACGCCGCGGGCGTGCCCCATCAGGATGGCCGTCTTCGGCCGCTCGTAGTGCGAATATAACTCTTCGATGGCTAGGGCCGTCGGCTTGAGCGACGCAATCACGTCGCTCACTCCTTCAAAGACTTCCTTCAGCCGGGCCGAGAGGTTCCCTCGGGATTTTCCACGGACAACGCCTGCTTCGATGAGCTTCAGCTTGCCGCCTGCTCGCTCGATCACCGCATAGCCGGTGATGTTGAGGCCGGGATCGATTCCCAGCACGCGCTGCCCAGGGCTGCTCATGACGAGCCTCCGGCGCGCCACTCCGTCACGCCCCTTTTGTCTTCCAGGGTCACGCCGATTTCGGTCAGGCCGTTGCGAATCCGGTCCCCCGTGGCAAAGTCCTTCTTGGCCCGAGCTTCGGCTCGCAGGGCGATGAAGAGGTCCATCAGCTTGGGCGAGAGATTGTCTCCGCCTCCGCGTTTGGCGGGAGTGGAACGAAAAAGGCCCAGCATCAGGCTGAGTTCGCGGAGGACCGTGGTGGCTTTCACCAGGGTTTTTACGTGCGGGTCGGCGAAGAGCTGCTTGTAATCTTCCGGTTTGACGTCGGCAAACTGCTCGAGGTTGTTCTGGTCGGTGAACTTGTTCAGCTCGCGGACCAGGTCGAATAGCTCAGCGATGGCTCCGCCGGTGTTGAAGTCGTCGTCCATCTTCTCCAGGAAGTTGGCCCGCAACTGCTGCACGGTTTTGAGCAGCGGCTCATCACATTTAGCTGCATCGCCTTCCTTTCGCGACTGCGGAGCGGCCAGATTAAAATACCGCTGCTTGGTGATTTTGTGGAACCGCTCGAAGTATCGATAGAACGCCTCTAAAGAGGTCGCGGCTTCTTCCAGGCCTTCGTCGCCGAAGATGACCGTGCTGCGGTAATGCGTCCGCAGCAGAAAGAAGCGAATCCGTTCGCCGCCGAGCCGGGCGATTTCGTCCGCCAGCCCTCCCGCGCCGCCACTGCGGCTGAGCTTGCCGCCGGCGTCGGCTGAATCGCTCGTCATTCCCGCGGCCAGTCTTAGGACGAGAGGCGTATCCTGGTCAATATTGAGCTCGCTCCGCCCGCCAATTTTCCCCGCCATTGCATCTTTTTTCAGCAGCCCATTGTGCAGCCAATATTTCACCATCGGCCGGCTGTGGCAGCATTCGCTCTGGGCCAGCTCGTTTTCATGATGCGGGAACATCAGGTCCAGGCCGCCGCCGTGGATGTCAAAGGTCTCGCCGAGCAGTGCCTTGCTCATGGCCGAACATTCGATATGCCACCCCGGTCGCCCCTTCCCCCACGGGCTGTCCCAGGCGGGCTCGCCGGGCTTGGCGCTCTTCCAGAGGGCAAAGTCGCCGCTGTTCCGTTTTTTGCTGGCCGCCCCGCCACCTTCCCCCTGCTGCTCCTCCGCGTTGCGGTTGCTCAGCTTGCCGTAGCCGGGGTCTTTGGTCACGTCGAAGAACACGTCGCCGCCGCTGGCGTAGGCGAAGCCTTTTTCAATCAGCGACTTGGTGAACTCGATGATGCCCGGCATGTGCTCGGTCGCCTTGGGCATGTGGTCGATCTGGTCGACGCCGAGGGCCCGCAGGTTGTTGAGGTAGTCAATCGTCATTTCCTCCGCAATCTCGCTCATCGGGATGCCTCGCTCGTGCATCTGGCCGATGAGCTTGTCGTCCACGTCGGTGATGTTCACCACCCACGTCACCTGGTAGCCGCTGTAGGTAAGGAACCGCTTGATGGTGTCAAAAATGACCGGCCCGACCATGTGGCCGATGTGGCTTTCCTTGTAGACTGTCGGCCCGCAGAGGTAGATGCCGACTTTTCCCGCCACGACTGGCTGGAAGGGTTCTTTGTTGCGGGTGAGGGTGTTGTAGACGCGGATCATGGGGAAAAATGGCGAAATTCGAATGGTTTGTAGTAACCGGCTTCAGCCGGTTAAGTCCTGGTTCCCAAGCTCTGCTTGGGAACCCACGTCTGGCAAGCTCTGCTTGCTCTTTCTCGAAGCGGAGCTTCGTTGCTTTGCGTCCCAAGCGGAGCTTGGGACGCAGTTGGTTGGGTCATGCAGTTGGCCGGGAGGTTTCTTCGAGGAGCGCCACGCACTGGGCGACGATGGCTTCTTCGCGGCCGACGATGCCGACTTGCTCGCCCGTTTTGGCTTTGAGGCCGACGCGGCCGGGAGGAAGTTTCAGGATTTCGGCGATGCGGTCGCGCATCACCAATTTGTGCGGGGTTAGCTTGGGGCGTTCGGCAAAAATGATGCAATCGATATTCACCAGCCGAAAGCCGGCTTGAATCACTTTGTCGTGGGCGGCGTGCAGCATCTGGGCGGAGCTTCGCCCCCGGTTGGCCTCGTCGGTATCGGGAAAAAGCTCGCCGATGTCCCCCAGCGACGCGGCTCCGAGCAGAGCATCCGTAATGGCGTGCAGCAGCACGTCGGCATCGGAATGGCCGAGCGTGTGGTGATCATGCGGGATATCAATCCCCCCCAGCCGCAACGGCCCCCCCGACGTGAGGCGATGCGTATCGTGCCCAATTCCAACGCGCATAATGATGGAAATCCTTCTCCGAGCGAGGTCAAATCAGTGATTCTGAACGGGGTCGGGAGTTTTTGGCGGCAGTTACTGTCCATTGGCAATAAATATTGCCGCCAAAGACTCCCGACCCCCTGACGTGGCCCGAGGGCACGCTTCGCCAAATGCGTGAACGCGATTATACCGGCAGCATGGTGTGCCAACAATGCGAACCGGGCAGAGATCCTGAAAACCGTTTGCTCTCTCGGCGTACGGATTGGTGGATGCTTGAAATCCACAACCGCCTCGCTCCCCGCCGCTCACTCAGCCGCCATCGCTTGAAACACCTCTCGTGGTTTACGGTATTCAAGCGATGAGAACGGAATGTCGTTGAGCCTCAACGCTACTTCATTTGGCGACATCCCGCCTTCCGTGAGCCAGAACTTCGCGTGGAAGACAAGGTCGTTCATGGAACCTGTGACCGAGCGATTTAAGGCCTTGGAAAACTGAATCTCGCCGCTGGCGGCGGCGATGAAGCGATGGTAGATGAGCTCCAGCCCGTCGACTTTGATGAACTCCCGCAGGGACTCCAGGGCACTTTCGATAAACTGCCCGTTATTGGCAATCCCTCGGCCCGGCAACACCGCCGAATAGAGCGAAGTGGTGTTCGTGACGATTACAAACTGCGTTCGCCCGGCAGTGAAGAGATTCGCGGACCAGTCGGCAAATGGGTTCGGGTCGAGAGACAACACTTGCGACGGCGTGACTTTGAGCTTGGCGGCAAGTTTGTTGGAAAGTCGAAATATCATTCCATCAGAATACTTGAACGAAGGTCAGAACACGCCAGAGCGACGACGACGGTGAGCCATAGTAGATCGCGGATGTAGGATTTCATGAGGGTGTAACTCGCAGTTCTCGCATATGCAAATTGCCTATGTTAACTATTGTTTCTGGCCTGTTTTTGGCCGATTTCCGTCTGGCCGGTAGGGTCAAGGCGATCAAAGACGCCTGAATCCGTAAGAACCCAAAGGAATCCATATTCGACACATTTGGGCCAGCTCCCCACATGGGTCAACTTGGCACGACAAATCTCGGGGTGTGAAGCTAGCATAAGCGATATCGCCGGAAGTCTTATACCCTGCACTGCGAGAACTGCGAGTTACACCCGGACGAGTAGGTTCGTGGCTGACCGACTTTTTCCCTTGGTTTCCTGCGTTCCCTTCTGTTCAATCTGTTCCTTCCTAAACACTGTGGCGCGACGCCAAAGACATTGGCCGGCGTCAATGGTTCGCGGCGATGGCAACTGGCCGCGATTCTACCCGCGCACTATGCTCTAGCGCTGCTCGTTTCTTACGAACCAAATCGCCCGAGGATTTCATCATGCCAACTGCATTTTCACGTCTGCTGGGGCTCGCCGCTATGACCGCACTCGTTTTGGCCGCCGGGACCGCGGCTGCGGAGTTGAAGAAGGGAGACCGAGTGGTCTTCCTGGGAGATTCCATCACCCAGGCCGGCGCGGGGCCGGGGGGTTATGTGACGCTGGTCCGCGAGGCGCTCGACAAGGAGCATAAGGACTTGGGAATCGAGGTCATCGGGGCCGGCATCAGCGGCAACAAGGTCCCCGACCTGGAAAAGCGGCTGGAGCGGGATGTGCTGAGCAAGAAGCCGACGCTGGTGGTCATCTATATTGGCATCAACGACGTTTGGCATTCCACGAGCGGCAAGGGAACGCCCAAGGACGTCTATGAGCAGGGACTTTCAAACCTCATTGGGAGTATTCAAAAGGCGGGAGCCCGAGTCATCCTCTGCACGGCCACGGTCATCGGCGAAAAGACCGACGGCAGCAACCCGCTCGACAAGCTGCTTGACGAGTACTGCGACATCAGCCGCGGTGTCGCCACCAAGGAGAAGGTGCAGCTTCTGGATTTGCGGAAGGCTTTTCTCGCTCACCTCAAGGAGCACAACAAGGGGAACATGGACAAGGGAATTTTGACCGGCGACACAGTACACCTCAATGCGGAAGGGAACAAGTTCTTGGCCAAACAAATGCTCTCAGCACTTACTGCTGCCGCCGATAAATCGGCCGATAAATCCGCCGCCAAACCCGGCAAGCTGCTGCGGCACTGCGTACTGGTGAAGTTCAAGGGCGACCTGACGCCGGAGCAAATCAAGGAATCGGAAGCAGCGTTCCGCGGCCTGAAGAGCAAGATCGACGTCATCAAGGATTTTGAGTGGGGGACGGATGTGAGCGTCGAGGGCAAGGCCGAGGGCTTCACGCACCTCTTCCTGGTCAGCTTCGCCGACGAGAAGGGACGGGACACCTATCTGCCGCACGCCGCCCACAAGGAATTCGTCAGCCTCGTCGGCCCGCGGATCGAGAAGGTGCTGGTGCTGGACTACTGGACAAATGATTAGAATGTCCGCGTTCCCACGGAACAATGCGCCGCGGACCGGTCTGCCGGGAAATGTTGGAAAGCCGTAGTCCATGTGCCCGGACAACCTTGTGACGGGGGCGGCTGCTATCACCGGTGCGAGCCAAGACTGCTTGCGATTGGGCGAACTTGCGCCGGCAGCTCTGCCGATGAAACTCAGGTGCGTTTGACGGCCGCCGCGAATTTGGTATAAGCCGCGGCAATTCTTGCCTAGGAGCGTTAATATGCGTGGCCCCTTGATGAGCATAGTGGTTCTGATGCTAGCGGCGGCGCCGTCTGCCTGCTGGGCTCAAAATTTTTCGTTTGGCTTCCAGACGGGGGGACGTCATCACCACGGACACGACCACTGCCACGACAGTTGGTACGGGTTCGATTTTTACCAGCCGCCGGTGTACCGCTATCCGCCCGTGGTGTATGCACCGCCGCCTGTGACCTATGTCTATCCGGCTCCGGCGGTGCAGGTAGTTCAACCCGCATTTACGCAGGCCCAGCCTTCACGCGCGGAACCCTCCTCGCTGGCGACGTCGCCGGCGTCCTCCGGCTCCGCGGTGCGGCTCAACTCCTTGCCGACGCAGCAGCAGCGGTCGAGCGTGGTGCTGCGAAACCCGGCGGCGAATGCCGGTTCTGTCGCGTTCCGCGTGCAAGACCAGGTGGACGCGGAGCTGGCCGCGGGGACGACGCGGACCTGGAGCGACCGAGCGAGCCTGAGCGTCGAGTTTGACCGCGGGGGCGATTTTGGAACCACCAGGAAAATCTTGCGGCCCGGAGCTTACGAGTTTGTGGTGTCCGATGAAGGTTGGGATCTCGTGGCGACGGTGACGCCGGCAGTGAGTGGCCGGGCGGCAGCGCTGCAGAAGAACACGCTGCCAAAGTAGTTCGCTCACCAAAGTAGTCCGCTCACTCCGTGAGCGGACATTCCGGCACTCGGAGTGTGCCGGCTACTATCTCAGGATCAGCCCGCTGTAACCGACGACGCGGCTGGTGTCTCCGGAAACGTCGGCGCTGGTTGCATAGGCGACGCGCTCGATGGCCGAGACTCGTCCCAGCTGCCGCAGCGTCTCCAGCACAATGACCGCCGGCAGCAGCCCGCACATGCTAATGTGATTGTCGCGCACTACCGAATACAGGGTTGCCGGGTCGAGCGTCTCGAAGGCTTGAATCGCCATCTCATCCAGCCGTCGGTTTTCGACATCGCTGGCAAAGTGGTTCATGTCGCTGGAAATGACGAGTAGCGGCGGGTCAGCCATGTTGCGGAGGATGTTCGCCAGGCCCGTCGCAAACTCGCGACAGCGTGCGAGATCGCCGCTGCCAACCGCAATGCCGACGACGCGGGAATTTGGCGCGAGGCGCGCCAAGAACGGCAGCTCAACCTCAATGGCGTGTTCCTGGGTATGGGCGGCGGCATCGAGGACCAGGCCGGGGATGGCCTGCGTCAAATCGCGGGCGAGTTGCGGGTCGCTGGGTATTTGCGCACCTGGAATTTGCCAGGTTTCCTGGGGAGCAACCGCCCAGTCCACGCCCAGCGCGGTGTGCTTGGGACCGATGACGATGACCGTGCCTGGTATCTCGACTCGCCGCAGCACGTCTGCCGCGATGCGCCCGGAATAGAGGAGCCCGGCATGAGGCACCATGACCGCGGCAACGCGGCGCTTTTCCACGGGCTCGCCCGCGAGGCACCGGTCGACGAGAGTTGCTAGTTCGTCCGCATCCGCGGGATAAAACTTTCCCGCCTGCGCCGCGCGACGAATGGTTGTACCTTGGCTCGGTTGGGGAAGATGCGTGACGACGAATTCTTCCTGCGTGGAATCCGCGGACAGACTGAAGACGCTGGCGGTTTCGCGACTGGCAACCTGAGCCAGCGTTGCCGCGCGGTCGAGCAATTCTTGCGGCGACGAATTTTGGTCATACACCGTCGCGGTCTTGTTCCGCTCCACGACAACGACGGCGCGGTTGGCGGAATCGATACCGCGCAAGTCCGGGTCCGCCGCAGTTCCATGCATGGCAATGTCGCTGAGGACGGCCAAGTGAAGTTGCAGCGTTGGAAGTGGGCTCGCCGCGGAGCTTTGCTGGCGCAGGATCTGCGCCAGGTTCTCGGTCAGGGTATAGAGCGTCGATTGCAGCGGCACTTTCTCCCGCAGTGAGACGCGGCTGGATTGGAGCAACTGGCGGCCCTGTTCGTCGTGGACGCTGATGATGACGCCGCTGACGTTGGAGTCCGAGACTCCGAAGGCGAAGTAGTTGGGAGTTGCGCCGGTGAGGAGGGCCAGGAGATTAGTGCGGCAGAAGGAAGTGAGGGCGGCGAGATCCTGTATTGAAAGGCGAGCGGGGGGCGTCAGCCCCCTGATAATATCCGGCCGGTTTCCTTTGATGACGTGCCCTTCAAACGTGGAAAGCCTGGTGTCGTCTTCCCGCCAAGCGGTGGGGGGAAGTTCGGCCTTGATACAGGTGTGGTGCAGGAAGGTTTCGGCGTTGAAGTTGTGCTCCGTGGCCACGCCGGGTAGCAGCAGCCCGCGGTGGGTGCCCCGTTCGATGATGAGGCCGTGCTTGCCGATTTCAACCGCGGCAATGCGAGCTTCGCCTTTCGCTTCCACCGAATGTGGATTGTTGAGCAGCCAGACTTCCAAATCCAGGTACGGCAGCTCGCTGGGGGAAATCGGCGGGAAGCGGTGGTCGTCTCCCGCGGTGCGGGCCGCGGCATGAGCCACCGCATGAGACAGTAGCACCGCCTGGCCGAGGAAGCCGCAACAACTCCGGAGCTTGCCGGCTCGCTTGGCGGTGACGAAAGCTCCCATGACGCGGAGCGAGGCGACGTCTCCAAATGCTTCGGCCGGAGGAGCGGCTCGGCCGGCGACGGCAGCATGGAGATGTTCGGCGGCGACGGCCAGAATCCGCTCTTCCTGCTGCGGCATGAGCTCGAAGCCAGCGGTGGCGGATGACTCTTTGGGCGTTGGCGGCGCGGGAGTGATTTGCATGAGACTACTCTCCTCCCGCCCCTGATACTCCGCAATCCGCACCGGTTGCCGTTTACTTCCCCAACTACCGGGCCGCTCGTCAAAGTGCCCGGCGATTGGACTCCAGCACAGGGCGCACTTTCCTGCCAGCAGATTGTAGCCGTTGATGGTGTATTCCGATCGCTCAATCACTCTCTGTCCGCAGCCGGGACACCGGGTGGTCTGGTGCTCAGGAGCGTGAATGTTTCCGGCGTAGATGTAGTGGAGTCCGGCCCGCTTCGCGATGTCATAGGCGGCATACAGCGTTTTACGAGGTGTCCGCTCGCGATCCATCAGGCGGAAGTCCGGATGGAACGCCGTGAAGTGGACCGGCACGTCGGGACCGACGCTTTCCAGAATCCAGTCGCACATCTGCTTCAGTTCGTCCGGCGAGTCGTTGGCCCGAGGGATAATCAGGTTCGTGATTTCGAACCAGGTATTCGACTCATGCTTCAGCCAGCGGAGCGTGTCGAGCACCGGCTGGAGGTGCGAAAGCGTGAGTTTCTGATAAAACTCCTCGGTGAAGCCCTTGAGGTCCACGTTGGCCGCGTCCATCACTTCATAGAACGGCCCGCGGGCGGCGGGGGTGATGTAGCCGGCGGTGACGGCCACGGTTTTCACGCCGGCATCGCGGCAAGCCCGAGCGGTGTCCATCGCGTACTCCGCCCACACGACCGGGTCGTTGTACGTGAACGCCACGCTGCGGCAGCCGAGCTCGCGGGCGGCGGTGGCGATGGCCTCGGGCGACGCGGACTCCGAGAGCAGCTCTACTTCCCGCGATTTGCTGATCGACCAGTTCTGGCAGAACTTGCACCCCAGGTTGCAGCCGGCCGTGCCGAAGGAGAGGACGCTCGTGCCGGGATAAAAATGGTTCAGCGGCTTCTTCTCAATCGGGTCGATGCAAAAGCCCGTGCTGCGGCCGTAGGTGGATAGCACCATTTCGCCGCCCCGGTTCTCCCGCACAAAGCAGAACCCCTTGTCCCCAGGCCGCAGCGTGCAATCCCGCGGGCACAAATCGCAATGAATCCGCTCCGGCTCCTGCTCGTCCTGATGCCACCACCCGCCGAGCAACGAGCCGTCGGGGAGGGGAGGAGTTTCAGGAGGTAGGAGGACGGTGCGGGACATGGAAAATGGCGAAGCTTTCAGTGCGCAAAGGAAAAAATGACACCCAACGTGATAAGCAACTTCACCCCCCTATTCAGGTGGATTTATTGGCTTTGCCTCAAAACCCACGTGCATGCCCAATCTGTTGCGGTAGCAGCGGATGCCAGCTTCTAGGTTCTGTACCCAAGATGAGGTTTTGAGGCAAAGCCGGATTTATTCATGTATTCACACTTGTTTTTGCGGTTCCTGCATATCCATAACTAATTTCCAGTAAAGGACTTACGGTTATTCAGGTACCCTGAATACTGCGAAACTTGATTCATCAGCCGACGTGAAGAGTTATAAGCCCTATTTCAGAAGCCGGTTGTCGCGGATTCCACAAGTCGGCGAGCGATCCTGGGACCGTCTTGCGCGGTGCTTCGCCCCGCCAATTGCTATTATACAGAATCCTTGAACTGACTAAGTGTCCACTTCGCGCAGCGCGTCATGGGTCTGGATGTGGACCCGGCAAAAATGGGCTGATAAAGAATTAGGCAGGCTCAAGCTCAAAGGAAGAAGCTTTGATACCACCTCAGAACAGAATCAAACAAGCTGGACCGCTCGGCAGCAACCCCCACCGGATAATAAACATTTTCGTATATGCCTAATGGCAAATAATTGCGAACAGCGAGCCAAGTGGCAGGACCGAAGCTCAGCTAATAGAGAACCGGCAGCATCGCCAGAATCGCGCCAACGAGGGTTACGGCTGCTCCCCAACGATTCTGTCGGTCATCCTTCATACCCCTGATTCTACCCGCCCGCGCATGAAAAAGCCCCAGCGGGAATGCTTCGTTTCATTCCAAGCCTCCTTGCAGGGGTCGGGAAGGGTTTTCGCGACCCTACGTTTCGACGATCGCATATGTGTCTGCCGCGAAATCTTTCCCCGACCCCGTTGGCATCGCACACCGGCCGCGCTGATTTTCCGGCGGGCCGATCCCCGCGAATTCGCGACGTAGCGGTTCGCCACCTCCACTCGCCAGCCTTCTGTCGCCAGCGCGAACCCGGAGGGGGTCAGGAGGAGTTTTCGCGGACGGGCGTTTACGAAGGCGATGCTTACACGTCGCGAAAACACCTCCCGACCCCCACTCGCTGTTCAAGCCAGGAATAGTGATTAATAATCAGGCAGGGCGGCGCAGCGTGGGCAGAGAATCTTGTATTCTCGTGGCGTCACCTCCACTCGCCAGCCGAGTCTCTTTGCTTCAGTCGCCAGCGCGACTTCCCAGCCATCGTCTGGGTATCGTGGACCATCTGTCAGGCATTCAGATTCCAGAATCTCCAGACACCCCTCACCGTAGCACGGCAAGGCAATGTGGATAAATGCCGCGTCCACAAATGCATCAGGCTCTTCCATGCCCCTGATTCTACCAGCCCGCGCATGAAAAAGCCCCCAGCGAGTATCTATTCACGTTCTCGCAAATAGACGCGGCGTGCCCAAAAGAGCATGACGGCGAGCGCGCCCAAGGGGGGTGCGAAGCAAACCAGCGAACCCCACAGCATCGCTCCGCCAATTCCCCAGCGGATCCCGATGGGGTCAATGGTTCGGTTGAACGCTATGCAGCTAATGAACCCCGCGAGGAACACGGCCAGCGGAGTGAGAATCAAAACGGTTACTAACGCAAAGCCTTGCTTGACACTGGCTATCACTTCGGGCGGTTCGTCAGGCGGCGTTTTAGGCGACTCATACGGATTTACGTCGCTCATAAACCAATTCGCGGCGCTGCTCCGAATATCTCGCTCACCGCCATCCTCCACCCCGGCACCGCGGGCTCGGCATCGGCGATTTCGTCCAGGTGATAGAGATCCTCATTCTCTGGCGAAGTGGCTCGGAAGACGGCCACCGTTTGGGCCAGCGGGTCAACATCCCACACGACCACCGTGCCGGCTTCGAAATAGTCTGCCCGTTTCTCGGCGAGCATGACTTCCGCCGAAGGGCCGTAATCCCCTTCGCTGCGAACTTCAACCGCAAACGCCGGTGCACCTTCGACAAACCGCATCTTGTTGCGGGGCAGCGGCCCCGTATGAAACGAAGCATCCGGCGAGAATGACTCTCGGCCGCTGATCAGCGGAGGGGAAAGCGCGAAGCCGACGCCGTTCGCGTAAGCAACGCCGGTCCCGGTGGTCTTGGCGTATTGACGGAGGCTGATTGCGATTTCGAGCGCCACCCGGGACGGAGCATCACCACTGGGCATGGTCTGCACAATCCTTCCTGCAATAAGTTCAGCCTTCCCCTCGACAAAGTAGAGGTCGCTGAGCGTGGCTGGGCTGGGGATCACGGTCGCCATAGACAAGACAACTCCGCAGGAATCGGCTGCCCCCAATTATACCACGTTGGAGTCCCGCCTTCAGGCGGATTCTCAAACCGCCTAAAGGCGGGACGCCAACTACCGCGTTTTCCCTTTGCTCCCTGTGGAACTGGTCACCAGGCCGAGTGCCTTCTTCAACTCCGCATCGAGCTCGGCGGCGTGAACATTGTTGTTCAACACGCGGCCTTGCTTGTCGACAAGGAGCATCATGGGGAGGGTGAGAATTCCCATCTCGCTGGCGAGGCGGCTTTCTTCGATGCCCCCTTCTTCAAAGGCATGGGGCCACGGGTAGCGGTTGGCATTCAGGAATGTTTTCGCGTCGGTCGCGGAGCCGTCGAGGTTGACGCCGAGGGGCTGGAAGCCGGATTTTCCGTACTTGGCCTGCATCTGCTTGATGACGTCCATGTCTTCCTTGCTGGGGCCGGCCCAGGTGGCCCAATAGTGAATCAGCACCACTTTGCCGCTGTAATCCGCCAGGCTCAAGGCTGCTCGGCCATCGATGGATTTCCCCTGGAGCGTGATTTTCTTGCCGGTGGAATCGAGCCGCGTCTTGGCGCCGGTCGCCTTCTTGGCCTGATCGGAGGACGGCATCTCGGCGAGGAGGCGGTTGTACCAGGTGAGGGCGTCCTTGGGCTTCTCGTTGAATTCGTGGGCCATGCCGAGCTGCAGCATCGCTTCGGCCGCTTCGGGGGCGGTCGGATAGTCTTCGATAATCGTCTCCAGGCCGGTTGTCCAGGTTTCGTTGATTTTGGCGTAGTCGGCGTCTTCTTTTTGCGATGCGGCGTCCTTTTGTGCTTGCAGCAAGCGGTACTTCACAAAGGGGAGAAGCTGCTTCGAGCCGGGGAGCGGCGAGGTTTCCTCCGCTAATTTTTCCAGCCGCTCCACGCCGTCGGGATAATTCCCCGCAGTGACGGCGGCGCTGATGGTTTCAGCGAATTGGCGAACCCAGTTGCCGCGTTCTTCCGCGGTGTTGGCACTCTTGATGAGTTTGCCCAGGATGTCGGCCCGCCGGTCGTTGATTTCGGCCTGCTTCTCGGGAGTCGCGTTGGCGAGAGACTTTTCGAGCGTTTCGAGCTCGTCATAAAGCTTGCGGGATTCCGGGGAAAGGTCGCCAGTCGCTGTCGTCGGCTCGCCGCTGCCGCCGGCGGCATTGCTGGGGGCGAGGAGGCGGAAGGAAGCCGTCTTGGTCAGTTCGATGTTCTCTGGCAGGCCGAGAATCCGCCAGCCGTCGCCGACTTTCACCATCGAACCAATCATGAGTTGCGAGTGCTTCTTCTCTTTGCCGCTGGGAGTTTCCACGACGGCGGAAGCGTCGTCGTAGATGGTCAGATCCTTGGTGTTGCCGTCCGTGCCGGCGGGAATGACCGCGGGGCGGGAAGCGCCGAAGTGGATCCATTCCGACTTGGCGGAGATGAGCTTTTGAGCCTGGCAGCGGTCGGCGAAGTTCTTCAGCGAGGCGTCGATTCGGGCCTTGATTTCCGTCGTCTTCTTGTCCGCGAGTCCGAGCGATTCGAGCTCGCTGCTGGTAAGCAGCAGGCGGCGGAAGCGGGCTGCGTCCGCGCTCGCGATCGCGGCCACGAGTTCCGAAGTTACTTCTTCTGGCGAGATTGACTTCCAGGAGTCGATCTTGCCGTCCTGATCCTTATCGATTCCCCACCGCGTGCCGGCAGTGCCGAGCCAGCGGCATTCGTTGACTTTGTTGTTGTGGTCGGTGTCGATATCGCGATAGATTTCGATGCCGTCTTTGAAGTAGCACCACTGGTCGACCTGGTTGTCGCCGTTGGTGTCCAAAAACCGCCGCAGCACCTCGCCGCTGGGGTCTTTGACCACGAAGCCGGAAATGCCGCCGAAGCTATCGACGTCCAGCGTGCATTTAGCGACCTCGGCTTTCGTGGGGAGGTCGTAATCCACGTCCTGCTGGGTCGGCGTGATGCCCAAAGCCTCGGCCGGGGTGGGCTTGGCTTGAACAGCCGTGGCACCAAACAGGAACGGGGAGACGGCTCCGACGAGCAAGGCAATCCGGCGAAGTATCCGCAGCATGGCTTCCGTTCCTTAGGGCTTTTGGAGGCAGCAGCCTGAACCTGAGGGCTGGGCGCGCATCTCCTGGGAATGTTTGAACCATTGTAGCGAAGGCGGCTGGCCGCAAAAGAGAAGATTTGGGTGAGAAGCTCAAGCCGGGCCCAGCAGAAGCCGAAAATGGCAGATTGCGGACGTTGGAGTCCCGCCTTCAGGCGGACTCTAAATTCCGCCTGAAGACGGGACTCCATCGCATTTTCGCCCCTTTGACAGTGAAGATAGGGCGTTTAGAATCAAAGGTTTCCCCAAATGTCACCGCTTGGGGAAATGGGGGAAAAACCGGGCGGTTAGCTCAGTTGGTTAGAGCGCGTCGCTGATAACGACGAGGTCACAAGTTCGACTCTTGTACCGCCCACTGGAAGAAAAAGGGGACGTAGCTCAATTGGGAGAGCACTGCCTTTGCAAGGCAGGGGTTGAGGGTTCGAGCCCCTTCGTCTCCACAGAAGGGTGCGGTTTTCAGTGTTCAGTTTTCAGTGTTCAGGAGCCACGAGAAGGGCTGTTTTCGCCGCTCTTGCCTACTGAACACTGAACACTGAAAACTGAAAACTGAAAACTGAAAACGGAACACTGTTGTCCCCTTGTCGCCGATTCAAGAACTCGTATAGTTACAGACGAAGACAAAATCTTCACCCTTTTTTCGCTGAGAACGACCTTCAGGAATCACGCATGACGCAGCGAAAAATTTCCTTCCGCCGGGTTGACGCCCTATGCACTAAGCCATAGGATTACGCTTTCCCACTTTGCGGAACCCCTGCTACTGAATGAGAAGCTGTTTCGTCGATTTGACGAGCCAACTTCCCGTCCAGTGGGACGGCATGACGGAGGGCTTAGCGGCCCAAAGTCGTGAAATGATCTTTGACAATTTGGTTGTTGTGTAGATGGCATCTTCGTGAAGGTGCATCGATTTACACGTACTGAGCTCGCAAGAGCTTGAGATGTGTATTGAAGTGTATCTTGCACGGTCTCTTAGTAAAAAAGCGTTGCTCGTGCCGGTCGAAAGGCTGGTGCGAGCGAGACGAATCGAAAGAGCTATCGTTACTTGAAGAAGAGTGCTGTTCCCGCCGTGAGGCGCGGGCAGGACTCGAGAGTGGTGTTGCCACGCATATCGAATTTAATGCGGCTGTTCCAGCAAGCTTCGGCGAGCTGTGGCAGGGGCAGAGAGTTTTGAATATTTGTGGTCAAGCTACTAAGGGCACATGGGGGATGTCTTGGCATTAGAAGGCGATGACGAGCGTGGAAGACTGCGATAAGCCTGGGGTAGTTGTCAAACAAACGTTGATCCCGGGATTCTCTAATTAGCATGCACTGAATCCATAGGTGCATGCGGCTAACCCAGAGAACTGAAACATCTCAGTATCTGGAGGAAAAGAAAGAAAAATCGATTTCGTAAGTAGCGGCGAGCGAAAGCGAAAGAGCCCAAACCGCGAGGGTTTTCCCGCGCGGGGTTGTAGGGTCTCTCACATGGGAGTTACAAAGTCGTTGATTAACCGAACTGTACGGAAAGGCAGGCCATAGCGGGTGACAGCCCCGTAGGTGAAAGTCAAACGACCTCCCGAGGGATACCTGAGTAAGTCGGGTCACGTGAAACCCCGACTGAATCCACGGAGACCATTCCGTAAGGCTAAATACTCTCTAATGACCGATAGCGAACTCAGTAGGGCGACTGAAAGATGAGAAGAACCCCGTCGAGGGGAGGAATGTGAACCTGAAACCATGTGCTTACAAGCTGTCGGAGCGCGTATTTTGCGTGACGGCGTGCCTTTTGCATAATGATCCGGCGAGTTACCGTCGGCAGCCTGGTTAAGGCCTTCAGGGCCGGAGCCATAGGGAAACCGAGTCTGAATAGGGCGAATTTGTTGCCGGTGGTAGACCCGAAACTGCGTGATCTACCCATGAGCAGGTTGAAGCGCGGGTTAAACTGCGTGGAGGACCGAACCCACTTGGGTTGAAAACCGAGGGGATGACTTGTGGGGAGGAGTGAAAGTCTAATCAAACGCAGAGATAGCTGGTTCTCTCCGAAAAATATTGAGGTATTGCCTTGAGCCACTACGCGTTGGGGGTAGAGAGACTGAATTGGCATGGGGGCCCTTCCAGGTTGCCCAGCCGAGCCAAACTCCGAATACCAATGCGACTATCTCAGGAGACAGACCACGAGGGATAAGCTTCGCGGTCGAGAGGGAAACAACCCAGACCATCTGCTAAGGTCCCAAAGAAATACTCAGTCACTAAGGAAGTGATATTGCTGAGACAGCCAGGATGTTGGCTTAGAAGCAGCCACCATTTAAAAAGTGCGTAACAGCTTACTGGTCGAGCAATTTCGCGCCAATAATGAACGGGAGTAAGTATTTCACCGAAGCAGTGGGTTCATCGGTTTCTTCGGAACCCGGTGAGCGGTAGGAGAGCGTAGTACATCAGATACAAGCCATACAGTAATGAGTGGTTGCGGGGTGTACTAGTGATTATGTCGGAATGAGTAACGATAAAACAGGTGAGAATCCTGTTCGCCGAAAGCCTAAGGTTTCCTGGGGAAGGTAAATCCGCCCAGGGTTAGCCGGCACCTTAGTCGAGGCCGAAAGGCGTAGACGATGGATGAGCAGGTCAATATTCCTGCGCTGCGAAGTGACCGATGGAGGGACGACGTTTGGATCGTGAGCGGTACGATTAGAAATGTCCGTAGAGCAGTCTGAGGTGGGGGATAGGCAAATCCGCCCCTATAGCCAAGGACTGAGCTCGAGAGCATTCAAGTTCTCGAAGTCATGTGAAGGACGTCCAAGAAAATCTCCTAGGGTTGAAACTAGCAACCGTACTAAAACTGACACAGGTAGGCGAGACGAGTAGTCTCAGGCGCTCGGGAGAACGGTGGTTAAGGAACTCTGCAAATTGATCCCGTAAGTTCGCGATAAGGGATGCCTGCGCAAGCAGGCCGCAGTGAATCGGCTCTAACGACTGTTTATCAAAAACACAGGACTCTGCGAACTCGTAAGAGGATGTATAGAGTCTGACGCCTGCCCGGTGTTGGTAGGTTAAGGAAGAGGGTTAGCCGTAAGGCGAAGCTCGCAACCGAAGCCCCAATAAACGGCGGCCGTAACTATGACGGTCCTAAGGTAGCGAAGTTCCTTGTCGGGTAAGTTCCGACCTGCATGAATGGCGTAACGATTGGAGCACTGTCTCAACCACCGACCCGGTGAAATTGTAGCCGTGGTGAAGATGCCACGTTCCCGCGGTTAGACGGAAAGACCCCATGAACCTTGACTGTAGGCTGGTATTGGGCTGAGGTATGTTTTGTGTAGGATAGGTGGGAGGCTACGAAGTGGTGGCGCTAGCCATCATGGAGCCATCGTTGAAATACCACCCTGAATATGCTTTAGTTCTAACTTTTTCCCGTGAATCCGGGTAAAGGACATTTCCAGTTGGGCAGTTTGACTGGGGCGGTCTCCTCCAAAAAGGTAACGGAGGAGTACAAAGGTACCCTCAGCCTGGTTGGCAATCAGGCTTTGAGCGCAAGGGTAGAAGGGTGCTTGACTGCGAGACCTATAAGTCGAGCAGATGCGAAAGCAGGTCCTAGTGATCCGGTGATTCCGTATGGAAGGGTCATCGCTCATCAGATAAAAGGTACTCTGGGGATAACAGGCTGATCGCCACCGAGCGTCCACAGCGGCGTGGCGGTTTGGCACCTCGATGTCGGCTCATCACATCCTGGGGGTGAAGAAGCTCCCAAGGGTTTGGCTGTTCGCCAATGAAAGTGGTACGTGAGCTGGGTTCAGACCGTCGTGAGACAG
>JBKJNY010000233.1:0-74357 GCA_046593355.1 Pirellulaceae bacterium | reverse complement strand
TGTTCGACGAAACTAACCCGAAGCGTAAGCGAGGAAGAGCCCATGGCTTACGTCGTTTTTCCTCGCTAACGCTTCGGGTTGGTGTCGGGCACAGTTTGAAACACTGAGTAGCCCTGTGCCCAGGTTTCAAACAGGCCATTCGCTGGCATAATAAGGAGCATCGTTGCCATCCATGGCGCATTCGTCCTGCGGGCAGGCCGCAACACTCCGCATTTAATGACGCCGCTCACCATGGGAATTTTCGATTATTTTTCCGGCACCCCAATGACGCAGGACAAGTTCGTCCAGATTGTGCTGGCGGAGCTGCGGAAGCTCGACTCGGCCAGCCAGTACCAGTACAACGCCGAACGGTTCCAAATCGCCCGGCCTGACGACGGCTTTATCAACCTGGGGAACATCTACCAGGAGTATTGCCGGGCCGAGAAAACCGAGCGGGATGCCGTGCTGCGGCGGTTCCTGCGAAACTGCGTCTCCACCAAGAGCTACGAGCTACCGGCGGAGTTCGACGATATCCATCCCGACCTGCTGCCGGTGATTCGCAGCCGCTTCTACCTGGAATCGGTCCTGTTGCAGGCCAAGGTCCGCGGCAATGAGGCCCTGGAAGTGCCGCAGCAAGTGATCGGCGAGCACTTGGCCCTGTCGCTGGTCTACGACCTGCCCTCGGCCATGCGGACCATCAGCCAGACGGACCTCGAGACCTGGGAAGTCTCGTTCTATGAAGCCGTGGAGGCGGCCCGCCACAACCTGGAGCAGATGGGGGAGGTCGCTTTCGCCACGCTCGATAGCTGCGTCTACGCTTCGGCCACCGGCGACAACTACGATGCCTCCCGACTGCTCCTGCTCGACCTCATCCGCCGCTTCAAGGTGAACGGCGACTACGTGGCGATGGTCCCCAATCGCGACACGCTCGTCGTCACCGGTTCCGATGACGAGCACGGCTTGGCCCTCCTGTCCAAGATTGCCGCGGACTCCCACGAGAAGCCGCGGCCCATCAGCACCGTCGCCCTCCGCCTGGAGGGGGATGAGTGGCAACCCTGGCTGCCGCCGCGGTCGTCGCCATCGTTCGCCAAGTTCCATGAGCTGCGGCTGCGGACGATTGGAGCCGAATACAACGACCAGAAGGAACTGCTGGACGAGGTGCATTCCGCCAGCGGGGCCGGCCTGTACGTGGCCCAGTTCAACGCCATGCAGAACAAGGCCTCCGGCCAGGTCACCAGCTACAGCGTCTGGTCCGAAGGGCTCGACATCATGCTCCCTCAGACCGACTCCATCTTCTTCTTCCGCCCAAAAGGGGAAAAGGAAGGAGAAATCATCGCCGGCGGCTCCTGGGACCACGTCCAGCAAATCGTCGGCAACCTGATGGAACCCACGGGCACCTACCCCGAACGCTACCTCGTCCGCGACTTCCCCAGCGACTACCAACTCGAAGCCATCGGCAAACAAATCGAGCCGTGATTCCCGCATTTGCATTCTGTCTCAAATTTCAAATCTCAAATCTCAAATCCTCCCGATGCGTCCATTTATCCTCGCCGAAACCAACTACGCCTACACCAAGGCCAACCCCTACGAAGTCGCCGTCCTGCCGCTCGGCGCGACTGAGCCGCACAACCTGCATCTCCCCTACGGCACCGACCTCTTCGAGGGGACCATCGTCGGCGAAAAGATTTGCGAGGCAGCTCACAACAAAGGTGCCAAGGTCGTGCTGCTGCCGACGGTTCCCTACGGCACCGAGACCAACATGCACCGGCTGCCGCTGGCGATGAACGTGGACCCGACGACCCTGTTCCGCTTCGTCACCGACCTCATCAAATCCTGCATCAACTCCGGCGTCCGGAAAATCGTGCTCCTCAACAGCCATGGCGGCAACGAGATGAAGCCGCTGCTCCGCGAGCTGGCGGACAAAGTGGATGGGCACATCTTTCTCTGCAATTGGTATCTGGTCGCCGCCGACCAATACAGCCAAATCTATGAGCACCCCGACGACCACGGCGGCGAGATGGAAACCTCCTTCGGTCTCGCCTACTTCCCGCACCTCGTCGCCAAAACCGCCGACGGCAAGCTGACCGGCGATGACGGGGCGACCGCCAAGACCCGCTTCGACGCCATCAACCGGGGCTGGGTGGGCATCACCCGCCCCTGGCACCTGCTGACCACCAACACCGGCAGTGGCTATCCCCACGCGGCCTCCGCCGAAAAAGCCAGAAAGATGATGGACTTGCTGGCAGAGCGGCTGGGGACATTCCTGGCGGAGCTGTCGTCTGCGAAGATTGACGACAAGTTCCCGTACTGAGTGGTCGGGGTCGGGAGTCTTTGGCGTCGGTGACTATGGCAATCAGAACAAACGTGGACGCCAAAGACTCCCGACCCCCTGACTCATCAACCGCGACCCCGGCCCCATTGATAAGCTCCTTTCCGAACCGTTCAGCCCCCCTGGTGGACGGGTTTTTATTCATGATTCACAGGTCTTGATTACGCGGACTTACGTCCAGGCGCTTCGCTCTAACTCGAATCCTCCCAACCACCTGCGGAGATCCCCCTCGACGCAACTCTAATTCATGATAGTCCAAATACCTCCTTTTTTATTCACACTTTTTTGATTCACTCGCCACTCGTTTGATAAGCGGTTGATAAGCTCTGATAAGGACAACATTCAGAACTCAGCTTGCCCAACTTTCGCGCAGGAGCTAGCGGCGAGCCAGACAGGCTTCCTTTGATAAATTCCAACAACCCAGTTGCCAAAGAGCGCACCGCCAGCGTGGACCGCATCGCGGAATATGAACAATTGTATCAAATGGGTTGGCACTGTCAAGGTTCTTGCCCACATTTTGTCCGAAATAGTTGCCCCACTCCGCGAGCCTCCCAAGCCAAGCCCACGCCAGGGGGTCGGGAGTCTTTGGCGGCCGTAGTTATAGCCAACAACTGGTCTGGGACGCCAAAGACTCCCGACCCCGACGTTTCTCTCAACTGATGTCCGCCCCCCGCAAATCGCCGTCGCCAGCCAACCAGCCGCGCTCCCTCGCGCTGGATGCCTCGTTTATGGCCACGGTCACGGTCAAATCGGTCGGCCTGCACCCGCTTCTCTACCGCAAGCGGATTGAGCACGTCGAGCGGGATATCGCCCCCGGGGACATCGTGCGGGTGATGGATACCGAGGGCCGCCACGCCGGTTATGGAATGTACAACCCGCGGGCGGAACTGGCCCTGCGGATGCTCTGTGATGCTTCCACGCTGCCGGACGAGGCCTGGTGGGAAAGCAAGCTGAAGACAGCCGTGTCGCTTCGCCGCGAGATGCTCCGGCTGGACGATGTGACCGACAGCTACCGCGTCATCCATGCCGAGGGGGACGGCCTGTCCGGGCTCATGGTGGATAAGCTGGGGGACGTCCTTTCCGCCGAGGCCTTCAGCATCGGCATGTACCAGCGCGGAGAAGCCATTCTGACGATGTTGGCCCCGCTGGTGGGGGCGAAGCACACGCTGCTCCGCACCGGACCAGCCACGCTAGCGCAGGAAGGCTTTGACGGCGACGCGATTAGCTCACCCGAAGTGCCCAGCCGCGTCACCATTCAGGAATTCGGCACCCGTTTTCGCGTCGATTTCGCCGAGGGTCACAAGACCGGCTTCTTCTGCGACCAGCGGGACAATCGCCGCCTGCTGGCCTCTTTTTGCAAGGACAAATCGGTCCTCGACCTTTGCTGCTACACCGGCGGCTTTGCGATTCAGGCCAAAAAGCTGGGGGGAGCGGCCGAGGTCATCGGCATCGACCTCGACGAAGAGCCGCTGGCCCTGGCCAAAGAGAACGCCAATCTGAACCAGGTGCGAGTCAAGTTCGTCCAGGCCGACGCCTTCGCCTACATGCGGGACATGCTCGCCCAGTCGCGGAAGTTTGATGTGGTCGTGCTCGATCCCCCCAAGCTCATCCGCTCGCGGGCCGAGTACGAAGAGGGCTACCGCAAGCACTTTGACCTGAACAAGCTGGCCATGCAGCTCGTCGCACCCGGCGGCTTGCTCCTCAGTTGCACGTGCGCGGGCCTCCTGCCGCCGGAAGAATTCGCCCGGATGATGCACCTCTGCGCCCGCCAGGCTGGTCCGCTCGTCACTGCGGCTACTCCGGACTTAGCCGCCCGCCATGCCCCTCGCGGCTGCCAGATTCTCTACAAAAGCGGCGCTGCACCGGACCATCCGATTGCCACGAATTGTCCGGAGACGGAGTATCTCAACGCGGTCTGGATGCGGATGGGGTGACTTTGCTTAGCCACCGCCTCCAGGCGGTGAGTGGTTGGGGTCGGGAGGGGTTTTCCCGGCGGAAGAGTCTTTAGTTCTCCGAGATCGTTGCCGGGAAAACTTCTCCCGACCCCGTTTGGACCGCAAGTCAAAACGCGCTCCCTGAACCGTCGCAATTGGTTTGGCATCTGACGTTCAGTGCTAAGCAAGCTGGTGAATTCCACGTCAATCGTCGCGCATAGCGGACGGGGTCAGGAAGAGTTTTCGCGGCACACTCCTCCGGTAGATATTCGACCAACTCGCGAAAACCCTTCCCGACCCCTTCGCTTTATCGCGTCGGTGCCCACTTCGGCTTCGCCGGCTTCACACCCGCCTGCCGTTCGCTGAGACCCACCGGCGGAGCCAATAGAGGTGTGGCCTTCTCTGCGGGAGTTTTCTCCGCCGGCGGTTCAATGACGGACAGCGGGGGCGGAACGGCGGCGATTCGCGGTTCGTTCGCCTCCGCCACGGTCGTCTCGCTGCGACTCTTCCGCTGCCGGTCGGCGGGGCGCGGCGTCCAGCGCTGCGAGAACTGGCCGGGCAGCGCGACGAAGACTTCCTTCTCGCCTTGCAGCTTTTTCCCTTCCGGCGTTTCGTACCGGACAAAGACCTCCAGGCGGGCGCTCTCCGGAGGTTTGGCAGGCCAGGGGAGCTTCAGATGAATTCCGCGGGTGGCTCCCTTGACCAGCTTTTCCGTCGCCTCAGCCGCTGTGAAGTCCCAGCGGGCCAGGCGGGCGTCATCCCCATTCTTGCTGGGGTCGAGCACAACGACCGATACCGGCCCCGCCAGCGGCACGAACTGGTTCGCGGCGTTCCGAGGCTCGATGAGGATCGAGAGTCCGTCATCTCCCGGCGCATGGTCGAAGTCCGTGCCGCAGGTATGTAGCGGATGGAGATGGATGTGCGTCACGTTCTTGTCGGCGACTTCGGGTTCCCGTGCTGCCGATACCGCCACATTCTGCTCGTGCCCCGTTGGCTTGACATTGCCTGCCGGACCCGCGGACGGCTTTTTAGCCGGCGGATCCAGCACAGGTCCGATGTCCGGCTCGGCGGGCAATGCGGGCCGGTTGAGTGGCCGCGGCAATCCCGGCAATCCCGGCATTTCCACTTCCGGCGGGCCTTCAATTTCGGGAGGATTCAGATCAGCTCGGCCGCCGCGAGGAGTACTGCCCCCCCGCACCGGACCAGATCCTGCGCCTCCCCGTCCGATCTGCCGCCGCAATTGGCCGTTTTCCTGCTCCAAGACCTGTATGTCTTGCTCCAGCAGATAGACCAGATCCTCCAATTGCCGATTTTCGGCGTTGTAGGAATCCACCACCCGGCGCACCTGCGGGTTCCCCTGGCAGCCGGCAGCGGCCAGAGCGAACAGCAGCAACATGACAACGGGGGGATTCTTCATGGAATTCCGCGGCTTACGCATCGTGCGCGCGAGTGGGCCCGAAAGAGCATTTCGCGGAGGGACTCTTAACAGTTCCGGCGAAAATGTGGAAGAGCAAGCAGAAATGCTAGCAAGATGCGGTAATCGAGAAGCATTGCTTCACTGGGCGGAAACCGGCTCATTTCGGCTGCTTATCCATGGCGGCGCGGATGGCCTTGACGGTCTGTTCGGCGCGGAAGTCGACAATCTTCTTGCCCCACTCAATGGTCTTTTCAGCAGGGGCCAGGTCGATGCCGTTGATGCGGAACTTGCCGGCGACGATTCGCTGCTTGGCGCGGACGCTTTGAGGGTCCACGGACATCATCATGGCGGTCATGGCAAAGTCGTCGTGCAGCCCTTCAGGAGATTGCTTGATCCCTTGCTCCTCCAGCCACTTGGAAACGCCAGTGAAATCGTAGTACTCGGAGATGTAGTAAATCGTGCTCCGGTCCCCCTTCCATTTCGCATTCAGAGCAGCGGTCACGGTCTTCAGGCCGGTCTGATTGCCGCCACTGTCCCCAATCAGGATGATCCGCTTGAACCCGTGAGCCCGCAGTGAGCCGCAGATGTCCGTCAAGAGACTCGCATAGGTTTCCTCGGTGACGCTGATGGTGCTGGGATACTTCATGTGCGAATCGGGAGGATCGATGGCCCCTTCGGGAACGAAGGGAACAATCGGCGCGACGAGCGTATTCCCCAGCTTGCGAGCGATAGATTCCGTAGTGGCCCGCAGGATGATGTTGTGCTTGCCCGCCACCAGGTAGGGACCATTCTGCTCAACGCCGCCAGTCGCCACAATCACGGTGTCCTTCCCATCCTTCAGCGCGTCTCTGACTTCCATCCAGGTGAGATCCTCGATGAACACGCTATCGACCGCCTCAATCGGCCGCGGAGTATTCGGATCGGGATTCACCGGGTCCGGCAGGGGTGCGGCGAAGAGGGTGAGGGCAACGAGGGTTGGTGCGAGGTATCGCCACATAGCATGGGGGCCTTTCCGAAGGAGAGCGGGGAGCGGACCAATTCTCTGTTCCGTCCTGCGTGCAGAATAGTACAATGAAAATGGATTACCAGTGCCTACCGCTCATTTTTTGAATCAGAGACAATGAAGACTCCACCCCTTGTTGAAATGTTCGAAGAAACGGACCCCGTCGAGCTGAACAATGCCCGCAAGAGACGCGAGCAATTCGACAAAAACAGTGCCTGGCTGCAAGAGCATATTCCGGAGGTCTATTCGCAACACCGAGGGAAGGTGATTTGCATCGCGGGAGAGGAACTGTTCGTCGCTAACACGACGACCGACGCGGTCGCGAAGGCGACTATGGCCCATCCGAACGATGGGGGGTACTTCACGCGGTACATTCCTAAGGAAAAGGTTCTCCGAGTCTATGCGATGTAATGGCGAATGGATGAGCTGCGAGGATGGAGGTATCCGTCCAGTGATTCGAGCCGAAGTCATGACCTCTGGCGGCGCATGGCGGAGTCTTGAATTACTCGTCGACACTGGGGCTGACCGTACGGTTATCTGTTCTTCGGTGCTTGAAAATATTCATCTTCCAAGACTGACTACGGAGAACCGGATTGCAGGACTCGGTGGTATTGCACGGGCGGTCATCGTGGCCACGACGATTCGCATGTTTCGAGACGACGGAGGAGATGTAATCTTTCGAAGCGACTTCATGGCGTGTATCGACGCCGAAGCGCTCGACATGAGCGTTCTTGGTCGGGACATTCTCGACATGTTTGCGCTTGTCGCAGATCGCCCTGCAAATGTGCTATCAATCTTGGGCGGCAAGCATCACTACGTCGTCGAACAACGATAGAATTGGGCATCCATCGGCACCCGCTTCAAACAAAAAACCCCGAGCATTTCTGCCCGGGGTCTGATGATGCGTGCTCAAACTGCCGTCAACCAACCGCTTACTTCTCCTCTTCTGCCCCCGCTCCCACCGGTTCTGCCGCGGGTTGCGGCGGGGTGCTAGAAACGGAGCCTTTGAAGTCGAGGCGCCGGACTTTGTCGGTGTCGTCCTTGATGACGTCGACGGTGATGGTGTCCTTGCCCTGGAATTCTCCCTTGAGGAGCTCTTCCGAGAGGGGGTCTTCGATCAGCCGTTCCACCTCGCGGCGGAGAGGACGGGCACCGAAGGGATTCTCTTCTTCGCCCTTGCTGGACTTCTTGACGATGTAAGCCTTGGCCTCGTCGGTGAGGATGAGTTTGAGCCCGCGATCACCCAGCCGCTCGCGAACCTTGGTCAACTCCAGGTCGATGACGTTCTTGAGGTCGTCCGTCGTCAGGTGGCGGAAGACAATCACGTCGTCCAGGCGGTTCAGGAACTCGGGCCGGAAGACCCGCTCAATCTTCTCCATCACCCGCTCCTTCATCCCGTCGTAGGTGGAGTCCTTGTCCTTGTTGGCCCGGAAGCCGAATTCGGATTCGTTCTTGATGGCCTCGGCTCCGGCGTTGGTCGTCATGATCAGGATGACGTTGCGGAAGTCGACCCGCCGGCCGAAGCTGTCGGTCAGGCGGCCTTCTTCCATCACTTGTAGAAGCGTGTTGTACACGTCGGGGTGTGCCTTTTCGATTTCGTCGAGCAGCACCACGGCGTAGGGACGGCGGCGGATCTTCTCCGTGAGTTGGCCGCCCTCTTCGTAGCCGACATATCCCGGCGGAGCGCCGATGAGCCGGCTGACGTTGTGCTTCTCCATGTATTCGCTCATGTCGATTTGGATGAGAGCATCCGCGTCGCCGAACATGAACTCGGCCAGGCTCTTGGCGAGCAGCGTCTTGCCCACGCCCGTCGGCCCGGCAAACACGAAGCAGCCGGCGGGGCGCTTGGGATCCTTCAGGCCGCTGCGGCTACGGCGGACTGCCTTGGCAATCGCCTTCACCGCCTGCTCCTGGCTGATGACCTTTTTATGCAGCTCGTCTTCCATCTTCATGAGTCGCAGACTGTCCTCGGTGCTCATACGGGTGAGCGGGATGCCGGTCATCTTGCTGACGACCTCGGCAATCACCTCCTCATCCACCACGCCGTCGGTTTCGCGCGATTTGTCGCGCCATTCGCGGGTGATGTTTTCCTTCTTCTTGCGGAGCTTGTCCGCCTGGTCGCGGAGCGAAGCCGCCTTTTCAAAGTCCTGGTTGGCGACTGCCTCCTCCTTCTCCTTGTTCAGCCGCTCGACCTCTTCGTCGATCTCCTTGAGATCCGGCGGTTTGGTCATGGCCCGCAGGCGAACCCGCGCGCCGGCCTCGTCGATGACGTCGATGGCCTTATCCGGCAGGCAGCGGGCGGTGATGTATCGCTCCGAGAAATCAACGGCCGCCTGGAGAGCGTCGTCGGTGATTTGCACCCGGTGATGGTCCTCGTATTTCTCGCGGAGCCCCTTGAGGATTTGCACCGTCTCGTCCTTGCTGGTTGGCTCGACGATGATTTCCTGAAAGCGGCGAGCCAGAGCGGAGTCCTTCTCGATGTACTTGCGGTACTCGTCGAGCGTGGTGGCCCCGATGCACTGGATTTCGCCGCGAGCCAGGGCCGGCTTGAGGACGTTGGCCGCGTCGATGGCCCCTTCGGCACCGCCGGCACCGACGAGCGTGTGCAGCTCGTCGATGAACAGGATGGTGTTCTTGGCCCGGCGGACTTCGTTCATGACCGCCTTGATGCGCTCTTCAAACTGGCCGCGGTACTTGGTGCCGGCAACCATCATGGCCAAGTCCAGCACGACGATTCGCTTGTCGGCCAAAATCTCCGGCACGTTGCCGCTGATCACCCGCTGGGCGAAGCCTTCCACAATGGCCGTCTTGCCGACGCCGGCTTCGCCGAGAAGCACGGGGTTGTTTTTGGTGCGGCGGCAGAGGATCTGCAAGGCTCGCTCGATTTCGCGCTCGCGGCCGATGACGGGGTCAAGCTTTCCCTGGCGCGCCAGCTCGGTCAGGTCGCGGCCAAAGCTGTCGAGAGCCGGGGTCTTGGATTTACCGCTACGGCCGGAGCTCTGTGATTCGCCTCCGCCACCGCCGCCGCTGGAAACGCCAGCCGCTTCGCGACCGCCGCGTCCACCCGTTTCGCCGCCGCCTTCGCCTTCCAAGCCGTGCCCGAGAAGGTTCAGGACTTCCTCGCGGACCTCTTCCAATTTCAGGCCGAGGTTCATGAGAACCTGAGCCGCCACGCCTTCCTGCTCCCGCAGCAAACCGAGCAGGATGTGCTCGGTGCCGACGTAGTTGTGATTGAGGTTGCGGGCCTCCTCCATCGAGTACTCGATGACCTTCTTGGCCCGAGGTGTTTGCGGAAGTTTGCCCATCGTGACCATTTCCGGTCCCGACTGCACAAGCTTCTCCACCTCCAGGCGAATTTTGCGGAGGTCAACGTCCAGGTTCTTCAGGACATTCGCGGCGACGCCGGAACCTTCTTTGACGAGGCCGAGCAGGATGTGCTCGGTGCCGATGTATTCGTGGTTGAACCGCTGGGCTTCCTGGTTCGCAAGCTGCATCACTTTGCGGGCGCGGTCGGTAAAGCGTTCGTACATGGTTGGTTCCTTGGGTGCCGGGCGGACGCCGTCGTGCGCGTCGGCGAGTTAAACTTGTGTCCTTACGGGTGGTGCAACGCCGTTCTTCGTGTTGTTATCTGAGTTGTCTGTGGGAATTGTTCACCGGCGAGGGGTTTTCGCCAAGTGCCTGTCGTAGGATGGCCTTCCGAGGCCGTCCTGGTTTTTTGAGGATGGGCTCGGAAGGCCATCCTACGAATCAAGCGGCGCGGGTGACGTTCGATTCTCCCTCGCTGACGCTTCGGGTTAGTTGTCGCTGTTCTGTCTCGATTTCCATCCGCCAGGCATGGGCCAGCGGCAGTTCGAGGAGCTCGGCGAGGTGCTTGCGGGCGTCACTCAGCCGGCCCATCCGGCGGCAAAGGGTGGCGAGAAGCAAATGGGCTTCGCAGTCTCCGGGAAAGTTGGCTAGCAGCTCTTGCAGCAAGCTTTCAGCCTGGCTCAGGTGTCCCTTCAAATATTCGGTTTGGGCCTGGATCAGCAGGCGGTTGGCGGCATCATTGGGCGGGGTTTGCCGGGCAGCTTCCGCAGCCAGAAACCTGGCTCCGGAGCGGGCCGCGACAATCCAAAACCATAGCACCGAAACCCAGGCTGCCGCGGGAACCACCCAAGGGGCCAAGCCTCGCGACAGTAACTGCGGCCAGATAAACGTGGTAATTAAGGCAAAATTGAACAGAACCCCAAACGCCGCAGCTGCCGCCAGACCTTGCCCGCTCCCCCGCCGCCAGAGGGAGGCCAGACCCGGCCAAAGCAACCACAGGGCAACTTTTCGCATCCTTGCGCTCCAGAATCCATTCTCCAACCAACAGCTCATTCAGGGCCGCGAAATTCTAACTCCCAGATTCCGACTGGGCAAGGCAAGTTCAAGCCATATTTGGAGTTGCGGCGAATCAGGCGGCTCAAATCCGAACCTAGCGGTGCAAAACCCGCAAGCGAACCAGATTAACCGCGATAAGCTGTGCGCCGTACAATGGAAATCCCTCTGCCGCTACTGCCAAATTGGTGGTAAACCCGACTTACGCACGGATAAATGCAATCAGTGTGCCACGCGTTCAGGTGGTCAAAACAGTTCGATTTCCATGCCCTTCCCTGACCCACCATTAGCATCCGCTGACCGCCTTGCCGCGCTGCGGATTGTCGATGCCAATTTCAACAGGGCCGCGGAGGCATTGCGCGTTCTGGAAGAGTATTGCCGCTTCGGGCTCGATGATGGACACCTGACAAAATGCTGGAAAGAGCTGCGGCACTCGCTGGCGAGCATTCAGTCCTCTATTCCGGCGCACGATTTACTCAGCTCTCGAAACACGGCAGGCGACGTGGGACTGTCCATCAAAACGGACCAAGAACTGAGCCGCGACTCCATCGGCCATGTGGCCCAGGCGAGTTGCAAACGTCTGGAACAAGCACTGCGGTCGCTGGAGGAGTACGCCAAAGTCCTCGCTCTGCCAGCGCAGGAACTCGAAGCCCTGCGCTATCAGACATACACCTTGGAAAAAGCCACGCTACTGACGGCCGATAGTCAGCAGAAGCTGGCGGACGCCCGGCTGTATGTGCTCATGGATGGCGGCGATTCTGCCGAGTCGTTCGAAAAGCGGGCGATTGAAATCTGTGAGGCGGGCGCAGACATCGTGCAGCTTCGTGAGAAGAAGCTACCTGACCGCGAACTGCTGGAACGGGCTCGCCTACTCCGCCGCATCACGAGAACCTGCGGCGCACTTTTCATCTTGAATGACCGGCCCGATCTGGCTGTTCTTTCTGCCGCGGACGGCGTCCACGTTGGCCAGGAAGAACCGGCCATTCAAGATGTCCGCCGCATTGTCGGCCCCGAGATGCTCGTCGGCCTATCCACGCACAACATCAAGCAAGCCCGCCAGGCCGTCCTCGCCGGTGCCAGCTACATCGGCTGCGGCCCGACGTTCCCCTCTGGCACGAAACATTTTGATTCCTTCCCTGGCCTCGCCTTTCTCCGCGAAGTCGCCGCGGAAATCAGCCTGCCGACGTTTGCGATTGGGGGAATTACGGTGGAAAACGTGGGGGAAGTGCTGGCGACCGGAATCAGAAGAGTGGCGGTGGGCAGAGCCGTGGTAGGGGCGACAGAGCCAAGTATGGCCGCTAAAAACTTTCAGGATCGTCTTAGCGCGCCTCCCGCCAGTCGCTCCTAAAAATGGGGTTAATCGTCGGGCGCGCCTCTGCTATAACTCGCGGGGCCAAGAGGATTTAGCGTCAGAGAGGAGATGCTCACCATGCTCGGATTATTCAGGTCAAACAGGAAGAGCCGACGGGAGTTGAAAGCGGAAAAGTTGCAGTGGCAGTCGGAAGTTCAGAGGCTGACCGCGGAAAACGCGCAATTGGCAACGGGGCATCATTTTGCCCCCGGTCATTACTATTCCACCATCGCCAACCTGGAAGAAGTCCGCCTCCATCACGACGCCATCTTCAAGAATATTCCGCGCGAGCTCGCCGGCATCGATTTGAATGAGGCCGGGCAGCAGGATTTGTTCAACCAGTGGAAGCCCTTCTTTCTCGCTGCCGATTTTCCCGTCGCGAAACAAGAAGGCCGGCGGTATTACACCGATAACGGCTGGTATCCGTATGGTGACGCCATTTTCCTGTACTGCATGATGCGGCATTTCCGGCCCGCGCGGATCATTGAAGTTGGATCGGGATTTTCGTCCTGCGTGATTCTCGACACCAATGAGCGATTCTTTGAAAACCAGATCCGCTGCACGTTCATTGAGCCCGAGCCCGAGCGATTTCTGCAAGCGATCACACCGGAGGACCGCGAGCGCGTGGATCTGCTGAACAAGGACGTTCGCAGCCTCCCGCCGGAGTATTTTCAGGCCCTCAATCCAGGAGACATTCTACTCATCGATTCGTCGCATGTTTCCAAGGTCAACAGCGACCTCAATTTCTTGCTGTTCCAGGTTCTGCCGGTGCTGAAGAGCGGCGTGCTGGTCCATTTCCACGACATCTTTTATCCCTTCGAGTATCCTGAACGCTGGGTTTATGAAGGCTGGTCCTGGAACGAAGCCTATCTGCTGCGGGCATTCTTGCAGTACAACCGGGCCTTCAAAATCTGCTTTATGAACACGCTCTGGTATCGCTATCATGCGGAGCAAATTCAGGTGGAAATCCCCCTCGCGATGAAGAGCGGCGGCAGCCTGTGGCTGCAAAAAAACTGATGACGTAACATTGCCCCAGTGTGTATGATTAGGGGTGCCTGCGGAGGAATCCCATGACAGCCCCAGTAACTGTTGAACTCATTGGCGAAAACCTTTTCCGTGCCCAAAGCACGATTGGCATTTCGTTTTCTGCCGAGGGGAAAACCTCAGAAGAAGCGGTAAACAAGGTTCGTGAGAAAATCGACAAGCAGCTTGCTGGCGGCGGCGAAATCGCAGTCTTGTATCCGGTCGCAAAGACCGAGAACCCGTGGCTACAGATTGCGGGAATCTACAAGGATGACCCTCATTTTGATGAGTGGCAGGCCGAAATTCGAGAATATCGACTGCGGCGTGATCTGGACGATGCCGCGACATGATTCGCTACGTTTTAGACACCGA
Source organism: Pirellulaceae bacterium (assembly GCA_046593355.1). GTDB lineage: Bacteria > Planctomycetota > Planctomycetia > Pirellulales > Pirellulaceae > SXOA01. Next base: position 60,590 of record JBKJNY010000233.1, on the reverse strand, counting down.
TATTCTGTCACTCCATGAGCGGCTTGACTCGACGGTCGCGGGTCATTTGGCGCGCCGGCAACCGCTGGAGGTTGCCATCTCGGTCATCTCGATTGACGAACAGATATCGTCTTGGTTTACGCGAGTTCGGACGGCGAAGACTCCGCAAGAATTGTCGGATGCTTATGGTCGCCTGGGAAAGTGCGTACTATCCTTGTCGCATCTGCCGATTCTGAATTTCACCGTAGGCGCAATTGCTCGATTCGAGCAGCTCAAAAGGATGAAGCTTGGCGTCAGTGGAAACGACCTGCGGATTGCGTCGATAGCGCTTGAGTTCGGATGTACCGTGGTCACGCGAAATGTACGTGACTTCCAACTTGTCCCTGGACTAGCCATCAAAGATTGGTCGAAGCCCTAACGGGACGTGAACAGACGCTTTGAGCCGATTCGGCCCACCCTAACCCCGTTGCCAGCGCCCACCCCTTCCCTATACTACTGGGGGTGTGGACGAGAATCGATTTTCACGCCTGGCTGGACGGCCAAATGCGGCTGCCGGGGCCTCTTTTTTGCTTTCGGCGGCGGCGATCCTAGGGCCGCCCCTCTGGAAAGGTCTTCGTGAAAGCGGAAACCCCTGCTGCGGGCGCTAACTACCTGGCGCGTAACGAGTTCCTGATCCGCCGGCTGCACTCTCTTTCCGGCCTGATTCCCGTCGGCGCGTACATGGTGGTGCATTTGCTGGCGAATGCCGCCGTGCTGGACAGTCCCAACGCTTTTCAGAAGCTGGTTTACTCCATCCACAGCCCCGGCAAGGTTCTGTGGGTGATCGAATGGGTCTTCATCTTCATTCCGCTCCTCTTTCACGCCATCTTCGGCGTCGTGATTATCCGCGGCGGCCTTCCCAATAGCAGCAGCTATAAATACACGAGCAACATCCGGTACACGCTGCAACGGGCGACGGGCATGATTGCATTCGTTTTCATCGCCTGGCACGTCTTTCACATGCACGGTTGGTTCCACAATGACTGGTGGATGCAGAACGTGGCCCAGCCGCTGGGCGGGGGAAAGTTTAGGGCATTCAATGCCGCCTCCACAGGCGCGGAAGCCATGCGGATGAACCTGATCGTGCCGGTGCTGTACGCAATTGGCGTCCTTTCATGCGTCTTCCACCTTGCCAACGGCGTTTGGACTTTCGGCATCACCTGGGGAATTTGGGTCACGCCGCAATCTCAGCGCCGGGCGGATTATGCCTGCGCGATCTTTGGAGTTCTGCTCGCCGCCGTGGGAATGGGTGCCCTCGGCGGCTTCGCGGCCGTTGTCGACCCCGTTCACGCCCGGCAGGAAGAAGACAAGATGTTCAAGTCAAAGCTTGAATCCGGCGAGGTCACCCGTGACGAACACAAAATGGCTCTTCCTAAAGAAACCACCAGCTCCGACAAGTCCGCTGCCCCCAAAACCAGCGACTGACTGCCTACTGCCTTCTTTCCCTGACCTCCCCCCTCTAACCTCTGACCTCTTTCAATGGCTAAGCAACGTGTCATGGTTGTCGGCGGCGGACTGGCTGGTTTGGCTGCCGCGATGAAGCTCGCCGAACTCGGCATCGAAGTGGACATGATGAGCCTGGTCCCGGTGAAACGTTCGCACAGTGTCTGCGCCCAGGGGGGCATCAACAGTTGCAACGACGTGACGCGGCAGCAGGGGGACAGCGAGTGGCTGCACTTCGACGACACGGTCTACGGCGGCGATTTTCTGCAGCATCAGCCGCCGGTGAAGGAAATGTCCTTCTGGGGTCCGAAAATCATCGAATTGCTCGACCGTCTAGGCGTCACTTTCAATCGCACGCCGGAAGGATTCATCGACCGCCGGCGGTTCGGAGGCACGATGTTCAAACGGACGGCTTTCGCCGGCGCGACCACCGGCCAGCAACTGTTGTATGCCCTGGATGAGCAGGTCCGCCGTTGGGAGACGGAAGGCAAAATCAAGAAATACGAGTTTTGGGATTTTCTCGGCCCCGTCCTCGACGACAACGGGGTCTGCCGCGGCTGCGTGGGACAAGACCTGGTGACGATGGAGATTCGCTCGTTCCCCGCCGATGCCGTGATCGTCGGCAGCGGCGGCCCGGGCCTCATCTACGGCCGCTCTACGATGTCGATGGTCTGCACGGGCTCCGCCGCGAGTCGCTGTTTTCAGGTGGGGGCAAAATTCGGCAATGCGGAGTTCATTCAAGTCCATCCCACGGCCATTCCCGGCGCGGACAAGCTCCGTTTGATGAGCGAATCGGCCCGCGGCGAAGGGGGCCGCGTTTGGGTTCCCCGCAAGCCGCAGGATCCGCGCGATCCGCTGACCATTCCCGAAGGGGACCGCTTTTATTTCCTGGAAGAGCGTTACCCCAAGTACAAGAACCTCGTGCCACGGGACATCGCCACCCGCGAGATCTTCGACATCTGTGTCAACGAAGGGCTGAGCGTTGAGAAGGATCGCCTCGCGGTCTATCTCGACCTGACGCACATTTCCAAAAAAGAACTCGACCGCAAGCTCGGTGGAATTCTCGACATCTACGAGAAATTCCAGGGCGTTGATCCCCGCACTACGCCCATGAAGATTTTCCCAGCCGTCCATTACTCGATGGGCGGACTGTGGGTCGATTACAAGAAGAATAGTGAAGGTGGTTTACAGGTTGGCTCACCGCAGAATCAGGTCACCAATATCCCCGGCCTATACGCCATCGGCGAGTGCGACTACCAGTATCACGGTGCAAATCGCCTCGGTGCGAACTCGCTTCTCTCCTGCATCTTCAGCGGCCTGATCACCGCGCCGGGCATCGAGACGCTCCTCAAGGGGCAAAAGCAAACGGCAGCCGATTTGCCTTCATCGCTCTTTGAAGGTGCCGTCAAACAGCACAAATCGCGGCATGATGCCTTGCTCAAGCGTTCCGGCGGCGGTGAGAACCCGTACCTGATTCACCAGGAGTTGGGCGAGCTCATGACCAAGGCGGCCACGGTCGTGCGACGCAACGACCAGCTTGAGGATGCCCTGGGCAAAACACATGAACTCTACGCCCGAGCCAAGAAGTGTTCGCTGTCCGATACCGGCAACTGGACGAACCAAAACGTCGTCTTCACCAAGGCCCTCATCGATATGTTCCCGCTCGCCCTGACCATCTTGAAAGGTGCGTTGCAGCGGGACGAATGCCGCGGCGCTCACTACAAGCCGGCTTTCGCCATGTCTGGTCTGAAAGCCACCGACCCCGCTGAGCGGCGGAAGGAAGCCGAAGCCTGGTGTGACACGTTCGACAAAAACAACCAGAAATGGCTGAAGTCAACCGTGGCCAGTTGGGCCGGGGACGACGTGGAAATCACCTACGAGGACGTCGATACCTCCCTTATCCCTCCGCGCCCGCGGCTGTACGGCCTGGTTGGTTCCGACGAGATTGAAAAAGTCTGGAAGGAACGGCAGGCAGTGAAAGATGCCGCGTCGAACGGCAAAGGCAACGGAGCGGTTGGGGGAAAGGCAGCGGCGGTTGGCTCGCACTAATTCTCGAAGTTCATTTCCATGGCGAAGGACCATTTTTCAGGAGTAACCGAACAAGGAAAGGCAAGTATTCATCGGCTGGACGATGCCAAGTCCCTAATCCAGAAGAAAAGGTGGCGCGGGGCGATGTATCTTGCCGGGTATGCGGTGGAGTGTCTGCTGAAGAAACAGTTGATGCTCAAGAATAGTTGTCATACGTTGAGGGAGCTTGAGGAGGTATTGAAGACGAAACGGCAGCTTGCAAGTTCCTCTTCGGTTTTCACGCATCAAATCGAGCCGCTCTTTAAGTTGGCGGGAGGGCTCGACCGGTTGCGGCAAAACGAGAAGGCGTGGCCGCACTTCAACCGGGTCAATGAATGGATGCCTGCGTGGAGGTATGCCGCAACGTATACGACGCGAGAGGAAGCTGAGGACTTTATCGAATCGGTGGAATCCTTGGTAAGATGGATTGCAGCCAACGTAGGTTAAGGGAGCAGCAAAATGGCGGCGGCAGACTCGGCAAAGCAAACAATTCACGACGTGCTCAAAGCCAGCAGTTTTGGCGACATTGACGACTCCGTCGACGTATCCGACGGCCCCGAAGATAGCATCCACCTGGTGATTGTCAGCAGAAAATTCGACGGCCTGCGAACCAAGGAAAAGCACGATCTAGTTTGGAAGGTACTGCAAGCAAAGCTGCCCAAGAAAGTTTGGAATCGAGTTTCGCTCACGATTTGTCGTTCCCCCGAAGAAATCAAAGTTCTCATCTAGCGACCAACCCGCAGCGAACGCCTCGCTGCTCATTCAGGTTCTTCATGTCCCACACTCCCAACGGCCATTCCGAAACCGCAGCTTCCGCCGATCACGGCCATGACGGACACAGCCACGCCACGCCGGACTCCTTCGAGGTTCGCGTCCTCCGCCAGGACGGTCCCGGCCAGCCCAGCTATTGGGAGCGGCATAAGGTGAAGTACGAGCCGGACATGAACGTGATCAGCGTGCTGCAGCGGGTCGCGGCCAGGGCCACGGCCAGCGACGGCAAAAGGGTCGCCCCGGTCGCCTGGGACTGCAACTGCCTGGAAGAAGTCTGCGGCGCTTGCACGATGGTTATCAACGGCAAGGTGCGGCAGAGCTGCTCGGCCTTGGTGGATAAGCTGCTGGCGGATCGCGCCGGCGAGATTGAGATCCAGCCGATGACCAAATTCCCCGTCGTCCGTGATCTGGTCGTCGACCGCGGCCGCCTCTTCCGCGGCCTGCAGAAGGTCAAAGCGTGGATTCCCGTCGATGGCTATATCGACATGGGCCCCGGCCCGCGGCAAAGCCCCGAAGATCAGGAGAAGGCATACCCTCTCTCCGAGTGCATGAGCTGCGGCTGCTGCCTGGACGCCTGCCCGCAGTACATCAAAACCGAAGTCGAGCGGCACGACGGCGAAACCGACGAGCAATTCGAGAATCGCCGTGCCGCCACCTATGACAAGGCCTTCATCGGCGCTCACGCCATCAGCCAGGCCATGCTCTTTAACACCCATCCCACCGGGCAGAACAACGCCGGCGAGCGTCTCGACGCCCTGATGGACGAAGGAGGCATCCAGGTCTGCGGCAACGCCCAGAACTGCGTTGCCGTTTGCCCCAAGAAGATTCCGCTTACCACCAGCATCGGTCGGGCGGGGCGGGCCACGACGGTGCATTCGATCAAGAAGTGGTTTGGGGCGTAGTAACCTCCGCAAAGTAGCCTGCAAACTCCGTGTGCCGGCCCGCGTTCCTGAAATACCGCGCTCACGGAGTGAGCGGACTACATTACTCCCCCCGAAAATCCGCCGGATCCAGCCAGAGTTCCGTCCCAGGCGGAACAGACTCTTCATCGTGATTCTTCAGCAGGCAGAAGTAGCCCGCCTCGCGCTGGGCAGCCTCCAGCGGCCGGGTAATGGCGGCAATCGCCTTGGCGGAAGTCCCATCGGGCCGCTTCAGGGTAACCCGGATTCGCGTAATCTGCGCGGCGCGAACCACGAGCGGCACCGGGAACGGGTTTTCCACGAGGAGCCACTCGCCGCTGCGAACGCTCTGCACCTGAGTCGCCGTGGTCAGCAGAATCTCGCTCATGGTTCCATCCTAGCCATGAGGCTGGCGAAAGGGAACAATGCGGTAATGTCCCTCTTCGCCCAATCCGAGAAAGCCAACTTCACTCGCGTTCAGCCATTGGCGGCGCGGATGCGGCCGGCGCGGCTGGAGGAGTTCGTAGGGCAGACGCATTTCCTCGGCGAGGGAAAACTCCTTCGCCGGCTGCTGAAGGCGGATCGCCTGAGCTCGGTGATTTTCTACGGCCCGCCTGGCAGCGGCAAAACAACACTCGCTCGGCTCATGGCGACCGAAAGCCGCAAGAAGTTCAAGCAGCTCAGCGCGGTGGCGAGCGGCGTCAAGGACCTGCGGGAAATCCTGGATGCAGCCCGCGACGACATTGCCTCCGGCGGCACGCGCACGCTGCTCTTCATCGACGAGATTCACCGTTTCAACAAGACCCAGCAGGACGCACTGTTGCCAGACGTGGAAGAAGGCGTGGTCACGCTCGTTGGGGCGACGACCAGCAACCCCTTCTTCGCCGTCAACAGCGCCCTCGTCAGCCGCAGCCAGATTTTCCAGTTCCAAGCACTCTCCAAGGAAGACATCACGGCACTGCTCCTTCGCGCTTTGGCTGATAAGCACCGCGGCCTGGGAATGCACGAAGTCGTGATGCACGACGACGCCCTCAATTTCCTGGCCGAGGTTTCGGATGGTGATGCCCGGCGGGCACTGTCGGCATTGGAAATTGGCGTGCTCTCCAGCGATGAGCGTCCTTTGCAATTTACTCGGCAGCTCGCGGAAGAATCGGTCCAGAAGAAAGCCGTCCAGTACGATCCTACGGGGGACGAACATTACGACGCGGCCAGCGCCCTCATCAAAAGCCTCCGCGGCAGCGATCCGGATGCGTCCCTCTACTGGCTGGCAAAAATGCTGGAGGCGGGCGAGGACATCCGTTTCCTCTGTCGCCGACTGGTGATTCTGGCCAGCGAGGACGTGGGCAACGCCGATCCGCACGCCCTGCCGCTGGCCGTGGCAGCCATGCACGCCTGCGAGTTCATCGGCCTCCCCGAGGCCCAGCTCCCGCTGGCCCAGTGCGTCACTTATCTCGCATGCGCGCCGAAGTCCAACGCCTCGACCATTGCGATTGGCGAAGCCCGGGCCGATGTCCGCGAGAATCGACTGATTCCGGTTCCCGTCCACCTGCGGGACAGCCATTATGCCGGGGCCAAGCAGTTGGGCCATGGCAAAGACTACGAATACGCCCACAACGCAGCAGGGGGCGTCGCCGCCCAGGATTACCTCGGCGTCGAACGCACCTACTACCGTCCCGTCCCTCGCGGCTTTGAAGCGGAGTTGGCTCAGCGTCTGGAAGCCATTCGGGCGAAACTGCGAGCAGCGAAACCCAACTTGCTGGAGAACAACGATGCGTAGCTTGATCGCCGTTTTTCTGATGGTGTGCGCCGGGGCTTCCGCGGCGCGGGCTGCCGATCCGCCACTTGCGGAAATGGACTGGAAGGTGGATGGCGTTGACCGCCAGGCCCTGGTTTACATTCCAGCGGCAGCGGATAAGGAGCAAGCGCCCGTCGTGTTCGCATTTCACGGGCACGGGGGGACCATGGCCCACGCGGCCCGCACGTTCGCCTATCACAAGCACTGGCCGGAGGCGATTGTTGTTTACATGCAGGGCTTGAACACACCGGGCAGGCTGACCGATCCCGAGGGAAAAAAGTCCGGCTGGCAGCCCAGCCTCGGCGAGCAGCAGGATCGGGATCTCAAGTTTTTCGACGCTGTTTTGGCGTCTCTCAAGAGCGATTACAAAGTGGATGCCCAGCGGGTGTACGCCACCGGACATTCCAACGGCGGGGGGTTTACCTATCTGCTCTGGGCCAACCGCGGAGACGTTTTTGCCGCCGTTGCCCCCTCAGGGGCCATTCCCGGTCGAGGGTCGAAAGAACTAAAGCCCAAGCCGGCGCTCCACGTCGCCGGCGAGCAGGACGCGTTGGTGAAATTTGCTTGGCAGAAGCGGGCGGTGGACTTGTTGAAAAAGTCAAACGGCTGCGATGCCGAAGGGGCTCCTTGGGCGAAAGCCGGCACTCTTACGGGAACGCAATACCCGTCCAAGACGGGAACCCCGCTGGTATCGGTCACCTACCCTGGCGGTCACAAATTCCCAGCCGAGGCCCCGGAACTGATTACGAAATTCTTCCAAGAGCACGCGAAGAAATGAATGCTGGCGAGGGACTCAGACAGGGCTGATCTCAAGAGTCGCCTGGTAATCATGTTGCTATTATGGGAATGACGTTTGATTCTGGCCTCGAAAGGGAAGTGACCAATGCGCGAGATCAAGCCCTATAAGACCCTGCAAGGCGCGAAGGCTTCGCTCGATAACGGCGGGCGGTTCTTCAATCTGCTGACCCGCGCGGGGGACGACCATATTACGAACGTGGAACTGGCCAAGGCGGCCGGTGTGTTTCTGTCCGAATCACACGCCTTTGTGTTCCTGGATATGTCCCTGCGTGACCTGCCGGATTCGCAGCGATTGCAGGTGCTCTCCTTGCTGGATCGCAAAATGGCCGGCCGGTTTCAGGTTCATGGGCCGCGTTCGCTGAACCCATCCGACGCGAACCTAGCAGGCCAGCCAGGTACTCTCGCGGTCGTGGAGGGGTATCCGCAATTTGTGTCCGACCAGGTGCAGAAGCGGATGTCTCTCATCATGGTGGGCACTGTGTTTATTCCCATCTTCGTCGACGATCACTTTCAGACGTATGAACTGTACCAGGGAGCTGCCGCGCGAGGCGCTGCGCTAGCATTGGCTGTGCCGCGCGCCACCGAGCGGCTGGAGAAGGCGCAAGCCCGCTTCGGAGGCGTGCTCCGAGAATTCACATTTGAAGGCAACTCGAAGAAAAAAGGTGTCTTCCTGGAGCCCCTGTATTACACGAAAATGTGATTACGTCTTACTGCCGCGGAGGAGCGGGCTGAGTTTCCAGCAGCGTCCGCATCAGTGCCGGAACCGCGGACGCGGCGTCCGGGCCAATACGGCCCAGGGCTCGGGCCGCCAGCTTACGGATCGCTTCGTCCTCATCGTCGAGCAGAAGGATCAAATCGGGCACAGCTTCCTTGGCATCGGGCCCCATCCGGACCAAGACGCCGGACGCTTCGCGGCGAATACGAGGATCGGGGCTTTGCAGAGCCCTGCGCAACTCCGGCACCGCTTGCGGGCCGATTTGCGACAGCGCCTCGGCCGCCACTTGCTGTTCGCTTCGCTCTTCAAAGGTCGGCACGAGGAATGTCGCTGCCTTCACCTGGTCGTCTCGCAGTAGCCGGGGAGCGGTTGTAAACGTATATCCCAGCCGGGACGAAATGACATCCGGGTCGGGCGGACGCCGTTTGACCTTTTTGTGCGAGATTGGCTGAGGAATGCAGCCGCCGAGGAGAACGAAAGCGCCGAGGAATGGGACCAGGAAAACACGGAGGAAGCGGTTTTCCTTGTGGAACCTGACGCTTGTAATGTTGGCCATTTGTGCCTTCATAATTCTGTTCCATTATTCTGTCCCTGCCGAACTGGGTATCCATCGGCAACCCGCCACTTCCTTTAGAATGTCCTCCCTCTTGACCGCTGTCTACTGCTGGCCGCTGATACCTGATTTTTGGCCGGCCCAAGTCCTTGCTCCCTGGGAGAAACTTTGCCGATCGGGTAACTTGGGAACGAGGGTGGCAATAGGATAAACCGATTGGTTGGCTCGCGGCTGGTTCCCGCCGGCTCGGCGGCTCCCGCACGCCGATATTCCTCGGAGAGTGCAACCCTGTAGAATTTGGAAAACTGGCGGCGAAACCCGCATTCAAACTCGGCTCTCATTCATGCCCCATTCTCGCGAAGTCGTGGTCACCGGCCTGGGGGCTGTCTGTCCGCTGGGAATTGGGCGGGAAGCCGTTTGGGCGTCGTTGTCCACCGGTCAAAGCGGCGTGCGGCTGATCCCGGAATTCGCCGGCAATGACCTCCCTTTCCGCCATGCCGGATTGATTGAAGGCTTTGAGCCCAAAGAATACGTGCAGCCTCGCAAGACGCTCAAAGTTATGTCGGGCGAAATCCAGGCCGCCTTTTCAGCCGCGATGCTGGCGTTGCAGGATGCCGGATTGGCGAAGGATGCCGTTGCCCCCGAACGGCTGGGGGTAGTGCTCGGCAGCGAAATGCTATACGGCGAATTGCCCGAGCTTGCCGATTCCTACCGCCACTGCGTGATTGAGGGCGTCTTCCACCATGAGCTTTGGGCCGAGCAGGTCATGAAGAACCTGTTCCCGCTCTGGATGCTCAAATACTTGCCCAACATGGCGGCTTGCCACATTGGCATCGCCAGCGACGCGCGGGGACCAAACAACTCGATTGTCGAAGGGGGAGCCTCCAGCCTGCTCGCTTTCCTGGAAGCCTCGCAGGCAATTATCCGCGGCCATGCCGACGTGATGATTTGCGGCGGCAGCGGCTCTTCCGTCACGATGGGAGCGCTCACCTTCCGCGGTTGGAAACAGCTTTCCCAGTGGACAGGCCCAGCCGACGAAACGCCTCGCCCCTTCGACGCCCGCCGCGACGGCATCGTTCCCGGCGAAGGAGCCGGCATGTACATCCTGGAAGCCCGCGAGCACGCCGAGGCTCGTGGCGCGAAGATCCTCGCCCGGCTCCTCGGTGGCAGCCAGCTCTTTGAAGCCTCTGTTGCCGGACAACCCCGGCGGGGAACCGCGATTGCCGGAACCATTACCGCCGCACTCGCCCAAGCAAACATCCAGCCGCGAGACGTCGGCTTCGTCAGCGCGAGCGCCAGCGGTAGCCTGGAAGGTGATGCCGTTGAGGCCCAGGCGATTGAGCGGACACTTGGCGGCGTGCCGGTGACCGCCTTCAAGAGTTACTTCGGAGATATCGGCGCTGGCAGCGGCTCCGTGGAACTCCTCGCCAGCATCCTAGCGTTAGAAAACGTCCGCGTCCCTCCCACAAAAAACTATTCCGAGGCGGACAAGGCTTGTCCGGTCAATGTTGTGAAGGACGAGCCTCTGCCGCTGGAAAAACAAGTGCTGCTGGCGCTGAGTCAGTCCACGACCGGCCAGACAGCCGCTGTGGTTCTGGCAGCGCCATGAGTCCAAGGGAACGAGTCTCAAAGGGAAGCGAATGTCGAAGAAGAAGAATCTCAAAAAGGAACAGCCAGCCTCGCCGCCAAAAGCGCCTCTGGCTGGTGCAGCCGCTGTGACGCCCAGTCCGTATCTTCCCGTCGCTCATCCGCCGGCGAAGAATCTCACGCTCCTCGCCGTCAGCGCGATTCTCTTCGTCGTGTGGTTCCTCTTCTTGCTGATGGCCGCGTTATCCTCGCTATCCAGGTGAATCCGGCGGCGATGGCGCTTGGGGCACACGCTTTGTTCCGGCGGGTTTTCTTAGCAACATCTGCTGGGCCTTCTTCACTCCGGCCGCCAACTGTGCCACCTCGTCCAGCGTGTTGTAGAGATAGAAGCTGGCCCGGCAGGAGGCAGGAATGCCGAACCGGGCGTGCAGCGGCATCGCGCAGTGGTGCCCCTCGCGGACTGCGATGCCTGAAATTTGGTCGAGCAGGACAGCGATGTCCTTGGAATGGACCCCTTCCATCGTGAAGGAGACGGTTCCGGCCTTTCGTTCCGGCGACGGCCCAAGAATCCGGACTCCTTCGATTTCGCCAAGCAGTTCGTGAGCGCGCCGCGCCAATCGCTGTTCGTGGGCGAACACCTGGGGCAGTCCCACTCGCTGCAAATACTCGATGGCCGGGGCCAAGCCGATGGCCGGCACAATCGGGGGCGTTCCGGCTTCAAACTTGGCGGGCAAATTCGCGGGCGTGAAGCCCTCCAGAGTCACCGTGCCGATCATGCTGCCCCCTCCCATAAAGGGCGGCATCGCCTCCAGCAGCTCCTCGCGACCGTAGAGAATTCCAATGCCGCTAGGGCCGAGCATCTTGTGCCCACTGAAGGCCACAAAGTCGGCGTCCCACTCCTGGACATTGGTCGGCTCATGGGGAACGCACTGGGCGGCATCGATCAGAATTTTTGCCCCAGCGCGATGAGCCTTCTCCACTAATTGCGTCACAGGATTGATCGTGCCGAGCACATTGGAAACGGCCGTGATCGCCACGATTTTTGTCCGCTCGGAAAGCAGCCCATCCATGGCCGCCAGGTCCAGTTCAAAATCGTCGGTCACCGGCACCCAGCGGATGACCGCGCCAGTCCGCTTCGCGAGTTGTTGCCAGGGAACGATGTTGGAATGATGCTCCATCACGCTCAGCAGGATTTCATCCCCCGCCTTCAGATTCTCGTCCCCCCAGCTCCGCGCCACCAGGTTGATTCCCGCGGTGGTGCCGCTGGTGAAGATGACTTCATTCGTGCTCTTCGCTCCAATCAAGCTCCGCGCCGCTTCGCGGCTGGCTTCATAAAGAGCCGTCGTCTGGGCGCTGAAGCCGTGGCCGCTCCGGTGGACATTGGCGTAGCAGGTTTCGTACACCCGCTCCATCGCGTCGATCACCTGCCGCGGCCGCTGCGTGCTGGCGGCATTGTCCAGGTAGATCACCGGCCGGCCGTTCTCACCGAGGGCGGAGAGGATCGGAAAGTCGCGGCGGATTTCCTCAACGTTGAGGGCGGACATTGGCAAATCACAACTTTCGATAATTCAGACTGCCAGGGAATGTTGCGCCAGTGCTTGAATCCGCTTGACCATCGAATGCAGGCCGTTGCTTCGCATCGGACTCAAAAATCGCGTCAGTTGCAGCCTCTTGAAAACGTCGTCGATAGGATACGCCAGGATTTCCTCGGGTGTTCGGCCCGAGTAAGCCGCCAGCAGCACGGCCACGATTCCCTTGACGATCAGGGCATCGGTGTCAGCCTCGAACTTGATGCCGGCAGGGTTCTGCTCGTCGGGACCGGCAATCAGCCAGACGTTGCTCTGGCAACCTTGCACCCTGTTCGCCTCGACTTTGTGCCGCGCATCCAGCCCCGGCAGTGCCTGCCCGAGCTCGATCAAATAATGCATCTGGTCCTCGGCATCGCCCAGGTCATCAAAATCGTCGCAGATCTCTTCAATGTTCATAACGCCTTCACATCCGGTCCTTCAATTATACGCAAGTGACCTCACTTTTCGCAGGGCCGGGTGCGGCGCGCATCCGCGGCTGATAAACTGCCCTGCGTAAGAACACCGAAGAATTCTTCCCAGGTGACCCATGAACTTGACGCGCGCATTTGCCCTGGGAGCCCTGCTTGCGGTGGCAATGACTCCGTCCGCGTCCGCCGATGAAAAACCCAAAAAGCTGACCATCGCCACTTGGAACCTGGAGTGGTTCTTCGATCAATACACCGGCGACAACAGCGCCGACCTGGCGAAAAAACAAGCCGCCCCCAGCCGCGAGGACTGGGACTGGAAGCTGGCCGGCGTCGCCAAGGTGATCAGCGAAATCAAGCCGGACATTTTGGCATTGCAGGAAGTGGAGAACCGGCGGGTTCTGTTTTACCTGAGCCAGAAACTCAAGAGCGACTACAACCTGAACTACCGCATCGCCTACGTGGAGGGGGAGGACTTCTTTACCGAGCAGGACGTCGCTATCATGGCCCTCTCCGGCCTCACCGGTTTCGGGAGGAAGGAGCGGACGAAGGAGCAGTTGGAGGACAACAAGCCGGCAAAGGACAAGAAGTTCTACAACCTCACCAAGCATATCGTGGCTGATTTTGAGTGGGGTACCGGAGCGGAGCGTGAAAAGCTGACAATCATCAACCTGCACACGCGAGCGATGAACAGCGGCGCGGAAATCCGCCGGCGGCAGGCGCGGCTGACGCGGGAATGGATGAAGGAGCACATTACCCCGCAGCGGAATTTCATCATCTTGGGGGACCTCAACTCCGATGAGCTGGCCGCGGCCACGACGAAGGAGGGGGACATGGGCATTTTTCTGGGGCTGGACACCCCTTCCACGGATGACGACCTGTTCGACACGCACTTGAAACTCTCCGGTGACGTCACGGCGTCGCACCTCAACCACATGCAGTACGACCGCATCCTCTGCACCGACGCCCTGATGAAGGACGATCCCAAACGCAGCGACCTGGTCTTCAAAAGCTCCGTCATCCGACGCGACCTCGTCGTCCGCGGCAAGGAGCAGGACAAAGACCACATGGACATCTTTTGGCAGATACCCCAGGCCGAGCGGGACATCAGCGACCACTATCCGCTGGTGGCGGAGTTTGAGGTGAAGTGAGAGTGAGAGTGAGAGTGAGAGGGAGAGGGGGCAGGGGACAGGAATTAGTCGGCGTTTGCTTGGTCGACTTGCCGTGGTACTCAGTACTCAGTACTCAGTACTCAGTACTCAGTACTCAGTACAGAAAAGTAGAAGAAGTAGTTCGCAAGAAACCACCACGGCCACCCGAAAGTGGCCGTGGAATTTCAAATTGCCAAACTCAGGCAGCGAGTCGATTAGTACAGGTCATGATCCCCGCCGTGGCCCGATTTGCCGCCGTCCTTCGGCTTCTCGGCGATCAGGGCGTCGCTGGTGAGGAGCAGAGTGGAGACGCTGGCGGCGTTGGCGAGGGCGGTGCGGGCGACCTTCGTGGGGTCGATGACGCCGGCCTTCACAAGATCCTCGTAGACATCCGTCAGGGCGTTGTAGCCGTTGTTTCCCTTGAGCTCCAGCACCCGCTCGCACACGATGCCGCCATCCTGGCCGGCGTTCTCCGCAATCATGGACAGCGGAGCGCGGCAGGAGCGAAGCACGATGTTGTAGCCGACATTCTCGTCGCTCGTGAGGTCTTCCGCCGGCTTGACCTGGGCCGCGGCGCGAAGCAGAGCGACTCCGCCGCCCGGCAGAATCCCTTCCTGCACCGCGGCGCGGGTGGCATGCAGGGCGTCTTCCACGCGAGCCTTCTTTTCCTTCATCTCGCTCTCGGTCGCGCCGCCGACGTTGATCTTGGCCACGCCGCCGGAGAGCTTTGCCAGCCGCTCTTCCAACTTCTCGCGGTCATAGTCGCTGGTGCTGTTTTCGATCTCGCGGCGGAGCTGGGCGATGCGGGCCTTGATGTCCTCCGGCTTGCCGGCCCCTTCGATGATCGTGGTGTTGTCCTTGTCGATGATCACCTTCTTGGCCCGGCCGAGGTCGGTGAGCTGCAAGGATTCGAGCTTCGTGCCGAGGGCCTCGAAGACCGCGGTGCCGCCGGTGAGGATGGAGATGTCTTCCATCATGGCCTTGCGACGGTCGCCGTAGCCGGGTGCCTTGACCGCACAGCATTGGAAAGTGCCGCGGAGGCGGTTGATGACGAGCGTGGCCAGGGCTTCCCCTTCCACTTCCTCGCAGACGATGAGCAGCGGCCTGCCTTGTTGGACGACGGCTTCGAGCAGCGGGACCAGATCCTTGATCTGCGTGATTTTCTTCTCGTAGACCAGGACGTAGGGATTTTCCAGCACGCAGGTCATCGTGTTGGGATCGGTGACGAAGTACGGCGACAGATAGCCGCGGTCGAACTGCATCCCCTCAACCCATTCGATCTCGGTGGTCAGGCTTTTGCCCTCGTCCACGGTGATCACGCCGTCCTTGCCCACCCGCTCCATCGCGTCGGCCAGCTTGTTGCCGATTTCGCGGTCGTTGTTGGCCGCGATGCTGGCGACGTTGGCCATTTCGGACTTCTCTTTGATCTTGATCGACATCTTCGTCAGGCGCTCGCTGATGTCGGCGACGGCCTTCTCAATTCCCTGCTTCATCTGCACGGGGTTGACGCCGGCAACCACGGCCTTGATGCCTTCGTTGAAGATCGCTTCCGCCAGCACGGTGGCGGTGGTGGTGCCGTCGCCGGCGACGTCGCTGGTCTTGCTGGCGACTTCGCGGACCATGCGGGCCCCCATGTTCTCGAACACGTCCTCCAGGTCAATCTCCTTGGCGACGGTGACGCCGTCCTTGGTGACGGTTGGGCTGCCGAAGCTCTTCTGGAGGATGACGTTCCGCCCCTTGGGGCCGAGGGTCACTTTGACCGCCCGGGCGAGTTTGGAAACGCCGCGGCGAATCGCTTCGCGGGCTTCCTGATCGAATGCAATGATTTTGGCCATGTAAGCAAGACTCCTGAATGGGTTGGTTGTATGTGGTAGCCGCAGGTGGAGACCAGAGCAGGGCAGGCTGGAAGCCTACCCCACCTTGCTAGTCCTCCAGAATCGCGAGGATGTCTTCCTCACGCATCAGCAGCAGTTCCTCTTCGCCGATTTTGAAAGTTTCGCCGGCCCAGGTGGTGAACAGGACGCGGTCGTTCGTCTTTACCTGAAGTTGCCCGCGGCTGCCGTCATCGAGCAACTTGCCATTGCCGACGGAAATCACCACGCCCCGGCTGGGCTTCTCCTTGGCGGAATCGGGCAGCACAATGCCGCCGGCGGTCTTGGCTTCGCTGGATTCGCGGCGGACCACGACGCGATCGCCGAGGGGCTGCAGTTTCAGGTCCGTCTTCTTCTTGGCCACGGGTTTCTCTTTGGTCGCGGTCGACATCGGCAAGCTCCTGGAAAGGCTGGGTTGATTCGGGCTGGCAGGAAATGGTCAGTTTGTTGGGGGAGGACAACAGTCCGGCTGTCAAAACGGCGCAGGACTGGTATGTGAGCGACCACTTAGGCAAGCGGCGCGCCAAAGGAGCATTCGCGGCGATAAATGCGTGCTTTCCGGCATCATTGGGCCGCCTGGAACGCGACTCTCATCCCTGGAACTCTCTCCAGGGGACAAAGTGTCGTATGAAGCGTGACAAATCCAGGAAAGCCGCCTGTCAAATTGACAGATGTCCGAGGATCCCGATTCGACGCAGGTTCTCGCTCACAAACACCCCCGAAAGCAGGGTCTTGATTCATGATTCATGCACCTCCAATGTTGCGCCAGATTTATTCGCAAGTATTGACGGAATAATAGGTTTCGTCATGGGCCCGGGGTGAATCATCCCATTTTTTGATTCCACTGACTTTGTCCACGACTCTCCTTCAGAAACAGGTGCGTTGACAGTCTGTCCTGCCACCCTTCCCCGTGTGCGGCCGCTTCCTAACGTCCCTTATCGTAACCATGTCTCGTTGTCATAGTCAATACTTACGGAAGTATTTTGTACGATATTTTTCGGAAGCACCAGCTCGACGCGCAAGGGAAGTAGATGAGCTCAATTCCCTCGCTGGCGCGTCGGGCTAGTCTTGGCCACCGACGTTGCCCGTTGTGAAACGCGCGCTGCCAGTTCACAATGGAGTCCCACGAATTGTTCTGAAAGGACGGGCTGGGAAGCCCATCCTACTATACTGCGTCCATCCGCTGATCTGCCGCCATGCCCATCAAAGTCTCCTGCGCCTGCGGGTCCGCTTTTGCCGCCAAGGACGAGTTGGCGGGTAAGACCGTCAAGTGCCCCAAGTGCCAGCAGCCGCTGACGATTCCCGGCGGAGGAGCTCCCGCGTCGCGACAAGCTCCCGCCCAGCGCCAGGCGGCGGCACCGCAGCCGGCTCCCGATTTGTCCGCTCCCAGCATCTTTGACGATGCGGGCATGAAGGTCAGGCAGGCCACCGGCCAGGTCTGCCCCAGTTGTTACCATCCCATGAAGCAGGGAACCATCCTCTGCGTCCATTGCGGCTTCAGCCTGCAGCTCGGGCGGAAGATGGAAATGCAGGTATTCGGCAAAGGCGAAGGGGGACACGGCGAAGCGGCGGGGCAGGCCTTACAGCGGGCGGCCAATATGCTGGAGGACGACAAGCGCGAGGAGAAGAAGAAGGTCAACGAAGGCGTTCCGTGGTGGGCCTGGCTGATCCTGTTCAGCGCCGCGGCGGGGCTGCTCACCATGATGCTGTTGCTGCCCCCGGCCATTGCCACGAATATCGCGATTGGATTCCTCTTTGGAGGAGGGGTCCTGATGGTGACTTATTCTTATATTTGCGTGCTGATGGTGGCCTTTCGGGATAATGTCGTGCAGGGCCTCTTAGTGTTGATGATCCCTCCCTATTTTTTCATCTACATCATTATTAAATGGGATCTGTGTGGTTCCCTGTTCCTCTTGATGTTGGGCGGATGGGGAGTTATTGGCGTGGCCATTCTCATCTACGTGGCCATCGGCTTGGGATTGAACAAAGCAGCGGAGCTCCCACTCCCCTCTCGGCCCTCCGTCGCGCTGGTCCGCTTCGCCGACGAACTTCCACTGCGTATTGTAAGGAAATCCGTATGAAATCCGCCTTTCTCGTTTTCATCACTATATTCGCGCTGTTGTCCACCGCTGCCCTCGCGAGTGCGGAGGATCCCCAGCCCGGCCGGCAGGTCGCCGCCAAGACGACCGTGATGATCAAAAATGGCGACAAGGAAGAGCCCGTGGAGCTCCGCTATCTTTTGTTCCTGCCGCAAGGCCACGGCAGCACGGAGAAGAAGGACGAGAAGTGGCCGCTGCTGCTCTTTCTGCATGGGGCGGGAGAGCGAGGGAACGACAACCTGGACCTGGTGAAGAAGCATGGTCCTCCCAAGATTGTTGACGAGAAGAAGGACTTTCCTTTCATCACGATTTCGCCGCAATGCCCGGCGGGAAAGCGCTGGAACGCCCAGGAGCTGGCCAAGCTTGTGGACACTGTGGCGAATACCTACTCAGCCGATCCCCAGCGGCTGTATGTGACCGGGCTCTCGCTGGGGGGCTTTGGCAGTTGGAACCTGCTGGCAGAATACCCCGGCAAATTCGCCGCGGCGATTCCGATTTGCGGCGGCGGCGATCCGGCCACGGCCGAGAAGATGAAAGGAACTCCCATCTGGGTTTTCCACGGAGCGAAAGATTCGGCCGTATCGGTCGGCAAGAGCGAAGCCATGGTGGATGCCCTGAAGAAAGCCGGCGGCAACGTCAAATTCACCATCTATCCCGAAGCCGGCCACGACTCCTGGACCGAGACCTATAACAATCCCGAAGTCTACAAGTGGTTGCTGGAGCAGAAGCTGAAGTAATGGCGAATGACTAAATCCTAAATCCTAATGACTAATGTCGAATGATTACCCACGGTTTTCATTAGTCATTAGGATTTAGTCATTTCAGAAAGAAACAGGCCCATGTCTTCCGACCCCTCTCCAACCGCTCCTGGCGGCAACTACCAACCTCCTTCGAAGGAGACGCGCAATGCGGACGAGCCGAGAATCGAGTACTTCAAGACCCTTAACTACTTTTTCGAGCATCCGGACTGGACGAACTCGCTCCTGATGGGCTCGGTCTGCATGCTGATTCCGATCCTGAATGGGATTTTGCTGGCGGGCTACCGTTATGAGATCGTGGAGATGAAGGTTCGCTTTCCCGATCAGCTGTACCCCAAGTTTGACTTCGCGCGGTTCTCTCAGTACATCACCCGCGGGATTTGGCCGTTTCTGATCGACTTCATTGTGCAGATGGTGCTGACCGTCCCGATCCTGATCGTGGTTTATGGCTCGATGATCGGAATTGCCATCACCGCGGCAAACAATGAGCAGGCGGGAATCATCGTGGCAGTGATTGTCGTGCCGCTGGTCATCCTCTTTCTGATCGCCGTCTCATTGCTCCTTTCAGTGGCCATGGTGCCGTTGTACTTGCGGGCGGGATTGTCTCAGGACTTCGGGCAGGCGTTCAAGTTTGCCTGGATCAAGGACTTTCTGGCGAAGGTCTGGCTGCCGACGCTGCTGTTCAACATGTTCTTGATGGTGGCGGGCGGAATTCTCGGAATTTTGGGTGAAATGGCGTGCCTCATCGGCCTGTTACCCGTGATATTCCTGTTCGGCGGCCCAATCGTGGGTCACGCGCATTATCAACTTTACCGGCTGTATCTCGCCCGCGGCGGGGAACCTATTCCCCTCAAGCCGCTGCAACTGGAACCCACCTACACGTTGCCCGCTCCCGGTTCTTCCCCTTTCAAGCCGCCGATGTAAGAGGTTGACACCAGCCTGAAGCGCAAGCGAAGGGAAGCGTGGGAGAGAGGGTGATGGGTCTTAACGGGACCGCTCAGGAGTGCGGCGGTTTCCTTCGCTTGCGCTTCAGGCTTGTGTCTGGCTTCCAACCTATGCCACCTCAGACGCTATCATGCGTCTATGGCCAAACTCTTCGACCAGGTGCTGGTCATCGACATTGAATCGACGTGCTGGCAAGGCCCGCCGCCGCGCGGGCAACTCAGCGAGATCATCGAAATCGGCATCTGCACAGTCGACCTGCGAAAATTGGAGCGGCTGGAGAAGCGGTCCATCATGGTCAAGCCGGTCCGCTCGCGGGTGAGCGAATTTTGCACGTCGCTAACCACACTGACCAATGACGACGTGGTGGGAGCAGGGAGCCTAGCGGACGCCGTCAGCATCCTTAAGAAAGAGTATCGGGCCCTCGACCGGCTGTGGGGGAGTTGGGGGGACTACGACCGCCGCCAGTTTGAAATCGTCTGCCGCGAGCTGACGGTGCCGTATCCCTTCGGCCGCAGCCACCTCAACATCAAAACGCTTTTTGCCATCGCCCACGGCGACGATGCCGAGATTGGCCTGGACACGGCCTTTCAGCGGCTCGGGATGACCATGGAAGGCACCCATCACCGCGGCGTCGACGACGCCTGGAACATCGCGGGGATCATGTGCGAACTGTTTCGGAAGCTGCGAGGACAAGAATAGTAGCCGGCACACTCCGTGTGCCGGAATGTCCGCTCACGGAGTGAGCGGACTACTATCGCATCAGCCAGGTCAAAATCATCGCCACGACCGCGCCGGCCAGCATCGAGACGGGGACGCAGACCGCGGCGGTGGCCAAAACATGGGTCCAGTTGATGGGCGATGACAGCTCCACGCTGACCGAAATGGGGCGCAGGCCCGGCCGCATCGGCAGAGTTTCTTGGTACGCGGCGCCGTAGGGGACTGTCCCTTGCGAAAGCTGGCTGGGACTGCTGGGGTCGTTCCCTTCCGTGTCTTGCGGCAGGTCAATACGGAGGTCCTCTTCTTCCGCGGGAAGAGGTCCGGCCTTCCAGGACGCACGTACGCTGCCGAGGAGCGGCGATGCATCCCCCGCCCATTGTTCCAGGCGGGAAACGACCTCGCCCGCGGATTGGATCCGCTGGGTCGGGTCTTTCTCCATCATGTCAGCGATGACCTCCACAAACTCCTCATGCAGCTCGGCATTAAAGCGGCGAGGGTGCCACGGCGTTTCCTCGGTGTGCTTGCGGGCCTTCTCCCGCGTCGTCCCGCCGGGGAAGGGAACTTTGCCGCAAACCGCGTAATACAGCGTGCAGCCGAGCGAGTAGATGTCGCTGACGTGGGTGATATCGCCCGGGGTGCGGATTTGCTCGGGCGAAAGATAGTCAGCCGTGCCGACGATTTTACCCGCCCGCGAATCGTATTCGGAGCTTTGCATGAAGGCGGCCAGGCCCAGGTCGGAGACCTTGGCAATTCCCTCGGGGGTGACCAGGATATTGCCCGGCTTGACGTCGCGGTGAATGAGCCCCTGCTTGTGAGCGTAGTCGAGACCGCGGGCGGCTTGCAGGATGACGCTGGCCGCCTGCTGCTGACTGAGGGGACCGTGAGAGCGGATGAGTTTGCGGAGGTCGGTGCCGGGGACATATTCGGTGACGAGGTAATGCACGTCGCCGTCCCGGCCGGCATCGTACGCCCGCACGAGGTTCGGATGGTCGAGCCGGGCCTGCGTGCGGATTTCCCGCATGAAGTTGTTGATGGCCTCCGGCGTGGCCTTGGCCAGCGGCAGCACCTTCACGGCCGACTCGCGGCCCATCACATCATGCGTGGCTTTGAAGACCTGCCCCATGCCGCCTTGGCCTATGAAATCGATCACGGTGTAGGGGCCGATGGTGAACTTGCTGCGGCCTTCCTTGATCTTCTCCGCCTGGTACGCGGTTAGGAAACCCATCTCCACCATCTTGGCCGCCAGGGCATTGTCGTCGAATTCCACCAGCGGGGTCGGGGGGCCGCCGCCGCGAAGCCGCTCCAGCGCCTGCTGAATCTGGTCCTCCTTGACGAGACCGCTCAGCAGAGCGTAGTTGCGGAACATGGATCGGACGATGGTCGGCACGGCAGTCTCTGGGTGGCATGCCCACGGCTTAGCGTGGGCGTGGAGTAGGAATGCTGGATACAGCAGGTTGCCAGCACCTTCACGCTATCCAATCGCAGGGGCCTGCGCCTAGCCTAAGTGCGAAAAAGTAGGCGATTGTGAACCGCAGGCGAGCGAGGGAGCCACGGATTGAACACGGATGAAACACGGATGGGAATAAAACCGCTCTCATCTTCCTGCCTCCATATTCCTGCCAGCTTCCACCAGCCTGTTTCTTCATCCGTGTTCAATCCGTGTTTCATCCGTGGCCCACCTCTCCCATGCCTGGGGAAGCTCCGCGACGAAAGTCAGCGGCTGCTTCAGCGTCGGATGTTCGATGGTGAGCGACCGGGCGTGCAGGGCGATGCCAGCCGGGAAGGGCTCTTGGCTGCCGTATTTCCGGTCCCCCAGGATGGGATGGCCCGTCGCGGCCAGTTGCACGCGGATTTGATGCTTGCGGCCAGTTTGCAGTTCCACCTCCAGCAGCGTGCCGCGGGTGAATTTGCGCAGCGTTTGATACTTCAGCCGGGCTTCCTGTGCATCGGCGGATTTTTTGGACCGAACTACCATTCGCTGCTGGGATTCATCCTTGGACAGCCAGTGGACGAGCTCGCCGCTCTTTGGCTGCGGCACACCCTCCACGACGGCCCAATAAATCTTCTGGGTTTCGCGTTCGCGGAATTGCTCCGACAAACGAGCCGCCGCTTTGCTAGTGCGGGCGAAGACCAGCACGCCACTGACCAGCGAATCCAACCGGCTAACGACGCCGAGGTAGACGTTGCCCGGCTTCTTATATTGCTGCTTCAGATACGCCTTGGCCAGCGTGACCATGCTTGTCGTGCCTGCTGCCGTGCCCATGGTGGCGATGCCCGCGGGCTTATTGACCACCAGCAAGTGGTTGTCCTCAAACAGGACATGCAGCGAAGGATGGGAAGTAGCCACTGTGCCATTCTATCCACGGTCTCAGCCCTCCGGTAATGTTGAAGGATGCCTGCTTTGCCGCTCATTCTCGCATCCAGCTCGCCCCGCCGCCGGCAGCTCCTGGAGCAGCACGGCTACGAGTTTCAAGTCGCCCCCCCCCACGAAGCCGCCGAGTGCGGCATCTGCAGCCGCGAGACGCCGCCGGAGCTGGTCGCCCGCCTGGCGTATCAAAAGGCGAAGGATGTCGCCCAGCGAACGCTTTCCGGCATCGTCATCGGCTGCGATACCGTTGCCGAATGTTCCGGCCTGATCCTTGGCAAGCCGAAGAATCGGCAGCACGCCCGCGAGATGCTCTCGCTGCTCCGCGGGCGGGAGCATCACGTTTACAGCGGCCTCTGCCTCTGGCGGCGGCCGGGTGAGGAGCACCATGTTCAGGTGGATGTCACAAAGCTGGTGATGGACACCATCACGGACGAAGAGCTCGACGCCTATCTTTCCACCGACCTCTGGGAAGGGAAAGCCGGTGCCTTTGGTTACCAAGACGGCAATGACTGGGTGCGAGTCCTGAGCGGCAGCGAGAGCAACGTCGTCGGACTGCCGATGGAATTGCTGGCGAGGATGCTGGCAGAGGTTTGAAAGTCGCCTTTCGCTCCGCGAAAGTACGTTTCTTTCGCGGAGCGAAAGACGACTAATACGCCCCCACTCGCCGGCCTGCCTTGGGATCGCCGGCCACATGCTTTTGTCCGGTGACTGCATCGATGCTGATGACGACGGGAGCGCCGATGGCCCCCTTCACGGCACTCACTTTGTGACCGCGGGCGGCGAGGTTAGCAGCCGTCTTTTCACCGAGCTCCTCGTAGATGGTCAAGCTCCCCAGCGATGGCGGCGGCTGATTGAACGAGCCGATGTGATGGGCGGTGCTGAACCGGGGGGCCGTGACCGATTTGTCGGTGGGCAGACCGAATTCTATCGCGTTGAGGAGGATTTGAATCGAAACCTGATCCTGCAAGTCGCCGCCGGCAACGCTCACAGCCAGGCACGGCTTGTTGTCCTTGAGAACAAGCGTCGGAGTGAGCGTGATCCGCGGTCGCTTGCCGGGCTCGATGCAGTTGGGGCTGCCTTCCTTGGTATCCAGCGAAATAAGCCGAGAACCGAGTTGCATGCCGGTTTTTCCCGCCATCACTCCCCCCCAGCCGCTCGGTGTGGCGGCCACCACGTTGCCAAAGCGGTCGGCGGTCAGGCAGGTCGTGGTGTCATTGGCCGCCCGCTGCTTCCCGGCGGGAACCTCCACGGCTGCCAGTTCCGCTTTGTTCCCGCGCGGGTCGCCGGGCCGGAAAATGAGCGAAGCCCTTTGCGAATCCATCAGTGGCCGGCGGAGATCGGCGTAACTCTTCGAGAGTAGTTGCTCTAGCGGCACTTCCGCGAAGAGCGGGTCGGCGTAGTAGATGTCTCGATCGGCCAGGGCCAGCTTCATCGCCTCGGTCACTTGGTGGATGTAGTCGGGGCTTCCCTGGCCGAGGGATTTCACATCGGTCCCTTCCAGCAGCCGAAGAGTTTGCAGCAAGACTGGCCCCTGCGTCCAAGGCCCGCATTTGCAGACGATGTAGCCGCGGTAGTCCACGCTCGCCGGCTCTTCGATGCGGGTGGAGTAGGACGCCAAGTCGGTATAGCGAATGAGGCCGCCATTAGCCTGGCTCCAGGCGTCGATATCGCGTGCAATGGACCCGCGATAAAAGCAGTCGGCAGCCAGACGGAGTCCGCGGCGGCGGTCTGGTGAGGCTTTTTCCGCGGCGATCATCCGGCGGATGTTGACAGCCAGGTCCTCATGCCAATCCTTGGCGTGACGATCCAGAATGCGGAGCATCGGCTGGGCGGATTGCTCGAAGGTGCGAGTGCCGTAGCGGTCCAGCAGCGTGATGATCGCCCCCGGCGCGGCAGGGACGGCAGCCGTCTCGATGCCGCTCTTGGGAATGCCCGTCGCCGCGAAGTGTTCGCGCGTCGCCAGCCTTGGCGCGGTCCCCATACCGCTGATGACTTCCACCACGTTCCGCTGCGCGTCGTAAACGATGATCGGCACTTCGCCCCCCAAGCAGTAGCTCCCCGATTCCGTCACCGCCTGCACCAGCAGCGTCGCCGCCGCCGCATCCGCCGCATTGCCGCCAGCCTTCAGCGTCTCAAGCCCCGCTGCCGTTGCCTCGCGTTCGCCGGAAGCCACCGCGCCGTTTTGGCCGGAGGCGTTCCAGTCAGGAGTAGCTGGTTGAGCAATACAAAAGCTCGGCAAACAAACCGAGAGCGCGGCCGCAAGAGAGGTTGGAAGCCAATTCATGATAAGCAAGCTCCTTTGAAAAGTTCACTAGATTTTAATAGGCCGCGTCTGAAATCAATACTCCCTATCGGAACCGCAGGATCGAAAGTAAGGGCCGAGGAACCGCAGACTTGGCAACAAATTCCTTGCTCTAAATTCTCGTTTCGGGCAAAGTGGGCATATCAACTGCATTGGCTTGCCCGGTACTTAGGATCATTCGACCCGACGTACAAGATGTGGCGGAATGGGTGATTTGAGCAAACTGGCGATGAGTCTCGTCACGTCAGTTGGTCGTTTTTTTTCAGTCTCGAAAAGGAGTATCCATCATGCGGCGTAGCTCTCCCACTAAGCGGCGTTTGTCGTTCGAATCGTTGGAATCCCGGCTCGCGCTAGCGACATTTTATGTCTCCAATGCCGGCAGCGACTCCCAAGCAGGTTCGGCGGTAGCGCCTTGGCAGACGCTTCAAAAAGCAGCGGACTCGGTGCATGCTGGAGACACGGTCATCGTCCGCCCGGGAAACTACGTCGGTTTCGACCTCAGGACAGACGGCACAGCTTCCGGCCCGATCGTGTTTCATGCCGAATCGGGGGCCGCAATCACGAGCCGCAATGGAGTCACGCCCGACGGGGTCAATTTGGAAGGGGCAGATTACGTAACGATTGAAGGATTTACCATCAACGGCATGCCGCGGGCTGGAATCCGCTCGGTGACGAACCACCATGTCTCGATCCGCGGCAACGCGCTTGATAACAATTACCGCTGGGGCATCTTCACCGGGTTTAGCGATGACTTGCTCATCGAGAACAACACCTCCACCCGCGCCCAGATTGAACACGGTATCTATGTCTCCAACAGCGGTGATCGCCCGGTCATTCGCAACAATATGATTTGGGGCAACCGCGCCAACGGAATACACATGAATGGCGATATCTTCCAGGGCGGGGATGGGATCATTTCCGGTGCTTTGGTCGAGGGCAACGTGATCTACGATAACGGGCTTGGAGGCGGGTCGGGCATTAACGGCGATGGCGTTCAGAACTCCCGTTTCCAAAATAACCTGCTGTACAACAACCACGCCAGCGGAATATCGCTGTATAAGATCGATGGCGCGGCGGGGTCGTCGGGAAATGTGGTCGTCAACAACACGATTGTGCAACCCGTGGACGGACGCTGGAACGTCAACATTCAGAACGGCAGCACGGGCAATACCGTGATGAACAATATCCTTTACAACTCCCACTCCTTTCGCGGCGTGATTGACATTAGCAGCGATAGCCTCCCCGGTTTCGCGAGCGATTACAACGTAGTGATGAATCGCTTCACGACTAATGGCGGCGACTCGATCCTGACGCTGGCCCAGTGGCGGACCTCAACCGGCCAGGATCAGCATTCGCTGCTGGCAACGCCGAGCCAGCTCTTCGTCGACTCTGCCGGCAACGACTTTCATCTCTCTGCCTCAAGCCCGGCCATGGATGCGGGGACCGCCCTCTTGGCTCCTCCGCGCGACTTTGAATCCGACGCGCGCCCCAGTGGCGCGGGCTGGGACATCGGCGCCGATGAACGCGTCGTCGCCACGCCCAATCAGCCGCCGGTCGCCCTTGACGATAGCGCCACGACTCCGGCGGGATCGGCCGTGGACATTTTCGTCTTGGCGAACGACCACGACCCGGAAGGCACTTCCTTGAGCATGGGCTCTTTTTCCCAGCCGGCTCAGGGTACGGTCGTGACCATCGTGAATGGCGGGCTTCGCTATACGCCCGCAGCCGGCTTTAGCGGCACCGATACCTTCACGTACCGTGCTAGCGATGGGAGCCAGCTTTCCAATGTGGCGACCGTAAACGTCACGGTCGAGGCTGCCCCAGTGAATCGGCCCCCCACGGGCATTCTCACTTCCGGAACAAACATCGCGGAAAATAGTCCCAGCGGAAAAGTCATTGGGACGCTATCAGCCGTTGATCCCGACTCCGGCGACACCCACACGTTTACGCTGCCCAACAGTGCCGAGGGGCGGTTCGCCGTTTCCAATGGCAAGCTCGTCGTGGCCAACGGCGGACTGCTCAACTACGAATCGGCGACCAGTCATCAAGTGGTGATCCGGGCGACTGATTCCGGCGGTCTGTCGGTAGACCAGGCTTTCACAATCAACGTTACCAACGTCAATGAAGTCATTGGCTTCGACGTCCAGCGGGGAGCATCGCAGCGATCCTATATTCGGTATGTCGATCTCATTTTTGAAAGCGCCACGGGCCTCAGCGACGTGCTGGCCGCGGGACGCATGCAGCTCACGGGCTCCGATCTCAACGGAGCAGGAAACGTCGCAGTCAGCCTGACCGGCCGCACAACGGTGTCCGGCAATCGCGTCTTGATCGATTTTGGATCACAAGGGCTCGGCGGCAGTCGTAACTCCGCCACGGGAGACGGGTACTATCGACTTTCGCTCGACACGGACGGAGACGGTTCCCTGGAAACGCGGCGGAATTTCTATCGCCTGCTGGGAGACGCCAATGGGGATCGCATCGTCGATTCCAAGGACTCGATGGTTGTGATGGCGAATTACGGTGCCCGAGGTAGCAACCTCAATGCCGACTTGAATGGTGACGGAGTGGTCAACATGACCGACCTCAAGCACTCCCAGCGGCAGGCTGGACGAAAACTAGGCTTGGGATTGCCAATCGACGACTGATGTTCATGATCGACGCCAATTCCCCAAGAAACAGCTCAGGGCAGGCATCCTTGCGAATGCCTGCCCTGCGTTGTGTGTGGGGGCCGAGGTCGCCAAACCGGGAATTCAGCGAGTCTCGCGGCTGCGTCCTGCTGCCGCCCCATGTTCAAATTGTATGAAAGCCGCCGCGGGGTCTAGTCGCGGAGGATTGTGTAATCAAGTTTTTAGGCCAGCCGTGGCGAGCGGCCTGCCGTTTTCTAATCGGGCCGGGAAGCGGGCTTAAACCAGTTCCTTGCGGGCGCCGATCAGCGTGCGGAGACGTTCGGCGAGCAGTTTCGCGTCGAACGGCTTTTTGAACGTTTCGTTTATGCTCGAGCGATCGAAGCTGATCGGACTTCCGTCATCGGGCAACAGCGCGATGAGAATCGTGTCGGCAAAGTCGGGGTTCTTCCGCAGGTTTTGGCAAATCTGCAGGGACTCGATTTTGCCGATAGAGAAATCCACGATGATGCAGTCCGGGTGGAAGCTCTCCGCCTGTATGCCGGCTTCAAAGCCGCTGGCGGCGATAGCAACCCGGAAACTGCGTTCCGTGGGAAGTTCGCGTTTCAGATTTTCGATCAGGATCTGATCCTGCGCCACAACGAGAATTTTTGCCATCGCCTCGTCTTCGAGGTCGCCGAGTGGCATTCCATGCTCTTTGAGGAACTTGATCAGGTACTCGCGCGGGATGCGGCGGTCTTGCGAGCCGGGGATCCGGTAGCCTTTAAGGCGTCCCGAATCGAACCACTTGCTGACCGTGCGTGGGGCCACTTTACAGATCTTAGCGACCTGTCCAGTAGTGAAGACCTTCATCGCAGGCTCTCCAGTACACTCTCATTGACTCGGTGTGCCCCGCCGGCGGTGAGGAGCCGCGTAGCGGTGCGATTGCCCCATGCTGGTGCTGACCGGGCTGGTCTAGGCGTCGGCAAATGG
Organism: Pirellulaceae bacterium; assembly: GCA_046593355.1. GTDB lineage: Bacteria > Planctomycetota > Planctomycetia > Pirellulales > Pirellulaceae > SXOA01. Next base: position 32,144 of record JBKJNY010000233.1, on the reverse strand, counting down.
GATTTGCCGGACAGCACACAACACTGGGTTGGGGCGACATCCTTGGCTTGGGCAGGGACGAACCAGTTCCCTCTGGCTCGCCTTACCATCAACATCGGCACGGCTCTGCTGGAAATCGGCGTAATTCCCCAAAAGAGAGCGGTGGGTATAACCGCTTCCATCGGGCATCCGGCAAAATCGTTACCGTCGTACTCGGCGTGATACCTGGCGGGAGAAGTGGCGAGCGTGCGCCGGCGGGTCGGCGGCTGGCAAACTCGGTCGGAGCCGAAGTGGCCCATCTCAGTTGACTACCGCATGCGGAACAGAACGTCATGTCCTTCCCGATTCCGGACTTTCCAGCATCCTGCCGGTCGTTCCGGATTGGCAAGCGTTTTAAGCCTGCCCACGCGACGGTCCCTTGAGATGAACCACCTGCGGATCCTTCCATTCCCCCCTGGGCAAGAGTGCTATCACATCGCGTTGTTCCGTCGCACGGCGAAATGCTTCGGCGCGGGGTGACAGACCCCTTCCGAATGTTAGCATCGTATGAACTGGAGGCAGGACTTTAGAATCTTCGGCCAGTCGTGCCAGAAGTGCGGTGAGAGAGGGTGGATGCGACCCGCAGGAAGATGCCGAGAGAGCCGAAAGTGAGGGCTGGAGGGGGTGGGCACTTAACAGGCTGACCTCTTGCAATGGTAAGTGACCGGCGAGCGGCCTGCGTAAGCTGGCCGGTCATGTGGATAAGGAGAGCAGGGCGTCGCCGGAATGCCGACTCACCGGCCAGCTTACGCAGGCCGCTCGCCGGTTCGCCGACGCCCCTCCTTCCTCAAGAAAAGACTAGAGCCGCCCTGGCGATGGCTCGCCCCGGCGGCTCTTTCTCGTTGTGTCTAGGCGAAGCGGGCAGAAGAGCTTACTTCTTCTTGGCCTTCTTGGCGGCCTTCTTGGGAGCCTTCTTCGCTGCTTTCTTCTTGGCCACAGTACGTCCTCCTAAAAGATTGGGCGAAACCTAAATAGAGTCTTGAGTCAAACTCTTCAAAAGATTATCGCCACTGCCTTGTGCCGCATTCCCGAATTTCGGGAGTGTGGGCCGAAGCGACATCCCGTATGTCGCCCCATCCTCGCACGCGCGGCCTAAACTCCTTGGCATTAAACTGCGGTTGCAAAAGTTGTTCTTACAGCACGCATTGACATTAATCTTGCGACTTTCGCGCAAATCGTCAAGAGGAAATGCGCCTCCGCGTGTAATTTTTGCAAATTTTTTTTCGGCGGATTGTCGCGCGAGAATCAGATCACTCGCGCGAACTTTGTTGCTCCGCGTGGTGCCAGTTCGCGACGGGCAATTCAAATTGCGTTCATGATCTCCACTCTCTCGCGAGTCGCGCTGGTAGAATCATGCGGCCACCAAACGCATCGCGCCGCCTCTGTAGGTCTCGCCAATGAACCACATCGTCCTGCCTGCATTCATCATTCTGATTTTCCCGCCTCTCGCCTTCGCCGCGGAACCGGAGAACCGGTGGAAATTCGACGCTACACAACTCCAGCCGTTCTGGCGATCCAAAACGATGCACGGCGAAAGCGTGCTATTCATTAAGGATGGCGAAGGGGCGGCGAAGGGGAAGCTGCTACTCACCGCGACGAAGATTCTGAAAGTGACCAGCTCGTCGGGAGAGGCCATTTACGAGGCCGGGCGGGACTATGTCTGGCAGCCGGGGTCGCAGGAGATCGTGTTGCCGGCTGGATCGAGAATTCCTTGGAAAACGCCGCAGGATCTCCGCCGGCCGGCGAGGAGTCAGAAGTACGCGCTGACGCACCGGGATGGAAATGGCGAGATTCTGTTCGGGGCGACGCACGAGTACCACGACATGCAGACGGTCATCACCTACGAGCATGAACCGGCCGCCTGGAAGGGGCCAACGCCAGCCTTTGCCGGCAAGGAGTTGCCGAAGACCGTCAAGATTCTCACGGGGAAGAAGCCACTGAAGATCGCCCTGCTCGGGGACAGCATCTCCACCGGCTGCAACGCTTCCGGCTGGGCGAAAGTCGCGCCGCATCAGCCGCCGTATCAGGATTTGCTGGTGCTCAATCTGGAAGCGGCTTATGGAGCAAAGGTGACGCTGGAGAACTTCGCGGTCGGTGGCACTAACACGGACTGGGGCGTGGCGAACATCGGCAAGGTCGTTGGTGCGAGGCCCGATCTGGTCCTATTGGCCTTCGGCATGAATGATTCCTCCGGGCGTCCCGCCAAGGACTACCAGGCGAACATCGAGAAAATGATTGCCGCGGTGAAGACGGCACAACCCGATGCAGAAATCATCCTTGTCGCCACCATGCTCGGCAACAAAGGCTGGGTCGCCCTCAAGCAGGAGCTCTTTCCCCAATATCGCGATGCCTTGGCCAGCCTCTGCGAACCGGGCATCGCAATGGCGGACATGACCTCCATCTGGGCGGAATTACTGCGGCACAAGCAGGACTGGGATCTCACCGGGAATGGCGTGAATCATCCCAACGACTTCGGCCACTGCATTTACGCGCAGGTGCTGTCGGCACTGCTCATTGCGGAATAGCAAACTCCGTGTTCACGTTTCTTGACATGATGTTCAGCCTCGCGCTCGGCAGCGCTAAGGTTTCTTAACATCGCGCTCCCTGGACTTTACGTTTCGGCGATGCTCCGGCGTTTCTAACCCCTTACAGTGCTTCGGGTTTTGAACATTCCGCTTCATATTTTGCACATCGCGCGTGCATTTGGTATGGTTTATGCCAAAGGTAGTGAACGTGCCGTTAACGCGGCCTGACAGATTGCTCACCCGGCTTTACACCACGATTGACGTTCCGCGAGCGTCCGCGTCCAGACTGGACCCGCCGCGGGACCAATGCACCATAGACCCGGCACCTTAGGAGAAACACCATGAGAAAGTTCATTTCCCGCATGTGGCACGAACAAGACGGCGTGCTGAGTTTTGAGTGGACGATGCTCGCGTCCCTGTTGACCATCGGCGTGGTCGCCGGTTTGGCGAGCGTACGCGACGGCGTCATTGATGAAATGGGAGACCTGACGAGGTCGATCACCTCGCTGGATCAGTCTTACCGCATCCAGGGTCCGCTGGTGATTGGCGTGCATACGCCCGACTTCGGTAGCGGGTACGGCGGCAATTACCACGTCTACAACTTCCGCGGTCGCCGGACCGCGGCTGGAGCGCAGGGCGCGGGTGTCGTGGGATATAGCGGTTCTACCGCGGCGGGTTCGATGTTCCTCGATTCCGCTCCGCAAATCGTCCGTGGACGCTTGCCGGCCGATGAAACGATTCCCGCAATTACGGATGTGCCGCCCGAGATTCTGGACGGTGAGGCTCCCGCCAACATTTTGAACCAATAGCTCCGGAAAGAAATCGCGCAAGCCCTTTCTGTTTACCAAACTCCCTTTACCAAGCTCCGCCAGGATCCCGCGAAGTTGCCAAGAGTCATTGTCTTGAGGCAGCGGTTGTGCCACCGCACTTCGCCGGTTCTTTCACCGTTACCAGGGTGAAGGAATCTGGAAGGCCCGCGGAAAACGCCCCGTGAGCACCGCCGCCAGGCGCGGCTCGTGGGGTTTTTCATGCGCTGGGTGAGGATTGGTTGGTAGGCCGCACTCGCGCGGTTCTGGACGGCCTGGGAGGGTCATCCTACGCTGAACGCCATGCCCGACGACATCCTTGCCCGGTTGTTCCTCGCCATCGTCTGCATTGCGCCGTTTGTCGCTTTGGCCATCGACATGGCCCGCAGCCGCTACAAGTCGTCGCAGTATGTCTGCTGGAGCGCGGCTCGGCTGTTGACGCGGTTGCAGTGGCGGACTCGGACCGTGGGAGAGTTTCCGATTCCCGACGGCCGCGGAGCAATCATCGTCTGCAACCACCGCAGCAGCATCGACCCTTTTTTTGTGCAGACCTCCGTCTTTCGCAAGGCCCACTGGATGGTGGCGAAGGAATACGTCGAGCATCCCGCCCTCCGCTGGTTCCTCAAGCACATCTGCGAGTGCATCCCCGCCAACCGCCGCGGGATTGATACCGCTTCCACCAAGATGGCCATCCGTTATGCCTCCCAGGGAGAGCTTGTCGGCATGTTACCCGAGGGGCGGATCAACCGCTCGGATGAATTCATGCTCGCCGCCCGACCGGGTGCGGCGATGGTCGCCCTGAAAGCCGGCGTCCCGCTCGTCCCCTGCTACATCGAAGGCTCTCCGTACGCTGGCACCATGACCAGCCCCTTCTTTATGACCGCCCGCGTCCGCGTCCACTTCGGCCAGCCGATTGAGACGTCCGAATATGCCGCCCGCGCGGACGAAGACGGCATCGCGGGCGAAATCACGCTCCGCGCACTGCGAGCCATCGCCGACCTCGCCGGCCGGCCGGACTTTCAGCCACAACTCGCGGGAAGGAAATGGAGCCCGCTGGTGGAGGGGGGGGAGGAAGAGGGACGAGAGGCGGAAGAGAAGAATGATGAGCGGCACACCCAGGAGCGCTAACGCACAGAGGACTTGTGGCGGCAAACGCAAGTTTCTGCCCCAGGCCCTCGTCGCGGAGTGTGCGATTCTACTTCTACTTGCTAAAAGGCTCCGGTAAGGTGTCAGCGGGGGCGGTCGGTGATATAATCGCCTCTCGTAAATCACTCTCCAGCGAGCGGAGCTATTCCTTGAAAGACTTCACTTACGCCGCCCCGGCCACCTTGCAGGAGGCCTCGAAGTTGCTGGCGGCTGCGAACGGTTCGGCGAAGATTCTGTCTGGCGGCACGGACATCATCGTGCAACTGCGCGAAGGGCTGCGGGATGCCAGTCAGGTCATCGACGTTAAGAAGATCCCGGAACTGATGGAGCTGAGCTTCTCGCCGCAGCACGGACTCCGCCTCGGGGCGGCGGTTCCCTGCTACTGCATTTATGAGAACGCGGAAATTGCCAAAGCCTATCCTGCCCTGGTCGATTCCGCCCGCATCATCGGCGGCTGGCAAATTCAAAGCCGGGCGAGCATCGGCGGAAATCTGTGCAACTCTTCGCCGGCGGCCGACAGCATACCTTCGCTCATCGCCCATCATGCGTATGCGGAGGTTGTCGGACCGGCGGGCAAGCGGAAGGTCGCGGTCGAGAGTTTCTGCACCGCTCCGGGGCGAAACGTCCTTCAGCCGGGCGAGCTGCTGGTCGCCCTGGTCTTTCCGCCGACAATGCCTCACAGCGGCTCGGCCTACGAGAGATTTATCCCGCGCAATGAAATGGACATTGCCGTCGTTGGCGTTGGCTCGCGAGTGCAACTCAACCAGGCGTGCGACAAGATCGAATTTGCACGCATCGGCCTCGCCGCCGTCGCCCCGACCCCAAAATTCGCCCAGGAAGCCAGCGAATGGCTCGCCGGCAAGCCGCCGACTGAGGAGACGTATGCCCAAGCGGGTTTACTTGCGAAAAAAGTCGCCAGCCCCATCAGCGACATGCGGGGGCCGGCGGAATATCGCACGCACCTTGTGGGGGTGCTCGTTAAGCGAACGCTGGCGACGGCGGTCGAGCGGGCGAAGGGGAAATGATAGTAGCCGGCACACTCCGTGTGCCGGCCCGCATTATGAAAATACCGCGCTCACGGAGTGAGTCGGCTACTTTGCAGACCAACCAACTCAGAAATAGGCGATTCCAGTGGCCAAGAAGACACACGTTTCCACGACCGTCAACGGCGAGCCGGCCCAGTTCCTTTGCGAACCGCGGGAGAGCCTGCTGGAAGTCCTTCGCGACACACTCAAGCTGACAGGGTCCAAGGAAGGCTGCAACAACGGCAATTGCGGGGCCTGCACCGTGATGCTGAGCGGCGTTCCCGTGAATAGCTGCCTGGTCCTCGGCGTCGAGGCCGAGGGAGCGAGCGTCGAAACCGTGGAGGGAATGGCCCGCGAAGGGCATCTTCATCCTCTGCAGCAATGCTTCCTGGAAGGAGCCGCCTTGCAATGCGGCATCTGCACGCCGGGCTTTTTGGTTACGGCCAAGGCGCTGCTCGACAAGAATCCAAACCCCAGCGAGCACGAAATCCGCTTCAACCTGGCCAACAACCTCTGCCGCTGCACGGGGTATGACAAGATTGTGAAGGCGGTGCAGGAAGCGGCAAAGGAGCTGGCGGCGAAGTGACTGCCGCCACCCAAATCAATCCCAGTTACAATGAGTACCTGGGATTGAATCTTGCCGGAGACCAAAAATGTCCACTGAAGTAACTTCGGAATTGGTGACGCCCGAGCAACTCGCCGTGATGCCTGACGACAAGGAATTTGAACTGGTCGATGGTTTACTCGTGAGGCGCCACATGGGAAATCTCGCAGCCTGGGTCGCAGCCGAAATGGCCACAAGGCTGACGAATCATGTTCGCGGCCAAAAGCAGGGCTGGATATTTACCTCGGATGCTGGGTATCGTCTTGACCCTGATCGGCCACTCCACGTACGTAAACCTGACGTTTCGTTCGTTCGGTTTGGTCGCTTGCCGGGAGAGGTTCCGTCAGAAACTTACGAAGAATTAGCGCCCGACCTCGCTGTGGAAGTTGTTTTCCCAACGGATACGGCTCGCGAGTTGGAAGCGAAAATAGAAGAGTATCTGGACAGCGGAGTTCGCCTGGTCTGGGTTTTGTACCCAGAGCTGAGAACGATGCGAGTTTATCGCCCGAATGGCGTCATGATGCTCCTTCGCAATGGAGACGAGATCTCAGGCGAAGATGTTCTTCCGCACTTTGTCAGTAAACTTTCCGACCTATTTGAATTGCCCACGCCCGCGAAGCCGGCCGAGTAGCCGATTTCGCTTGATTCCAAGGAGTTTGTGATGTCTGAAGGAACCGACCTCTACCTCGGCAAAAAGTCCTACTCGGTCCTCGGCCAAAGGCCGGTGCGGCATGACGGGGCGGATAAAGTGACCGGCAAGGCGGTTTACACGTCCGACCTGCATCTGCCGAACATGGCACAGGGCAAGATCATCCGCAGCCCGCATGCTCACGCCAAAATCAAATCCATTTACACCGCGGCGGCATTGAAGCTGCCGGGTGTCTTGGCCGTGGTGACGGGCGAGGACTGGCCTAATCTCGAAGAGAAATTCGCCATCATGGGTGAGGCGGGGGCGGTCAACCTCACCCACCTGGCGCATAACTGCCTGGCAAAGGGAAAAGTTGTCTACAAGGGTCACGCCGTAGCCGCCGTCGCCGCGACGAGCCTGCCCATCGCGGAAGAAGCTGCTCGGCTCATCAAGGTGGAGTATGAAGTACTTCCATCGGTCACTTGGGTGCTGGACGCGATGAAGCCCGATGCCCCCATCCTCCTGCCGGAGCTCCGCACCGACTCGATGGGAAAAAAAGGAACGGAGCCGACGAACGTCGCGACGCACGTACAATTTGAGCAGGGGAACATCGCCGAGGGGTTCAAGCTGGCGGATGTGATTGTCGAGCGAGAGTTCCGCACCGCCAGTGTCCATCAAGGTTATATCGAGCCGCATGTGGCGGTCGCCATGTGGAATGAAGACAGCCGGCTGAAAATCTGGACTTGCACGCAGGGGGCCTTCAACTGCCGCCAGCAGGTATCGGAGTTATTGCAAATCCCCGTTTCGCAGGTCGTCGTCGTCCCCTGCGAAATCGGCGGAGGATTCGGCGGGAAGATTACCGTTTATCTGGAGCCGGTGGCCGCCCTGCTCAGCCGCAAGTGCGGCCGGCCGGTGAAGCTCTCGATGCAACGAAACGAGGTCTTTGAAGGGACCGGCCCCACCCCCGGCTCGTACGCCAAGGTGAAAATCGGCGTGAAGAAGGACGGTACCATCACGGCGGGGGAAGCCTGGCTGGCCTATGACTGCGGCGCGTTTCCCGGCGGCGTCATCGGTCCCGGCGCGATGTGCGTCTTTAGCTGTTACGAATTCCCCAATGCCAAGGTCGATGGCTATGACGTGCTCGACAACAAGCCCCACACGCAGGCTTACCGCGCCCCCGGAGCGACGCAAGCCGCCTTTGCCTGTGAGCAGGTCATCGATGAGCTTGCCGAGAAGCTCAAGATGGACCCCATCGAGTTCCGGCTCAAGAATGCCGCCAAGGAAGGGACTCGCCGCGTGGATGGTCCCGTTTATCCGCTGATTGGCTTTATTGAAACGCTGAAGGCCGCTCAAAACAGCGACCACTGGAAATCCAAGCTCACCGGCAAGAACCGAGGCCGCGGAATCGCCAGCGGGTTCTGGTTCAACATCGGCGGCGCATCGAGCTGCTCGGCGAGCGTGAACGACGACGGCACGGTGACGCTCATCGAAGGCTCCACGGACATCGGCGGCACGCGAACCAGCATCGCCATGCAGCTCGCGGAGACGCTCGGCATCACGGCGGAAGACGTCCGCCCGCAAGTCGGCGATACCGACAGCGTCGGCTACACCTTCCTCACCGGCGGCAGCCGCGTTACCTTCGCCACGGGTCTGGCGGCCTATAAGCTGGGCCTGGATTTGCAGGAGCAGATGAGGGAGCGAGCCGCCGCTCTCTGGGATTGCGAAATCTCCGCCGTGAAAGTGGAGAACGGCAAGTACAGCAGCAACGGTAAGTCGCTCACCTTCAAAGAGCTAGCCACGAAAATCCCTGGGGCGAAACTCGATCCCGTCGTCGGCCGCGCCTCCGTCTCGCCGGAAGGTTCCACCAACGGCTTTGGCACGCACATTTGCGACGTGGAAGTCGATCTGGAAACGGGCAAAGTGACCATCCTCCGCTACACTGCCATTCAGGACGCGGGAAAAGCGGTCCATCCCAGCTACGTGGAAGGGCAGATGCAAGGGGGCAGCGTGCAAGGCATCGGCTGGGCGCTGAACGAAGAATATTTCTTCGACGATCAGTCCCGGATGAAAAACGCCAGCTTCCTGGATTACCGCATGCCCACCTGCCTGGATGTGCCGATGATCGAGACCATCATCGTCGAAGTTCCCAACCCCTCGCACCCGTACGGCGTCCGCGGCGTCGGCGAAACCCCCATCGTCGCTCCCCCGGCAACGGTAGCCAATGCCATCCACGCCGCCACCGGCCTGCGGCTCACGGAACTGCCGATGTCGCCGCCGAAAGTCTGGAAGGCTCTGTCCTCAAAGTAGCGGCGGCTCCCTCCTTTCATGCCTTGGTCCACTCACACCGTCGCCGGCCACCCTGTCGATGTTTACCTGCCGCCGCGGCGGAACGAGCACGGGGATGTCGTCATCTATCTGCACGGCGTAAATCAAAACCGGCTGAATGACAAGCAGCCGTTTCTTGATGAGTTCGACAAGCACGGCCTGGCGGTGGTGATACCGTGGACGAAGCGAAGTTGGTGGACCGACAAGATTTGCCATGAGTTCGATTCGACTTTCTCCGCCCAGCGGCATTTGCTGGAAAACATTTTGCCGTTCGTCGAACAACAACTAGGAGTTGCGGCTCCGCGGATTCCGCTTTTCGGCACGAGCATGGGAGGCCAAGGGGCCCTTCGTCTGGCCTACAGATTTCCCGATAAGTTCCCCATCGCCGCGGCCATCTCGCCGGCCATCGATTACCAGACGCGGTACAACGAAGGGGACGAGACGATTCCGCAGATGTATCCAGACCCTGAAGCGGCGCGGCAGGACACGGCCACGCTCCACATTCATCCGCTCAACTGGCCGCGGCATCAATTCTTCTGCTGCGACCCGGAAGACTACCGCTGGTGGGAGAGCGCGGACCGGCTGCGGATGAAGCTCTATTCTCTTGGCGTGCCGCACGATTGCGATCTGGAAACCACCGGCGGCGGCCATGGGTTTGAGTACTACAACAAATTGGCCCCGCGAGCGATTGAATTTATCGTGGAACGGCTGGGGCAGGAGAGAAGAAGAGCTTAGCCGCCGCTTGCATACAAATCCAGCGTTTCGCGATCACCAATGATGGTGAAGACTTCGCGGATTTGCTGGAGACCGACGGAGAGCAGGAAGTTGGATTTGCGGCCGTAGCTTTTGGCCCCCAGGATGTAGAAGTTCGGCTCGGGATTGAGCAGCGTCGTGGGCCCGCACGTCTTCTGATCCAAGCAATCGGCGGAGGCTGTGCCAGACAGCGCCACGGCCAGCTTCATCGGACCGAATGAGGCGTAGCACTCGTGAACCTGCAGCTCTTCGTACAGACTGCGATCCGGCGTGAAGCCGACGTTGGCGATGATGCGGTCGAACGTATGCTTCCCTTCTTGTGGACCGGCGAGCGAAACCTGGAAAGACGGAAGCTCTCCGCTGCCGATTTCCTCCATTGCTTCCACGACATTCCCCGGCCAGTAGCTGATGCCGCTGTTTGCGTCTCCGGCCAAAGCGTTGGCCTCGCGCGCCAGCCGTTCCCGCTCCGGCAGTCGGTCGCCGAAAATGAGCGTCATCGGTCCGCCCGTGGCGGCCGGGCCTTCCCGACGCGTGATCCAAGTGACTCGCGTGCCGGGCGCTTCTCGAAGGAGCTGAGCCAGGGCAACGGCATTGGTCGCAGCCGAGTAGCCCGCACCGATGAGCAGCGTATGCTTTCCCGCATAGCGGCTGCGGTCCTTACCGAGGATCTCCGGCAGCCGATATTCAATCGCGCCAGGTTCACGGAGGCTCATTTCACCCGCGGCGGGAATTCCGCCGTCGCCGCACCATTTGGGCTGGGACACGAAAACGCCGGTCGCATCGATCACGACGTCTGCCTCATCCAGCCGCTCGACTGCGTCAGGGCCGCGCACGAGCAACCGAAATGGCCAGTCCCCGCGATCCTCATGCCCCGGCAGCTCGTCCTTGTGAATTTCGCCTTTGCCGATTTTTTGCACCCTGGTGTTCAGCCTTAGTTGGTCCGCCAGAAGATCTGTTTGTGACAGCGGTGCCAAGTATCGCTCCACCCACTCACGCCCAGTGAGCAGCTCATCATCGCCGGGAGCGGAATAACTTTCATCCTGCGCCAAGAGCGCGGTCAGCCCCAGCGGAGAGCGGTTCATGCCAAATGGCGTGAACATTCGGACGTGGCCCCACTGGCAAACGGCCTCCGCCACTTGCGAGCCGGCCTCGTAAACAACCACGTCGTAGCCCAAGACCCGCGCGTAAAGAGCGGCTTCCAATCCGATGGGGCCAGCGCCGAGGATGGCGATCTTGGCGGGCGTATCGACGGCCATGCTCTACTCGTAATGCAGGGCCTGGGCCAGGTCCACGCCGGCGGCTCGGTGGGCGGGGATGGCGGCCGCAATGACGGTGATGAGCATGGAACCAACCAGGGCGACGAACATGAGCACGGGATGCAGCGTGAATTCAATAGGACGGCCATAGGACGGCTCCATCGCCAGGTTGATGATGTACGCGATTCCCAGGCCAAAAAACACGCCGGGGACCAGCCCCACCATGCCGATGATCAGGGCCTGCGTCATGATGGTCCGCCGCACTTGCACCCGCGTCATGGCCACGATGCGGAGCAGCCCCAACTCGCGGGTCTGCTCCAGGACGTTCATGGAGAGCGTATTGACGACTCCAAAGGCGGCGACGACGAAGCCCAGGAAAATCAGGCCCCACAAGCAGCCGGCGATGCCGTTGCTGATCTGATTGATCCGCTGGCCGATTTCGGCCTGGGAATTGAGCAAGACGCCGTGCTGTTTACAAATTGCTTCCAGCGTCGGCTTGAGCTCCAGCAGTTTGCCGGAGTTGGCCCGGATGATATAGCCGTCGACTCCCTCCGTTTTCATCAAGCGCTGGCCGACCTCCCAGTCCATGTACAGCGTCAAGCCGCCAACGAGGTAATCATTGGTGACACCGCAGATGCGAACCTGGTGCGCGCCCTCCCCACCGCCGATTTCCAGCGTGTCCCCTTCACTGACTTGCAGCTTGGCAGCGGCAATATTCCCCATCACCACTTCTCCCTGCCGCATCCGCTCCAGAATGGCCTTTCGCTGCTGCTTGTTCTTGGGGGAAATCAGGTCAAACGGTGTCTTCTCCGGCTCGTGGAATTGGCGAATGGCGAGGATGATGTTGAGCTCGTCCAGGAAATCCTTGGTGGAGTCGATCGGCCCGCGGCGATTGATGACTTTGGCCTGGGCATCCACCATTTTCACCCGGTCCAGGTAGGCAATATCGCCGGACTTCTCCAGCTCCGTGAGCGGCACTTCTAGCTCCTCGGGCAGATCGGCGGAAAGGCCGGTGTCCATCCTGGGGAGCATCGCCCGCACGTAGTAATCGCCGATGAGAGCCTTGCGATACCACTCCTTGAGGTTGCGCACGTTGTCCAGAATGGAGTGGGCCATCGCCACGCCCGTGGCTCCGGCAATGAACAGCACGCCGACAGTCAGCGACGTTCGGCCGCGGTGACGCAGGATTTGCTTGAGCGCCAGGTTGGTTTCCACGCGGCGACCCCATTTCACCAGCAGCGAAGCGGCATAAGAGAATGGAGCCAGGACGAGCGGGTACATCAGCACGATTCCCACGAGCAGCGCCACCGCCCCATACTGTGAAACGTCAATGGAAACCCAGCCGATGATTCCGGCGACAATCGCCGCACCGCCGCACAGCGAGGTGACGAGGCCGATGAGGATGTGAATCGGCGGAACGCTGGTCATATCCTGTTTGGAAACGTAACTCAGACCTTCCAGCGGCGAAACCCTCCAGGCGCGCAGAGCGGGAAAAACCGCCCCAATCACGGAAACCGCAAAGCCAAACAGCACCGCCAGCACGTAGGGCCGCGGTGTCCACATGAACTGCAAGGGAGACGGCAGGGAAATATCCAGGAGCTGCGACAGGGCCGAGATCAGCACGTAAGAGATTCCCAGTCCCATGAGAATGCCGATGGCTGTGCCGATGGCAGCCAGAATCAGGCTTTCGCCGATCAACATGCCGGCAATTTGGTTGCGCGTGGCACCCACGGCCCGCATGATGGCGAGTTGGCGGCGGCGTTCCCCCACGTTCATCAAGAACGTATTCAGGATGATGAACGCCGAGAGCAGCAGCGTGAAGGCCGTCGTGAGGGTCAGGCCCTGCTCCGTGGAGAGCAGCGTCTCTTCCAGCACTTGAGCGCCCCCTTTGGGCTCGCGAACCTCGACCCCCTTGGGCAAGAGGGGCGTGATGGCGGCTTGAAGGTCAACCAGGTTTGTATTCGCCCTGGCGACAATCTGGACGCTGGTGATCTGGTCTTTGCCGGTTTTTTTGTGCTTGCCGAGGAAACGCACGGCGGCTTGCTTTACCGGCATGAACACGAGACCGGTTTGAGTCTGGGCACCCCCATCCGACACTTTGATCAGCCCCACGACCTGCGTTTGCTTGCGGCTGACGCCCCCTTTAGCCGTCCGCATCCCAATCTCATCACCCAATTTGAATCCCAAATACCGGGCAAATTCGGCTTCAAGCAATATTTTATTTTGATCATCAGCCTCAAGCAGTCGCCCTTCAACGAGCTGCATGTCGCGGACCAGCTTGTCTTTATCCGGGTCGATTCCCAAGACCTGCAGGGTCACCCGTTGCTCTCCCTTTGTGAGCCAACTGGATCCCTGCACGAGCGGGACTGCCCCTTCGACCCCTTCCAGAGCCGCTATTTTTTCAACGAGGTCCGCCGGAATCGCGCCGGTGTTCTGGGCCACGACTTCCAGGGAGGTCTTGCCTCGAACGGCCGCGAACATGACCTGGTAGGACTCGCGAGTGGTGGCGGTGACGACCGTTACCGCGACGACGGCGGCCACGCCGATGACGATGCTGGCGATGGTCAGGATCGTGCGGCCGGGGCGGGAAAGCATGGCCCGCTGGCTGAAGCGGCGGAGACTCATCGGGGGCGGGCCTCCGCGAGTTGAGCGGTAATACTCCGCCGCTCCCTCAGTATCTCTTCCCGTTCCACCTGGCCGTCCAAGAGGTGGATGATTCGGTCCGCCTGAGCGGAAACCGCGGGGTCGTGCGTCACCATGACAATGGTTTGCTGGTGGTCCTCGACCAGCTTGCGGAGCAGCGACATCACCCGTTTGCTGTTGGAAGTGTCCAGGTTGCCGGTGGGCTCGTCGGCCAGCAAAAACGTGGGCTCGATAACGAGGGCCCGGGCGACAGCCACCCGCTGCTGCTCGCCGCCGGACATTTTGCCCGGGATGTGCGTTTTGCGGTTGGCCAGCCCCACCATCTCCAGCTTCTCGGTGGCTCGCTTTTTGGCTTCCGCCGCGGAAATACCGTCCAGTTCCAGCGGCAAAGAAACATTCTCTTCAGCAGTTAATATGGGTAAGAGATTGAATTGCTGGAAGATGAAGCCGATGCGGCGGCGGCGGATGAGGGTCCGCTGGTCGTCGGTCATCGTGGCCAAATCGACCCCTTCCAGCAAAACCTGGCCGGAGGTTGGGACGTCCACGCCGCCGAGCAACGTCAGGAGCGTGCTCTTCCCTGAACCCGAACGGCCCATGATGGCTAGCAGCTCCCCCTGCTGAACTCCCAAATCGACCCCTCGCAGGGCCTCCACGGCGGCTTCCCCTTCGCCAAACGACTTTCGCAGGGACCGGGTTTCAAGGACAAACATGAGTGCCGCCCAGGAGGAGCGAATCGGGGAAACCAATCCCTCGTTATCCCTGAATCCGCTGGCATTGAAAAGGGTGTGAAGGGCAATCGCTAGCATCGTAGGACGGAGCAATGCTCCGTCCTACTTCGGCCTCGACGAACCTCTGGCCCCTCTGCTCTACTGGCAGGCATGAATCCGAACTTGCCTGACCTACTCAAGGATTATCCCATCATCCTCACCTTACCCATCTTATGGGGAGACCAGGACGCCTTCGGCCACGTCAACAACGTCGTCTACTTCCGCTGGTGTGAATCGGCCCGCGTGGCTTACTTGAACGATACAGGCCTCCAGGCTCTCATGTCCCAGGCAAATCTGGGGCCGATCCTGGCCTCGATCAAGTGCGACTACCTGCGTCAGCTCAATTATCCCGACACCGTTCGCATCGGCGCTCGCATCACGCGCATCGGCAATAAAAGCGTCTCCATGGAGCACGCCATTTTTTCGGACTCTCTCCAAGCCATCGCGGCGAAATCGGACTCGGTAGTTGTGTTGTTTGATTACGGCCAGCAAAAGTCCTGCGCGATACCGGCAGACGTTAGGGACAAAATCGCCGCCGTGGAAGGCAAGTCATTCGCATAGCAGCGGCGTGAAATCAAGACCTTTCGTAATCCGCAGGCTTTCGCTTTGTGTTGTGAAACCCTCCGAGTTTCACAACGCGCCCACGGGGAGAAATCGGGGGGATGTGTTGCGAAACCTCCTCGGTTTCGCAACACCCAGTGCTGGAATGGCAGTCTCCCCTCTCCGCTTTCCATACCACCAAAATGTCAAAGATCTTCGCGACGGTCCGCGTTGGAGTCCCGCCTTCAGGCGGCTCTTAAGACCGCCTAGAGGCGGGACTCCAGCATCGCTGCGCCGCCTATAGAAACAAATGTATACAACTGGGTTGGCGTCGTCAAGACCTCGGCAGCCAGAATGTCGGAAATTCTTGGACCTCCGCTCCCTGGCGAGAGTAATGCTTGGTGGCCAGTTTTAGTGCCCCGGGGGAGGAAACTCATCGCGCGGCAGCACCTCGGGCAAAGTCCGCGCCGCGCCAGGCTTTGCATTGTCGCGGAATACCAGTGCGAACAGGACCATGATGATGCCGGCAAAGATGGCCGGGAACGTCCAGACCTGCCGCCACTTCACCAGCTGAATGACCAGCTTGCTCCGCTCGTCGCGGTGCTGCGCCAGTTCCTTATTGAGTGAGGCAATTTCGGCGCTGTTGTTGCCGCTCTCCCCAGTCATTTGAATCAGGAATCGCTCGTGCGGGGCTTTGCCTTTCAGGCCCATCAGCTCTTCAATCTTGTCCTGCACCGGTTTCATTTTCGTGTCTTCAATGGTTTTGATTTGAGCCTTCAGTTCCGCGGCTTTCGTTTGGTCCGCCGCAATGCTGGACTTGTCCAGCGTGTAGTAGTTTTCGACGCGGCCCGCGACCTGGGCCCCGATAAACATTCCCAGACCGATGGTAAAGAGGACGAGCATCCCCTGAGCCTGACCGCGAATGGCGGATGGCGCGACCTTGTCCGTGTAAATCTGCCCCGTCACGAAGAAGAAGTCGTAGCAGATGCCGTGCAGGATGATCCCGGTGAGAACCATCCAGGCCACCCGGTCGTCCGCTCCGAGGGCGAACAGGGCATAGCGGATCACCCAGGCCAGCATTCCGACGAACAGCATCCACTTCACCCCCAGCCGGGCGAAGAAAAACGGCATGACGAGCATAAAGATGATTTCCGACATTTGCCCGAAGGTCATTTTGAAAGCCGGGCTGGCCAGACCGGCGCTATCCGCGAATTTACCCGCCATTTGATAATAGAACGCCAGCGGAATGCAAATTAGAAACGAGCTGAACATGAACGTGGCGTACGATGGATTCTTCAGCAGGATCAGCGCGTCGATCCCAATCAACTCACGGATCGAAACTTCCTTGCCGGCTGACGGCGGCGGTGTGTGCGGGAGCGTGAAGCTATAGACTCCCATCACGAAGGCCGCGAAACCGGCGACATAGAACATTTTGATGTCCGCATCCCAGCCCAACAGGCCGATGCACACGCCGGCCGCGATCCAGCCGATGGTTCCCCAGACGCGAATCCAGGGGAACTGCTTCTCCGCATCCGTCATGTTGTGCAGCGCCAAGGTGTTCGTCAGGGCGAGCGTCGGAAAGTAGCAGAGCATGTGGCCGAAGAAGATCAGGTTCACCAACAGCGGGCTGGGAGTCTCCGTGCCCATGTAGAAGGCGGCGGCCAGCATGATCATTCCCCCGATCAAATGCAGCACCCCCATGATCCGCTCGGTGGCAAAGAAGCGATCCGCGAACATGCCCACGAAGAAGGGAGAAATCATCCCCGCAATCGGGCCGACGGAGTACGTCCAGCCGATTTCCGTCCCCGAGAAATTGATCTTTCCCAGGAACAGGTAAGGGGTGACGTACCAGGCTCCCCACAGAAAGAACTGCAGGAACATCATCACGCTTAAGCGCAGGGTGATTAGCGGGGGAGCGCCTTCTTTCATGGAATCCTCGACCGGCTGGCAAGAATGGATACGCAATCTCGGAAGGCCCGGCATTCTAAGCGAGAAAGCGGGCTGACGAAAGCAATCGCCCGCCACAATCTTGCCATAAAACCACGAGAAATGTCCCCCTCCTGCCCGGCCCTTCCAACGGTAGAATGGGACGTTTCCAATCTGACACTTTCTCGACCCGCCCTGCCGCGGGTCGCTTGCGTTATGACCACCTCCAACACTCCCCGCATTGCCGACGAGCGCGTCCTGGTGCTCGATTTCGGCGCTCAGTACGCCCAGCTCATCGCCCGCCGCGTGCGGGAGAACCACGTCTACTGCGAAATCGTCCGGCACGACATCACGGCGGAGCAGGTGCAAAAACACGCCCCCAAGGGACTGATCCTTTCCGGCGGGCCTTCGAGCGTTTACGAAACGGGAGCCCCCAAGTGCGATGTGCGGATTTTCTCGCTGGGGATTCCCGTCCTGGGAATTTGCTACGGAATGCAGCTCGCCTGCGACACGCTTGGCGGCAAGGTCACCAATGTGCCCGCCCGCGAGTTCGGCCGAGCCCGCTGCCAGCTCAAGCAAGCGGAGGGGCTGTTTGCCGGAGTGACGGACCACTTTGACGTCTGGATGAGCCACGGGGACCAGGTGACGCGGGTTTCTGACGACTTCGTCTCGCTGGCCGGCACCGCCACTTGCCCCATCGCCGCGGTGAAGCACAAAAAGCTGCCGGTCTATGGCCTGCAATTCCATCCAGAGGTCACGCACACTCCCATCGGCGGCACGCTGTTCCACAATTTCCTGACCGCGGTCTGCGGGTGCAGCGGCTCGTGGCGGCTGGGGGATTTCGCCAAGGAAGCCGTCGAACAGATGCGCGAGCGCATAGGCGACGCCCGCGTCATCTGCGGGCTCTCTGGTGGGGTCGATTCCGCCGTCACCGCGGCCCTGCTCTACCGAGCCATCGGATCGCGCCTCTCGTGCATCCTGGTGAACAACGGCCTGCTTCGCAAAGACGAGCAGGCGGCGGTCATCGCGGAGTTCAGCAGCCACTTCAAGACCGACCTGCACGTTGTCGATGGCGAAGCGCGGTTCCTGAAAGCGCTTGAGGGCATCACCGAGCCGCAGGAAAAGCGCCGCCGCATCGGGCACGCCTTCATCGAATGCTTTAAGGAAGAGGCCAAGGGAATCCCGGACGCCCGTTTCCTCGCCCAAGGCACGCTGTATCCCGATGTCATTGAAAGCGGCGCGGCCGTGGACGGACCGGCGGCCACCATCAAACTGCATCACAATGTCGGCGGCCTTCCCGCGGAACTCGGCTTTGAGCTTGTCGAGCCGCTCCGGGATCTGTTCAAGGACGAAGTGCGGCGGCTGGGGCTGGAGCTTGGCCTGCCGGAGGATCTGGTCTGGCGGCACCCGTTTCCCGGCCCGGGCCTCGCCGTCCGCTGCCTGGGCGAAGTGACCAGGCCGCGGCTCGAAGTGCTCCGCGAAGCCGACGCGATCATGATTGAGGAAATCAAGAGCGCGGGACTCTACCGCCAAACGTCGCAGGCTTTCGCCGTGCTACTGCCGGTGCAAAGCGTGGGGGTGATGGGAGACGCTCGGACTTACGAAAACGTCGTGGCCCTGCGATGCGTCAACACCGACGACTTCATGACCGCCGACTGGTCCCACCTCCCCTACGACGTGCTGGCCCGCATGAGCACCCGCATCATCAACGAGGTGAAGGGGGTCAACCGCGTCTGCTACGACATCAGCAGCAAACCGCCGGCAACGATTGAGTGGGAGTGAGCTTGGTGTCACCCCCCACTCGCTTCCAAGCCTCCCCGTCAGGGGCTGGTTTCGGAGAAAGCAGACCGGTCCGCCGCGCGTCCACAACGTGAACTCGCAACCTGCTAGCGGTCGATTTGCGAATGCTCCAAAGTCATTGTTTTTCTTCGGCTTACGGGGGTTTCCACGCCTTTTGTGCGATCTTTTCCCTTCACGGCGACCATCGGGCGCGCGGTATGCATCAGGGACTCCGAACAACCCGCAACGGGTGTCTCGTTTCCATTTTACGGAGGACGTTTTCATGACGCACGCATGGACTTTATGGACTAGAAGCTTGCTCGGAGCGAGCATCGGTTTGTCGGCTTTGGTTTGGACTTCCACCAGCTTCGGCCAGTTGCCTGCAGTACCGGCAGCGCCAGTCGTTCCCGCGGTTGATCCCGCACCGGCAGTAGAGCCGGCAAAGGAGACCGTCCAGGACGCCGCGGACACAGCTAAGGATGCTGTCAAAGATGCCAAGGACACTGCTAAAGACACGGCCCAGCCCGTACCGGGCGCGGCGCGAGACGCTGCTCGCGACGTCCGCGAAGGGGTGCGCGACACTGCCCGTGATGTCCGCGAAAGCGCACGGGACACGGCCAAGGATGCCCGCGACACCGTGCAGGATGCGCGCGAGGGAGTCCGTGATACCGCTCGCGATGCTCGTGACACCGTCCGCGACACCCGCGAAGGCGCCCGCGATACGATCCGCGATGCTCGCGACGCTGCCGGCGATACCGTCCGTGGCGTGCGAGACACCGTCCGTGATGCTCGCGGGCTGAACGCCTCGGGTCGCGCTCGGGCCAGTCTGCGTTGGCAAGACCTGCAATCCGCCGACGTAGGTCTCTGGTTCAATCGCAATTCCACCGATGGCCTCATCATCGCTGATGTCGGCACGCAAGGACCGATTGCCAAGCTCGGCTTTGAGGAAGGGGACCGCATTATCTCCGTCAACGGCCAGCGGGTGGCCCGGCAGGCGGACTTCATGCAATACCTGTTCTTGTCCAACGTCGCCGATGGCCGCGTGGCCGTCATTGTCAATCGCGGCGGGAAGCAGCAGTCGATCTACATGGAACCGCAAACTTTCCTGACGCACGTCAACAGCTACGAAAGTGATCGGCTGGAGCAAATCGGCATCGTCGGCGATGACCGCATTGCGGACCGCGTGGTGGTGTGGCGGGTGACTCCCCGTTCCGCCGCGTACTTCGCCGGCCTCCGCAGCGGCGACGTCATCGTCAACTTCAACAAGCAGCCGGTGAGCACTTGGGCGGAGCTGTCCCAGTTTGCCGCCAAGGCCGAGGCGGGCGCGATTGCCTTAGAAGTGCAGCGCGGCGAGAAGACTCGGCAATTGGAAGTTGATTTCCAGGCCCCGAACGTCGAAGCTCGCAGCTCCTTGCGTCCCAACCTCGACAACGGCGACGCCCCATCGCTGGAAGCGACAGTTCGGACCCCCACCGCCAGCGGCTATTCCAACAGCGGCTACAACAACAGTCGCAGCTATAACAGCGGCCGCCGCGGACTTTTCCGCGGGCGTCGGTAACAAAGTATTCCTCACGCTCCGCGTGAGGAGCCATCTCGCGGAGCGAGATGAGTACTCTTCTTGAGGCGTCCACGGTGTAATCCGTGGACGCCTCTTTTTTTTGCCCCAGTCGATTACAATCGTCAGGCTATGAAGCTCCTTCGCCGCTGGTGTACTTGGCCCCGAGCAGTTGCGGCCTGCGCACTGTTGCCCGCGATTCTCCTGGGGATGTGGGGCTTTTTTATCGATCACGGCGGGAGCCAGGGTGCCGACACCAGTTCCCCCTGGTTTTGGCTCTCCGTCCTCTACTCCACGCTGCAGCTCTTTGTGATGGAGTTCAATACCAGGCAAGCGGACGTCGTGTGGCAGCTCCACGTCGCCCGGCTGCTGGCGGCTCTGTTTCTGGGACTGGCGATTTGGGAAACGCTCTCCCGCCTCTTCCACGATCAGTGGCTGGAGTGGCGGCTGTCGCGGCTCAAAGGACATGCGATTGTTTGCGGGCTGGGGCGGCGAGGAGCCCAGCTTGTGCAGGGCCTGCGGGCGAGGAAATTCGCGGTGGTCGCCATTGAGGTCAGCGAGACCAACGAGCATCTGGCCGGCTGTAGAGCACGAGGGGCGATCGTGCTCATTGGCGATGCCACGGATGCGGCGCTGTTGGCTCGGGCCGGTATTTTGCGGGCGGATTATATGTTGATTGCCTCCGAGAGCGACCGCGTGAATCTGGAAATTGCCCTCCGGGCCAAGGAATCCGCGACGTCCGTCACTCGCCCACGCGAGCGCGTGCTCAAATGCCTGGTCCACGTTTCCGAGTGGGAAGTGGCCGAGGTCTTCCGCCAGCATCGCATCCTCACCTCGCACGACCAGAATTTTGACGCCCAGCTTCTCAGCTACTTCGAGGAGAGCGCCCGCCTTGCCTTGGCAACCGCTCCGCTGGACGTCTCGCCTCCCCGGAACGTCCGCCTCGTGATCGCCGATTTCAGCCCCATGGGAGAGGCCGTCCTGCTGCAGGCGCTCCGCATCGGCCATTTTGCCGGGGGACGTGGCGTGGAAGTCCTCGTGCTGGATCCCGCGGCCCACGAGCGCGAGCGGGAATTCCTGATCCGCTATCCGCAAGCGGCCAGCGCCGGCCAGGTGCGATTCTTGCCGCAATCGCTGGAGGACGCCGAGATTCGCCGGCAATTGATTGCCTGGGCCGCCGATCCAGAGACGCATCTGGCCATCGCGATTTGCCGCGATGACGATATCTTCTCGCTGGCTCTGGCTCTGTCGCTGCCGGCGAAAGTCCTGGAACAGCCGACGACGATTTACATCTGGCAAAACCAGCCGCAAGACCTGGAGCAGATTCTGTCGGGCGGCCGAGCCGGGGGCGCGCGTTTCGTGGCGCTCGGGTCGGAAGAGCCGGGCGCGAGCGCGGAGCTGATCATCGAGGATCGCCTGGACCGCCTGGCCCGGGCGATTCACGAGGATTACGTGGAAGCCCGCCAAGACGACGGCAGCCACAACCCGGCCGACCTGTCGCATCAGGAATGGGAGTACCTCGGCCAGGGCTTCCGCAACTCCAGCCGGGCCCAGGCCGACCACCTGGAGGTCAAGCTCCGCGCCGTCCACTGCCGCCGGGTCGCTCCAGCGGCACCGGAAAAAAAGGTGGTCGCCTTCATGCCCGCAGAAGTCGAGCTGCTGGCGGAAATGGAGCACGCCCGCTGGTGCGCCGAGCGATTCCTCGCCGGCTGGACATTCGGCACCCCCAAAGACAAAGCCCGCAAAATCTCCCCCGACCTCGTCCTCTGGTCCGACCTCCCCGAGCCCATCCGCGAATACGACCGCCAGGCCGTCCGCCGCCTCCCGGAACACCTGGCGCTGCTGGGGGAGGAAATCGAGCGGCTGTAATGCCGTCGCGTCCCCCACACCGAGCGACGCCGCGACCTGCCAGGACTTTTTCACCAGGGTGATCCTCTCGGAGTTGCGGGGCAAGCCGTAGAAGTCGGCCCCGTGAAAGCTGGCGAAGGGTTCGAGACGATCCAGCGCATCGGCCTGCTCAAACACTTCTGCATACAGTTCAATCGCCGCGTGCGCGGTGTAGATGCCGGCGCACCCGCATGCGGCTTCCTTATCTCGGCGCGGATGCGGCGCGCTGTCGGTGCCGAGAAAAAACTTTTTGTCGCCACTGGAGGCGGCCTCGATCAACGCGAGCCGATGCGGTTCGCGCTTCAAGACCGGCCGGCAGTAATGATGTGGTCGCAATCCGCCGTCGAAGAGCGCGTTGCGATTGAGCAACAGATGATGAGCCGTGATTGTGCTGCCGACCAGAGGCGATGCGTCGCGCACGAACTGCACGGCGTGCCGTGCCGTGTCGTGACGTGTTCGACGACCACGCGCAAGCCGGGAAACCGTCGGATGACGGGAGTGAGTTGGCGGTCAAGGAAGACGGCCTCACGATCAAACACGTCGATGCCGGGATCGGTAGTCTCGGCATGCACTAATAACGGCAGGCCCTGCTCTTCCAGCGCTTCCAGAGTCGGGTAGC
Organism: Pirellulaceae bacterium; assembly: GCA_046593355.1. GTDB lineage: Bacteria > Planctomycetota > Planctomycetia > Pirellulales > Pirellulaceae > SXOA01. The sequence goes on along the minus strand of JBKJNY010000233.1, from coordinate 9,342 downwards.
AGCGCGTGATCTGGCACACTCCGTGTTCGGCATTCGTGGTCGCTCCTGCCGGATACCATTTCACGGCGTGAACAAACCCGCTGGCTTTGGCCCTGGCGATCTCGGCCGGAGGCATCTCGTCGGTCAGAAACAGCGTCATCAACGGCTGGAAGTTGAGACCGTCGGGGACTGCGGCGAGGATGCGGTCGCGATACCGGCGAGCCAAGTCCGTCGTGGTGATCGGTGGCCGCAGATTGGGCATGATGATCGCCCGAGCGAAACGAGCCGCGCTATCCGGCACGACCCGTCGCAACAGTTCTGCATCGCGCACGTGCAGGTGCCAATCGTCCGGTTTCGTGAGTGTCAAACGTTCGGTCAGCGGCATGGCGTACAACTCTTCGTTATCACACGTATTGTTTTGCGGTTTAGTTCCGGACGATGGGTCACTGGGCCTAGCCAGTAGATACGGATGTTTCTGAGTCGATCCCCGAACCGACCGCATGGTCACTGTGTTGTGGCGAACGATCCATTAACTCTTTCCTGACGACGGCAATCTTCTCGGGGGCTGTGATCCCCAGGCGGACCCTCCGTCCATTGACCTCTAAAACCGTGAGCACAATGTCAAACTGCGGGACGCAGATCTGTTCCCCGACTTTGCGACTGAGTACCAGATGGCCATTGCTCCTTTTAAGAACCGTTCGGACGAACACTGCGTGCGCTTGACGGTTGGCTACGAATACTCGTCTGGCAGCCGGTAGCTCAGCAGGCAACCAACGCCGCCCAGGTGAATTAACTCGTCGCTCTGGCTCACGACCTCGACCGTGCAGTCACATTCCTCCGCTTTGCGCATCATCTGTTCCTTTGTGTTGAATCGGCGGATTACCCGTGCATCGCAGTCGGGGCACGCCTCCGGCACTTCGGACTCGACATCAATATGCCCGCAGTTAACGCACGACCAGCCGGGGCTGGGATCGTATTCTTTGGACAGTACGAGCACGTCCACGCGGCCGCGCTGCATTGCGCGGAAGCTCGGACCTGTTCCCACGACAGCAAGTCCACCGGTGCGTAGTTGATGAATAAGATTGGCGACGGTTGTGCGAGATTCTTGTTCCTCCGCTTCAACAAAGCAACTCAAGGTGGCCTCCACCACGTCAGGCAGCCGCGTCGCGCTGGATGCCGGGACAATATCAATCAACTGTTTTTGCAAGTGCCTGGGTAGGTTCTTTTGTACCTGCGAAGTCATTGAAGGCTGGCCCGCGAGAATCAAATGCGTGTAGCCGCCGGCGGACATCAGCCGATTCAGAACCTCGATCGCATTCTTGAGGAACTTGCGAGTGCGTTCTTGGCGGTGGCGTTGATAATGGCTCTTCGTCCATTCGCGTCCCACACGGTGCCGCAGTTCCGGCAACTCCTCCCATATTTTCGCGGTGACTGCTCCCAGATTGACTTGCAGAATCCGCATGCTCTCTTCCGTCACAATCATTACGACGTACCGATGATAGGTATCCTTCAGTTCGACCAAGTGATAAATGTTGGGCACATTGTCCACCGCAATCCAGTTTGGCAACGGAACCTGAAACTGCAGCGGCAGAAAAAACGGTTGCTCACCCGCGCGCGAGAAGGCGGCGAGCCCCTTGGAAATGGGCAACAGTTCCGTTGCTATCATTTCCTCGATATGAGCCAGGGCGGCGTCGAAGTCGTGTTGCGCCGGGACGCTCAAGCCCCGCCGAAGCGACCGCAGGCGCTCGTCGAACGCGTTTCGATCCGCTAGACGCCCAGCCGCTAGGGTCTGGTAGCAACTGATGACGGGTGCATCGGCGACGGGTAAGGTGGCCAACGTGCGGACGTGTTTCGGCAGGTTTTTCCGTTCCATATTCGATAGCCTTCCTTCTCTGGACGCGAAAATGGTCGTGTCGATTCGCGCCTCAAAAACGCGCTATTGGGTGCCGAGGTCCACGAGTTTGCGTTGCAACATGAGTGTCAATCCTCTCCCCGAGGTCAGAAGGTGGCAATTCCTTTCATGAGTGTGAGGCACATCCTTCGCTGTTCGCTCCATGTCCGTGAGATCGACGCGGTGCGCTAGCGACGGGTCAGATGATTCCTGCTTGTCCACGGAGTTGTCGGTCGTCTGGCGTTGAACGGAACGGTCCTCCGCACCCGATGATTCCATGATGGCTGATTACTATTGCGGGAAGCGGCTCGCAAGCTCAAGCGGACGCAGCATTGAGCGTTTCTTGTGCTGATGCGATTGCATCCGTTGGAGAATATTGTCCAGGGTTTGCAATGCCTTCACAATGTGCTCCCCTTTGTTCAGCATCACGCACTCTGCGCGCTGGCTACTCGCTGCATCGGAGACTTCGGCGCGGGACGCCAATCCGTCCTTTGCAACACTCTCCAGGACCTGGGTGGCCCAAATCACCGGCACATGAGCAGCCTCGCAAATCCATAGAATCTGTTCCTGAACCTCCGCCAGTCGCTCGAAGCCGCACTCGATGGCTAGGTCGCCGCGAGCGATCATCACACCGTCACATGGTGTGCGCATCGATGCCACCAATAAGGATGGAAGTTGTTCGAACGCTCCACGAGTTTCAATCTTTAGGACGATACCAAGGTGCTCTCCACCCAAAACATGAAGCCGCGCCTCCAATTCATCGACGTCAGCAGCGTCCCGCACAAACGAATATCCGACCATATCAGCATGAGCTGCGACAAATGGAAGGTCTCGGATGTCCTTCTCTGTCAAGGCGGGAAGTCGCAGAACACTGTTCGGCAAGTTGATTCCCTTGTCTGCCCGCAGCTTCTCCCCGCACTCCCGTGCCTGGGTGATCTGGACAGTTACTTGCGGAGACTCGACCAACTCGATAACACCTCCAATTTTCCCGTCATTGAACCAGATGGTCTCTCCTGCCCGAACATCCGCAAAGATGGCCGGCAGCGTACAGCCGATTTGGGCAGGCGCAATCACCTTGGCGTCGAGATCCAATTGCGCCGGCCTACCCACGACCTGATCGTGTGTCAGGATTAGTGTGTCGCCTACCTTGAGAATCAAAACCTGCTCCCGCGCCGGCAGCGGCCCCAACTTCGCTTCTTGGCTTCCTTTGTTATCTCGTCGCTTTTTCTTGCCCGCTCTTAGCCGAAGCGTCGTCCCGGGTGTGACATACGCCGTACGTACGGCCTCCACCCAACGGCAATGACCGACTGACTCAACAACGCAAAGTTTGCGGCGTAATCCTCGCTGGTCGTCAAAAACGATCTGATCGCCGATGCTCAAGCGGTCTAACCAGGCACCCTGGACCGGCAAGCAGGCGTCTGCTGGCGAGGGGGCGGCGGACGGCTGTTTTTCAGGAAACATCCAAATTCTTGCAGGAGCCGTTACCTGACCGAGTAGATTTCGTCGAGGGCTCCACTTGATAACCTGATCTCCAGGTTCAATGGGTCCCGTCCGTAATTTGGGGCCAGCGAGATCCATCAGTACGCGACATTTCCGGCCAAAGGATTGTTCCGCATCACGCAGATGTCCGATCATGCGTTTCCATGCGGAAGCATCGTCGTGGGCACAGTTGATTCGCATGCAGTCCATGCCGTTTGCCAACAATTGCTCGACTAGCCTGGGATCGTTGGCCGCTTCAGTCGGCATGGTCACCATGATGCGAGCCGTTCGCTTCACTGGGAGAGGTCCGAGCAGCGCTTCGGTGTGCTGCTTCAACAGCATCCTGCCCTCTTCGAAACCGTTGATCGGAGCGGGCGCTGTGCACTCAGGCACCGGTATCTGAGCCAATCGGTGCAATGCCTCCAGCACCTTGTTGACGCTGGTCAGTACGTGCGACTCCGTTCGTCCCAGCGACGAAAGCCCGAGGGCGGATAGTCGTTCCTGAATGGGACGCATTTCACGACGCCGCAGTGCAAGGTAGTGAAACAAGTTGCGTGCGCTCTGTAGGTACGTCGGATGAATGCGTGCAGCTTTCTGAAGCCCCAGTGCCTCCAGATCGAGCATTTGCTGGCGGATCGCGCTGAGTTCGTGGATCAGACTCTCGAGTTCGGCCTTCTGATGAGTCACTGCTGCCTCTGCCATAGATTGTTGCACTGACTGTTGCCGGTTCGACGGGTACACAGCTTCGCATCCCTGTTCTCTGAGCGGCGTTACGGTCGCATTTGGGGTGGAACGGGAAACGTCCGCCGAACTGGCTCGGTTAGTTTCGCTTCTGGGATTGTCGTTAGTCATGGTCTTTCTCCTTTAGCGCTTCATAGTTCAAGTCGCGCATGAACTTGTTCGCTTTGCCTACCATCACTTGTGCAGTTCCACGGCCGGCACGACCGGAAAACTCACGGCAATCGCGATGCACCACAGCCACAGCTAACGGTCATCTCTGCCGGTCAACATCTGCTCCACATCATCCGCACACCGAGCAACTTCCTGAACACTGCGGCGAATGTCTTCCGGCTCGCAAGTGGCCTGCAAATAGCTTTTGAGCATCACAAAATGGGGCTCGCCCTCGATGTCTTGAATCGCTAACGATCCATGCGGCATCGTGGCATTGAACTCCAAAGCCCGCCGGAAATAGGTCTCGTCGATCGGCGCGCAAACACTGTAAATGTGAATCAATCGCGACTCGCCCAACTGTGCGGGACAAACTTCGATGTGGACGCGTTGGCTTCGGCCCTCCGCGAGTCGCATCGTGGCCACGATGAGGCCGTCACTGGACGTAAAATCCACGCTCAGTTCGGCCAACGCCTTGGCAACAAGAGTGGGAAAGTCACGCATTCCACTGAACACGCGCTGCATTTGGCTCAAGAGGGCAACGCTGTCCTGGAACCGATCCTGCGGATTCTTGGCTAGGCACCGGGCGGTTATCGCCGCCACCTCTGCGGGAATGTCCTGGCGAAATAATCGGGGATCTGGAATCGGTTGATCGGCATGCGATTGGGCCAGTCCCGCAATCGTTTCGTGGACAAATGGAAACCGGCCCGTTAAGGCGTAGAAGTAAGAAACGCCGACCGCATAAACATCGCTCTGTTGATTTGCGTGCCCCCCTTGGAAGAGTTCTGGCGCCATGAATTGGGGCGTACCCATCAAGCAGCCGTTTCGCGTCGCATGTGGTCTGGAAAGATACTTAGCGAGCCCAAAGTCGGCAAGTTTTGCGGTTCCATCCGACCGTACCAAGATATTGGCGGGCTTAAAATCCCGATGCGCAAGACCCTGGCGGTGCGCCGCGGCTAAGGCCGAGCAGGATTGCAAAAGATAGCTAGTCACTTCCAGGAGTGTCAGCGACGATCGTTCGGAAATTAGTTGTTCCAACGAGCAGCCTGGTACGTATTCCATTTCGATGAAGTGGTGTGATTCCAATTCGCCCACGTTATGGATCGCGACAATATGGGGATGCACCAGGGACGCGGCTGCGCGGGCTTCCGCCATGAACAAGTCCAATGAATCGGCTTTGCGACCGAGTAGTTCAGGGCAAAGCACCTTGATGGCGCAGGGCCGGAATAACGTGTTGTGCCGAGCAAGAAACACCCAAGCCATGCCCCCTCTCCCCAAGAGTGATTTGATATCGTAGAGTCCGATGCTTCGGCCAAGCAAACGTTCGGGGAAACCCTCGATGTCAGGCATGCGGGCTACACAGTCGCCAATTGAAGATAGATCCGTCAGGTCCAAGGTAGGTGCGGAGTGCACAAACGATGTTGGCCGGCCGCAACCTGGGCAAGCGTGCTCAACAGCGGTTGCGACAACGATCCTCTTGCACTGTGGACAAAAACGCTCCAAGTTACTCAAGATCGCCTCTCGACTTCTAGAATGAGCATTGCTCACACTGAAATTGGTTTCTTCTTTGGAGGAATCAAAACGACGAGTTCTTTGCCATCTGGTTCGCAACGGACTCCGATTGTTCATCGTCCGGGATTCCGCCCTCGTCAGGCGTGGGAAGGGACCGAGATCTCGTGAGTTCCATCCGCTTCTCGTGCCCAACGTCGCGGCGGCCCAAAAACAGTTTCGACAATTCGACACAAAACATCGGCACACAGGACAAACCGACGATTACCAGCCACTCGCTCCCCGTCGGATAGGCTTCGATGCCAAACACTGGATGTAGAAAGGGGATGAGCACGATGCCCAGTTGCAGCGCAAATGAAACTCCGATCGCTGCCAACAGCGTCGGATTTGATGCGAGACCCAACTGCAGGAGCGATACGTGCCAACTGCGGCACGACAGCGAGTAGCCTAATTGCGCGAAGGCGAGGATGCAGAAGGCAACCACCCGCGAGTCGGCTAGTTTGGCGGCGTCTCCCTGGTAGACAATCCAAAAACCCGCCAAAGCGGACAGGGCGGAGAGTCCGCCATGCGCGAGGAGCAATAGGCCTTGCCTCCAGTCGATGAGTGGAGCGGATGCAGCGCGAGGTTGACGATCCATGATGCCGCGTTCGGGCGGTTCCATGCCCAGACCCAGCGCAGGCAACCCATCGGTGACAAGATTCAACCATAGCAACTGCACGGCCAACAGCGGGTTGGGCCAGCCTAACACGGCGGCGACGAACATAAAGATGATCTTGCCTGCGTTGCCGGCCAAAAGGTAATGAATGAATTTCTGAATGTTGTCAAAAATGCCGCGACCTTCCTCCACTGCATTAACAATGGTGGCGAAATTGTCGTCGGCCAAGACCATCGTAGAGGCCTCTTTGGTCACGTCCGTCCCGGTGATGCCCATCGCGATACCGATATCAGCGGCTTTCACCGCGGGTGCGTCGTTGACGCCGTCGCCGGTCATGGCCACGACGTTTCCTTGCGATCGGAGCAACCGGACGAGCCGCAACTTGTGCTCCGCAGTCACGCGGGCAAACACCGCAACGTTCGCAAGTCGCGTTACCAGTCGATCATCTGACAATTGATCCAGCTCACGCCCCGTGATCGCCCCCTGGTTTTCGCGTGCGATGCCAAGCTCCCGCGCGATGGCTAGCGCCGTTGAAGGATGGTCGCCCGTGATCATGATCGGGCGGATACCGGCGGAGCGACAATGAGCGACGGCGACGCGCACCTCATCCCGCGGGGGGTCAATCATGCCTACGAAGCCGGCAAACACCAGGTCGCGTTCGACTTCCAAACCTTTAGTCACTTCCACATCTTCGCGAAAAGCGAGCGCCAGTACACGCAACGCTCGGCCCGCCATTTCGTCGGCAGTTTCAAGCAATTGTTGACGATCAGCCGCAGTCAATGGGACGGTTTGTCCGTTTCGCTGTACCTCGATGCATTTGTCGAGAACGACTTCCGGGGCGCCCTTGAGGCAAATCAATGAAGGACGACCGGGCGGAGCGACAACAACTGACATCGCCTTGCGGTCGGAATCGAAAGGGATTTCATACAGCAACTCTCCGCGACTGGACGATTCCAGGCCTGCTTTTCGAGCCAAGACAACGAGCGCCGCCTCGGTCGGATCGCCAACCACGTTCCAGCGATCACTGGCATCGGGAGCAGGCACAACGCGGGCGTGATTGCACCACGCCGTCAATTCCAGGGTTCGCAGCAAATCAGCTTGATTTGCGGGAAAGATCGGCCGTGCCGTATGTAAACAGGAAAATCACCTTGAGGACCGTAACCGGCTCCCGAAATAGCATAGCCGGCCGCCGGAGTATGAACCTCGCGTACGGTCATTTCATTGCGGGTAAGTGTTCCCGTCTTGTCCGAACAGATGACATTTACGGACCCCAGGGTCTCCACGCTCGCCAGCTTGCGGATGATCGCATTGCGACGCACCAGGCGTTCCAGACCCACCGCCATTGTGATCGTCACTGCCGCCGGAAGTCCTTCCGGAATGGCAGCCACCGCGAGGCTGACCGCCAGATGCAGCGTCTCCAAAAACTGGCCGCCTCGTGCCAGTTGCAAGGCAAAGATGATGCCGACCAACACCACACAAAGCAGTACCAGCCCACGACCGAGTGCAGCCAGACGCCGTTGCAGAGGTGTCGGTTCCGTGTTCTGTCGAGAAAGCAGTTGAGCAATGCGGCCGAGTTCCGTATCCATACCTATTGCTACCACCACGGCTCCGGCCTTACCCGTAGCGATCACCGAGCCTTGGAATAGCATGTTGCGACGGTCGCCCAGTGGCGTGTCAGAAGCCAGGACGGCTGCAGAATCTTTGGGGATCGGCGTTGATTCGCCTGTCAACGCGGCTTCCAGCGACTGCAAACCGAATCCATCGACTAGGCGCGCGTCTGCCGGAACGTGATCCCCCGCTTCCACTTCGATGCGGTCGCCGGGGACAAGCTCGCGCGCGGCCACGTTGCGAGGTTGGCCGCCGCGAACGACTTTTGCCGTCGGAGCGGATAACTTTTGCAGCGCGCTGAGCGCTCGCTCTGCCTTACGTTGTTGATAGACCCCCAGCACCGCGTTCAATACCACAATCGCCAGTATCGCTCCGGTATCGATCCATTCGCCAAGCAGTGTCGCGATGACCGCGGCCAGCAACAGGAGACCCACCACGATCTCTTGCAGTTGTGCCAAGAACTGCCGCCAGAGAGGAACCGGCGGCGTTTCCGTTAGCGCATTCGCTCCATACAGGGTTTGCCGCTGTTGCACCTCGCTTTCGGTAAGCCCCAACTGAGCATCGCTACCCAGAATGGATAGAACCTCGGCAGCTGAGCGGCAGTGCGAGGTCGCGTAAGAGGTGGCTGGCGTGATGGGCGATGGTGACAATTGCGAGCTTATCTGAAGTCTGGTTTCGATGGGTATCTGAGGTCGTGCAACCGCGCCCAAGTCAACTATCCAAAGTCAAACAACTCGCTCCAAAAGGACTCGCGTTTTTTCGGGTACTGTTCCGAGTGTTTCGACGGTGAGTCATGCGGCGGCGATGTACGATTTTCCGGCCGTTTGTAACCGTCGTCGTCTTCGTGACGTTCGCGGGAACTTTGTTCACGACCTGCGTGCTCCAACAGCTTATCCAACTCGCCGCGATCAAGCCATACGCCCCGGCAGGTTGGGCAGTAATCGATCTCCACTCCTTTTCGTTCACTCATCCGTAAGCGCCCAGGTCCGCCAGGTGTGATAGCAGTGGCGGATTATTTCGCTTGGGCGGCGAGCTTCTGGTCGAGGAGCCGCTGGCGGGCGCGGCGGGTGGCTTTGGCGTCGGCTTTGTAGCGGGCTTCGGCAACGCGGTAGGGGCGGATTGCTTCGGGATGAGTCAGGGCCCAGCGGTCGGCACGTAGCTCCGCGAAGTTGGTCTCCCCGCGCAGCAGTCGGTCGAGCACGTCCTTCACGTACAGCCAAATATCCAGATGGTGCCGATGGGCCGTGCTGACGACCGTCATCAGGATGGCGGCCCGACGACCCGCTTCCACACTTCCCACAAAGAGCCAGTTTTTTCTTCCGGTCGCGATCTG
>JBKJNY010000177.1:0-11197 GCA_046593355.1 Pirellulaceae bacterium | reverse complement strand
CGATACGCGGGCCTCTATTAATAAAATCGCAAACGGTGCCTGAAACCGGGCCGGAAAAATAGAAGGAATTTTCGGTTCGGGCCAGCGCACTCCTAAACCCTTGCCGGAACGAGAGTTGCCTTAGCCCGCATTTCTTACACGAGCCTGAGACCGACGCGAAGAAAACCGTGGGAAGCGGGAGATGGGTATCATTTCGACCGCTCCACAGCGCGGCAGTTTCCTTCGTTTGCGCTTCCGGCTCGTGTCGACACTTTATCGTCGATGCTCACAGTTTCGTGAGAAATGCGGGGTAGCCCCCAATCCTCGCGCCCGGCGGACGTCTGCTTAACGGCGATGAGGTCCGCCCCGAGGATGACACGCAATATCTCCCTATCCTGCGGGAATGGGCCGCGATGTGGGAAGCCGGAATCGCCAGTGGCAACATCCCGCCGGGCATCCACGCCGCCCTTCGTGACTGGACCGACCGCAACGTGACCCGCTTTAGCCAGCCCCAGCAAAGCGGCGATGATTACCATGAGACAGCTGCGGCTTACCTAGTGCTTCGTCAAGCCTTAGTTTTAGGGTCGCTAGGACAGATTCAAGCGATGTTTCTCGGTTGTAAGAAAACCGGCACCCAAATCCTTAAGCTTGACGCAGCACTAGGCTATCTCCGCCAGGCGGGGTTTGCGGAAACGAAGGTGCTCTGGCACAAGAAGCTGTGGGCACTGCTATCGGCCACGAAGTAACCTCGCCAATCGCACAGCTAATTCCTCTTTCGCCCGTGAGTGATTTGTGCTCTGGAAAACGACAATAGAGTAGAACCGAGGAGTTCGCACCGATTTGCCAGCCGATCAGGAGCTGATTCGCCGTGTCCGTGAAGGGGACTCCGGCGCTGTGGCGGAGTTGTACGAGCGGTATGCGCCGGTCGTCTGGCGATACGTTTTTGCCCGGATGCGGCGGGACACCCATGCCGCCCAGGATGTGCTCAGCGAGACGTTTCTGGCGGCGATCAGGGCGCTCAATAACGGGGCCACGACGGAGAATGTTGCGGGATGGCTGACCGGAATCGCTCGAAACAAGACGGCGGATTGGTATCGGCAGCGAGAGAAATTGACCACGACGGATGCCGAGCCGGCGACACGGGATACTTCCTCGGCCAGCGAAGTCGTGGCGGATGTGCTTGATGCCCTGCCGATTGAAGAACGTGTCATCCTGGAATGGAAATACCTGGATCGATGCACCGTGCGCGAAATCGCGGAGCGGCTGGGTCGAACCGAGAAGGGGGTCGAAGGGCTGCTATATCGGGCCCGCAACGCCTTTCGCACAGCCTACGAGACCGCGCTTCAATGAGGACCGTCGCTCGCCGCAACCTAAGGAGATTGATTCCATGCAACAAGATCACGAGGCCAACGAACTGCAGGCCCTGCTGCACGAGGAATATGGTGCGCCGCGGCTGGACGAGCAGTTTTCCGCAGACTTGATCGCGCGTTTGCAGGCCGAGGCGGCGTCGACGCCGACAGTGCCGGCGAAACCGCGGCGGTCGCTGCTGGCGATCTGCCTGGGAGTCGCCACCGTCGCAGCGTCGATCATTACCATCGTTTGGATTTTGAATCAGGGCATTCCAGGGACGAATCACGACGTAACTCGTAGGACTACGGGAGATTCGGACCACTTGGCGCTTCTGGAACTGAGTGACCAAAAAGGCGAAAAGGGTGAAAAGTACTCGCGTGTCGATCACCTGAGCGAGAGTTCCCGAAGCATGAGCTCGAGCCCCGAGAGCGAGAGCTTGCCCTTAAGCGAGAGCTTGAGTGACAGCAAGTATTCCCTCGAATCTCTGGTCCAAAGGAAGGAAAGCCTCGTGACGGAGGAGAGGAAACCCAGAACAAACTCATTAGTCACGAAACTCTCGGTCCTCGACATTCACCCAGAAGAATGGCCGAACATGTCGGCCGCAGCAGCGCTGGCCGACATGTTATATGTCGTCGATAGCGGCCACCTTTACGAAGTCAACACCGGCGACGGCTCGCGCCGAAGTGTGGGTGTTCACGACTGGCAAAACATCGCGGCCATGGGCGCGGCGGGCGGACAACTCTTCATCGTCAAGGACAATCAGCTCTACGAAGTGAATCCGAAGACCGGGGTGCGCCGCAGCTTGGGGAAACCGGATTGGGCCAACACAAAGGCCATTGTGACGGCCGGCGACAAGCTCTACATCGCGAGCAATGGCCTGCTGCACCGGGTCAATTCCAGCGATGGCAGCCACGAAGTGCTTCACAACAACAACGAAAAGCAAAATTCACCTAGCCCGCATTTCTCACACAAGCCTGAAGCGCAAGCGAAGGAAGGCTCGGAATCGCCAAGAAATTAGGACCTTCCTTCGCTTGCGCTTCAGGCTTGTGTAAAACACCCTGTCGGCGATCCTCTCCGCTTGGTGAGAAATGCGGGCTAGTCAACCCAAACAGTAGCCGTAAGGAGTTGCCATGTCGCGTCTCAGATCACATAGGAACCTGCCGAGACTGTTGACGTTCGCTTTTGTAGCCGCAATCGCCTTAGGCACGGTCGGGCCCGCGTATGCGATTTCGTTCGGTGGTCCAGGGGGAGACTGGCCGAAGAGCTGGCCCCAGGAATTGGAACCACTGCGTAAGCAAGCCTGGACGTGGGAGCATGGGTTTGGCGGCACATCCTACGACATCCCTTTCGCCACGAGGGAGGAATTTGAGTCCGCCTGGCCCCATATTTTGACGCTCAAAGCCAAGGGAGCCACCATCACACTCTTGCGCGGTCCTCACATCCGTGCCGGAGAGGGCAAAACTGCAGGAGTTCGCGTTGCGCCTCCTCGTGACGTCACTCCCGCAGAGGCGGAAAAGCTCCCGGCAAACATCATTACGAGCATTCTGCTCGTCGTCGATGGAGAGATCGTCGATTTGAACCGCATTGCTCTGCCAGCAGACACGCCGATTATCGATGAGCGGTTCAAGGATGAGAAGAAGAAATAGATCGACCTCAATGACTTTGGAGAAACCCCAATGAACCGAAGAACCGTTCTTCTGGCCGCAATCGTTTTATGTGCGACAGGCTCCGTGCATGCCCTTTATTCAGTTTGCGACCACGGGGCGTGGCCCAAGAGCTGGCCCCAGGAACTCGAGCCGCTCCGCAAGCAAGCGCGGACTTTGGTCGGCCCCCAATTCGCCAACCGGCATTATCACATCCCGTTCACCAAGCGGGAGGAATTTGAGGCCGCCTGGCCGCATTTTCTGAAGGTCAAGAGCAAGGGAGCGCCCATCATTCTGGTGCGTGCTCCGAAGACCGATTTTTTCGCGATCAAGCCCGCGGGTGTCCTCATCCACTCTCCGCCTACTGACACAGATAAGCGGGCCAATCCCGAGGAGCCGATCCCTGGTCATGACAACCCGAGAAGAACCTGGATGAACACGACTTTCTTCGAACTGGTGGTGGACGGCGATATCGTGGATTTGAACCGCATTTCGCTGCCGGCGGATACCTCGATCATCGATGAGCGGTTTAAGGCCGAAGATTTCAAATCTCCCGACCGGAAAACAAAATAGTTCTGCGGCTGCCTGAGCATTCCATCTCAATCTCTCTGGAGGAATCACGATGAAAAGAACAATCGCACTTCTGGCCGCAATCGCATTATTGGCGGCGTGTTCCGCCGCGTATGCGGATTATTCAGTCTGGGATAAAGGAATGTGGCCCGAAAGCTGGCCCAAGGAACTTGAGCCGCTGCGCAAGCAGTCACGCAGTTTCGAAGGTCCGAGACGTCCCTACCGGACCTACTTAATCCCGTTCACCAAACGGGAGGAATTTGAGGCAGTCTGGCCGCAACTCCTGAAGGTCAAAAGCAAGGGAGTTCCGATCGTCCTGGTGCGCGGTCCCAAGACTGACTTTTTCGACCTCAAACCCGCGGGTGTTATCATCCACACTCCTCCGATAGATTCAGGCAAGCGGGACGATAAGGAAGTTTCGCTTGCCGACGCAAGAAAAGCGCACGGAGACTGGCGGACAAACGCCTCCTACATCGAATTGGTTGTGGATGGGGAGATCGTCGATCTGAACCGCATTCCGCTACCGGCGGATACCCTGATCATCGACGAGCGATTCAAAGAAGTGAAGAAGGGACAATAAGTCGGCGGGTCCATCCACGAGCCACTCACTCCTTGGAAAGAAATCGCTATGAAAAGAACAATCGCTCTCCTGGCCGCAATCACGCTTAGTGCAATATTTTCCGCCGTGCATGCGGACTATTCCGTAACAGATCGAGGGCTGTGGCCCGATAGCTGGCCCAAGGATCTCGAACCGCTCCGCAAGCAAGCACAGACCTGCGAAGGTCCGCTTGTCCTCTACCGGCACTACCTCATACCGTTCACCAAACGGGAGGAATTTGAGGCGGCTTGGCCGCTTCTCTTGAAGGTTAAGACCAAGGGAGCCCCCATCATCCTAGTGCGCGGTCCGAAGACCGATTTCTTCTCGGTTAAGCCCGCAGGGGTACACATCCAGACTCCTCCTGTGGACGCTGGTCAGGAGGCCGCCACTGAGGTATCAAGCGATGACGCGAAGAAGGTGCATGGAAACTGGAGGACCAGCGCCACCTATATCGAGCTAGTTGTGGATGGAGAGATCGTCGATCTGAACCGCATTTCGCTGCCGCCAGGGACACTGATCATCGATGAGCGGTTCAAGGACGAGAAGAACAAATAGCTCCCCGGGAGCGGCGGCTGGACGTGGAACCTGAACCCCGCGTTGCGGCCGCAGGCCGGTAAGCGACCCTGAACGGCCGGTTATCAAGCGTCGACGAGGGAAAATCGCCGCAGAGAGCAATTTGGGAAAGTACGCGTCACGCGGCCTGCCGCAGTCGGGAGTGCAGCTCTCGCAGTTCTTGCTCCAATCGTCTTCGGTCAGAGCCCCAGCGGGTTTCGGTCTGGCGAAGCTGGTTGGACTGATCGAGCAGATTCTGTTCGTGGATAACGAGCGAATGGGCGTGGCTTTCGATTTCCGCCTCGCGGGCGGCGAACCAGCTTTGCAGCTCCTGCCGCTGGGCGCGATGGGCACCGCTTTGCTCGGCGACTTTCTCGGCCAGGGCGAGCAATTCCCGTTTCTGCTCGGCCAGGCCTTGCTGCTCCAGGCGATACTGCTCGCCCAGCTTGAGCCGAAGCTGGGCAATCGACTGCGTGATTTCCACCGGCGGCATCCGCCCCTGTACCTGCGCCCAGAGCTGCTCCGCGATCAGCCGCATCTCGATGGACTGCCGGTGAGCCGCCGTAATTTCGCCGCGCAGCTGGTCGAGAGCTGCCTGCTGCTGGTCGAGCGTCGTTTCGCGCGTGGCGAGGCGAGTGCGGCGCTGCTCCAGCTCGGCCTCGGTGCGATGGCGATGAAGGGCGATGGCCTCTCCGTCGGTCGCTTTCTGCCGCTGCCAGTCGGCCCGTTCAGTAGTCAGTGTCTGGCGGTCTTTTTCCAGCTCGCGAGTATGTTCGGCCAGCAGGCTTTCGCCTTGGGAAAGTGCTTGCTCGCGTGCATGGAGCTCCGCTTCCAATTGCTGGCGAATGGTCGCTCGCTCGCTGGTCAGGTCGGCTTGTTCTTCTTCCTGGGATCGCTCCCATTGCTGCCGGGCATGATGCAGGGCGGCCGCTTCGCGCTCGATGAACTGGCGGCGCTCGCGGATCTGGTACTCCTTGGCTTCGAACTGCCGCTCGCGTTCGGCCAAGGCGGCTTCCCTTTCGCTGACGGGTTGTTGCCGCTGGGCGAGGTCCTGTTCCCTGTCGCGGAGAACGGTCTGTCGCGCCTCGATTTCTTGGTGCTTCGCCTCGGCGGCGGCGACGGCGTTTTCCCGCTCGGTCAGCTCCGCCGACTTCTCGGTAATCCACAGGCGGGCGCGGCGAAATTCATTGTCCAGCTCCGCCGACCGCGCATTTTGCAGGGCTTCTCGATATTCCAGCTCTCGGAGTTGTTCCTGAAGATGACCGGCCAGTTGGCCAGCCTGGTGTTCCAGTTGCTCCTCGCGATCGTCCATGGATTCGTCGAGCTCGAGCAGACCATCGAGCGAAGCTGATTCGCCGGAAAAGTCGTGAGTATCCTGGTAGGTGCCCGCTGAGCCCGCGCCTACTCCCGCCAACTCCAAGACGAGTGCCGGGCTGTGCTCCAACTTGAGTCCGCCGACGGTATGAGCCCCATCAATGCGGCGGGGCTTGAAGATTTGGTCAGCGTCTGGGTTCGCGATTTGGTTGTCCGTCATGGCCGCCTCTCCTCGCCACAAAAGCGGGGGTTTTCAGTGTCTTTGCCGCAAATTCAACGCAACCGGCAATATTGTCCTATTTTGACAATTCCTACATCGGCACTTCTCCGGGTGGAAGTGAAGTGGCGGCTTCAGCTTGAGCCCGATTTTCGCGGGGTTGCCCTGGGAGCTGGGTATAATGATCGTTGGTCCTCCCATGGCGCGCTAGCAATGCTTGCAGGCGGCACTCTCGCGTGGGAGAATTCCGCCACGCCCTTTTGACCGCCGCGCTTCGCGCCGTGCCGGGGGGACATCGCCGGGATATAGCAACATGAAAGTCACGCCCATTGGGGATAAAGTCGTGGTCAGGCGCTTGGAGGCGGAGGTGAAAACGTCGGGCGGAATCCTGCTCCCCGATGCCGCGCAGCAGAAGCCGCAACAAGGGCGGGTTCTTTCCGTCGGTGACGGGCGATTGATTGCGGGAGGGCTGCGAGCCCCGAATCAGGTTCAGGAAGGGGACAAAGTTGTCTTCCTCACCTACGCTGGCACGGAAGTTTCTGTAGACGACGAGGAACTGCTGATTTTGCGGGAAGAAGACATCCTCGCGGTCATTGATTAGCCGAGGGTGGCGGTTTTTTAGCCGCCTGTCCCTGCCGAACAAACTTTTTGGAGCTGACTTTCATGGTATCCAGGCGACATTTTTTCACTGTCACAGCCGCTGCCGGAGCTGCCTCGGCGTTGCTTCCCCGTCTCGCTTGGGCCGCGGAAGACCGCACCGCCGAGCAACTGGTGACCAAGGCCATCGGCTTCCTCACCACCAAGGGACAGGCGGACAACGGCTCCTACACCGCCGCCAGCGGGCCGGGCATCACCGCCCTGGTCGTTGCCGGCATTCTCCGCAACGGCCGCTCCCCCGATGACCCAGCGGTATCCAAGAGCCTGAAATACCTGGAAGGCTTCGTTCAGCCGGACGGCGGCGTTTACGCCCAGGAATCGTATTACAAGAACTACGAGACCTGCATCATCATCCTGGCCTTTACCGAGGCGAACAAGGACGGCCGCTACGCCAAAATCCTGAAGCAAGCGGACGCCTACATCAAAGGGACACAGTGGGACGAGTCCGAAGGGAAAGCCAAAGACGACACCTTTTATGGCGGGGCCGGCTACGGGAAGAACAAGCGGCCGGACCTCTCCAACACCACGTTCCTGATTGATGCCCTCAAAGCGACCGGCAACGACGAGAACAGCGACGCGATCAAGCGAGCCCTGATTTTCGTCTCCCGCTGCCAGAACCTGGAGACCGAGCACAACACCACTCCGTTCGCCACGAAGAACCCCGACGGCGGCTTTTACTACACACCGGCGGCAGGGGGGACCAGCCAGGCGGGCATCGACGAAAATACCGGCGGCCTGCGGAGCTACGCCAGCATGACCTACGCCGGCCTCAAGAGCATGATCTACGCCGGCGTGAAGCCCGACGACCCGCGCGTCAAAGGTGCCCTCTCCTGGCTCAAGAAGCACTACGACCTGAAGGAGAATCCCGGCATGGGGCAAGCCGGCCTGTTCTACTACTACCACACCTTCGCCAAGGCCCTCGCCGCGATGGGGCACGACGAATTCGTGGACGAGAAGGGCGTCAAACACGACTGGCGCAAAGAATTGATCGCCGAACTCGCCAGCCGCCAGCGCGCCGACGGATCGTGGGTGAATGAGGAAAAGAAGTGGCTGGAAGGAGACGCCAACATCGTCACGGCGTATGCCTTGCTGGCGCTCTCGTACTGCAAGAAGAAGTGAGGCCGAAATGCTTCCGCCGCCGTCAAGCGGAGGGTGATTCCTCTTCCCGCACGCTCATCAGCATCGCGGCTGCGGCGAGCGCGAATGCGGCACCGGTTCCAAACGCAGCCAGGGGACCGGCCCGATCGTAGATCGCGCCGAATAGCAGGCTGGCGGGGAGCGCGCCGATGCCAAGGATCAAGTTGAACCAACCATAGGCGAGCCCTTTGCGCTGCGGACCGGCGAGCGTGGCGACGAGCGCTTTCTCCGCCGGCTCGGTCAGAGCGTAGAAGATCGCATAGAGCAAGAACAGCACCCAGATTTGCCAGGCGGAATTCGCCAATCCAAATGCGATGTAGACGGCTGCGTACCAGAGCCAGCCGGCCCAAATGAGCGGCCGCGCGCCCACTCGTTGCACCCAGCCGCCGGTGACGAGGTTGCCGCCGCTCTTCACCAGGTGAAAGACAATCCACAGGATTGGCAGCGCATAGAGCGGCACGCCGAGCTCCTTCGCCCGCACCAGCAAAAAGCTGTCGCTCGAATTCCCCAGCGTGAACAAGAGCAGCGCCGCCAGGTAGCGGCGGAAATTCCCATTCAGCGGCTGGAGAGTTCGATGTTCCTTCGGCGACTCCTCCGGTGCCTTTGCAGTTTCCTTCAAAGCCAGCGGCAGTAAGAACAGGATGGGGAGCGCGGGGATGAGCGACAGCATGAACAGCCTTCGCAGTTGCCATTCTTCCTGGCTCCCCTCGGTCGTCAGCCCCTGCGACGTCCACCACAGGAATGCCATCGCGATCAGCGCCCCCAGGGCCGCCCCCAGGTGGTCCATCGCCCGGTGAAAGCCGAACGCTCGCCCTCGGGTCTGCTCGCTGGTGGATTCCGCGATCATGGCGTCGCGCGGCGCAGTGCGGATTCCCTTGCCGACGCGGTCAATGGTCCGCAGACCGAACACCTGCCAAGGACTCGTCGTTAGGCCCATGAGGGGGCGAGCGAGCACTGCAATCACGTATCCGGCGATGACGAATCCCCGTCGCCGGCCCAGATCATCCGAGCGGGCTCCCGACCAGAGCTTGGTCAGGCTGGCAACCGTTTCCCCCACGCCGTCAATCAGCCCAATCTGCCACTTGGTCGCATGCAGCACGGTGATCAGAAAGGCCGGCATCACCGGGGCCAGCATCTCGCTCGCCGTGTCGTTGAGCAGGCTCGTCAGCCCCAGCAGGCGAACGGTCCAGGGAAGCGGCGGTGACGGCTTCGGGTCGGGCGAGGTGTCTGCCATCGAGCCACCGGCTCCGCTGTTACTTGGCACCCGCCACTAAAGCCGCCGCATAACCGAGCGTGTCCCCTCGCCCCTTGCAGTATTCCAACACCGCGGTGTAGTCACCCGCTTTCTCGGCCAGTTCCAGGAGTGACGGGGCGATGCCGACTGGTTGCACGCCGGGTTTGCTCAAAGCGATGGCGGCAGCGACGGCTTCCGGGTAGCGGCCGAGGCGGGCGAGGAGGTCGACGTAGGTCTCACTGGCAATCATCGTGTGGTATTGCGGGTCGAGCATCTCGGCCTTGTTCTTGAAGTAGGCCAGTGCTTCTTCGACGCTTTCGCCCAGCAGTGCCTCGAAATAGAGCGAGTGGCTGGGGTAGGTTTCCGAAAATGGCTCGTCTCCCTGGTACTGGAACTGCGCCGATAGCCGCCGGCCATAATCCGTGAGGTCGAGCGCTAATCGCAGATCGGATGCATCACTGCAATTCCTGGCGATGCGAGTGGTGGAAGCCAGATGCGTGGTGTCGATGTGGTAGGAGTTTTCCTGGAACAGCCATTCTCTGTCGGCTATCAGATCCTTGAGCGTCGTCTCCTTCGGTTGGGATCCTTCTTGCCGGACGATGTCAACCTTCACGCTCCCCACCAGGTCGGCATGCAGCCGATGCAACAGCAGCCGAGCGGCCGGCTCCTGCTCCTTGCGGGGGCGGCGGGCGAGGGACGAATCATAAGTCGTGATCGAGCTGCAGGTGCCGTAGCTTTCCAGCACCAAGCCAAATCCGCGGGCGATATCCACCCCCTCATGCAGCGTGACCTCGATAATCTCTTCCGTGTTGTCCTCCCCCGGCTTCACCTCCGCCAGCAGCCGAGCCGCCTCACCCTTGTCCCCCACCGGCCGCAGATACATCCACCCCTCGCGGACCTTCCCCTCCTTGAGCAGCAGCGTCCCCACTTCGCGGCAGGCCGCAATCAGCCCCTCTTCCAGCTCGTTTCGCTTCGCCTCGCTAAGCCCATCCGCCCCCTCGGCCGATGCAATCGGCAGCCCCAGCTTGCGGCGGATCTGCATCTTCAAGGCTTCAAACAGCTCGTGATATTTCTTCTCCCCCCGCAACTGCTCCACCACTCTCGCCAGCACGGCATCGGGCCCATGAGCGACAAGTTCAGACTTCAGCGTATCGAAAGCGGAATCAGCCATGACGTGTTCGTGTTAAATAGGAGGCGGCAAATCTCGTCGGAACACGTCATCGTACCATCGAGCCGGCGCGTCCGGTGCCGAGCGTGCTCGCGGATTTGGGGTGCAATCCACTCGGCGACGAATCTATGGAACACCCCCCTGAAGGAACTGCTCTGATTCATGATTCAAGCTCTCTCATTTCAGCGGCATCGCATCCGTAAAGTATTTGCTAAAAACGACTTGCGACATTCCACAGGATGAATCAAGCCGATTCTTGATTCATCCCGCCGACGCCCCTTCTCGATTTATTTTCCACGGATCTTGCGGAAGCGATATCAGGTTTGAACCGCAGAGGTCGCTGAGAGTCGCGGAGGGTCCGACCTGATACCCTCTTCTTCTCCGCGCATCTCTGCGAACTCCGCGGTTATTCTCCTCCCCTCTTGGAGTTTTCCACAACCAGATGGAGAAAGAGCACCGCCCGCCCGTCACCGCCGCCCCCCTCTCCCCTTGGGAGAGGGCTGGGGTGAGGGTCTGCCAGCACCACCGGGCTGGTCCTATTATACCAATGTCCAGTTACAAATTTGGCCCCTTTCCAAAACTTTTTCGGAAATTCTGGATAGCCCCAGTCTGCGCCGCACGCCAGCGAAGGAAAGTACGGCCAGCCGTTGCGGGCTGAACTGCGGCTGCACTTTTGGGCGTCGCTGAGCTTCGCTTGCACTTCCGGCTTCGTGGAACTTACGTCAATTCGATTGGACGTAAGTCCCGAATGTCGCAACCGGCCAGGAATCAATGAACC
>JBKJNY010000176.1:0-14901 GCA_046593355.1 Pirellulaceae bacterium | reverse complement strand
GGTTCATTGATTCCTGGCCGGTTGCGACATTCGGGACTTACGTCCAATCGAATTGACGTAAGTTCCACGAAGCCGGAAGTGCAAGCGAAGCTCAGCGACGCCCAAAAGTGCAGCCGCGGTTCAGCCCGCAACGGCTGGCCGTACTTTCCTTCGCTGGCGTGCGGCGCAGACTGGGGCCGTTCAGAATTTCCAAAAAAGTTTTGGAAAGGTGCCAAATACGAAACTGTACATTGGTATCATATGACCAGCCCCGGTGGAGCCGGCAGACCCTCACCCCAGTCCTCTCCCAAGGGGAGAGGGGGGCGGCGGTGCCGGGCGGGCGGTGCTCTTTCTCAATCTGGTTGTGGGAAACGGATGTGGGGGATTCCCAGAGGGGAGGGGGAATAACCGCGGAGTTCGCGGAGAAGCGCGGAGAAGACTTTGCTGTCAGGTCGGACCCCTCTGCGACTCTCCGCGAACTCCGCGGTTCAAAAATCGGTATTGCCGTTGCGAGACCACTCTTCCGGCGGGGTGGGTGGTGAAAACGTCCTGAGGAGTGTTTGTGCAAGTGGTGGCGTGTCCATGAGTTGGGGTCAGCGGCGGCGGGAATACTTCAACATCTGCCCCCAGTGAGGTCAAATCAGAGTCCGCCGGCACACGCTTCCGTTGCACTTTGCCGAGCCCCAGCCGGCGCTGCGCGACCAGGGCCAAGAAAACGAAAAACCCCGACAGAATCAGGGTTGAGCAAATCAGTGACCCCAACGGGACTCGAACCCGTGTTACCGCCGTGAAAGGGCGGTGTCCTAGACCGCTAGACGATGGGGCCGCGGTGACGAAATATGTTGTACCACAAATGTGTCAAAAGCCAGAGACGGCCGAGGACGCAAAAGGTTCAGAGGGACGGCGTTTCGCCAGGTGCGGTATACAAACCGCGGGCGGGCGGCGTCAAGGGGCCGCAGAGAGCCGGGCGTGAATCCTGCCAGCGAAAAGACCAGGCGCTGGCGAAAAGTGGAAACGAAAAACCGCGGGAACGCCCCGTGAAAAACGGGGGCTCTAGCTGTCTTTCAGGCCAGCTTCGCTCGCAGGAGCGCCGCTGGAGGCAGCTTCGGCTTCGTTCCGCTTGATGGCGTCGTAGACTTCACGCCGGTGGACGGGCACCTCTTTGGGGGCTTCTATGCCCAGGCGAACCTTGTCGCCGCGAATTTCCACGACGACAATCGTAATGTCATTGTTGATGACAATACTCTCGTTCTTTTTCCGCGAGAGCACAAGCATGGCAGTCCTTCCTTCCCGGAGCTGCCCCATGCAACTCCGCTTTCCTTGCCGGCCAGCCAGTTCGCGAGGGCAACCACCCTGCGAAGGGGATATGGCGAAGCGGGCCTTCCCTTCATTGTGAACCACGCGGGGGCATAGTCAAGATTTACCAGGCCCGGTCCGACCGTTTTCCGCAAAATCTTTTCTGGCCACAGGTTAGGGCTAGAATGACCGGAAATTCTTAACAGGGGGAATCCTCGTCCGACTGGCGTAACACAAGGTGTTTAGCGACAAGAGGTTGCGACGAGATTGATTGAGGCGAAGTCGCTGAGGGCAGGTGGGAGAGGAATAGCGCGAGGAGGTTGGCCGTTGGCGATGCCGAGGCCATCCGCTGCTTACGTCGGTGAAGCCTAGACTCTCGCTCGCACGGCCCGACGACCGCCAATTGTACCGTCAATCTCTGACCACGACGCTCTGCCCTTCAGGAGCTTCCAAGGGCCCTGCCTCGTCCCTTGCTTGCGGACTAACCCGCTCTGCCTATAATTCAGCGAGTCTCCCAACTTCAACCCTAGATTGAACCACCATGTTGGATTGGTTACGTAACATCTGGCTCGCGGTTTACACCGTCAGCCACGGTATGTTCGTCACGCTCCGGTACTGGCTCATCACTTACAAGCCGGACCGCGGGACCTTCACCGAGAAGTTTGAATATCCGGAGAAGCCGGTGCCGGTGGCCGCTCGCTATCGCGGCTTTCATCGGTTCGATCTGACGACCTGCATTTCGTGTGATCAGTGCGCGAAGGCCTGCCCGGTGGACTGCATCTACATCGGCAAGGAGAAGGTCGAAGGGGGCAAGGGCTTCAAAATCACCGGCTTTGCGATTGATTATTCCAAGTGCATGTTTTGTGCGCTCTGCGTGGAGCCGTGCCCGGTGGACTGCATTTTCATGGGGGCCACGCACGACCTTTCCTGCTACAGCCGCGACGGTTGCATCGTGGATTTCTCCCGCCTGCCGCTGGAGATTGCCTGGGGC
Organism: Pirellulaceae bacterium; assembly: GCA_046593355.1. Lineage (GTDB taxonomy): Bacteria > Planctomycetota > Planctomycetia > Pirellulales > Pirellulaceae > SXOA01. Next base: position 12,635 of record JBKJNY010000176.1, on the reverse strand, counting down.
AAAGCCACGCTCAATCCCACGGCGGTGTCGGAATCGAAAGTCATTGCCGAGCCGGTGCATGGCGGTCCGAATCAATAGAGCAGCAAACTCGTTTCCAGAACAAGAGGCGCCGCAATGGCGAGCAGTGGATACAAACCGGCCCGGCTTTTCACCATTGAGCAGGCCAACGCCATGCTGCCGCTGGTGCGGGCCATCACGTCGGATCTGGCCAGCCTGGCCGGCGACGTTGTCGAACGGCGGCATCGCCATGCATTGCTTACTGCCGGCCGCGAACCGAAGAAGGGCGATCCCTACAGCGAAGAGTTGGTGCAAATCGAAGCGGACATTCAGCGCGACGGCCAGCGGCTGGTGGATTACATGAACGAGCTCAAGGAGCTCGGCGTGGAGCCCAAGGGAGCCGTGGAGGGGCTGGTCGATTTTCCCGCGGAGATGGATGGTCGCATTGTCCTGCTCTGTTGGAAGCTCGGCGAGAGCGAAGTGCTGCATTGGCACGACCTGGAAGGGGGCTACGCGGGCAGGCAGTCGCTGGTGGCCGGCGTTACGCTCGGGGACGGCGCGGACGAATTTGAAGCGGAATAACTCCCTTACCCATTTGGCTTTATGACAGCTATCGGTTCCTCACTGGGTATTGTCGCTTACATGGCGCTGTTCGCCACGGTCGGCTTCATTTTCCTGTTCGCCAACCTGCTCATCGGCCGGCTGCTCAGGCCCTCCAATCCCCACGCCGAAAAGCTGGAAATCTACGAGTGCGGCGAGCCGACGATCGGCTCCAGCTTCGTGCAGTTCGACCTGCGGTTTTACGTGGTCGCCCTGCTGTTCATTATCTTTGATGTGGAAGTGGCCTTCTTCTTTCCGTGGGCAGCAGTCTTCGGCAAGACCACCAACATGATGGACCGCGAATTTGCCGTGGTCAGCCGCTCGCAGGACACGAACCAACTTGCGCTGACGCCGGCCGCCACGCACCTTTACCGGGAAATGGGAGTCCGTCATCCGACGGTTCCCGTATCCACTCCACCTTCGCTGGTGGGCCTCATCGATGAGGCCGCACCCGAAGATGTGAAAGCCAGCCAGCGAATTCACGAAGGTGCCAAGCAACTGGCCTTCGTCACCATCGTCGACATCGCCGCCTTTTTCGCCGTCCTGCTCATCGGCTTCGCCTATGTCTGGAAGCGGGGGGATCTGGACTGGGTCCGCGCCCTCGGCCAGGAACGCGCCGCCGCCGCTGCCCGGCCGACCGACGTGGATTTGCTGGAAGAAGAACAGTTCCTCTCGGCTTAGCTCCGTCTCCTGGCCCTCTGACTTTTCGTCACATTCCTAATCTGCGTCCATCCGCGAAATCTGCGGATTCCACCCCCTGACCTGCTCATGAGCGGCCCCAACACACTCGACCGGCTGAAGAAGAAGTTCGGCGACAAGATCACCGGCACGAATGCCCAGGCGATTGATCCCTGGATCGAAATCAACCCGGAGTCGCTCGTCGAGGTCTGCACCTTCCTCCGCGACGACCCGGAGCTGAAGCTCGAGTTCCTGAACTGCATCACCGTCGTCGACTGGCTGGAGACCGACCCAAAGAAAGCCGCCAAAGCGACCTTTGAGCCTCATCTGGAATTGGTCTACCACATGTCCAGCATCAGCAAAAAGCACTCGCTGGTCCTCAAGATCATGCTGCCGCGCTGGAAGAACGACGTGCCCGGCGAATTGCCCGTGGTCCCCAGCGTCAATCGCGTCTGGCGGACCGCCGACTGGCACGAGCGCGAGGTCTTCGACCTTTCCGGCATCTTTTTCTCGGGCCACCCCAGCCTCCGCCGCATCCTTTGCCCCGAAGACTGGGTAGGCTATCCGCTCCGCAAGGATTACGAGATGCCGCTGGAATACCACGGCATCCGGGGACGGTAACTTGCGATGGCCAAGCAGAAGTTTCCCCTCCAGTGGATCCTCGCCTTCTCGCTCACGCCCGTCGTCATCATTGTCTTCGTGCTGTACCTCCTCTACGGCGGCGGCGAGACGGCATCCAAGGAGAAGCATGCCGACGTCATACGTGTCAAACGCATCTACCCCAGCCTCAAGCCGGAGTACGACCGGGCCATGTCCGACAAGACGCTGACGCTGAACGAGGCTAACTCGATCATTAAGAGGGCGAATGCGTTGACAAAGAAGGGGACTCGGTGAAATTGTCGTCTACTTCGGCCCGAGCACCTGCAATATCCCCCGGCAGAACGCCGGCAAATCATCCGGCTTGCGGCTGCTGACGAAGTGGCGGTCGATGACGGCGGGCGCATCTTCCCAGAGCGCGCCGGCGTTGATGAGGTCGTCCTTGATGCCGGGTGAGCCGGTGACCTTGACGCCGCGGTAGACGCCGGCGGAAATCGGAATCCACCCGCCGTGGCAGATGGCGGCGACTAGCTTGCCGGCGGCGGCGAACTCTCGAACCAGCGAGAGCACTTTGGGGTTCCGCCGGAGCTTGTCGGGCATAAAGCCGCCGGGGACCACCACACCGGCGAAGTCGGCGGAATTCATGTCGGCAATCGCGGCGTCGCTCACGCACGGATAGCCGTTCTTCCCTTCGTATTTGTGCCGCGCTTTCTCGCCGGCCACGATGACTTCGGCTCCGGCTTCGATGAGCCGCAGCTTGGGATACCAGAGTTCCAGGTCTTCGTAGATATCGCCAACGAAAGTCAGAATGCGGCGGCCGGCAAGGGGCTGATCGGTCATGGCTGTCCTCGTGTGCGATCGACGGGTGGAAAGGACTTTGTAGCACTCTCCACGCCGCCTGTCAGCGGCTGGTGAGTCCCCCGCTCGTCAGGTAAGCTGCAATTCATGTCCAGCGAAACCTCGCCCGAAGCCCCCAAGTGGAAGCCGCTTAACTCGCGTCAGCGGCGCGTGCTGGGCGTACTCGTCGAGAAAGCCAAGACCGTCCCCGAGTCGTACCCGATGACGGTCAACGGCATCGTCGCCGGCTCGAACCAAAAGAGCAACCGCGAGCCGCAGATGGAGCTGACCCAGGAGGACGTGGAGCAACTGCTGGAAGAATTGCGCGGCCTGGGCGTTGTGACGGAAGTGCAAGGCTCCGGCCGCGTGCTCAAGTACCGCCATCACGCCTACGAATGGCTCGGAGTCACCGCGGTCGAGCTGGCCGTGATGACCGAGCTGCTCCTTCGCGGCGAGCAGACGCTCGGCGACCTGCGGGCCCGCGCCGCCCGCATGGAGCCCATCGCCGACCAGGCTGCTCTGAAGACCATCGTCGACGGCCTGCTGAAGAAGGGGCTGATGCGAGAAATCACCTCCCCCGGCCGCGGTCAGGTTGTCAGCCACAACCTCTACAAGGACCGCGAAGTCGCTGAACTGCAAACTCATTTTGCCAGCTCCCCCTCGCGGCCCTCGGGCGACGACGAACGACCAACGTCGCCGTCACCATCCGGCAATAGCACCTCGCTCAAGTACGCCACGGCGGACCAACTTGCCGAACTGGCCGTCGAGCTCGCCGAGCTGCGGGCTGAATTCGCCCGCCTGCGGCAAAGACTAGAAGGGTTGGAAGCGGAAACATAGCCACCAGGTTCCAAGTTCCAAGTTGAAAACCAGGACTTTGAACTTTGAACTTTGTCTCAATTCCCCAGTCCCGCCACGCGCCAGCGGCTTCTGAAGAGCCATGTCATAATCACCAAGAGCCCGATATTCAGCAGCAGGCTGAAGACCAGATAGCAGAGGTAGAGCATCCAGGTCTTGGGTTCGGCATTGACCAGATTCGCGGTTTCGGTGCTGAGCGCCCCGACGTTCAGCGGGATCGAGCGGGCGGCTGAAAACGGGCTGGTGAAGCTCAGTTCCTTCACCATTTGGGTCGCGGGACTGGTGCGATAAAACGTCGTGGCGAAAAATCCAATCGCCAGCGGGGCGCAGAACATCACAATGATCACCAGGTACGCGGACATCATGGCAATGGAGGACTTCTTCGCCATGACCGAGCAAAACAACGCCACCATCGCCGTCGTCAGGCAGGTAATCAGCACGATGGAGAGATAGGCCAGCACGGCCAGTAGGTTCGACCAATACAGCGACACCATCACGCACGCCAAGAGCACCGGCCAAACGAGGAACAGGGTCAGCACGCTCGAGACCCGCAGCCCAGCAATCAGTTTGCCCCACAGGATGTGCCAGGGGCTGATGGTCGTCGTCAACAGCAGGTCCAGCGTTTCCCGCTCCCGCTCGCTGGTGACGCTGCCGGCGGAAAACACCGGCCCCACCAGCATGTTGAACACCACCACATAGCAGATGTACCACGCGGCCAAGTGCGGATAGATGTACAGGCAGATGGCCATGAAGGGGATGGCCAGCACCATGCTCACCTGGATCACCAGACGGAGCATCAGCGTCCCCTGGCTGAAGATTTCGCTGCGGATTTCCTTGTCGTAGACCGGGTTGGCCCCATCCTCCATCAGGTCGTCCCGCTTGGGAGGCGCGAACAGCTTGTCGGGGAATTGATCCCGCTGGATCACCAGCCCCACCGCCTGCTGGGATTCCTGCTCCAGGTCCACCACCTCCTTCCCTTCGCTGCCGACGTCCGGCGGATGCAGCAGCATCACGCTGGTATTCACGAACAAACCAACGCAGAGCGCAACGCTCACCGCCGCCACGGGCACCAGCAGGAACAGCCGCAGCGAGCCATAATCGGCGAGCCCCTTCCAATACAGCACGCCCAACAGCGCGGGGATCAGGATCAGCAGATAGGAAACGACCAGGGCCGCGCTGGTTCGCTGGAAATACGCGCTGCAAGCCACACTGATCATGCCGAACGTGACCACGGAAAGCATCAGCCCCAAATAAGCCGCCGCCAGCTCGGACGGATGCACGCCTCCCAGCGGCAGACAGAGCATCACAATCGGCAGGGAACTGAAAACCAGTATCGCCAGATGGGCGAGCGAGGCGACCAGCTTTCCCAGGACGATAGCTGCGGGGCGGAGCGGGCTGGCCAGCAGCATCTCGTACGTCTTGCGTTCCTTCTCGCCGGTGATGGACCCCGCCGCGAAGCTGGGGGCCATCATCGAGGCCACGACGTATTGGCCGATGAAGAACATGTCCACCAGATCCCGCGTCTGCTGGGTCTGCTCGCTGTTGTCGGAAAGGTCCAGTCGCGTGTCCTTGGGCCAGGCGAAATAAACGACCACCCCCAGCAGGCACTGGTAAATGAGCAGCAGAATGAACCCTCGGGCCATTCGCAGGTTGACCAGCAGCTCCCGCTGCAGGACGGGGTTTTCCAGAATGTACATGGAATTCAATATAGGCGAGTGGGGAGCGGTTGGCACCAGCCCGAGCGGCAGCCGAAATTTGGGATCGGGGGAATGGCAAAATCATGGACGGCAAAATGATGAGTGGGAAATCAGAGGCCGAGCAGGACAAACTGCCTGTCACTGCGGACTTACCGCCGGCCCACTAGGTTTTATGATTTTGCCATCCATCATTTTGCCAGCCTCTGCTGACGCCAAAGACTCACGACCCCGGCGCTATTGCGCAGAATTACGGCCGCGGCAGACGGCCGCCGCTGACGGAGAGGTCGACGTCCCATTCGCCGAGGGTGACTTTGAGCTTTTGGGGCGCTGGCTTCTGCTCGCCGTCTTTGTTCAGCTCGTCGCGAAGAATCTCCACTTCGACCGTCTCGCCCGCCTGGTGCCCCGAGATGATGTCGATGAGACCTTCAAAATCCTTGAGCTCCTTGCCGGCGAAGCGGACCAGCACGTCCCGCGTTTGCAGGCCGGCTTTGCTGGCGGGGCTGTCGGGATGCACGGTGGAGATGCGGCAGAGCCCGTCCAGGTCCGGGGCGCAACTGACGCCCAGGAATGCCCCGCGGCGGTAATCCACCTTGGCGAGCTGTTTGAGTGCAATTGCAAGCTGGGCGCTGGCCTCGGGTGTGACTTTGGTGCCATAGAGTTTGACGGTAGTGAGCGCCGGCAGCTTGCCGAGCGGTTGCACCGATTCGTCCCCCAGACCGCAGTAATACGCGCCGAATTCCTGCAGCGCCCCGCAGCCGGCCAGGACTTGCATACCCTTGTCGGTCACGCTGGTGCGATGGAGATGCAGACTTTTGAGCCCCGGCATGAGTGCCGCCTGAGCCAGGGCGGCGTCTCCCATTTTGTCGCCAATAAGAACCAGTTGCCGCACGTCCACCAGCCACTTCAGTCGTCGCAGATCCTTCTCCTCCCCCTTCCAGGCCGGCCCAAGCTGCACCGCCTCGACGATAATCATCTCTTGCAGGTCGTTGCTGTATTCGGTCCGCTGGATTTTGGCGCCGAGCTGCTCCAGATCGCGAATGGTCTGGCTGCTCCGCTGCTCGTTGAGCCAGGCGATGGTGCGGGTGGCCCGCTTGCCGACCGGGGACGGCTGCTTGGAAATTTCGTCGAGAGCGTCACGGACGGCGTCCTGAGTATCTAGATCGGACGAGAGGCCGATTTCCCGCAGGACGTGCAGAGCGCGGGTGGACGCTTCCAAGCTGGGGATGGAAACCAGCGGCTGAACGTATTTGATGGCGGGAGTACCCGCGGCGGAAAGCTTCAGCGTGGCCTCTTCGCGGGCCAGGAATTCGTCGGAATCGAGGTCTTTGGCCCACTGTTCCAGCTCGGCGGGAGTGGCGGGGCGCTGGGGAGGAGCTTTAACGGCTTCCTTCGCCGGTCCTTTGGGAGATGGAGGAGCTGCGGCTTCGTCACCGTAGGCGGATTGCCCAGCAAATGCCGCAAGTAGAATTGCGGCGCACAGCGCGGTGAGGTGTTTAGGGGCACTCTTCATGGCAGCCTCATAATGAGTCACTCCATTATACTCCCTCACACTGGTGCGGGAGCCGAGGGGGTCGGGAGTCTTTGGCGTCAGTGGTAAATTCCAATGGGAAATCTCTGACGCCAAAGACTCCCGACCCCTGACAGCTACACCGGGGTTGGCGCGGCGCTGCGTTCTGCAAACGCCAGCAGATCCTCGAGTCCCTTACGCTGGCAAAAGTCGCCGAGGGTCTCGCCGTCGGCGCGGGCCTGCTTGAAATAGAGCAGCACCGGCACGAGGGCCGGGATGATTTCTTCTTCCGGCAGCATGTCCTTGTAAATGAAATTGAGCCGGTCGCCGAGCAGCCGGCCGCCGAGCAGCAGGGTGTATTTGCCGCGGGCTTTGCCGACCAGGCCAATGTCGCAGTTGTACGGGCGGGCGCAGCCGTTGGGGCAGCCGGTCATGCGGACGGTGAACTTCTCCGCGGAGAGGCCGAGGCGGGCAAGCTCCACTTCCAGCAGGTCGAGAATGCCGGGTAGGGACCGTTCGCCTTCCGTGATGGAGAGGCCGCAGGTGGGCCAGGCGACGCAGGCCATGCTCCAGCGGCGGACGGTGGAGATTTCCTCGGAGAGCTTGACGCCGTGATCGCGGAGAATCGTCTCCAACGTCTTCTTGTCCTGCGGGCGGATGTCCGTGAACAGGATGCTCTGATGCGACGTGAGGCGAATGCCGGGGTTCAGCGTGTTACAAATTTCCCGGAGCGCCGTTTTCAGCCGCATCGACTCGGTGTCCTTGATGCGGCCATTTTCCACGTTCAGGCCGTAGAACCAGTTGCCGTCCCCGTGCTCGTCCCACCCCATGTGGTCGTTGAAGCCATGCACGTCGCCCTCATGCGGGTCGGGCAGCGGGCCGCCGAAATACTCTTCCACCTGGGCCTTGAACTTCTCCACGCCCCAGTTAGCGATGACATATTTGAGACGGGCGACCTTGCGGTCTTCGCGATTGCCGAAGTCGCGTTGCACCTTGAAGATGGCTTCCGTGACGGCCAGCACGTTCTCGGGCGTGGCGAAGCAGATCCGTTTGGCGACCGCGGGGAAGGTTTTCTTGGCGGAGGGCGTCACTCCCATGCCGCCGCCGGCCAGCACGTTGTAGCCGCTGATTTGGTCGCCGTCGGTCAGGGCCATCAGCCCCAGGTCGTTGGCGTACAGGTCCACGCAGTTATCAAAGGCATAGCCGATGGCCATCTTGAACTTCCGCGGCATATAAAACTTGCCGTAGATCGGCTCGACATCAAAGCCGTCGCCGCCGTCTTCCGCCGCTCCGCCGGCCAGTTGCTTTTCGCCGGTGGCGCTGTCGGTGAGCCAAAGCTCGTGATAGGACTTAGTCCGCGGTGCGAAATGCTCGGCCAGTTTATCGGCCAGTTCCTGCGTCTGGCGGTAGACGTTGTTCTTGTACGGAGCCGGGCAGCACATCACGTTGCGATTCACGTCTCCGCAGGCCCCCAGCGTGGAAAGCTGCGTCTCGTTGATGCGGTGAATCACCTGTTTCAAATTTGACTTGAGCACTCCGTGCAGTTGGAGTCCCTGCCGCGAAGTGATGCGGAGCGTGGTATTGCCGACCTCGTCGCACAAATCGAGTTCGTCCAAAAACTGCCGGCTGGTGAGCTTGCCCCCCGGAATTTTGATCCGGACCATGAAGATGTAGGATTTCTTCTTTTTCCCGTCCTCGACCACCGCGCCGCCCCGCACGTCCCGGTCGTCCTGCTGGTAGGTGCCGTGAAATTTCAACAGAACTTCGCTTGTTTTGCCGAAGTGATCATTCGCATCCACCATCTCCGGGCCGATGTCGCCAGCCAGAAAGCGGCTTTGATCCTTGATACCTTCCACAGGGCTGGGCTTACCGGCTTCGGACATGGGAATCGGGGATAGGGTGATGAAATCTAGTCCGTGCAGTGAATCTTTACTATGTTGACGTGCAAAGTAAAGATTAGGTTCGCGGTGATTGTCAGTATAGCGAGAAAATAGCCTTTCTCCAACGTCAGCGCGGTACACACAGAAGGGGAATGATCCGCAGATTTCGCGGATTAACACAGATTTGGATTCATGATTCTCTTAATCTGCGTCCATCCGCGAAATCTGCGGACTACTTCGGCGGCTCGACCGGCTTGGGCGTCATTTCCGGCGTGATGGAAAGCCCACCGCTGGAACGAAGAGTGACCCGGTAGGACTTTCCCTTTTGGACGCGCATGTTGGGAGCTTCTCCGCTGGCGGTGCGAATGCCAATCGCCTTGGCTTTGTCCGGGTCGTTGGCGATGTTCCAGAAGTCGGCCCAGATGTTCCGCTCGAATTCGGTTTCCTGACCGCCGCGAGCGTAACCCGTGGGGCGCGTACCGCGGCGGTCCAGCGGATAGCCGTCAATCGGCTGTTGCTGCTCGCCGTAGATGCGGTTGAAAATGCACAGCGAAGTGCCGCGATCCAAGTCCTTTTCCTCAATGTATTTGTCCTCGAATTTCACCACCCAGCTATCGATGTAGACCAGATCCCCCTTGATTTCAAAGACGCGAGCCGGATCGATCGTGTAGGGGGCTCCCTCATCATTGAGCTCCACAAACTCGACGGTGGTATACAGGTTCCCTTGATCCCCGCGCTTCTCCTGGTTCACGACCGTCAGCCGGGCCAGGCGATGATCCACCTTGAGCAGGGCCAGCTTGGTGCGGAGTTTTTCGTTGTCCTTGTTCAGGGCCGAGATTTTGGCGACGTTTTCCTGAATGGTCTTCGCTTTCGCGGCGATGTCGGCCTCGGCATCCTGCAGCTTCTTGGTCGCATCCGCCAGCTTGGCGGCTTTGTCCTGGGCCTCGAATTCCTTGGCGTTGTACTTCTGATAGGCGTACCATCCGCCGCCGCCGACACCTCCCAGGACGACCACGACCAGCACGGTGCGGACGAAGCTATTAACGGTCGAGATATTTTCCATGAAGCCGGGCATAAGGAATTCCAATCAATGACGAAATTCAAATGGCGAATGACGAAGGGAAGAAAAAACGCCTGCCATCAGGTTCCTAGCAGTATTCGTACCGCAGCCCCAATATTGTCCTGGGCCATCAGGCTTTCACCGACGAGCATGGCGTCCACCCCTGCTTCCTGCAAGCGTAACACATCCGCCCGAGTGTGGATGCCGCTTTCCGCCACGAGCACGGCATCCAAGGGCACCTGCTCCCGCAACCGGATGGTATGGCCGAGATCGGTCACAAACGTGCGCAAGTCTCGATTATTCACCCCAATGAGCTGCGCCTCGGCAGCCAGCACCCGCGGCAGGTTCTCCGGGTCATAAAATTCCACCAGCGGCGTCATTCCCAGCTCCAGCGTTTCGTTATGCAGTTTGCGAAGGTTGCAGTCATCCAGACACTCGGCAATCAGCAGCACCGCATCCGCGCCGGCGGCCCTTGCTTCTAGTAACTGGTAACTATCCAGAATGAAGTCCTTGCGAAGCAGCGGTAAATTCACCGCCGCCCGAATTCGACGCAGATAGTCGAGGCTGCCTTGAAAATACGGCTCGTCGGTCAAAACGCTGAGGCAGGTCGCGCCGGCCGCTTCGTAAGCCAGGGCAATCTGGACCGGATCGAAGTCCTGGCGAATCACTCCCTGGCTGGGGCTGGCCTTCTTCACTTCGGCAATCAGCTTGATGCTGCCGCCGGCGGCGAGTGGCGCGAAGAAGTCTCGCACCGGCGGTGCGTCCTGGATGGCGCGCTGTAACTCGTCGGCGGGCAGCTTGACTTTTGCGCGCGCAATTTCTTCCCACTTGGCTGCAACAATCTCTTCCAGGATAGTCGTCAAAAGAGAACGCTCCGACAGTTTTCTGGTGAGCCGCCGCTACTAGATATAATACATCCCGTCCCCTTGCCCGCGTAGCTTCTGCGCAAGCTGGGCAAAGGTGATTTCGCGGAGCTGCTCCTGCTCCAGCTTGGCAATCTTCTGCCAGGAGTCCAGCAGAACGCGAGTTGCGGCGGTGGAAGCGCCGGCGCTGGATTTGATCTGGCCGGACTGGCCGTCGATGACACTCATCACCTGGCCGAGCGTGATGTCCTCCGGCCTTTTGGCCAGTTTGTAGCCGCCGGCTGCCCCGCGCGTGCTGGCGACGAGTCCCGCTCCTTTGAGTTGCAACAAAATCTGCACCAGGAACCGCGAGGGAATGCCGTGGGGATCGGCAATTTCGCGGATGCGGACGGGCTGGCCGCTGGCGTGCCGCGCGGCCAAAGCCAGGACCGCGATGCAGGCATATTCGGTTCTGGCGGAGATGATCACGAATTGTTGCCACGCCGCATAAGGGGTCGGGAGTCTTTGGCGGTATGCGATTTCGGTTTGGTGCAAACCATCGCCGCCAAAGACTCCCGACCCCCTTTGGAGACGCCCGCCTGCTATTACAGAACGGACGGGCGTCACCTTGTCAACCAGTACGGCGGCATCCGTTACTTGATTCCAAGTCTTTCCGCCCGGCGGACGAGGTCCACGAATTCCGCCCGCAGGCCATTGGGGTCTTCGCCGATGGCACCCGCGGCGATTTCGGCGACGGCGGAGGCGTTGCCGCTGCCGCGGTGCTGGCTGCCGCGGAGGATCATGCCGAAGCTGGCGACGGCGGCGGCGAACTGGAAATCCTTGCTGGCGGAATTGAACTGGCCGCCCCGCTCCTTCAGCGGGAACTCAATCAGCCGGCTCTCGACGCCGTCGGGCTCCTTGTAGCGGAGCTTGAGCGTGAGCAGTTCGCCGCTGGTGGCCGCGTCGGTGAGGGCCTTGGGTTCGCGGGCTTCCACGGGGACGGCAAAACGAACTGCCACTCCGGCCTTCTGATACTTCAGGGGCTCGACATCCGGCCGCGGCTCTTTGTCCTGGCGGCTGACTTCGACCGGAACCAGCTCATACAGGGCGGTCACGGTGTGTCCGGCCCCGATTTCGCCGGCGTCCTTCTTGTCGTTGTTGAAGTCCGCTGCCGCCATCACCCGGTTCTCGTAGCCGAGCAGCCGGTAGGACTGAATCTGGGCGGGGTTGAATTCAATCTGGATTTTCACGTCCTTGGCGATGGTGACCAGGCTGCCGCTGAGCTGCTCGACCATCATCTTGCGCCCTTCGCGGACGCTGTCGATATAGGCGTACATCCCGTTGCCGTTGTCGGCAATCTGCTCCAGCTTGCCGTCCTTGAGGTTTCCTTCGCCGAAGCCGAGGACCGTCAGAAAGGTGCCGCCGGCCGCCTTCTCCTTGATGAGCTTGACGAGGGCGTCGTCGCTGGTGACGCCGACGTTCAAGTCGCCGTCGGTCGCCAGGATGACCCGGTTGGTCCCCTCCTTGATGAACGCCTCGGTCGCCTTCTGATACGCCAGCTCAATCCCCGCGCTGCCATTGGTGGAGCCGTCGGCGGAGAGGCTATTGATGACATCGGTAATCTTCTGCTTCTGGTCGCCGGAGGTCGGTTCGAGCTTGAGTCCGGCGTCGCCGGCATAGGTGACGATGGTGACCCGGTCGTTCTCGGTCAGCTCGCCGATGAGCATCGTCATCGTCGTCTTGAGCAGCGGCAGCTTGTTCTCGTCGGACATGGAGCCGCTAACGTCGAGCAGGAAAACCAGGTTGCTGGCCGGGCGGGCCTTCCGCGCGATTTCCTTCCCCTTGAGGCCGACACGCAGCAGCACGTGTCCCGGATTCCACGGGCACTCCGCCGTCTCCATGTTCACCGCAAACGGCTCTTTCCCCTTGGGCTGGGCGTAGCTGTAGCCAAAATAGTTCACCATTTCCTCAATCCGCACCGCAGCCGGCGGGGGCATTTGGCCCGAAGTCAGAAAACGGCGGATGTTGGAGTAGGAAGCGGTATCAACGTCGATGGAGAACGTGGAGAGGGGTTCACTCGTCGGG
>JBKJNY010000060.1:0-47642 GCA_046593355.1 Pirellulaceae bacterium | reverse complement strand
AAAGTCGGCACCTTTTCAGCCAACTTTTACCGCCGCAACGTAGCGGCCCGCCGTTTGCTTTCCCGCAGCACCGGCAGCCACGCGGCCTGGATGGATTCAGGCCGCACCGAACCGCTTACCTCTAAGGACCCGAGAGCATGGAAGCTCGACTCTTCTCAGTCGCCCTGGTGGCGGCTGCGCTGCTGGCTTGCGGCGCGAACTACCGGTCGGAAAACTTCATCGTCCATTCGTCGTCGTCGGACCAGATTGCGAACGAAATCTGCGTCGCCGCCGAGACCTACCGTCGCGACCTGGCCATCGAGTGGCTCGGCCATGAATTGCCCCCCTGGCGCGAGCCCTGTCCCATCAACCTCAGCCGCGTCCGCCCGCAAGAGCCTGCCAGCGGCAAGACCAGCTTCTTCTTCCGCGGCAGCGAACCTTTTGGCTGGGACATGGAAGTGAACGGCACGCGGGAGCGAGTGCTCGATTCGGTCCTGCCGCACGAAATCACGCACACCATCTTCGCCACGCACTTCGGTGCCCCGCTGCCGCGCTGGGCGGACGAAGGGGGGAGCACCACGGTGGAGCACGCCAGCGAGAAGGCCAAGCAAGACGCCAACCTGATCCGCTTCCTCAAGGGGAACAAGGGAATCGCCTTCAACAAGATGTTCGCCATGAAGGAATACCCGCGGGAGATGCTGCCGCTCTACTCGCAGGGTTATTCGCTCACCCGCTTTCTCATCATGCACGGCGGCGAGCAAGGCAAACGCAAATTCGTGAGTTACGTCGGCGACGGCATGAGGCAGAACAATTGGACCAAAGCCACCAGCCAGCACTACGGCTACAACAGCCTGTCCGATTTGCAAATCGCCTGGGTGGAGTGGGTGAAAAAAGGTAGCCCCGCCATCGAGCCGGGAACCAGTCCCGCGGACCCGGCGCCGCGGAGCGCCGATTCTTCCTTCCCCATGCAACCCGCCGGCGGAACCCGCGGCATCGAAGACCTGGGTCCAGCCCAGAACTACCAGATTCCCCCGCGGCCCAGCACCTTTGCCGACCAGCAAGGTGGCGAGCAAAGCGTGGCCCGACCCGCGACCACCGGCTGGTATGCCCGCCAAAAAGACCGCCTCAAGAATGAAGCGCCGCCTGAGGAACTCCAGCCGCTACGAACCTTTCCTGCCAACCCCGCTCCCCAGCAGAATCGTGACCCGAGTGACAACCGCCCCCCGCTCCCGGGCCGCAAGCTCCTGATGGAATGGTCCCGCCAGCCGCGGAATCTTGAGGAGCCTTCACCAATCTACGCCGCCGATGAACGGAATTCGGCACTCGCGGCCAGTGGGACGCATGCGCGGTAAGGACACACCCACCAACCCGCCCTACTCCCCATCCCGCCCATACGTCAGCAGGGCGTCCTCAATCCGCACCTTCTTCGTCTCGCCTTTGCTGGTGCCGAAGAGCAGGTCCAGGCAGGCCTGTATCCGCTTGGGGACGATGTGGTAGTAGTTGTGCTTGCCGTCTCGGCGGCAGGCGATGATGCCGTCTTCGCGAAGGAGGGCCAGGTGGTGGCTGACGGCTGGCTGGCTTTGGCTCAGCAGCTTGCAGAGCGTGCGGACGTTCAGCTCTTCCCGCTGCATCAGGTAGTGCAGCACGCGGACGCGGGTGTCGTCCCCCAGCAGCTTGAAGAGCAGCACCAGGTCGCGCGTGGTGGCGGCGGGAAGCGGCGAGAGCCGGGGCACTTCCTGCGGAGATTCCTGAGCCGGACCATCCCCCGAACCGTTGTCTGAATTGTGCTCGAACATCTTGGGAGCAAGTAAAGTAACCATATGTTCCTCTTGGAGAACCTTTGAATAAAGGCTCAGGGAATTCCGTCAGAGGATCCGCGCGAAATGCCTCGGATTCTTTGCCTGGCACAAAACAGAAACTGCTTTGTCCGCCAATTGCCGGCATGAAATCCGCAAGACAAGTCACTGGCCCCTTCGGCCGGTTCGAGCACCACAGAACATGGCGCTTGGTAAATCGTCGAACCAGCCCTCCTCCATCTCGCCTGTCATTGTAAGCCGCCGGGGTACAGTTTGGGAATACTTGCGGCGGCGGATTGGGCGGAATTTTCCCTCGCGGACGCTTCGGGTTAGTTCGTGTTCCGGTTGCGACCCTCCCCGCCCCGCCTTACGATGACGGCAATGTCCCGTGGGATCACCGCGGACAGACCTCCGGACGGCCACCCCATGCCCTTCCTCCGCAAGGCGTTCCCCTACCTCGCTATCGCCCTGGGGCTAGCGTCCCTGGCCTGGGCGGTTTCGTTCGGCACCCTGCCCAAAGCGGATTTCACCTTCGACAACGGCAACGAAATCCGCACCGCCGACCCCTCCAAGGCCACCGGCCAGCCGGAAAACCGGGTAATTAACGCCCTGTTTGAAGGGCTGCTCCGTTCGCTGCCCGACGAAGGCTGGGAGAAGAAGTACGGCCCGGGCGAAAACGTCCCCATGACTCCCCACCCAGCGATGGCCGAGAGCTACGACGTTTCCAAGGACGGCCGAACTTACACGTTCCAGATGCGGAAGGGGGCGCTCTGGTCCAATGGCGACCCGGTCACTGCCGAAGACTTCGCTTGGTCCTGGCGGCGGATGCTGCATCCGGAGACTGCCAGCGAGTACGCCTATCAATTGTATTACTTGGTCGGTGCCGAGGATTACAACACGGCGGTGGTCCAGGAAGATTCGCTCGTCGAAGTGGAATTGGACGGCACGCGGCGGGATAAGTTGCAAGCCTTTCCCCGCGGCACCATCGTGCGGGGCAAGGTTCTGTCGATCAAGAAGCCTCCCGAGCCCGCGGAGTTGGCCAAAAACTCGAAGGCCACCAGCGAAGCGAAATCCAAAGCGGAAACGGCCTGGAAAGAGGGCTGGGTTTATGACGTGTCTGTGAGCGGCGTGGAGCCTTCCGTCGAGGATCCGAAGCCGCAGCAGATTCGCATGGGGGGAAAAATCTTCTGTTGCGTCGATCCCGCCAAGGGAATGAGTGTGAACTCCGGTTCGCTAGTGAAGATACTGCAAATCCTGCCGGACTTTGAGAAGACAGTCGGCGTGCAGGCGGAGTCGCCGGAGAAGTTGGTGGTGACCATCAAGTCGCGGACCGCCTATTTCAACGAGTTGGTCGCTTTCTATCCACTCTATCCAGTGAATCGTCGCTGCGTGGAAGAGCATGGGTCGCCCAATTGGACCAAGCCGCAAAACCTGGTTTGCAATGGACCGTACACCATGCAGTTCCGACGGATCCGGGACCGCATTCGCCTGGTGAAGAATCCCAAATACTGGGATGTGGATCAGGTGCAGATGGAGGTGATTGATGCGATGGCCGTCAAATCGGAGACGACGACGCTCAACATGTATCTGAATGAGCAGATCGATTGGGCCACGCAACTGCCTTCACCAATGATCCCGAAGCTCAAGGAAATTATGCCCGCCGAGTTCCCCTCGGCTCCGATGCTGACGGTCTATTTGTATCGGGTGAACGTCACCAAGCCGGGGCTGGACAATGCCAAGGTTCGCCGGGCGCTGAACCTGGCGATCGACAAGCAGAATATCTGCGAAATCATCACGCGGGCTGGGGAAGTGCCCGCCACAACCGTCGTCCCGCCGGGTCTGGCGGGATATACGCCGCCGCCGGGAACGAAGTACGATCCCGAGCTGGCCCGCAAGCTATTGACCGAAGCGGGCTACCCCAGCGGGCGCGGCCTGCCGGCAATTGAGATTGTCTACAACGATCTCGACGCCCATCGCACGATCGCCGAACGGATCCAGCAAATGTGGCGGGAGAATTTGGGAATTGGCGTGCAGCTGCGGGGTGTGGAATGGGGAACGTATTTGGATTTGCAAACCAAGCTCGATTACCACGTGGCCCGCGCCGGCTGGATTGCGGACTATCCCGACCCGAACACCTTTCTCGACATGTGGACCAGCAGCAGCCAGCAAAACCAGACCGGCTGGAAAAATGTGGCGTTCGATGAACTGATCGAGAAGGCCGGCAGCGAGCCAGACCCGAAGAAGCGAATGGAGCTCCTGCGCGACGCCGAGGCGATCTTGATCGAGGAATCGCCGATCCTACCCATTTACTGGTACGTCTCCAAGAACCTGGTCAAGCCGCACGTGAAAGGCTGGTTTCTGAACTCG
This sequence comes from Pirellulaceae bacterium, assembly GCA_046593355.1. Lineage (GTDB taxonomy): Bacteria > Planctomycetota > Planctomycetia > Pirellulales > Pirellulaceae > SXOA01. Next base: position 43,500 of record JBKJNY010000060.1, on the reverse strand, counting down.
CAGGACACGCACCCGCTGACGCTGCTACGCATTGACCGCGGTAAAGCTGCCTCTTCAGCCGGGGGCGGCGCGCCATGAAGTACTTTCTGGCCCCGCTCCTCATTCTGGCCAAACGCATCGGCTGGACGCTGCTGACGCTGTGGGTGGTGTTTACGCTCACATTTTTCCTGATGTGGGCGGTCCCCGGCGGCCCGTTTAAATCGGAGAAGAAGATCCCCGAAGCGATTAAGAGGAATCTCGAAGCCAAGTTCCATCAAAACGATCCACTCCCCAAACAGTACGCCGACTATTTGTACGACGTTTTCCTGCGATTCGACTTTCGGGCCAGCATGAAGCTCGAGGACTTCACCGTCAACGAGGTGATTGAGCAGGGATTCCCGGTCTCCGCTTCGCTGGGCATCTTCGCCCTGCTCTTCGCCCTGGTTTTCGGCACCACGGCGGGTGTGATTGCCGCCTCCTACCGCAATTCCGCGATCGACGTGGGTTTGATGGGGGCGGCGACGATCGGGATTGCCATTCCCAACTTTGTACTGGCCGGACTCTCGATTGTCGTCGTCGTTTTCTGGCTGCATCTGCTGCCGGCGTCGGGTTGGGGAACCATTCAGCAGGTATTCCTGCCGGCGCTCTGCCTGGGCGCTCCCTATGCGGCCTACATCGCCCGGTTGACGCGAGCCGGGATGCTGGAAGTGCTGAACCTCGACTACATTCGCACGGCCTACGCCAAGGGGCTGATGCCGCGGACGGTCGTGGTCCGGCACGCACTCCGCGGCGCGCTCTTGCCGGTGGTTTCCTACCTGGGCCCCGCGACGACCGGAATCTTGACCGGCTCGCTGGTCGTCGAGCGTCTCTTCAACGTACCGGGGTGCGGCAGCCATTTCATTGAAGCGGCACTGCAATATGACTTTCCCTTGGAGATGGGGATGGTGATGGTATACACGTTGCTGCTGTCGCTCATGAACACGCTGGTGGATTTTTCGTATGCCGTGATCGATCCGCGAGTGAAGCTGGAGTAATTGCCGTGGCCAGCGCTACCCCTGCTGACAAAACGCTCGGCGACAAATCGCTGGACCGCTACGAATCGCTGCTTGCGGAAGCAGCCCGGATTCGCGGCGTCTCGCTCTGGAAGGACGCCTGGCGGAGACTGCGGAAGAACTGGGCCGCCATGATTTCCCTCTGGTTCCTGGTGGCCTTGGTCGTGGTGGCCTTTCTCACCCCCTTTCTCCCGCTGCAATCGCCGCAGTTTCAATTGGCGGACAAGGAGCACAAGTATCAGCCCCCCAACCTGGAGCGAATCAATCTCAATTTCCAGTTGGGCGACGCCAAGAGTCTCGAGCGCGAAGCCGCGGAACTATCCGCCCGGCTCCGCGACCTGCCCAAGGATGCGCCGGAAAAAGAGCGGGCGGCTTTGCGGCTGGACCTGGAAGCGAAGCGCCGCGACCACCCGTTTAATCGGCTGTGGAATGAACCGGGCGCGCTGACTTCCTTCCTGATTCGCGCTCGGGTGGCGCTCTTTGGTCGCTGGTGCATTCCATCCATTTGCGGACGGGATGAACTGGGCCGAGACGTGCTGGCCCGCATATTTTGGGGGGCGCGGGTCTCGCTCATCGTCGGCACGCTGGCGGCGATGGTCTCCCTCGTCATTGGCGTCTCCTACGGAGCTACGTCCGGCTATCTGGGCGGCTGGATGGATTCGGCCATGATGCGGGTGGTGGACATTCTCTATTCGATCCCGTTCATTTTCGTGGTGATTTTTCTGATTACGATTCTTTCCGCCAGCGGCGTCAAGGAAGAGTTGGCCGCGTACGGCATCGACCAGATCGCCATTTTTTATGTCGTCATCGGGGCTATTTACTGGCTGACGATGGCCCGTGTTGTCCGCGGGCAGGTCATCTCGCTCAAGCACGAGCAATTCGTCGATGCCGCCCGCACCGCCGGCGCGGGAACGGGCCGCATCATCTTCCGACATTTGATCCCCAACGTCATGGGAATCGTCATCGTCTATCTCACGCTCACGATTCCCAGCGTGATGCTCTTCGAGGCCTTCCTCTCCTATCTGGGGCTGGGCGTTCAGCCGCCCGATGTTTCGTGGGGCTTATTGATGAACGAAGGGATCCGCGTGATCACGCCGGTGGAGATTTTCTGGTGGCTGGTGCTGTTTCCGGGGTTGGCGCTGGCGATGACGCTGTTTGCGCTCAATTTCCTGGGGGATGGGTTGCGGGATGCTCTGGACCCGAAGATGAAAAACAGGTAGGCGAGACGATGACCGAAAAACGCAGCACGGATTCGAGCGATGAATTGCGTTCGGAGTATCCACCAGATTTTTTCAAGGATGGAGTGCGAGGAAAGTACGCCAGCCGGTATGAGAAGCCGGCTCTACTGCAAGTCCAAGACCTCCACGTCCATTTCAAAACGGACGATGGGTTGGTGCGCGCGGTCAATGGGGTGTCGTTTGATTTGCGATCCGGGGAGACGCTGGGAATTGTGGGGGAATCGGGGAGCGGGAAGTCAGTGACCTGCCTGGCGATGATGGGGCTGGTGCCGCGGCCGCCGGGGATTGTGGCGGGGGGGAAGGCGATTTACGAGGGGCAGGACTTGCTCACGCTCGATCAGTACGGGCTGGCGAAAGTTCGCGGGCGGAAAATTGCGATGATCTTTCAGGATCCGATGACGGCCCTCAATCCGTTTCTCACGATTGAGGAGCAATTGACGGAAGTGACGCGGCTGCATTTGGGGCATTCGCAGCAGCAGGCGCGGAAGCACGCGATTGGGATGTTGGAGAAAGTGGGCATCCCCGCCCCGGACCGGCGGATTGACGATTACCCGCATCAGTTCTCCGGCGGGATGCGGCAGCGGGTGATGATTGCGATGGCCCTTTCCTGCCAGCCCGACGTGCTGATTGCCGACGAGCCGACCACCGCCCTCGACGTGACCATTCAGGCCCAGATGCTGGAGCTCATTAAGGAGCTGCAAAAGACGCACGGCACGGCGGTCATTCTCATCACGCACGCCCTGGGCGTTGTCGCCAGCGTTTGCGACCGGGTGCTGGTGATGTATGCAGGCAAGATTGTCGAGGAGGCGGATGTGAACGGCCTCTTCGCCCAGCCGCGGCACCCGTACACGCTGGGGCTCCTCAAATCGATTCCCCGCTGGGACGCCGACCACACCGGCCCCCTCGCCACCATCCCCGGCCAGCCGCCGGACATGCTCTGTCCCCCGAGCGGCTGTTCGTTTCATCCTCGTTGTCCGTTCGTGATGGACATGTGCCAGCTCGAAGAGCCACTGCTCACGCCGGCGGACCATGGGGGCAGGAAGGCGTGCTTTGCGGATCTTTCGAGCGTAGGCCCGCGCGAGCAACTGCTTAGCCCCCGCGTCCACGCGGGGACAGCACTGCGTGGACGCGGCGGCTAAGCGTAGAAAATCGCCTCCACGTTCCCTCGTAGAATCTGCGAGCCAAAATCCACGGCTCGCTCTTCGCTCCAGTCGCGGTCGATGCAGAATCGTTCGGCCAGGACTTTGGCGAGAATCCGCTTGTACATGGCGAATTTCGGCAGGGCGAACTCCAGCTTGTACATGTCGCTGTAGTAGCCGATTTGCTTGGTCCGCGGCACGGCTTCCAGGCGGCAGCCCAGGTCGTGCTCGATGAACGTCGGCGTGTTGCTGTACCACCAATGGCCGTTGGTCACGACGTTCGGAAAAATCCAGGCGTAGCTGGTCAGTTCCTGGTTGGTCACGCTGGCTAGGACGGAAATCGGGAAGGTGACCTGTGGGAAGGCGTTGAAGAGCTGCTTGTATTGAATCAGCGAGACGCGGCTGTCGTAGAGGTCTCGTCCTTGATGAACGCCCGCTTCGTAGACGCCCCGGTTGACGCCGATCATCAGATCGAACGGCAGTGAGTGCTCCGCACACATCTCGGCGAGGGTCCAGAAAATGAAGCTCCCCGCTGCTCGCTTATCAGGATCGTTGGCCGTCGTGCCGTGCTGGTAGAGTGCCGAGAGGGCTGTGTTGGCCCGTGCGTCGCTGATTCTCGCGGGGGAAAAGTCCGGCGGAAGTGATATGGCGCAGGCGCGGGCATTGTTCGCCTTGAAGTGGTTGAACAGAGCGACCATCGCCCGCCGCGCGCTCTCGGCGGAACTGGCTTCAATCCGAGTAAAACTGGCCAGGCGACTTTGGACTTCGGGTTTTGCCAGGTGGAATACCAGGTCGTCCGTCCGCAGGCAGGGGACATAGACGCTGGTATCAAAGCCCGCCAGCGGGTCGTCAAAGTCATTGGTCAGAAAGACCGCTTCCAGCTTGCTCTGCTCCAGCACCTGCCGCGGCCAGTCCGGCGAGGCCATCTTGGTGGCGGCCGCATCGTACAGCGGCTCCCAGTTTTGCAGCGTCACCCGCTCGTCCGTGAAGCCAAAAAACTTTTGGGCCATTTCCACCAGCCAACTGTACTGGATGGTGTTGTTGATCGGCCCCAGCTTGGCAATCAGCCGGTGGACCTTTTCCTTGGGGTCGAGGCCGGGCTCTTCAATCTGCTCCTTGGCCATGCCGGCGGAGTGGGCCAGCTCGGTGTAGTAGTGGTAGCCGAGAATGTCGGCGAGCGTGGTGGAGGCCGGTGAGAGAGGATTGATGTGCGTGTGGGGGTCGATGAGGACGAGGGCGTCCAAAGCGTCAAAGATGCGACGGCGGAGGTCGAGGGACATGGGGAGGAAAAGCGGAAAGGGGAGAGCGGAAAGCGGGAAAACTACTTCTTCAGATGCTTGTCGAGGAATTCGTAGGCGACTTTGCGGACGTCTTCGGGAAAGTCGTGGGCGCAGTCGGGGTAGTTGGCGGCGAGGTTTTCTTCCGCGTCGAGCAGTTTGAATACCGGCTTGGCAGCGGCGATGGTGTCTTTGACGCCGCTGACCTCGAAGTTGCTGTCCCCCACGGGAGAACTGGCGAGGAAGGCCCGCGGAGCAAGGGTGGCGATGAGCTCGGGGAAGTCGAAAGGGACCTTGTCGGGGTTATTGCCGTACTCGCTGGCAATCAGCGGCATATAGCGGGCGCTGGTCCAGCCGGCCAGTTTCCCTTCGTAGTATTTGTGGAACCGCGTGAATCCGCAGTTGGAGACGGCAACTTTGATGCGGGTGTCGTGGACGGCGGTGAAGATGGTGTTGTGGCCGCCCAGAGAATGGCCGATGCAGCCGATGCGGTCGGCATCCACCCGCGGCAGCGAGACCAGCAGGTCGATGGCCCGCACATTGTCGTAGATGGCCTTCATCGACCCGCTTTTGTAGCCGAGCTTGGGGCCAAAGTCGTACTTGTAGTCGCCGAACGACGGATAGTCCGGGGCCAGCGTGATATAGCCCCGCTGGGCGAGGTGCAGCGCGTAATGCAGGTTCGGATTTCCCCCCAGCCCCGCCGGCTCGCCTTTGCCAATGCCGGTGGTCTGATGGAGGCAGAGGACGGCGGGCAGCTTGCCATCGCCCGCCGGCAGAAAGAGATAAGCCGTGACGACCTGTTCGGCGGAATCCGCGTGGTAAGAGATTTTCTTGCGGACTAGGTTGCCGATTTTTGTCTCTTCCAGCACCGTCATCTCCAGCGGCACCGGTTTCTTCGGCTGCGGCAAGTCGCCCATCACCTTGTGCAGGTTGGCCAGGATATGTCCGCGGCGAATCTGCCAGTCCTCCTTGGTCTTAATCGGTTGCTTCTGACCGGAGCCATCGACGTAGTAGGAGACGTCTTGATGCTCGGCGTATGTCGGCGCGTCTTCGGCAGCGGACGAAAGAACATCCGCGATCCCGCAGAGTGCGGCCAGACTAACCAGCATCACTGAATAGTGCTTAAACATGAGATTGCAGATTTAGACCCGAAGAGTCCGCAGATTTCGCAGAGGGACGCAGATTGAAAACAAATCAAGATTTTTCTTAATCTGCGTAAATCTGTGAAATCTGCGGACATGTTCCTGGCTACTTCTTTTCTTCTTTCTTCTCCTCTTTCTCCCCCGGCTCGACCTTGCGGATTTTGATGTTCCGCAGTCCCGCCTTGGTGCGATAGGCAGAGATTCCCAGGGGCTGGGAGAGGTCAACTTCAATGCGGGTAGAGATTTTTTTGTCTTTCAGGTCCACGTCCACGAGTTGGTCGTCGTCAACCCAGGCTCGGATTTTATCGTCGGCCACGCGGACGCGGATTTTGTACCATTTGTCCTTCTTGAATTCTTGGTACTTCGTGGTCTCGTTCTCCGAAGCGTCAAAGTTGTTGATGCTGGAGATGCCAACCACGCCCCCACCCCAGCCACCACAGATGAGGCTGCAGTGGGACTTGCGAACCGGGAATGTCAGGCCGCAGAAGAAGTCGTCCCCTTTGAGCTTGATGGCTTCGAGGGTGATTTCGAAGTTGTCGGTCGGCAGCTCGTCCTTCTTCTGCCAGGTAACGCCGGTCAGCGGCTCACCCATTTCCAGGATGAGCTCCCCCTTCTCGACTTTCACTTCCCCCTGGCCGCCGAAATCGGTGCTTTTCCAGTTGCCCAGCTCTTTGCCGTCGAACAGGCTCTTCCATTGCGGCTCTTTGGGCTTATCCTTCGCAGGCGGTTCAGCGAAGGCGGGGCCAACAGTGATTGCCAGGGCGATGGCGGTCAGGAGTTGAAAATGACGCATGATCTTTCTCCATTCGAAGAAGGAATGATGGCAGAATTATGGGAATGGGCGCTAGTATCAGGGGGCTGACGCCCTCCGCTCGCCTTTGCACCACTCTACATACTCCCGCACCCCCTCTTCAATCGGCACGCGGGGTTCGTAGCCGAGCAGGCGGCGGGCTTTGGTGAGGTCGGCGCAAGTCAGGGGCATGTCTTCCACGCGGGGCGGATGGTATTCGATGACGGCTTTCTTGCCGGCAGCAGCTTCAATCAGGCTGATGAGCCGGAGCATCTGCACCGGCTCGTTGTGGCCGAGATTGATGGATTGGCCGGCGATGCCGGGGGCGGTCATGGCGGAGACGAGACCCGTGCAAATGTCGCTGACGTGCGTGAGATCCCTCAGCACGCTGCCATCGCCATAGAGTGGCAACGGCTCGCCGGCGAGAATCTTGCGCGTGAAGACGGCCAGGGCGAGTTCCGGGCGGAGGCGCGGGCCGTAGACGTTGAAGAATCGCAGCGAGGTGAACGCCAGGCCGTAAAGCTGCGCCCACGTAAAACCGAGCAGCTCCGCGGCCCGCTTGGTCGCTCCATACGGGCTCGCCGGGATGCCGAGCGCGGCATCTTCCACGAACGGCGACTGGGCTCCGCGGCCGTAGACGGTGGAGGAGGATGCGAAAAGGAACCGCTCCACTTCGTGCCGCCGAGCGGTGTCCAATAACACAGCCGTGCCGCTGATGTTCGCGTCGATGTAAAGTTGCGGCTCCTTGAGGCTATACGGTACGCCGGGATAGGCCCCGAGATGGATGACGTGGCTGATACGGCAGCGGGCGAAGAGGGCCTCGCAGAGGTGGGCATCGCGGAAATCGTCTTCCACCAGACTGACGCGAGGCTCATTTTCAAAGAGGGCGGCATTAGCCCGCTTCATCCGCGGATCGTAGTAGTCGTTGAAATTGTCCAAAATAACGACGGCATGTTCCGTCTGGTCGAGCAGCCGCCGCACCAGATGGCTGCCGATAAAACCCGCGCCGCCGGTAACCAGAACCGTCATCAGTCGCTCCCGCGAATCGTAGGGTGCATGAGCGCCAGCGAAATGCACGCGTGACTGATGATCCACTTCACGCATCATTTCGTGGGAGCGGCCGGATTACGCGTGTATTTCGCTTTCGCTCATACACCCTACCCAGGTCGCCGAAACTCCGCTCCCGCCCATGATATACTTTCCGGCCCCATCCCGGCAGAGACCACGCCCCATGCCCATTGTCTGGAATCCCCGCACCATTCTGATTCTGGCGGGGACGGCTGCGTACTGGCTGGTGATTCTGGTGGGGACGCATGCGCCCGGCAACGTGGTTCCCGGCGGGGGGCACAACGACAAGGTCTTTCACTTCGTGGCGTTCGTCGGCCTGGCGGTTCTGCTGTGCAGCTGCGCCGCTTGCTTCCGCCGGCCGGGGTTCCTGTTGTATGCAGCGATCATCGGGCTGGCCGCCTGTTACGGCATCGTGGACGAGCTTACCCAGACTCTTGTGAAGAATCGCACTGCCGATCCAATGGATTGGCTGGCGGATGTTTGCGGGGCGATTGCGGGGACGCTGATATTCGCGCTGGGGATGTGGCTCTTCCGCCGGCGCGAAAGGGATCACGGAGCAACGGGGTAAATGGCCGGCGGAGCGCTGGGTAGCGGTGGCTTCAGAACGCCTTGGCTGACGAGGTCTTCAAGTAGCGTTGCTGAAAAGCGCGGATCATAGCCGTAGTTCTTGTCGCTTTGATAGCGTTTGATTTCCTGCTCGTCGTAATAGACAAACGCAATCTTGCGAGTGCGGAGCTCTTCTTTCCGCTCGGCGGCAGTCTTGTTCTGGGTCCAGTTCACGAGCAGGCAGTCGTCGAAGCAGGTGTTGTAGAAGACGGTCATTTCCAGGTCGAAGACGGCGGCTTCGCCCACGCAGAGGACGGCTTCGTCGGGCTTCGCGTGCTCGTTAAGCCAGCGAATTGCGGCTTTCACTCGCGATTGGTCTTGGTCCGTTTTCGGCTCATCGGTCCGCAGGCGCTCCAGCGAGACGAACCAGCGGTTGTCCCCGACAAGCGGCGACGCGGCCAAGAGCAGGTTGTAGGTCAGGCCGATCACCATCAGGCCAGCGACGACGAACCGCAGCGGCTTCCCACGGGCGAATTCAACTCCCGCTCCCCCCAAGAGTGCCGCCAGCGGAATGGCGGGGATGAGAAATCGCTCCAGTCGATGGGTGAAGAGCCACCAGACGGCGAGGAAATAGAGTAGGAGGACGGTGGTGACGGTGAGAACGTGGCGGGAGTGCGGAGTGTAGAGTGCAGAGTGCTGAGTGGAAGCAGCGGCTGCGTGGCGATTGCGACTTGTGACGACGAGCGCAACGATGCCTAAGGCGGTTAGTGGCACCATGAGTGGGCTCTGGAATTGGTCTTTCCAGCCGAGTCTCGCGGCGGACTTTGCAAGTTCCTCGATCATATACGGCGGTGGACGGTGGGCCTGGTTCCAGCGGGCGGTTTTCTCTGGAGTGCGCGTTGTGCCGCCAAAAACACTTCCCATTAATGGATAGACCGGATTGCCGGTGAAGGCCAGGTTCTTTCCGTACCAAAGCCCGCAGCTCAAAAGCATCATCACCAGAAAAATGGCGGCATGGGGCCGCCAGCGGAGCTTCTGCGGCGAGCGAGGGTCATGCCACCGGCCGAGCCAGCGAGCCCCGTACCAAATCATCAGCAGGCCGAGCGGAAAGGCGACGAAGACCATTCCCGTGTATTTGATGGAAGCAGCTGCTCCGGCAAGAAATCCAGAGAGCCCCGCGCAAGGACGCCCTTTGCCGCCGAGCAAGGCCGCATACAACGCCGCCATCAGGTAGAAGCCCAGCGCGCTTTCATTGAGTCCATTCACGCAGGCGTGAATCACCCACGGATTCGACAAATACACGACGGCTGCCGACAGTCCGGCGAGGCTTGACCAGAACCTGCGCCCGGCACAGTACAGAAGCAGCGCGGTGAGCGGGCCATAAAAAGCCATCATGAGTTTGCCGGCCAGAGCGCCCCACCAGCAATAGCGCGGCGTTGACCAAGGCTGGATGAGCTGCATGGCTCCGTAGGCGTGCATTTCCGCACCCAGGGGCATGTTGCCGTAAATGTTGTGCGGCAGAAACGCAATCCGTCCTTTCTGGCTCCATTCCTTGGGGACTTGGAGGTGATACTCACGAACGTCGAAATCCCAAGGAGGAAGCATCGCGCCCAAGATGATTGCCGCCGAAAGGAATGCGACGGCGTAGATTAGGAGCGATTCAACGACTTTCACCAGCAGCGTGCGGTGCGCGAGATTCTCTGCCAGAACCTGAACCGGAGGCGGACGTAGTCGCATTCCTGGGAGGGGGGACTGTTTGTAGAATCGCTGCAAAGCGGACATCACTCCGAACCAACAAATTGCAAAAACAATCAGCTTGATCAGAAAATGAAAGATGCCAAATCCTGTCCCCAATAACCCACCAAGCAGTGCCAGTAACGACAGAAGCTGCAGGCCGAGCCCCATACCGAGAACACAGCGATCCAGTAGCATCGCCTTTCGCAACGCACGAGACATCCTAAGGCCCAGGGAGCCGACCACGAGCGCCACGCCCGATAGCACTAGGGCGACCAGCGCTAGCGGCCAGCGGTCCACCAGCACAAAATTCCGCCAGCTTCCTTCCACCCAGTCCTTCGCCAGGTCATCGGGAGTAAGCACATAGAAAAACAAAGTGAAACGCGACAAAGCCGCGTTTGGAGCAAGCGCCTGCCCGAAGAAAAGAGCCAGGTACGCCAAAACCGCCACGGCCGCGATTGCGGCAATGAACCGTTGTGCGGCAGGGCCGCTCCAAAGTTCGTCCGCCTCAGCGGGCTTCGCAGCTTCCTGGCCGGCTTCTTTGCCGCCGATGCGCTGGGATTTGCCGCGGGATTTGGACACGAAAGTTGCCTTGAATGGAGCTGTGAAACGTGGCTGCGAACCGGCCGCTGTGAGCTATGTTTGCCGGGGAATGCCCCTGGACGCTGCCGGAGGCGCTAATTCTACTGGTTGTGCGGCCTCTGGTGAGCATACTCAAAGTTTCGTCCCCACCGCTGACCCGGAGGCCGTTTGCCTCCGGGTGCTTCCCCAGCCCCAAGTCCCCAGCCCCCAGCCCCCATGTCTTCCTCCCGTCTCCGCGGCATCTTCACCCCCAACATCGTTCCGCTGCTGCCCGATGGCGAGATCAATGAGCCGGAGACACGGCGGTACGTGGACTGGTTGATTGACCACGGCGTGCATGGGCTATATCCCAACGGCTCGACGGGGGAGTTTACCCGGTTCACGGCGGAGGAGCGGCGGCGGATCATCGAGATCATCGCCGACCAGGCCCGTGGGCGGGTGCCGATCCTGGCCGGGGCCGCGGAAGCCAACACCAAGGAAACCATCAAGGCCTGCGAGTACTACCACCAGCTCGGCTGCCGGGCGGTGGCGATTGTCTCGCCGTTTTATTTCAAGCTGTCGCCGGCGGGGGTGTACGCGTACTTCAAGGAGATCGCGGACAACACGCCGATTGACGTGACGCTCTACAACATCCCCATGTTTGCCAGCCCCATCGACGTGCCGACGGTGCTGAAGCTGGCCGAGGAATGTCCCCGCATCGTCGCCATCAAGGATTCCTCCGGCGACCTGCCGCACATGATGCGGATGATTGCCGCGGTCCGCCCCGTCCGACCCGACTTCGCCTTCCTCACCGGCTGGGACGCGGCCCTGATGCCGATGCTGCTCATCGGCTGCGACGGCGGCACGAACGCCACCAGCGGCGTGGCCCCGGAAATCACCCGCAAGCTGTTCGACCTGACGATGGCCGGCAAAATTGACGAAGCCCGCGACCTGCAATACCGCCTGCTGCCGCTGTTTGACACGATGCTCTACAGCGCCGAATTCCCCGACGGCTTCCGCGCCGCCCTCAAGCTCCGCGGCATCGAACCCGGCCCCAGCCGCCAGCCGAGGTCCGCCGTCCAAGAGCAGCAACTCGCCAAGCTCAGCGACCAGCTCCAGTGCCTGCTCGCCGCCGAGGGCTTCACCAGCGAACCCGCCGGCGGCTGCAATATGGAAAGCAGCGTGGACCCCGAGCAGATCGCCAAGATTGTGCAGGGAGTGGTGGGAGAACTGAAGAAGCGGGGAATGGCGTAGGGCTACTCGTTAGTACATTTCAAGAATGTGCTCGCCCCCGTGAGCGGGATTACCAATGAGCCGCTGGTTCTTGGGATCGACAACGAAATCGAGCAGTTCCAGCGGAATCTGGCCGATGAGAACCGGGACTCCATCGGGGACTTCCGTCACATCCAAGGAACAATCGCGTCCCTGAATCGTCAGACGGGCCACGGCATAAACGTCCGAGGTCGAAGGCCCTTTGCTCGTCATCACCTGCTTGGTGGCGAGCTTGATGAGCCCAAGCTGACGAATCATGGAAGTCGGCAGCGAAAGCGACCACGCGCCTGTATCCACCAACGCATTAGGAACCACGACTTTGCGAACCTGATCGTCCGCAAGTTTCCCCTGTGCGGCCTCCAAGAGGTCGTTCAAATTGAAAACCGTTGCTTCGGTGGTGACGCGGCCCATGAGTAAGATCCTTGTTCCTCTTATTATACTCGCCCCGACCGCGTGAGAGGAACCAAGGCACTTACCTACTCTCCGGCGTCACTCCCAGCACCAGGTCGAAATTCGCGACCAGCTCGCCGATTTTGGAGTTCTTGAGCGGGGCAAAGTCGGCGGTGATGGCGTCCCGGAGCTTCTGGTCGCGGACGCTGCGGTAGATGCCGTCTTTCTCGTTGCCGGGATCGTCCTTCACGTAGCACTGCGTGGTGAGCAGCTCCTTGTCCCCCTTCTTGATCATGAAGTGGATGTGCGGCGTGCGGCCGGGGTAAGCGACCGGCTTGATGGTGCGGAAGTAGTATTCGCCGCTGGTGCCGGTGAGGAATCGCCCAAAACCCTGGAAGTTGCCGTCCCGCTTCTTGCCGTTGTCGCTGCCGGCATGGAGATAGGCCCCGTTGTTGTCGCACTGCCAAATTTCCACCACCGCATTGCGGAGAGGCTCGCCATTGGCACCCAGGATTTTGCCGGTGAGGTGCGTGATGGCCCCGACCGCAGGGGTGAGCTTGTCGTTGATGACAATCAGGTCATTGTCAGTATCGAGCGGGAATTTGTCGGGGTAGAACGGCCCTTCCGTCTGAGCCGGCGTGCGGGTCAGCTCTTCGGCAAAGACGCCGGGCTGCCAGTAGTCGGGAAGCCAGAGGGCGGCAGCACCGCAAGCGGTGCCGGCGAGGAAATGGCGGCGGGTGAAGGGAGACATGAGCAGGCTCCAGGCTAAGCCCCGCCGTCCACGACGGGATGCGCGGATGATGACGTGAAGAGCGCCTCGTGGACGAGGCGGCTAAGCTGGATGATAGCACAAATGGGCTACAATAAGCGTCATGCAGCCCAATCCCTACGATTCGCCGCGAGAATGCCAGCCGGAACCGTCGAGGGGCAGGATCGTGTTGAATGAATTCCGCAGCTCGATCGCGGGTGCTGGAATGTTTCTTGGAGCAAGCATGGGAGTGATGGGGCATATCATCACATTTATTCCGACCACCGGTCCCAATTGGTGGTATGTCTATGCTGCAGTTGTCGCCTCGGGCGGCCTTCTTTGGCCCGGCTGGTGGGGGCGTGGTTTTGCAGTCGTGCTCCTGATCTGGCTCGGAGCGGAAATCAACGCGAGCTATTGGCGGGGAAAGGCTTACGGAGAATGGTTGCGAACGCATCCAACTCCCGATGCACGCGCCAATAACGACAACTGAGCTATTACTCGCTCCGCCCGGCTCCCTTGCGGAACTGCTCGAACTGCTCCCGGTAGCTCGGCGGGGCGGAAGAGCGGCTGCCGCTGTCGCGGAGGTCGCGCTGATTGTCGCTGACGCCGGGGGCACTGCGCTTGCGGTTCTTGGCAGGCCTGAGGCCGAGGCTGCGGAGCGATTCGTCCAGTTCCTTCTGGGCCTTGGGGTCTTGCTTGGCGGCTTTTTCCAGCGCGTCCCAGCGGCGGACGAACTCCGCGAGCTCTTCCTTCGTCCAGCCGAGCTCTTTGAGCAGCTCGGGATCGGGCTGCTGCTTTTGGTCGCGGAGATGCTCGAGGGCCATTTCGGTAGCCTTGCGGGCGTATTCGAGATTCGCCTTGTCGCCCTCGGTGGCTTCTTGGACCGAAGGCGGCGGGCCTTCCTCAGTACCGGGCTGGCCACCTCCGCCGTCGGCCTTGCCGCGGCCGGTCTTGTCCCCTTTGGCCTCGCGGCTACCACTTTTTTCGCTCGGCCCTTGCGCCTCGGCAGGATCGCCCTCGGGTTTCTCACCCGGTTTGCCGCCCGGCTCTTTTCCCGCTTCGCCGGGTAGAGATCCGCTGCCGGACTTGGACTTTTCGCCCTTGGCACCCTCGGAGCCGCCGGATTTTTTATCCTCGCCGGGGATGTCGCCGGTCTTGCTGCCAGCGCCTTTTTCCGGAGCCGCTCCCGCGCCTTTATCACCCACGCTGTTACTGCCGGGGTTCTTGTTGCCCGCCTTGTTCGCGGACTCGCCTTCACCGGTCTTTCCGCCCCCTTTTTTGTCACCGGATTCATTCCCTTGAGAATCCGATTCTTTGCCTTGGCCCGGCGGACTCGCCTCGCTGCTCTTGGCCTGAGAACCGTCCGGCTGCTGCGATTTCTTCTTGCCTTCGTTGCCAGCCTGGCTGTCGGCATTGCCCGTTTTTTCTTTCGTCCCTTGGCCCGCGCCCGATTCGCCGGGCCTGCCATTGCCGGCATCTTTCTTCTCTCCTTGCCCGGCCTTTTCCTTGGGGGTCTGTTTGTCGTTTGCCGCGCCCATCGGTTTGCTGCCGGGTGTTCCCGCATCGGGTTCCTTGCCCTTGGCACCCTTCGCGCCGCTCTCCTGAGTTTCCTCGCCGGGCTTGGTCTGTTCGCCGCCAGGGCCGACCTTCTCTCCAGGCTTCTCGCCATTCTTTTCGCCGGCGTTCATCGGGTTCTGCCCGGCCTTGTCCCCAGACTTTGCGGCCGTCTTGTTTCCCGTCTTTTCCCCGATTCCTTCGCCGCTCGATTTCTCGCCAGACTTATTGTCGTTTTTCGTACCACTCTTGTCCCCCGTTTTCGGCTCGCCGCTCTTGGTGGATGCCCCTTCGCCCGGCATGGGTTCTTCTGCGCCCCCGGCACCAGGATTTTGCATCGGGTTCTGATTGCCTGATTTCTCCGCCTGCTTCTCCCGGTTCTTCAGAATCTTCTCAATCGCATCGCCGGCATGATCCGTCTTGCTCGGCTGGCCAGAGGCGTTGCCCCCTTCGGCGGATTCGCTGCCTTCGCCTCCCTCACTCCCCTCGCCGCCATTCTGCTGCGGGGGACCACCGGATTTCTGGCCGGAGGTTCCTTGTCCCGATTCCGCGCCGCCGCTGCTGGGCTGGGAATTCGCATCGGGTTTTTCCGAGCCTTTGCCGCCACTGCCCCCCGATTCTTCCTTGCCGCCTTTCTGCTCGCTGTTGCCGCCGGAAGAGCCGCCGTTTTTCTGCTCGCTCTTGCCGCCGCTGGAGCTTTCGCCTCCCTTGTCCCCCTTCTTGGGCTCGCTCGATTTATCTCCCTTGTTCTTCTCACTCCCCTTCTGCTCGAATTTTTCGTCTGGATTCTCGTCGGGCCGCTCGCCGGGCATTGGCTTCTCGCCAGGCGCTTCCTCCGGACGCTCGCCAGGCATGGGCTTCTCACCTGGTTTTGGCATCGGATTTTCGCCAGGCTTGGTTTTATCGCCCGGTTTTGCCAGGGGATTCTGTTCCGGACTTTCACCGGGCTTTTGCTCTGGATTCTCCTCCGGTTTCTCACCGGGTTTCTCGCCCGGCTTCTTCTCCGCTGGCGGTTTCGCCTCCACGGGCGCGGTCACGCGCACGACGTACTGCGCGGTGCTCGCTTCATTGGGCTCCGCCGCGCCCGTCTCCGGCGAAGTCCGATTATCGGCCGCGCTGGCAACGTACGTCAGCTCATCGCCAGCAACCAGTTTGTGCTCGCTCGGGCGGAAGACATATTTGGCGACTGCCTGTGTGGAAGCGGCGGCGTCCTTCAACAGTTCCTCATCCAGAACCGTCTTCCCCTGCGACGTTCCTCGCAGATGTAGCTTGCTGAGGGCGTAGTCCGGATCAATCGCACGGACCTCCATCGGCAGCGAGCCATTCTCCGGCACTAGGGCCACCTTCTTGAGCGGCGCGAGAATCTGCACCTCGGGCGCCAGATCCCGCACCACTTCCAGCGCATGCACCACCGGCTGTTCACTGCGAGCCCCCTCTGGATTGGTGAACCGAACCTGATAGCTGCCGTGCCAAGGTGTGTTGCGGTCGGATTTGAGCAGCAGCGTGAGCGTGACGCGAGCCTTCTGCCCGTCAAACTGCATCGGCACGCTCTTCAACGGCCTGTTACCGGCGGCCACATCCGAGCCGACTGATGTCGGGTCGAATTCCAGCACTGCATCCCGAATGGGCTGATTGGCTGAGACGTGGATCGTGACTTTGGTTCCTTCGAGAGCCCGGATGTCCCCCTGCATCAGCGTTTGCGGAGCCTTGTTCGTATACGCGGGGAATTGATACTCCACTTTTTCCACCACCATCGCCGGAGCATCGACGACGCTCAGGCGATATTCGCTCGTCACCGCATCGCCGGAGACGACGCGATAATTGATGTCCTGCTGCAAGCCCGGTTTTGTAACATCGGGGAGGGACTTTTCTTCCAGCGGCGGCAATTCGCAGGAGAATCGCAACCCCCCGGCCCCCGGCTTCATCGGCACTTCGCGGTCCACCGTCTGGCCATCGGCAGTGGAATAGAGCAGCTTCACGGGCTGGCCTTCCCGCACGCCCTCCACGGTGGCGGAAATGGTTTGCGAGCGGCCACGATAAACGGTCAGGTCACCTGGCTGCACATCGCTGATCTGCACGCGCGAGGGGCGGTCGATATCGGACCAAGGAGCCATCACGCGGGCGAACGTCTGAAACGGATCCTTCGGCGAGAGAATTTTGTACGCGGCACAGACCGCCAGCACTCCCAGCAGGACATAGCCCACGCGAATCACCGGCGCTCGGTCCACGGCTGATTCCACCGACACCGAAGCGATGTCTTCCGCGGCCCGCCGCTCGATCGCCTCATACACCACCTCCCGCACGCCACTGCGATCGCCGCGCAGCTGCAGGAAGTTGATCAGGCTGTTCTTCAGCGACGGCTGGCTCTCTTCAATCGCGCGGGCGGCGTAAGTCTCGTTGATGCGGCGGATGAACAGCGGCGCAATTTGCGTCACGCCGTAATAGACGACGCCTCCTACAAGCAGAAAGAAAGCAATCGTCCGCCCCCACACTCCCAGCGGCAGCACCCACCAGTGGTCAATTAGCGCTGCCACGAGCAAAAAGCCCAGCACGCCAACCACCAGCACGGCGAATCGCGCCATCAAGTCCACCAGCCGCACATGGAACTTCGTCCGCCCGAGTTGGCGCTCAATGATCTGCGACGTCCGGCGGGCCTGCGGCGCAGCCTGAATGACTGGCGGCGGGACGGGTGGAAGGACAGTTCCAGTAGCCATCGGAAGGAATACCTCTTGCTGCGGATGCGCGCTTCGTAAGCCCCGGCGCGCAACGACTTACTAAGTATAGACGACGCGGAATCGGAATTGATTGACCGCGCCGTTTTCTTGGCGAGCGGAGGGCGTTAGCCCCGGTTACTAACCACCGCCTGGCTAAGGACTTAAACACGAACGAGGCGAACTCGCGTCCGCCGGCACTTCGCGGGGTAATAGAAGCGGTGAGCACATTCTTCGCTCCGGGAAAGAGCTGCCCTGGATCTCACCGGCAATCTGAATTTCAAAATTCTCCCTGCCTCTTACGCGAAGATCCGCAGTCCCGCCGGCACCATTTCCACGCGGATCGGCAGGTTCCGTTTCAGTTCGCCGTCGAGATTCAGCGGTTCGCGGCCGGGGGAGGAAAGCTCCAGCGCGCCGACCTGGCGGTACTCCACGAACGGCAAGTCCACATGCGAGCCATCGAAGACGCGGCTGAAGAGCTCAAGCATTTGCCGCCGGGTGGCGCGGCGGACGATGATGACGTCGAGCAGCCGGTCATCGAGCTTGGCGCGCGGCGCGAGTTGCATCCCGCTGCCGGTGAAGCGCGTGTTGCAGGCGACGACCATGTGAAACTTGTCTTCCGTCACTTCGCCATCGAGCGTCAGCTTGAGCGGCCGGCGGCGGGCCCGCAGGATTTCCCAGAGCGCGGCCGCGGAATAGCGGACCGAGCCCAGCCACCGCAAGCGCTCCGCCGTGCGATTAATGTCTACCGCCGCCCCCCAGCCGACGATGTTGATGGAGTGGTCAATGCCGGCTTCGGAGGTGACGCGGGCGACATCAAGCGGGACAATGTTTCCCTGGACAATCTTCCGCGCGGCTGTGACCGGGTCCAGGCACTCCAGATGCTCCGCCATTGAATTGCCGGTCCCGCCGGGGATAATTCCCAGGGGCACCTCGGCCGGATATGCCCGCCTCATCAGGCCGCAGGCCACTTCATGATTGGTGCCGTCGCCGCCGATGCTGCACAGCCCCGCATATCCCGCAAAGTCGAGATGCGCCGCGAGTTCGCTGGCATGGCCGCGATGAGTCGTGGTATGCACCTCCAACTCCATCCCCGCTTTCGCAAACACCGGCCGCACCCGCTCCAGAATAGCCATCCCCCGGCCGGCACCCCCCTGGGGATTCACAATGATGGCAAGCCGCTGTCCCATAAGTAGTTCCGTTCTATTCCAATCCTTCCTATCCGTGTCCTTCCGTGTTCCATCCGTGGCCCCCATTTTCCCGCATTCCGTTTGACACCCAAGCGCCGGTTTGTATAGAATCAGGGTTGTAATGAGTACCGCGGTATCCCCTACCGCGTTTTCAGGTTGTGAGTTGGTTCAGGCATCGCCCAGCCGGGCGGTTTGCCCGCTTTCGCCGCTCACAGGTGGTTCTGTTATTCACCCTTAAGTGCGAGAGCGATGCTATGTCCCCCCTTCTTGGAATGTTCGGGATTGGCCAGACGGAATTGATCATCGTGGCGGTGATCATCCTCATTCTCTTCGGCCATCGTCTTCCCAGCTTGATGTTCTCCTTGGGCAAAGGTGTCAACACCTTCAAGGAAGGTCTGAACGCCAAGGGCGAGCCGGACGACAACACCACCGCGACCGTGACGGACAAGAGCAAAGAGTAGCGGCTGGATGATGCAATCGCCGCGCTGAATTCCGCGCGGCCCCGGCTGCTGATTGGTCCTGCCTCGTTCTCCCCGCCTGAGCGCCCCTCCTTTTCCGTGAGCACACGCCATGTTCGGTCTAGGTCCCTCGGAACTTGTCATCGTCGCCATCGTGGCCATTCTGCTGTTCGGCAAGAACCTGCCAACCCATGTGGGCAAGTTCGCCAAAATGTACCGCGAGTTTCGCCGCGGCCTCTCGGACATTCAGTCCCAAATCGACTTCACGGGCGAACTCACCGGCGAAACCGCTTCCAAACCCAAGCCGCGGAAAACCTACAGCGACTACGACGACCGCGACGACATCTCCGCTCCCAAATTCGAGCCGCCGCCGGCTCCGCCGGAAGCGCTGTAAGTCCCATCTCGTTGGGCAAGCTGCCAGTTTGCCCTATTTCTTCGATTTGCGAGAGTCCGGGCGAGGGCTTAAGTGTCCAGTATCCGTCCCGTGCCCGACCCATTAGAATTCGTCCTTCGCGCTGGGAACCCTGCTCGAAATCTCCGCCCCATGCCGCTACGGGATAGCGCAACATGACGACCCAAGGATTGGACCAGGCGTTTCTCGCCATTGGAAAACTTGCGGTCGATTACCGGGCGCATCACTCTTCCTACGTTGCCCCCGATTATTCCGAGGCCCAGGTACGGAAGGATTTCATCGACAAGTTTTTCATCGCCCTCGGCTGGGATGTGAACCACGAGACGCAAACGAACCCGTTTGAGCAGGAGGTAAAGGTTGAGCGCCCGGTTGCGATGGGTGCCGCCAAGCGGCGGGCGGACTACGCCTTCCATATCGCCCCGAATTTCCGCGACCCGCGACTCCTGGTCGAAGCCAAAAAACCGTCCGGAGAGATCAAGACGGCTGACAATTACTTTCAGGCGGTTCGCTACGGCTGGAACAAGCAGAGCCCGCTCGTGGGCCTGACCAACTTTGAAGAACTCCATCTGCTCGACTGCCGCTACAAGCCCGATATTGACCGGTCGATCCAGATGTGCGTCGAGAAATTCCAGATTGAGGATTATCTCGATCGGGAGAAGTTCGCCAAGCTCTATTGGCTCTTTTCCCGAGAGGCCGTCGCAGCCGGGGCTTTGGAAAAATACGCCAAAACACTTCCCAAGGCGAAAGACGGTGCGAAGCAACGCGGACAGTTTGCCGGTGCGTATAAGAGCATCGACGAGTCCTTTCTCGAAGACCTGGACGAGTATCGCCTGTCGTTGGCGAGAGCCTTTAAGAGCCGTAATCCAGAATTGGATAGCGAAACCTTGACCGAGGTGACGCAGCGGACGCTGGACCGCCTGGTGTTCATGCGATTCCTGGAAGACAAGCTGATTGAGCCTTCCTACTTCGTCACCTCATTCGGCGAGCGAGGGACCGCTTGGAGCGATTTCGTCTCCGCATCCCGTCGGCTCGACAAGATCTACAACGGGATCGTCTTCAAGCAGCACGGAGTGCTCGACAAGGCCGATTTTCCGGTCGATGACGATGCCTTCGCTCGAATCTGCGAAGGCATCTCGAATCGGAATTCACCCTACGACTTCAATGCAATTCCAATTCACATTCTGGGTTCGATTTACGAGCGTTTTCTCGGAAACGTGATCGTTGCGACCGAAAAGCGGGCTAAAGTCGAGCCGAAACCTGAAGTCCGCAAGGCAGGCGGCGTCTACTACACGCCCGATTACATCGTCCGCTACATCGTCGAAAACACTGTCGGCAAGCTGATTGAGGGGAAGACCCCCGAAAAAATCGCCGAAATGCGGTTCGCCGATATTGCCTGCGGCAGCGGCTCGTTCCTCCTGGGAGTCTACGATCTGTTGCTTCAGTACCATGCCAAATACTATACCGATCACCCGACGAAAGCTCGCAAGGGAGAGTGCGTCACGAAAGACGGCATCCTGCACCTGTCGCTAGAAAAGAAACGCGAGATTTTACTCAATAATATTTACGGTGTTGATATTGACCCGCAGGCCGTCGAGGTGACTCAGTTCTCGCTGTATCTCAAGCTCCTGGACGAAGAGACCATTGCTTCGACTAGCGGTTACCAGCAAAGGATTCACGCTGCCATCCTGCCGTCGCTTAACAAGAACATTGTTTGCGGGAACTCGCTTATCGGAACGGATATCCTTGAGGGAAAGCTTTTTGACACTGACGAAGAACGCAAGCTCAACCCGATGGACTTTAAGGACGCTTTCACTGGGGTTATCAAGCGGGGCGGCTTTGATGCGGTAGTAGGCAATCCACCCTATGTCCAGATCGAGAATATAAGAAAGAATGAGAAACGATATTTTATCGGAACCTACGGCGAGGACGGGAAGCTTGGCAAGCGATATGACATCTATCAGGTATTCGTACTCCGTGCGCTTTCGTTGCTTCGTGTTCAAGGTCGCTTTGGCTATATTCTGCCCAACACGTTTCTCATGGGTCATTCATACAGCATACTTCGGAAACGCATTCACGAAACGGTACGGATCGAGCAATGTGTCGATTTGCCTCAAGGCGTATTCAAAGGAGTGACGGTTGACAATGTATTGTTGTTTTTGATTCGTGAACCTGACGTCAAGATACGCAACTCAAACACCATCAACATTTACAAATTAGCGGCAAAGAGCGAAAAAAGCCGCGTCGATTCCCGAAGCTGGGACGAATCCTTTACGATTGCTCAGAAATCGCTTAATGAAGATGACGATTTCAAACTCAACGTCCATGCAAATCCGAAACAGGTGCAACTATTTCGGAAAATCGAAGCTATCTCGGTACGCCTTGGCGAAGTTACCGAATCCAGCCAAGGAATCATTCTTTACAAGACGGAGGCCGACTCACTGAAGTCTAAATATACCAGTGCGACGCGGCAAACCGGTTGGAAACGGTTGCTACGTGGAAAAAACATTGGCCGATATGAGACAAAGTGGCGCGGAGAGTACGTTAGCTACGGCGCTTGGCTATGGTGTGCGCGGGACGAGAAGTTTTTCGCACGTCCGAAGATTCTTCTTCATGCCATGCGTAACAAGTCGCTGGCGCGTCGATTGGTGGCAACGCATGACGACGCTGGCTATTACAACGCGCACAATCTCGCCAATATTATCGCCAAGGACAACTCGACATACGATTTGAAATATATTCTTGCCTGTTTCAACTCGACCCTTCTGAATTTTTGGTATAAAGCCCACTTTCCGAATGTGAACATTAATCCAAATGACTTTCGTCAGCTTCCCATACGCCGACTCGATGCGGCCGATATTATCGAGAACTACCGAGACAAGCTCATCGGGAATGTCGACTCAATACTTGAAGCTAGGAAGCAATTCGTAATTGCCAAGTCTGATAGGGACCGGAACTATTACGAGGCTAGGTGTGCCACGTTGGACCGGCAGATCGATGAGCTGGTCTATGAGCTATATGGCCTGAGCGTCGACGAAGTTAAGATTGTGGAGGAAACGGACAATACTTGACGAACCTGCCGATCCGCAGCGAACGGCCAATGGCGCAGAATAAGCCCATTCTCACCAGTCCTCTCCTGCCACCTCATATGGGTCTTCCTCCGCCTGCATCTGCGCCTTGGCCAGCAGCGAGGCGGCTTGTTGTTGCTGGGCGGGGTCGAGGCCGTGGGGGATGATTTTGGATAGGACTCTGGCGGCTTGGGCGGGACGTTTCACCTTGGTAAGCAGAACCTGGCCGAGGGCGAGGCGGATGAGGGGTTCGCGCTGGTTGTGCAGCTTCAGGTATTCGGCCATGACGAGGATGGCGTCGTCATAGAGGTGCCGGCTGCGGAGGCCGGTGATGAGCGCGACGTGATCTTCCTCCGGCAGCCGCCAGGCTGGCATTTGGGCGATGCCGCGACGATGGACGACCAGGGCGGCGGCGGCATCGCCGGCGGCCAGGTGATGGCGGATGATCTTGAGCATCGTGTCCCGCTTATTAGCAATCACCGCCTGGCCCTGCGGGGACTCGATATATTCCTGGGCAAGCTCGTGCTTCTTCTTTTCATTCCGCCCCGACCAGACCGAGAACGCATCCCAGTTCTCGCAGTCGACCCAGCCCAATTTGAGCAAGGCGATGCCCACGGCAAAGCCGAACCCCGCACCGGCCAGATGCAGTGCCTGGCTGGTGACGGCCGCCGCCACATTGTCTGCCAGCGCGACAGCCAGGATTCCCATCGCAAGTTCGAAGGCCAAGGAAATGCCGGCATAGAGCCAGATGGAACAATCGAAGGTAAACCAGATAACCCGATAAAAAATCAGCAAGACATAGATGCTGATTTCGTTGGCCGGTGCCCAGATCATGGCGATGGCGATGAGGCCGTAGATGATGGCGGACGCCCCGTACGAGTGCCCTTCTTCAAAGCCGAGCGCCAGCGTCTGTTCCAGGGCGCACTCCGCGATGCCGATGCCGTTGTAAATCAGCAGGAACCGCCACCAACCGACCTTCCCCTCCACGACCAGGCCAAAGCTCCAGAGGAGGATCATGTTGCCGAACAGGTGCATGAAATCAAAACGGGCATGGAGATAATTTGACGTGACCCACTGCCACGGCAGCCAATGGCCGTATTGAAGCATACAGGCGTCGTCGATGGCTTTGGCGGTTTCTTCGGGCCGCGTGAAGATGTAGATGAACACCAGCACATTGACCACGATGGTTCCCACCGTGGCGATGGGCCAGTGATAGAGCGGCGCGTCGGTCTGATAGGGAAAGAACACGGGGGAAGTATGAGTCTGTCTCTCCGCGGGGGCAAGCGGTGTGCTGTAGGGTGCATGAGTTCCACGAAATGCACGCGTGAGCCAGTCCCAATTTCTGAAGTGATGTGCCCTGTAATCGGCGTCGTTCGCGCGTGCATGGCGCTGCGCTTATGCACCCTACAGTAATGCCGTGCCCCATTGTCCCCGTTGGTGGATATCGGGAAACTGGTTCTGTCTCGCTCCTCGCATTTCAACTGGCCGGCTACCCATGACGCAGCCCGAAACATGGACGGTGGGGCGGCTGCTGACCTGGACAGCCGATTTTCTTAAGAAGAGCGGATCCCCCAGCCCGCGGCTGGACGCGGAAGTGCTGCTGGCGACGGCCCGTCACTGCGAGCGGATTGCTCTCTACACCGCATTTGAAGAAATCGTGCCCGACGATGTGCGGTCCGCTTTCCGCGACCTCGTCAAGCGCCGCGCCTCGGGCACGCCGGTCGCCTATTTGGTCGGCAAGAAGGAGTTTTACTCGCTCTCCTTCCGCGTCACGCCCGACGTGCTGATTCCGCGGCCGGAAACCGAGCACCTCGTCGTCGTCGCCGTCGATTTGCTGAAACTCCCTCTCCCCCTGGGAGAGGGCCGGGGTGAGGGTGAAACGCGCGGCCGACCGGAAGACGCCGGAAGCCAAGACCCTCACCCTCTCCCAAGGGGCGAGGGGACCAGTCAGCTCGTCGCCGATGTCGGCACCGGCAGCGGAGCGGTTGCGGTCGCGCTCGCCAAGCACGCGACGAGTGCGAGAATAACGGCAACGGACATCAGCCCCGCCGCGCTCGATGTCGCACGGCAGAATGCGGCTGACCACGGAGTGAGCGAGCGCATCGAGTTTCTTCAGACAGACTTGCTGGAGAAGTTACCCCCAAAACGGCAGTTGGACTTGGTCGTGAGCAATCCGCCCTACATCGGCCTGCAGGAAGAGGCCACGCTCGCCCCGCAAGTCCGCGACCATGAGCCGCGACTGGCGCTGTTCGCGGGGCCCAACGGCACGGAGATTATCGCCCGCCTCATTCCGCAAGCAGCGGAACGGTTGAAAGAAAGGGGCTATCTGCTGATGGAGGTCAGCCCGTTGATTGCGACGGCGGTGGTGGAACTCGTGCGTCAGTCAAACGCTTATGAAGCCGCCGTCATCCTCAAGGATCTCGCCGGTCTGGCCCGCGTGGTGCAGGCCCGGCGGCTGGCGTAAGGCGCGTCACAGCCGCTGATTTTTTGGGTGCTTCCTTGCCGGTCCCTTGGCTGAGCACCACCGCCAGGCCGATGACCAGGGCGACGCAGATGATACCGAGCACAACCAGGATGGCGATCGCCATCCCCGTCCCTTTACTCTTGCGGGCTTCGTACGCATTGAGCGTTCGCACCGCACGCGTGACCTTGGGTACGTCCGGTGAGTCAGCGGGCGGGGGCGGAGGTCCAGCCGCGGTTGCCGGCGAACCCACGCCAGCGAGCGAAGGGAAGAGCAGGCTGGCGGTCTTCCATTCCGGAAAGCCTTCGCGCCAGACGAGCGAATCGCCGCTCACGCGCCCTTCCGAGACCCACTTCCGCATGATGTCGCCGCGGGCCGGTCCATACTGTCCTCCGCTAGGGGGCCGGACATACCAGATGGAGCTCGGGGCCTGCGAAATCGGGTCCACCCCCATCGGCAGCGGGGCAGATGCCTGTTGAACTGCCCGCATCACTGCGGAACCAGACGGTTGATAGCCCGGCGTCATCACGGGAACGGAGGGAATGGCGGGAGCACCCGCGGGCAACACCGCGCGAACCGTCGGCGCGACGTATGGAGCAACTGAAGCACTAACGACAACGGGCGCGACGGACACCGCCGTCTGAACCGCTGCCGCCGGCAAGCTGGCATCCCCGAGCAAGTCTTCGCCGCTATCACTGGCCGGCGTCTCTTGCGGGATGCGGACCGACGCGCCGCACTTGGGGCACTTCCCGCGCTTCCCCGCCAGGAACGCCTTCACGTTCATTTTGTGCCCGTTGGGGCAAAGAAACTTGATGCCCATCGCTCTGCTGGGTAGAAGGAAAGCCCCGTCAGCCTGTTGAAAAAGGGGTCAGGCACCTCGCCGCGACCCGTTGTCGTTACCACCACGATAGGGTTGGCTCGGAGCCAGACCCCTTTTTCAACGGCTGCTCGTGAAGGAAGCTGCTACCGACCTTTCATTATACACGCCGCCTCCGGGCGAGGCGCGGCGCTTGCTTCCACCCGCAAAACCGGCACAATGAGACGCTTTGCTCCAGTGGCGAACCGTTATGGCACGAGAAGAAGACACTCCCGAAGGGCCGCTGGAAATCCCCATCGTCGGCGAGCTGACCGAGCATGAGACCGACATCTGCGACAAGCTCCTCTCCGTACCGGTCGGCGGCGAGTGCATCCTGTACTTCAACTCGCCGGGCGGCAGCGCCTATGCCGCCCTCTCGCTGATGTCCCTGCTGGTCATTCGGGATCTGCAAGCGACCGGCATTGTCACCGGCGAATGTTCCTCGGCCGCCCTCTGGCCACTGGCGGCTTGCAAGCGAAGGTACGTCACGCCGCACAGCATCCTGCTATTCCACCCCATGAAATGGGAAAGCGGCGAGCATGTGGAAATCTCCGAAGCCGCCGAATGGGCCCGACACTTCGGCCACCTGGAACAGGAGATGGACGGGGTGCTGGCCAAATTGCTCGGCATGCCGCAGGACAAGTTGGACTCCTGGATGCGTCCGGGCAAATACGTCACCGGCCGCGAGTTCGCCGCCGCCGGACTCGCCGAGCTGATGGAGCTGGCAGCACTGCCGCATTTGCAAGGGACGAGCGTGCAAACGGGGAGGGGGAAGAAGAAAAAGAAGTAGACTTTCTCGCAACTACGACAGCGGGTTCGGTATCATGGAATGTGATTGATCGGACAATCGTAATGAGGGCGAGTCATGCCTATTCATGATTGGAAGCGCGTGCTGGCGGGAACTTTCCGTGACTTTCATCAAGGCTGGGTCGTTCAACTGCGCAGCACCCTCAACGACGGCTTGTTGCCTCCCGATTACTATGCCCAAGTTGAACAAGGCGTGAGCGGACCCAATGCCGACGTGCTTACCTTGCACGAGGGAGAAGACGCGGAATCACTGGAACTCGATGAACCCACTGGAACGACGACGGTGGCAATGGCCCCGCCGCGAGTAAAAATCTCCGTCGAAATCGAGCACGAGTACTACACCCGAAAACAAAGCCGCGTTGGCATCCGCCACGCCTCGGATGACCGGATCATTGCCGTGATTGAAATCATGTCTTTCGGCAATAAGTCGAGTGCTCAGCGGTTTCGGAACTTTGTCGAAAAGGCGCTCGATGCCCTCAATGAGGGTTGCCACCTACTGATCGTGGACCCTTACCCGCCCACGAAGCGCGACCCGCAGGGGATTCATGGCGTGATTTGGGATGAGCTGGGAGGAGAACCGCATTTCGCCCCGCCAGACAAGCCACTGACACTAGCGTCTTACGTCGGCGCTTTGCCGTGGCGCGCTTACGTCGAGCCGATTGCGGTGGGCGACGTTCTGATTCCCATGCCTCTGTTCCTCAGTCCGACAAACTATATCTCAGTTCCTCTGGAAGAGGCTTACCAGCAAGCCTATCGAGGCGTGCCCCAGAAGTGGAAGAAAGTGCTGGAGCAGAATTAGGAGAGGGCTTCGTCAGTCAATTGGCAGCACTCCCCGTGAAATCCTGCGCCGCTTCGGCATGGCGTTCGAAAACTGCCGGCGCGCTCGGTCAAAGGAACTGGCTTTCCTGGATTGACCGCGTTGCGCCGACTTTTTTCCCTGTCCCATTCCCTCTTTCTCGTACCCGATTTGTCATTTTTTCCACTCGAACCCGCAATAACGTCCCGGCAGCCGCGTTAAGGTAGTAGCAATGCCTTCTCCTGACCGTCCTAGCGACTCCGATGCGGTATCGCGCTGGGTCCGCGAACATGGACGCTCCGTGCGCGGGTATTTGCTGGGGCTGGTTCGCCGGCCAGACGTCGCGGACGATCTTACGCAAGAGGTCTTCCGGCGGGCCTGGCAGGCGCGGGATCGCTACCAAGAGCAAGGGCATGAACGGGCCTGGCTCCTGCGAATCGCCGACAATTTGGCCTGCGACCGAGCCCGGCGGCAGGGCAAAGAACGGACGGTGGATGAAGAAACCTGGCGACAACTAGAGCCCACGGACAATTCGCCCCGACCGGACGATGGGCTTGTGCGGGAAGAATCCCGAGCGGAGTTACGACAAGCGCTCGACCGGATCACCGAAGTGCAGCAGCGGGTGCTGCTCCTGCGGTACTACGGAGAAATGGACTTCGCACAAATCGCCCAGGTCGTCGGCTGCCCGCTGAGCACCGCGCTCAGCCACGCTCGCCGCGGTCTGCTGGCTTTACGAAAACACCTGGCGGAGAACGCCACATGAATACGAATGACGAATTGAAACAATTGGAACTGGCAACTTCTAGCGCCCCCGAGCAGGGATTTGATGCCGACGCAGGCGCGCTCCGCGAAGGCTGGGGCGTCCTGTCATCCGCACTCGACAAGTGCAGTGGCCATTTCGACGAAGCGGCACTCCTTGGCAAATTGCAGCGCGAGATCGCTGCCGCTCCGCCGCTGGCCGAAACAAGCCGCAGGAGCGAGGGTTGGATAGCTGTGGCGGCTCTGCTCGGCGGCGCTCTGGCCGCATCGCTGCTGCTCATGGTGGCGTATACCGGCGGTTGGTTCGACCAGCAGCCCATCGCCAAGCCAACGAAGGCGGTCACTCCGCACAACAATCTGGCGGCAACGCCGCGCATGAAACCCGCGCCCGGTGTGGAAACTCCTTTCCACGGGATTAACAAGAACGACGGTAGCAACTGGACTTGGGACGACTCGCTCGATTCCCAAATTTCGCTCGCTGCTGCTCAGATGCAGACCTTTCAAAACCCCGCGCTGCCGCTCGACGCTTCCATCTCCACCCTGACCTACCAGCTCCAGCAGATGGCCCAGGATTTGGATGAAGGGGCGCTGTAGCTTCGACACCAGCCTGAAGCGCAAACGAAGGAAAGCGATTTGAAATCTAGAGTTCATTCCAGGAGCAAATTCATGAAATGCCTCATCTACTCCCTCCTCGGCATCGGCACAGTGCTCACCGCACTCGCCACCGTTCACGCCCAGGAGCCCAAACCGAAAGAGCCGCCGCGCGAGACGCGGCGCGAAGGTGCATCTGTTCGTCCGCCGCCTGTGCGGGATGCCGACCCCGATGGCCCGCGCGACCGTCCGCCGGTGCGAGAAGTCGGCCCGCCTCCTCCGCGCGACGGTGGACGCGGTCCGGGCTTTGGCCCCCCTAGCCGTGAACTCCGCAGCGGTCGGTCGGGAGAGCGACTTGGAAAGGGCATGGGGACGGCTGGAATGCACGGAGGCGGAATGATGCCCGGAGGCGATATGCGCGGAATGCCCGGAGACGACATGGCCGGAATGCCAGGAATGCCCGGTGGCGGAATGATGCCCGGACGCGACTTCCAGGAAGACCACGAGATGGCCGCGCTGAACCGTTCCGACTATGACCTCGATCAGCAGACGCGAGAGCTAACGGAAAAGCTCCGCTCCGCGAAGCAAGAGGACCGAGAGAAAATCAAGGCCGAGATTACCGAGGTCATCACCAAGCACTTCGACGTCCGCCAGCAGCGCCGAGAATTGCAAATCAAGCGGATGGAAGACGAGCTCAAGAAGCTCCGCGAGGCGATGACCAGGCGGAACGAGTGGAAGGATCAGATCATCAAGAAGCGCCTGGCGGAGCTGATCGGCAACGAGGACGATCTTGGCTTTTAGCGCCAGCGGCGGATATTAGTAGCCCGCACACTCCGTGTGCGCGGCATTTGGCACGCGGGGGAATTGAGGGAATTTGTTCGATGGGTTCACCACTTATTGGAGAAAGCGACATGAAGAGTTTTTGGACATGGGGACGCTGGGCGGCTCTGAGCGTTCCGGTTGCGGCCGCGCTCTTGGCAGCCGGCACCGTATTCAGCGACGATGCACCTCGGGAAGGTCGGGACGGCCCGCCCCCGCGGCATGAGGAGGGGATTCCTCCGGACCGGCCGCGCGATGGCGGCCCACGTGATGCCGGCCCTCCGGGGCACGGACCAGGTGGCCCCGAAGGACGCGGAGCGGAAGGGCGTAGCGAGCGCCCTCGCGGTCCTGAAGGGCGCGCTCCAGAAGGTCGCGGTCCTGACGAACGTGGT
The DNA here is from genome assembly GCA_046593355.1 of Pirellulaceae bacterium. Taxonomy (GTDB): domain Bacteria; phylum Planctomycetota; class Planctomycetia; order Pirellulales; family Pirellulaceae; genus SXOA01. The sequence continues at coordinate 13,693 of JBKJNY010000060.1, read as the reverse complement.
CCTCGCGGTGACGGTCGCCGGCCCGATGGTCCTCCTCCCGGCGGCCCGGACGGTGGTCGCGGACCTGGCGGTCCCGATGGTCCTCGCGGCGGTGAACGTGGTCCGGACGCTGGTCGCCCCGGCGGCATGGAGCAGCGGATGGCGGAGATTGACCGCAAGCTCGACGAAATCCTCCGCCAGATTGCCGCTTTGAAGAACGACCGCAGCGGCCCCGGCGACTTTCCGGGTGGACCGCAAGCGCGCCGTGGCGGTGGACCTGGAACAGGAATGCCAGGAATGCCAGAAATGGGCCGACCTGGAATGGGAATGCCAGGTATGCCTGGAGTGGGCGGTGGATCTCCGAGAGGACGCGCTGGTGACGGCGCTCACCGCGAACCGTCCGAACGCGGACGCCCTGAAGGCCGGCCGGAAGGCGGACCTCGCGGCGGCGATCGCGAAGGTGATGAGCGCCGCGGTGATGAGCGCCGTGGTGATGAGCGCCGTGGTGATGAGCGGCGTGGTGATGAGCGGCGCGATCGCGATGACGACGAGGGGTTCTAAGCACGCCGATCACGCTCTTGATAACGCTACTCCCCTGGCACGCGCCGCAGCGGCTCGGGGAGAGATTCGAGTTCGACCTTGGAGCGTGCACCGGGCTTTATTTCTTCCAGCACGTCCGTGGCGGGGAGCGGCGCGACTTCTCCCGTGACGTTCAGCCGGGCTTGCAGGTCAGCGAGGATCTGCTGTTCCAGCGTCAGATCCCGCCCGATGGGAATCCAGCCGAGCGTGGCGCTGTACCGGCCGGCAGCTCCTTCCTGCCGCACGAGCGAGCCGTCGTGCCGCTGCGTCGCGCCCCCTGCGGTGGCGTGCTCCGGCTTGTCGAGATCCTCCAGCTCCTTGAGGACATGCACGTCAATCAGATAGCCCCCTTCGGTCGGAATCACCCGCACCGTGGCGCGGCGGCGGATGGATTGCAGCGTGGCATGCCACTTTTCGTAGCCGGGAGTGGAGTCATTTCGCCACGGCTCCAGGAGCGTCGAGCCAGTGGAAGGATGCGTATCAATCCGCCCCTCGGTGAGCACACCGCCGATGAGGCGAACCCGCTCCTCGCGCTCAATGCGAAAGTAATCGTCCACGGCGTCAACTGTCTGGTTCCAGATGAACTCGCGGTCCATCGCCGGAACGAACAGCGGGTTTTCGATGACGATAGCGCTCCGCGAGGCGAAGGGATTGCGAATCGCAGCGCAACCGGAAAATGAACTGAGCGCACCCATCAAGACGAGCGCCGCGCGAAACCGCCAGCGCCATTCGCCATTCGTCATTCGAATTTCGGATTTCCCCATCTAGTACTGCCTGCGGACATAGGGAGAAGTGGACGGCGCAGTGAAGCCCGTATTCGGGCTGGCGAGGATGTTCGTCGTGGGAGTCGCATTTCTCATGGCTGCCTGGGCTGCGGGGGGGAGGCCGAAATCCAGCCCCGCTTCGCTGGCCTTGCCGCGGCATTCGACCATCAGCAGGGCGTCGGCCCGCTCGCCGGATTGCCCCAGAGCACCGAAGAGCGTCAGCGGTTTGTTGTTGCCGCCGTTGCCGGAAGGACTGGCGATGACTCCGCAGGAGAGGAGCAGCACCTGGTCCGCCGGCCAGCGGAACCGCTCTTGAAAACGCCAACTGACGAGCTGCGGCACCTGAATCTGTGCCCGTTGCGATTGGCCGCCGACGTTCACGTCGATATTGACCGGCACTAGCCGCTCCACCTGGTCGATGTTGCACTTGATGGCCGCATCGCACGTCCGTCCGTCCAGCGACATCAACGGGCTGAGTTGCATGGCAAAGCCCTCCTCAATCTGACCGTTCACCATCTCGATGCCGGGGGAGTAGCTCACCGGCCGCACCGTGCGGGGATACACTCGCGGCCGAGTGCGGGAGATGGTCTCGGTCTGACCGCTTTGAATTTGCAAATTGGGGGTCACGTTTTCGCGGTAGTCGCCCCGCTGCCGCAGCTCGCCGACGAGCATCGCGGCGTTCTCCTTGGAAAGCAGCCAGGCTTCCACGCCCGGTGATTGAATATCGATGGACCGCATCAGCGGCAGGGCGCGGGTCCGCCAGGCGGGGCTGCTGATGGTCATCACGCGGACGGCCAGCGAGTGCGGCTCCATGTCGCTCTCGACGAGGCGCTTGACCACGTCGTTCACCAGCTCCTGCATCTGCGGCGTGTGGTAGACCCGCAAGGTGTTGCGGCCGGCGCTGAGGATGCCGAGCGGCTCCGCGAACCAGACGTCGGTGCCGGTCTCGCGGAGCACCCAGTCGATGACCGCCTGCTCCGGCTTCTCCTGGTTCTTAGCCCGCGAGGTGTAGGGCGAAAGGTCGTACTCCCGCCAGACCTGCCCGCCGTCGGACGGCAGCGTGCCGGCCCCTTTCACCACCCGCAGCACGCCCGGCTGAAACGACGTTCGCGTGCTGGCGGAAAGTCCGCTCCGCGTATCCGCCGTGAAGAAGCCCGGCTGGTTGGTGGAGGAAGAGGGGCGGCCGAAGAGAGTCGAGGGGGACAAGGAGGGGCGAGTATTGTTCGAGTTGCCGAAGGAGGAATTGCCGGATGTCGCTGGAGCACTTCCGCCGGTCCCGACGTTGGTAATCCGCGGAAATGCCGGGGCGGACATCGACGAACCGTTGTCCTGCGTGCTGCCGAAGCCTCCCGCGCGAGCGGGTGAAATCGCCACTCCACCGCGGCTGCCGGTCGCGCCAGATGACGTCGTCGACTGGGCACTGATGGCTGCCCGCCGGGGGCCAGGCGAATTAGTCTGCGCCAACAGCGCTGCAGGCGCGATGAGCGAAAATGCCACGGCAACGATGAACTTGTCCATATCTCTTCCTCCTCCCACGAACGAGGTCCGCGCGGACTCGCGCGGGGCGGGAGTATAGGGAAACAGGCGGAGGAGGGGCAAGGCGGAAAGCGGCGTGCTAGCGTAGGCCGTCTTTCCAAGACGGTCGGGAGAAGACGTGGCGCAACGCAGCAGGCATTTCGCGAAAGGACTTTTCACGAGAGGCGACGATCACTCCGGGCCGTCACGGAGTGACGGCCTACCTATCTCTGCAGTTTCTTGTACTTAAACCGGTGCGGCTCATCGGCGGCGATGCCCAGGCGCTGCTTGCGCTGTTCTTCGTAGGTCTGGAAATTCCCTTCGCACCAGTGGACGTAGCCGTCCCCTTCGAAGGCCAGGATGTGCGTGCAGAGGCGGTCGAGAAACCAGCGGTCGTGGCTGATGACGACGACGCAGCCGGCGTAGTTCAAAATGGCTTCTTCCAGGGCCCGCAGCGTATCGACGTCCAGGTCGTTCGTCGGTTCGTCGAGCAGCAGCACGTTGGAGCCGCGGCGGAGGAGCTTGGCAAGATGGACCCGGTTCCGTTCCCCGCCGGAGAGAACTCCCGCTTTTTTCTCCTGGTCGGGGCCGCGGAAGTTGAACCGCGAGACATAGGCCCGCGCGTTGATCTTCTTCCCCCCCATTTCCAGGTTGTCGTTGCCGCCGGAGATTTCCTCATAGACGGTTTTCTCGGCCGCCAGGGCATCCCGGTTCTGATCGACGTAGCCGAACTCGACGGTCGATCCAATCCGCAATTCGCCGGCGTCGGGTTCCTCCTGGTGGGTCATCATGCGGAACAGGGTCGTCTTGCCAGCTCCGTTGGGGCCGATCACGCCGACGATGCCGCCGGCAGGGAGGCGGAACGACAAGTTGTCGATCAGGATCTTGTCGTCATAGCCCTTGGTCACGCCGACCGCTTCCACCACCAGATCCCCCAGGTGCTTGCCGGGCGGGATCTGGATTTCGAACTCATCCAGCTTCTCCTCAAACCGCTCGGCGGACATCTGCTCGTAGGCTTTGATGCGGGCTTTGCTCTTGGCCTGGCGAGCCCGCGGCGACATGCGAATCCATTCCAGCTCGTGGGCGAGTGTTTTTTGCCGAGCCTCGCTTTGCCTCTCTTCCTTGATCAGCCGGTCGCGTTTCTGGACGAGCCAGGAGGAGTAGTTCCCTTCCCAGGGAATTCCCTGGCCTCGGTCGAGTTCCAGAATCCACTTGGCGACGTTGTCCAGGAAGTAGCGGTCGTGCGTGACGGCCACGACGGTGCCGGCATAGTCCGCCAGGTGCCGCTCCAGCCAGTTGATGGCCTCGGCATCGAGGTGATTGGTCGGCTCGTCGAGAAGGAGCAGATCGGGCTTTTGCAGGAGCAGCTTGCAGAGGGCGACGCGGCGGCGCTCGCCGCCGGAAAGGATGGCGGGATCGGCGTCCTTGTCCGGCAGGTTCATCGCGTCCATGGCGATTTCGAGCTCGCGGTCGATTTCCCACGCGCCGTTGGCTTCGATCTGGTCTTGCAGGCGGGCCATTTCGTCGCACAGTTTTTCCATCTTCTTTTCGTCCATCGGCTCGGCGAGCAGGCCGCTGATTTCGTTGTAACGGTCCAGCATTTTCCGTCGCGGGGCAATGGCCTCCTGCAGGTTGTCCCAGACATTCTTCCCCTGCGTCAGTTGCGGCTCTTGCGAGAGGTAGCCGCTGGTGTAGCCGCCGGCGAGGCTGGCCTCGCCGTCAAAATCCTTGTCCATGCCGGCCATGATGCGGAGGAGCGTGCTCTTGCCGGAGCCGTTCCGCCCCAGCACGCCGATTTTGGCACCCGGATAGAACGCCAGCCAGATTTCCTTGAGCACCTCCCGCGGCCCATGCTTCTTGGTGAGTCGTTCGATGCTGTAGATGTGCTGCTTGCCCATAAGAACGCTACAACCTTATGCTGCTAAACGACTTGCGGAAGCCCTTGCGGTGAAATCACCGAGCCGCTCCGCAGTCCTGAAAAGTTTGTGTAAACCGACTCTTTAGTATACCGGAGACCTCCCGCCAGCCGCAGGGGTGCTGTTCCTGGGAGCGACTTTGGACCGGCGCAGAAACTGCCTGAAATGGCCGTGCTCCCCTGGAACTCACGCCCACGCAAAGCCGTGGGCGCGCCACCCAGTTCCACTACCCCGACGCTTCCTTCAGCCGCCCGTCGTCGAGCTGATACCGCTTCTGCATGAGGGCGGCGAGTTCCTGGCTGTGGGTGACGACGATGAGGATCGTTGGCTCCTGTTTTTGCAGGGCGAGGAGCAGGTTGCCGATGGCGGTGGCGCTCTTCCGGTCGAGGTTGCCGGTCGGCTCGTCGGCGAGAAGGAGCAGTGGCTTGAGCAAGAGGGCGCGGGCGACACCGGCGCGCTGGCGCTCGCCGCCGGAGAGCTCGGCGGGGCGATGGTCGGCCCGCTCCTTCAAGCCCACGCGCTCGATCAGGTCCTTGGCCCGCTGGACTTGCTCGCTGCTGGGCCGGCCTGCGGCCAGGGCGGGAATCAGCACGTTTTCCAGCACCGTCAATTGGGGCAGCAGATGATGGTCCTGAAAGATGAAACCCAGGTTGTGGTTGCGGAACTTCGCCAGCCCCGGCTCGTCGAGCTCAAAGGGGTTCTGGCCGCGGAGCGTCACGCTGCCGCTGGTGGGGCTGTCGAGTGCCCCCAGGATATGCAGCAGCGTGCTTTTTCCCGAGCCGCTCGGCCCCTGGATAGCCGCGTTTTCGCCGACGGACAAGGCTAGAGATACTTCCCGCAGGACCACCAGCGGTTCGGTGCGGGTGGGGAAGGATTTGGAGACGTTTTCGATGACGAGGTCGGGCATGGGGAGTTTTCAGTTTTCAGTTTTCAGTTTTCAGTTTTCAGTTTTCGGATAGGGACTTCGGATTTTGCCAAGAGTCCCAGGCATCCCAGGCCGTAGAAGCTGTACTCCACGTCGTGGGACTGGTCCCAGATTGCGCCGTGAAAGCCGCCTTCGTCGCGGCTCAGCGATTGTACGAATTTTTTGACTTCGGCGAGGTCGATTTCTTGCTGGCCGTCGAGGTCTTGCAGCGTGAGCAGGCCGGTGAAGGTGCTGAGCAGATCGGCGATGGGAATGCGGGTGTTAGCCCGCAGGCCCCCTTCGTCAGTTTGCATCTCGGCGAGGAAATCAATCGTGTCCGCGCGCGTCGGCTCGTTCAAGGAATTCAAAATGCGGAGCGTGCCGATGGCGGCCGCGGTGGGATTGGTGCCGGCCCGTTTGCTGGCGCGGATTTCCCGGAAGCCTCCCTCTTCCGCCTGTTGCGAGCGGAGGAAAGCGATGATCTTCTGCGGCTCCGGGGGTGCCTTTTCGATGAGCTCCAGGACGAGCAAAACCAAGAAGGTATGGTACGTGCTGCTGGCGTTTCCTTCAGCTCCCTTGGCGTAGCCGCCGTCGTCGCGGCGGAGGTTATCGAGGGCGGCCGCGATGGAGTCTCGCCAAGTCGCCGCCGCCTGCTCAAAGATATCAATCCCGGCTGCCGACTGGAGCAACATGCCGCCATAGATGAGCGAGAGGAAATCGACGATGGATTCCTGCCCGCTCATCCGCGAGCGGAGGAACGCCGCGGCTCGCTCCGCCGGTGGGCCATACAGTTCACCCAGCATGGCCAGCGACCGCAGGGCAAAGCCGGTGTAGTACAAATCGCTGCCTCCTTCTCGCCCCGCAAAGCCGCCGTCCTCGCGCTGAGCCGCCAGCAGGTACTTCACTTGCCGCGCGCGGAACTCCTCCGGCAATTCAGCAATGCCGCGGGCGAGGCGGAGGGTGAGGTCGGCGAGATAGGACAAGGGGAGTGGCGAGGGGCGAGTGGTTAGTGGTGAGTGGCAAGTGGGCGGAGTTTGGTGAGGAACAGGGGTGGGATGAGGGTGGAAGAGAGTGTGCCATCGGGATTCACCCGGCAGCAGACGGCGGTGATTTCGCCGGACGCGACTTCGCGCGGGCCGATGGTGAAGTGGAAGGACCAGGTGACGCTCTTTTCTCCCAGACGGGAGATGCTCGTGGCAATCTCCAGCACCTCCTCGAACTTGGCCATCGAGCGAAAGTCGCACTTGGAACTGACTCGCGGCCAGGTGATTTCCTGACCGTCCACCGGCATGAAGACGCTCAGCCCGAGGCTCCTGAGCAGCTCATGCTCGGCTTGCTCCATGTAGCGGAAAAAAGCCGTGAAATGCGCGATTCCCGCGGCGTCGGTATCGCTGAATTCCACGCGGCGGGTGGTGCGGAAGGGATGCGGAGTGGATGGGGCAGTCATGCTGCGATTGTCCCCACTGCCCGGAGCGGGGGCAAGGACGTGAGGAATCGGCGAGCGGCCTATGCTTAGCCCCCGCGTCCACGCGGGGTTCGTGTCGCGTGGACGCGGCGGCTGAGCTCACGCCCACGCAAAGCCGTGGGCGTGCCACCCAGGCTAATGCGTCAGCTCTTTGAGTGCCGCGATGACGTGCTCATCGTGGCCGTCCACCTTCACCGCTTTCCAGACTTTGACGATCTTCCCCTCACGGTCAATCAGGAACGTGCTGCGGGCGATACCCATCTTCTTCTTGCCGTACATGTTTTTCTCCCGCCACGCGCCGTACTTCTCGGCTACGGCGTGATCGGGGTCCGCCAGCAAGGGGAAGTTGAGCTGGTACTTGTCCCGGAACTTGACGTGGCTGGCGACGTCGTCCGGGCTGATGCCGAGAACCTTTGCCCCGAGCTTCTTAAACTCCTCGCTCCGGTCGCGGAACGCACAGGCCTCGCGCGTGCAGCCGGGGGTGTCGTCGGCGGGATAGAAGTAGAGCACCACGGGGCTCCCCTTCAGATCACTGAGCTTTACCTGACTGCCGTCGTTAGCGGTGAGCGTGAAGGAGGGAGCCTTGGAATTCTCCAGTGGCCAGTCTGCCATCGGTTTGCCTTTCGTGGAAAGAAGGTGAGAGCGCGGTCTAACTCAGCAGCTTGTGCAGGTGAAAATGGAATTTTCCCAGCTTGCCGCCGTAGTTGCCGGCGGTGATGGCGACGATCCCTTCTCCGGCAGCGGCGCGGATGGCCAGCGTCATGGCCTCGGCGACTGCCTGTTCAGTCACGCCGTCGATCACGATTTCATAAGCGCAGTTGGCCGCGGGATGGAGCTTGCTCTCCACCCGGCCGCGGAGGGTGGGGCAGAAGGGATCGGACGTGGAAGCCACGAGCCCCTTGTACTTCGAGCCGACCTTGCTGCCGCTGCGGGCGACTCCACCGGGGAAAGGAGTGATCGCGCCGCTCATGGACGCGATGGCTTCGGTGCCGCGGCGGGCGGCGGCCAGGCCGGCGGTCTGCGTGTCGGACTGGATGATGAGGTTGCCGCCGGCGACGCCCTTTTCCACGCCGAGCGAATCTTCCACCAGGAACTCCCCGTCCATCACGGGGATTCGCCAATAGCGGCGGCCGGCCACCTGCTTGCTCTTCTGAAACCCGTCGCCGAAGAAGCGGATGTGCTTGCCCAGCGGGATTTTCGTCGCCGCCTCCGGCAGTCCGTTGAAGACCGCGGTCGAGGGACAGGTCATCAGGCATTGGCCCGTCCGGTTCGGCACCGCTTTGCTCAGGGCGTCGGTGGAAAAGCCGAAGACCAGCACGGCGGCCCCCACGCGGCCATCCGGCGTTTCCCCCGGGGAAAGCCGTTGCTCGACGCCCGTTTCGGCGTCGCAGGCGATGACCGACGAGCTGTAGCCGGTGAATTCCCGCAGCCCTGCCTCCAGCCAGTATTCATCCGCCGCCGTCACAATTAAGCGGACGTAGCGCATGCCGAAAGCTTCGGCGAAGGTATCTTCGATCAGGGTGCTGCCAAGTTGCATGAGGAATATCATGGCGGGAGCACCCATGATTGCCAAGATGTCCATCGAGAAGGTGCCAGAGCAGGTAATTGATGGCTTCGAGGATGTGGCCGGCGATGATGTTGCGGGCAGTCATGACGCTCCAGTCGGTGGACACCTTGTGCAACGGCTCCATTCTCCGCTCGCAATTGGCACCCAAGTACGGGATAATGAATCGCTCAGTTGCCGGCATTTCTCCCTGGAAGGCCATCGCCTTACGCCACAGCCCGAATATGGCCCTTGCACTCGAACAATTCGTTGCCCAACTGGAAGACAGCGGGATTCTCACGGGCGACACGCTCCAGGACTTCTTGCCCCCCAAGGGGGAGCCGAAGGACGCCGAGGATCTGGCCCGTGAGCTCGTGCGCAAGAAGAAGCTGACGAAGTATCAGGCCGAGGAGGTCTACCGCGGCAAGGGGAAGTCGCTGACGCTGGGCAACTACGTCCTGCTGGAAAAAATCGGGGCCGGCGGCATGGGGCAGGTGTTCAAGGCCCGGCACCGCCGCATGGACCGGATTGTGGCGGTCAAGCTCCTGCACGCGGCGATGACCAAGGACCAGGACGCCATCGCCCGGTTCGAACGCGAAGTCAAGGCAGCCGCCAAGATCAGCCACCCGAACATTGTCGCCGCCTTCGATGCCGATCAGGCGGGCGGCGTGCATTTCCTGGTCATGGAGCTCGTGGAGGGGAGCGACCTTTCCGCCTTCGTCAAGAAGAATGGGCCGCTGCCGGTGGACAAAGCCGTGAACTACGTCCTGCAAGCCGCCAGGGGACTGGAGGCGGCTCATGCGGCAGGGATAGTTCACCGGGACATCAAACCAGCCAATTTGCTCCTGGACAGAAAGGGAATCGTCAAGATTCTCGACATGGGCCTGGCTCGTCTGAACGGGGACGGGGACGCCCCCACGCAGGCGGAATTGACATCGGCCGGCGCGGTCATGGGAACGATCGATTACATGGCCCCCGAACAGGCCCTGAACACCAGGACGGCGGATGCCCGCGCGGACATCTACAGCCTCGGCTGCTCGCTGTTCTACCTGCTGACCGGTCGGGCTACCTTTGGCGGCGAAAGCGTGATGGCAAAACTGCTGGCCCACCGGGAGCAACCGATCCCCGCGCTACGCGAGGCTCGCCCCGAAGTGTCGGAGTCGGTCGCGGCGGTCTTCAGCAAGATGCTGGCGAAGAAGACCGAGGATCGCTACCCGTCGATGAGCGAAGTCATCACCGCCCTGGAGCAATGCGGCCTTGCTCTGCAGCAGTCGGTCAATACCCAGCAGTCGCTGGGCCCCTCCACGGATGCCGGCCTGACGAACTTTCTCCACGACATTTCCCTAGCGCCCAGAAAGCCCGTTCATGCGGCGAGTGTGGCCAGGCCGCTGATCGCCAAAGACCGGAAAAAGCTGCTGCTCGTCGGGGGCGGCGTCCTCGGCGCGCTGATTTTGTTGGCCGGACTGGCCGCCCTGGTGGTGGTCAAGGTGAGCACCAAGGACGGCACGCTGGTCGTCACCGTCAACGAGCCGGACGCCAAGGTGCAAGTCCTGGATAGGGAGGGAAAGGTCGAAATCACCCGCCAGGGAGAAAAAGGGCCGATCACCATCTCGGTCGATCCCGGCCAGCATCGGCTCAAGGTGGAAAAGGACGGCTTTCAGTTCTTCGCCAAAGACTTCGAAATCGAATCAGGCGGGAAGCAGTCCATCGGGGCGAGGTTGGTGCCGCTGAAGAAGAAGGGGGCTGTGGCGGGAACAAAGTTCCTTCCACCAGCGTCATCAACTTCTGCAGTTGCCGGACCAAAACAGCCGCTGGCGTTTGAGCAACCTGGGTTTGATCAATGGATGAAGCAAGTGGCAGGGCTGTCAGCGGAAGAGCAAGTCAAGGCGGTGGTGAAGAAGCTGGTAGAGTTGAACCCGGGTTTTGACGGGAAGGTTGCGGGTTTCTCTGAACCAGCGCCAGTAGTTGAGAATGGCGTGGTGGTCTCGTTTGGGTTTCTCACGGACAAAGTGAAGGATGTCTCGCCGCTGCGCGCGTTGACGGGGCTAAAGAAACTGGGCATTCCCGGGACGGTGGAAATGGGCCAACTGGCCGACCTCTCGCCTTTGAGGGGTTTACCTTTAGTCTACTTGTCTTGCGGTTACGCTCCGTTGTCCGACCTTTCGCCCCTGAAAGGAATGCCACTAAACTGGTTAAGCTTCATTGGAACACAAGTTTCGGACCTCTCGGCCCTCGAGGGAATGCCCTTAGCGTACCTGGACTGTAGTGGCACGCCGGTTGCGGACATATCACCGCTCAAAGGCATGCCGCTGCATGGTCTGGACTGCAAAAACACGCAAATATCTGACCTGTCACCGCTGAATGGGATGCCGCTGCTGGAAGGTCTGTCCATCTCCAATATGCCAGTGTCCGACATATCCCATTTGAAGAACTTAGCTCTCAAGTCCTTGATATACGACTTCAAGCCCTTTCGTGATACTGAACTCCTCCACTCCATCAAGACCTTGGAGAACATCAACGGCAAACCGGCAGCGGAGTTTTGGAAGGAAGTCGAAACCCAACAAGCCGCCTTCGACGCCTGGACGAAGCAAGTCGCCGCGATGCCAGCCGAGGAGCAAGTCAAGGCCGTCATGAAGAAGTTGCAGGAACTCAATCAGGGATTTGATGGGAAGGAGGCGCATGAGATCGAGAATGGCGTGGTGATGGCGCTACAGTTCTTGACCGACAACGTGACGGATATTTCGCCTGTGCGGGCGTTGGCCGGGCTGAAGTTATTGCATTGCGGCAACCAGCCTGGAAAGGGAAAACTGGCCGATTTGTCCCCGCTCAAAGGGATGCTACTGACAGATCTCGGCTGCAACGGAACCCAGGTGGCCAACCTCTCGCCACTGAAAGGCATGCCGTTAACCAGCCTGAATTGCTTTGCCACGCCGGTGTCCGACCTTTCCCCCCTCCAAGGGATGCGGCTGAGCGTTCTGACCTGTTCGGTGACGAAGGTGGCCGACTTGTCGCCACTAATAGGGATGCCGATAACAGATCTAAGCTGCTACTACACTCAGGTGTCGGACCTGTCGCCGCTAACGGGAATGCACCTAACTGATCTGGGCTGCCACGGCACGAAGGTGTCCGACCTGTCGCCGCTGAAAGGGATGCTCTTGAAAACTCTATCTTGCGCCGAAACCCAAGTGTCCGACCTTTCACCGCTAAAGGGAATGCCTCTAACGTATCTGCAATGCTCCCAGACTTCTGTGACCGACTATACGCCAGTCAAAGATATGCCCCTTCAGAAACTCTGGTTAGACTTCAAACCCGAACGGGACACTGAATTGCTCCGCTCCATCAAGACCTTGGAGACGATCAACGGCCAACCGGTCGCTGAGTTCTGGACCGAAGTCGAGAGCAAGAAGTAGGCGGGAAGGTAGGCCGTCTTTCCAAGACGGTCGGGAGAAGACGTGGCGCAACGGAGCAGCGTTTTCGCGAAAAGACTTTTCACGCGGCGCAATGATCACTCCTGGCACGTCTTGGAAAGACGGCCTACTCGCTCGCCGCTCACGATGGCGCGAGGAGCTCACCCCTTTCCCGCAATCAAAGTGCTCACCCAAGCCGCATCCTCGGCCGATAGAGGCGGCACGAGCGGCGCGGCATAGTCCAGCGAGAGCTGATAACGGGCCCGCTCGAACGTGGTCATGAAAACCTTCTGCAGGTCGAGGGGGACGTCTGGGTCTTCCCCTTGGAGCGGGATGGCAATCGTGGCCATCGACTGGCGAAGAGTCCAGGCGTAGGAGCTGGCTTTCGGACGACGCCGGGAGCGGCTGACGATGGCGAAATAGTCTCCCGCGGGCGAGCCGATTATCGGCAGGCGTGTGCCGCCGCGGAGGAGATCGATTTCCACCAGGTTGGACCGGCTTTGCAGAATCTCCTCGCGTTTTTCCAGGTATTGCTCCCGGCCATCGCTGGACGTCCGCTTATTGGCCGGAGACAGCGTTTCGATCATCGTAACAACTTTCATCGTCTCGCGCTCGCGAATGACCAGGTAGGTTTCACGCCGCTCTTGCGGCATGGGGATTTCGCACTCGACCGGGGCAGTTGCCGTTGCACTCCCCGCCACGGCCGTTGCGGTGCTGAGCGGCCGGCTACCGGCCCAAATAATCGCCGTATCCGCGCTCCGCCACTGGTCCGTATCCTGAAAGCTCCCTTCCACATAGACGCGCCGCTCCACCCGGACGATATAGCGCGGTTCGAGACGCGGCACGAGCGCATCGCTGACGTCATTGTTGAAGCGAGAGTGAAAATCACTCCACTCTTGCATTTCAACAAATGGATCCATTCCTGGAAATGGTGAGGGCATGGCGGGTTCTCCTGGGAAGCATTATTCCCTATTCATTATACACGTCACGTCCACATCTGCCGGTCGAGCATCCGGTAGTTGATGGCTTCGTTGATGTGGCCGGCGGTGATGCTTTCGCTGTTGTCGAGGTCGGCGATGGTGCGGGCGACGCGGAGGACTTTGTCGTGGGCGCGGGCGGAAAGGCCCAGGTTGTTCACGCTGTCCCTGAGTAGGTTCTGGCAATCCTCCGTCAGCTTACAGAAGGTGCGGATTTGCCGCGACGCCATCTGGGCGTTGTACCGCGTGCGGCTGCCGGCGAAGCGCTGGGCCTGGATGACCCGAGCGGCGACGACGAGCTCCCGCATGTCCGCGCTGCTGGTGCCGCCGCGTTCGGCGGAGAGCTCCTTGAACGGCACGGCGGGAACCTCGATGTGAATATCGATGCGGTCGAGCAACGGCCCGCTGATTTTGCCCATGTACTTCTCGATTTGCGGCGTGGAGCAGTGGCAGTCCCGCCGCGGGTCGTTGCGATAGCCACAGGGGCACGGGTTGAGCGCGGCGATGAGCATGAAGTCGGCGGGAAATGTGCTGGAGTGGAGGGCGCGGGAAATCGTCACCGTGCCGTCTTCCAGCGGCTGGCGGAGGACTTCTAATGTTCGGCGGTTGAACTCGGGCAATTCATCCAGAAACAAGATGCCGTT
>JBKJNY010000022.1:0-56339 GCA_046593355.1 Pirellulaceae bacterium | reverse complement strand
CCTCACACTCACACGCTCGAACCACAACCGCATCCATGCGTTCAACCCTCCCCTCAGGTAGAACGCTTGATACACCAATATCGGAATCTCGGATATAGAATCTGCACAGCCCCTAAGTCTTGAACCGCGGAAGGAGACTTTTGTTGGGCGGTGCTTACAGCCACAGCTTTAGCCGGCCGCCGAGCATGTCGGGAAGGGAGCGCTCGACCCAGTGCCGCACCTGCTTGTCGTGGTAGCGGGTGCTGAAGTGCATGGCGATGATGATCTCGTTCTGGAAGCGCTCGGCCCGCTCCACGAAGTCGTCCAGGTGCATGTGGCCGTGCTTGTGGATTTTCTCCTTACGATGACCGGGAGCGACGAACGTCATTTCCGTGATCAGAATCTTCGCCTCGTACATCGCGGGGCAGATGTCCAGCCCTTCGGGCGCGGTGTCGCCGGTGTAAGCCACGAGCGGAATCCGACGCTCTTCCGTCACTTCCGTTCCCGCCAGGCGGATGTCCCGAATCTGGTCGCCGGTCATGTTTAGAAATTCCGCCTTCAGCTTCTTGCGCCGCTCCCACACGACGTAGCCCAGCGACGGCACCGTATGCCGCGTGGCCGAAGCCGTGACGATTAGCTCCCGCGAGAACTCGATCTCATCCCCCGGCTTCACCGCCACCAACTCGCACGGCAGCCGCCCGCGGTCCAGGCGGCTGAAGGCTTTGAGAACGTGCTGCACCAGGTCGATGGCGTGCTCCGGCAGGTAGATGACCGGCGGGTCCATCTTCATCATCCGCCGCCGGGCGATATACACCGGCAGGGCGGCGATATGGTCCAAATGCGTGTGCGAGATGAACCAGGCCGGAGTCCCCATGAAATCCCACGGCTGGGCCCCTAGATCGAAGCCAAGCTTGAGCTCGGGAATTCGCCAATAGGACTGAACGGCGGCGCGCGAGTAGCCTTCGACGGTGAGGTCTTTGTGCTGGAGCGTTCTGTAAGGCGAATTCGCAACCATGGGGAGGCAGGTCTCACACAGAGGCACGGGGGCACAGAGGGAGGCGAAAAGAAACCAACGGAAGAAATGTCAAATGCGAAAGGCTAAATGCTCAATGCTAAATGTGATCGGCGGCAGAACAGTCACATCGGACATTTAGGATTTAGCATCGAGCATTTAGCATCTCTACTCCTCCTCCTCCTCTGTGCCCCCGTGCCTTTGTGTGAGACTTCTTTTCTCCCCGTTTGGTTCGCCATTACTTGGTTTCGTTCCAGTAGATTTTCACGTTATGTGTGGCACGCCCGACCGCCACCACGTCCAGCCGTCCATCTGAATTCAAATCGCCCACAGACAGGTCTTCAATGCCCACGCTGCCGGGATCGACGATTTGCCGCGTCCATTTGCCGGCGACGGCGTCGGTCGGGTCATAGATGCGCAAGCCGCACTTGAATTTGTCGTTCAGGTTGTCACGAATGCCAATGACCAGCTCTTCGTCCGGATCGTTATCGAGGTTGGCGCACCAGACGGCGTGCCCCCATTTCAGTTCCTCGTCGAGGACAGTCCGTTTCCAGAGCCAGTCGCCCCTGGCTGGCCTGGGCTGATCGGGTTTGGTGTAGACGACGACCTGCTCGCCGTGCCAGGGCTCGATGGTGGCGAAGTAGTCGCCGCCGCCCACCAGCTGGCCGTGCTTGATTTCGCTTGCGCCGCGGTTGGGCATCGTCTTCTGGCTTCCTTCGCCGATGCGGGTCCGCTTCCATATGCCATCGGCTCCGCGCTCCAGCAAGCTCACCCCCTCAAAGCCGGCGTAGAGAATGTCCGGTTTGTTGTCGTGGTTGAAATCGGTGACCTGGAAGTTGTGGGTGACATGCATGTCCTCATTGATCACCTCGGCCACCCACGGCCCCTGCACGGGGTCTTTGGGAATTTGAAACGAGAGCAGCCGCACGCCATGCTCGGCGAAATTCGGCTTGGTGGTGTTCTTGCCGAACAGCGGCGCGACGATCAGCTCCTGCTTGCCATCGCCATCAAGGTCGGCCCAGTTCATGCGGTGGACGGTCGGCTCTTCGCCAATCGGATGCACGTCCCACAGGCCGTCGGCCCGTTTGCCGCGGCCGATCCACTGGATGGTGCCGCCGGTCATGGTGTCGGCCGGCCGCCAGTCGGCTCCCACGGCGAAATCCGGCTGGCCGTCTCCGTCGATGTCATGCGGGGCAAAGCAGACGTTGTCCTTCTTCGTCTGACCCTGAATCAGGACATGTTCCTCCCAATTCGGGTTCTCCAGCCAGATAATCCGCTCCTGGTCGACGACGCAGATATCCAGCCGCTTATCGCCATTCATGTCGAGCAGCCTCACCGCGTAACCGACGCCAAGGCGGGTCTTCAGCTCCTGGTCCCGCAATTGAATATCCGCCGCTTGGAGCGACGATAACGCTGAAACGGCAACAAAGAAGGAGAGTAGATAGCGCGTCATGGGAAAGCCTGGCCGATGGAGTGGGAGCAAATCGGGCAAGCTCTTTTGTAACGCAAACGGGCCAGCGCGCGGAGACAGGCGCGCCAAGCAGGCAGGCTGCTACGGTTTGCCCTTCTCGCTCTTTTCCACCAGCAGCTTGAGCACGTCGTCGGTGATGTCGAGACCGTCGTTGTACAGCACGCCGCGATTGAGGGTCTGGAGAATCTGCTGTTGACTTTGATTTTCATCAAGGGAGCCGTTGTGCGTCCGCAACACCAGCCGCAGCCCTTTGGCCTTGCAGTACGGTTTCAAGACCGCGTCGATTTCGCGATGCAGCGAGAGGCTGAGCTTGACGTCCTTGTCGCGGAATTTCTGCTGTCCTTCCTGGACAAATACTTGCAGCTCGCGTTGGAGGCGGCCGAACTGGTTCTGAAGCTTCTGAAACTCCGCCGAGCCCTGGGCGGCCTTCCGCAAATCATTGCCGACCGCCTCCAGCTCGCTCTGCTTGAGGGTGGCGGACGATTGCAATTCCTTGGCCTCTTCCTGCATCGCGGCTACCTTTTTCAGAAAAGGCTTGTACTGCTGGGCGATTTTTTCGATGTTGACCAGACCGATGGGGAGTGGGGCTTCGGCAGACTTATCCTGCGCGGCGAGTGGGTCTGTGGAAGTGGCGGCGATGAGGAGCAGACTGGCCGCCAAAGAGAGTTGCTTGAGCATGTTTGCGCCTGGCGAATGGTCAACGGTCAGCGGTGAATGCCGGAATCATAACACATGGGGGGGATGAGAGTCCATTGCCGCTCGTCTAGAAAAATGCACGTAAGTAATGGACGCTACTCATCTTGCGTCAATCGGTCCCGCTTCTCCTACCATCGGTTTGCCCGCGTCAGCTATACTTCTGCGTTCGACACAAGCCTGCAGCGCCAGCGAAGGACAGCTTTCCTTTCGCTGGCGCTTTAGGCTTACGTAAGAAGTTCGGCATCCATCAAGGCAACAGGTCCGGCGGGAGTAAACCGCCGGCAGCGGAATGACAGAAGCAAAGATTGTGCTGGACGACCCGCAGCGGGTTCTGTCGCTGTTCGGGCCTCGGGACCAGCATCTGCGGGCGATCCGGGAGACCTTGGGGGTCACGGTTCTGCATCGGGACGGGGAAATACGAGTGGCTGGGGAAGAAGGGGCGGTCACCAAGGCCACAGAAGCCTTCCACCAGCTCAATACGCAGCTCGCCGAGCGGGGCAGCATCGAGGGGGAGCAGGTCGCGGATATTCTGGCCCGCCTGACCGGCAAGAAAATCGCCAACGTCGCCCCCATCGACGTGGTCAACGCGGCCAAGCGAATCAGCCCCCGCACGCCCGGCCAGGCACGCTATGTGCAAAGCATCCGCGAGCACGACATCACGTTCGCCGTCGGCCCGGCCGGCACCGGCAAGACCTATCTGGCCGTCGCCGTGGCGGTCGAGGCCCTCAAGCACCATCAGATCAAAAAAATCGTCCTCGTCCGCCCCGCCGTCGAAGCCGGCGAAAGCCTGGGCTTTCTCCCCGGAGACCTGCACGCCAAGATCAACCCCTATCTCCGCCCGCTGCTGGACTCCCTGCAGGAGATGATCGACTACGACCAGATGAAGCGGTTCATGGAGCAAGACGTGATCGAGGTGGTGCCCCTAGCCTACATGCGCGGCCGCACGCTCAACGAGGCCTTCATCATTCTGGACGAGGCCCAGAACAGCACCGTCGCCCAGATGAAGATGTTCCTCACCCGCATGGGCATCGGCTCCAAAATCGTCATCTCCGGCGATACCACTCAGGTCGACCTTCCCCGCGCCAGCGCCAGCGGCCTGATCGACGCGATTTCTCGCCTCAGAGACATCGAAGGCATCAACATCGTCCAGCTCAACAAGTCCGACATCGTCCGCCACAAGCTCGTCCAAGAGATCGTCCGCGCGTATGAAGAAGACGGCCGCGGCCCAAGAAAGAAATAGCGCCCTAATACATTCGTCATTCGTCATTCGCCATTCGAATTTCGTCATTTCCCGCCATGTCCACCGGTCATTTCCGCCGCTATCGTCCCGGCAAGGGAGCGTTCGCTCCTTCCCGCGGGACGTTTGCGCGCGTGGTGGAAGCGGTGCGGCGGACGGACGTGCTGATCCGCCTGGGAATGTGCATGGCGGCAGCCCTGGTGATCTGGCTACTCACGGGTGCGTGGGAGCCGCTGTTTTCGTACCGTCCGGGCTATATTCCGCCGCGGGACTTGCTGGCGCGGGTGGAATTCAATGTTCCCGATCCGTCCGCAACCGACAAGCTGCAGGACGAGGCTCGCCGCTCGACGGAAGCGGTCTATATCAATGACGTCGAGAAGCTCGATCAGGTCCGCCGCGACCTGTCCGGCAAGCTGGCCGACATCCTCGTCGCCGAATCGTTTGACAAGGTCGACAAGGCAAAATGGGCGACGTTTTCGACCGCAGCCATGGGACAGCCCGATGAGGCCCTGGACCGGAAACGGTTCGAGGCCCTGCACAGCTATTTTGCCCAGAAGGGAATGAGTGGCGATCTTTTTGGCGAGACGGTGCGCGAGGCTTTGTCAACGTTTGAACGCAATGGCCTGCTCGGTGAGCAGCCTGTCCCGAGCTCCAACCAGTATTCCTCCAAATCCATTCGTGTCCGCAACGGCAAAGACGCCAAGGAACACTCCGTGGACCCCGAGCAGGTCCAGACGAACTTCGTCAAAATCCGGCTCAAGCAGCGATTGCTGGATGAGTTCAAAAACAAGACCGCCGCCATGAGCGCGGAGAAAGCCGGCCTGCTCGCCGACGTGGTTTATGACTGGTTGAGCAAGCACCTGCCCCAAACGCTGACGCTGGACGCGGAATCCACCCGGAGGAATGCCGAGAAAGCCGCCGCTGAAGTGCCCCTTCAGGTTCACGTTTATCACAAGGGAGTGGACAAGCTGGCCGAGGGAGGCATCCCCCTTAGCGTGGCCCAGTTGCAGCTCCTGGAGCAGGAATATGATGCCTGGCGGAGCCAGCGCCCGCTGCATCAGCGGGTGACGTACAGCCTGGCCAAGTTCGGCATGTACATCGCCCTCTACACGCTCTGCGGATTCACCATCTATCACCGGCGGCGGGCGATCCTGAGCGACCTGCGGCAGTTTTCCATGCTGCTGCTGGCGGTCGTCAGCACGGTGTCTTTGGCCCGCGTGCTGTCGAATGGGGCGCTGAGCGCGGAGATTGTGCCGCTGCTCCTCTTCGGGATGACGGCTGCCATTGCCTATGAAAAAGAGCTGGCCCTGCTGTTGGCCGCTTCGGTGGCGCTGATCGTCGCGTTCTCGCTGGATCCGCTGGCGGTGGGGAGCTTTGTGATTTCGGTCTCGTCGGTGGCGACGGCCATCTTGATGCTGCGGCGAATCCGCAGCCGCACCAAGCTGATTTACGTCGGGGCGGTTGCCGGGCTGGTGGTGTTTTTGACCACGCTCGGCGTCGGCACGCTTGCCAATCAGCCGTTCGGCACTTCGGAGATCGCTCTCAAGCTCACCAACTGGCTCGGTCCGCTGATGATCGATCAGTTCGTCCCCGCGCTGCTGGGAGGAGCCATGTGGCTGGGAATCTGCTCCATTCTGGCCGGCCTGCTGATGACCGGGCTGCTCCCGTTCATCGAGCGCGGCTTTGACGTGCAGACCGACATCAGCCTCTTGGAACTCGGCGACGTGCAGCACCCGCTTCTGCAGGAGCTCGTCCGCCGCGCGCCGGGGACCTACAACCATTCCATCAACGTCGCCTCCATTGCGGAAACCGCCGCGGATGCCATTGGCGCAAACGGACTACTGGTGCGAGTAGGAGCTTATTTCCACGACGTTGGGAAGATGCTCAAGCCCTCCTACTTCGTCGAAAACCAGGGGCTGGAAGGGAACCGGCATCAATCGCTCCAGCCGGCGATGAGCACGCTGGTCATTATCGCCCACGTCAAGGACGGCGGCGACCTGGCCCGCCAGCACCACTTGCCGCAGTCCATCATTAACTTCATCGAGCAGCATCACGGCACCACGCTCGTCGAGTTCTTCTACCGCCGCGAAGCCAAACGCCTGGAGCACGACCCCGACGCCGCCGAGATCGACGAAAGCACCTTCCGCTATCCCGGCCCCAAGCCGCAGACCAAGGAAACCGGCGTACTGATGCTGGCCGACGTTGTCGAAAGTGCCAGCCGAGCACTGTCCGACCCCACTCCCGCCCGCATCGAAAGCCTCGTCCACGACCTGGCCATGAAGCGGCTGCTCGACGGCCAGTTCGACGAATGCGGCCTGACGTTGCAAGAGCTGCGCACCATGGAAGACAGCCTGGTCAAATCGCTGACGGCCGTTTATCACGGGCGAGTGAAGTATCCGGAACACCAGACGGTGTAGGGGGAGCACGCGCCCTACGCCTTGCAAAGCGGGACAGTGAGCGTCGGGGGATTAGTGACAGAAAAATAGAAGACAGAAAAATAATGACGCGATCCGAGAAGGGATTTTACTTTCCCTTCCTCATCTTTCTGTCTTCCATTTTTCTGTCAGGCTTCTCTCCGGCCACTCATTATTCTGCGGCATCATTCTGCATCGCTCCCGAAGACCGATTCGGACAAGCTGGCTGCTTACCCCACGAGCTTTACGAATCCAAATACCGCTTCGTCATATCCCCATACGCATCCACCCGTCGATCTCTCAAAAAAGGCCAGTGGGTGCGGACGACGTCGACGAGTCCGAGATCACACTTCACCACGAGCAGCTCTTCGTGCTCGTGAGAGCCTTTGGCGAGCAAGTTGCCGTTGGGATCGCTGAGGAACGAGCCTCCCCAGAATTGCAGGGCCCCTTCGCGGCCGACGCGGTTGGGGGCGGCGACGAAGACGCCGTTGGCGATGGCGTGGCTCCGCATCATCGTCTCCCAGGCGCTGTGCTGGCTGGCCCCGTACTCCTCCTTCTCGTCCGGGAGCCAGCCGATGGCGGTGGGGTAGAAGATGATTTCGGCCCCGGTCAGGGCGGTCAGGCGAGCGGCTTCGGGATACCACTGGTCCCAGCAGATGCAGACGCCAACGCGGCCGAACTTCGTATCGAAGCTGCGAAAGCCGAGGTCGCCGGGGGTGAAGTAGAACTTCTCGTAGTACAGCGGGTCGTCCGGAATGTGCATCTTGCGATACAGCCCAAGCTGCGTGCCGTCGGCGTCGAAGACGATAGCCGTGTTGTGATAAAGTCCGGCTGCCCGCTTCTCGAACAACGAGCCGATGATGACCACGCCATGCTGCTTGGCCGCGGCAGACAGGGCCTGGCTGGTCGGCCCCGGAATCGGCTCCGCCTGGGCAAACTTCGCATGGTCCTCGGTCTGGCAGAAGTAGTGTCCCGCAAACAGCTCCTGCAAGCAGACGATGTTTGCCCCCTTCGCAGCCGCCTCCGCGATCCGTGCCAGCGCCTTCTCGACGTTCGGCTGCTTCTCCTGGGTGCAGGTCATTTGCACCAGGGCGATGGTGATGGGGCGGGAGGTGGTCTGGTAGGGCATGGGAAAATGACGAAATTCGAATGACGAATAACGAATGAATGGCGAACGAATTTGCATTCGTCATTCGCCATTCGGAATTCGTCATTTCCTAAACGCTGCCACCATGTTCGGCCGGTCCTGCGAACGGGGGAGTGCGGGGAATTGCCGGAAGTTTCAATGACTCAATCTCAATGTGAATTGTAGCAACAAGCTACGGGCCGGGTTCGTGCGGCGGGACCACTGCACCACGCCGCCAGTTGCGACACAAGCCTGAAGCGCAAGCGAAGGAAAGTACCAATTTCTCGGCGACTCCGAGCCTTCCTTCGCTTGCGCTTCAGGCTTATGTGAGAAATGCGGGCTAATCCCCTTCAGTCCTTCCAGCCACGACGAGAGCCCCCTCCTGGAGCTCCACGGTTTCCACGCGCAGCGTCTTCCCTTCGAACTCCGGCTGGTTCATGGGGAGCGTGATGTAGGCGACGGGGTCTCCTTCTTCTTCGCCCCAGCGGAGCGGCACGCCGGCCTTGGCGGTGTGCTCGGAAATCTGCTCCAGAAAGTTCGCCAGCGGGACTGGCAGCGCGCCGGCCCGCACCTGCTTGATGCGGATGGCGATGACGTTGGGCTCGGCGGTCATCTTGGGTTGGGCGCCGATGGAGACGACGGAATTGAATCGCGAGTCGGCGTACTTGCAGGCGACCTGGATCATCTCCGGGCTGATGGCCACGCGGGGGTCGGAAACATGGCTGGGGAGTGCCTTGGGAAACTTGACCGGCAGGTCACTGGCCAGCCAGCCATTGATTTCCTCGGCGGTGAACGTGGCCTGCCAGTCCCCTTCGCGGCGGACATCGTTTCGCAGCTCGAGCACTTCCTGCTCGAACTCGTAAGCCGCCTTCGCGGCCTTCGCCGGCTCGGCGGCGGGTTTGGCAAGCGCTTGCGTGTAGAAATCCGGCACCTGCTGGAGCGAGCGGTAGCAGTAGATTCCCGCGGCCACGGCAATCAGCACGATGGCCAGGCACCCGACAAACAGCGTGCGGATGAATCTTCTCATGGGTGCGCGTCAGGGGTGCTCCTGAATTCATTCTAACGTGGCCCCGCGGCCGGTCCAAGAATAGTACTCATCTCGCTCCGCGAGATGATTCCTCACGCGGAGCGTGAGGAGTACTTTCCGCTCTGCGCCACGCCTCCACATTCGCCAGCACGGCCTCGGCAGCGGCTACCGGGTCGTTGCGAGTCGCCTCAAACGGCTGAGTTTCTCTGGTCTCGCCTCCCAGCAGCATGTCGCACCGGCAATGGAATGTCCTGCCGTCTTCCGACAACTCCAGCCGCACGTACTCGGCCCCGAGTTTCTCCAGCCGGCCGCGGACGGCATCAATTTTTCGAGCGGTGGCCTGATCGAGCGGACCAATGTCGGCGGGCTCCACGGAATTATTGCTTGGTGTGAGCTGATCGTTTCGCGGCAAAAAATCAGGTGCTCGCTGGAGCGACGGTGGAGGGGACTGGAAGTTTCCCGCGATACCGGATGTCGCTGGCTCGTCGGGCAGCGGCACTTCGTAAGCAGCGGGTGATGCATCCGTTCTCGATTGCGCTGGCTGCTTTCGCGGCGCAAACTCCGTGTCGGCCTTGACCACCGGTGGCACCGAACTTTCCGGCTGGCCGTACAGCAGCCGGTCCAAGAAGCCGGCGACACTCGGCATCGCCATCACCGGCAGCACGATGAGAAAGCCAATGATAAAGCCGGCTCGGAGGGTAAAGGAGGTCCATCGTTGCATGAATCAAATCCGTCGTGGGGCGTTTCTGGGATCGGTCCGGCATCCTATCCCGCCGGCCATGGGCCACATAGACGAAAAGCAGACGCTAGCATCGACTGAGGGCACGATGGAGGCTTGTTGGCCGCCGTCCAATCAAACTATCATCCCAACATTCTTAGAACTCTGCTCGGAGGTGGATCATGGGCCTGCTCAAGGAATTTAAAGACTTCGCGCTGCGTGGCAACGTGATTGACATGGCGGTGGGGGTCATCATCGGCGGGGCTTTTCAGAAGATCGTGGCGGCGGTGACGAGCGACCTGATGCTTCCGCCGATTGGCAAAGCGATGTCGCTGACGGGCAAGGCGATGAACTTCAAGGACCTGTTTTATCCGCTCTCTCCTTTGCCCGCGGAATTGCAAGGGAAGTCACTGGATGTCGTGCAAAAGGCTGGCGTTCCAGTCCTGGCCTATGGGTCATTTCTGCAAACGGTGCTGGACTTTGCGATCCTGGCGTTTTGCGTATTCATCATGGTCAAGCTCATTCAGATGGCCCGCGAGCGGTTTGACACGAAAAAGGCCGAAACCCCCGCTCCCGCAACTCCCGAAGATGTGAAGCTCCTCCGCGAAATCCGCGATTTGCTCGCCAAGAAGTAGCCGGCTGTTGCTGCGTGGTATACTGCCAAGTGGGGTAGGCTTCCAGCCTGCCCAGAAAGAAGCCAGGGCAGGCTGGAAGCCTACCCCACGCAGCCATGTCTTACCCTTCCGCTCATCAAGCGTCACTTTCCCGCCGCGACTTTGTTCGCATCGGCGGACTTAGCGCGCTTGGCCTGTCGCTGCCGGCATTGCTGCGATTGCGGAGTGCTCAAGGTGCGGACGCAGCGAGAGGAAGGGCGAAGTCATGCATCGTGATTTGGCTCGATGGCGGGCCGAGCCACTTGGAGACTTTCGACCTCAAGCCGGATGCTCCCGCGGAAGTACGCGGGCCGTTCGCGTCCATTCCCACGTCGGCCGGAGACATTCGCATCAGCGAGCATCTGCCCAAGCTGGCGAAGCGGATGGAACACGCCGCGATCATTCGCTCGATGACGTCCCCGCTGGGCGAGCACAATCTGGGGACGCATTATCTGCTCACGGGATATGCCCCCACGCCCGCAATTGAGTATCCGGCGATCGGCAGTGTGGTGGGGCATTTGCGGGGTGAAAGGGGCGTCCTGCCGCCGCACATTGCCGTCCCCGATTTCCGCGTCGGCGGCCGAAATCTCAGCGGCAACGGCTATCTGCCGGCCAGCGCCCGGCCGTTCTCCCTGAACAGCGACCCGGCTCGCCCTGATTTTCAAGTGCCGGACCTCGACTTTTATCCCGGCACTTCTGCCGACCGCATTGACCGCCGCCGGGACTACCTGGAAGCTCTGGATCGTCTCAGCCGCGAAGCTGATGGGGATGACGATTCACGCCCACCCAGAGCGGTGGGCGTGCCACCCCAGCAATTTGAGCAGGCCTATCGATTGCTTACTTCGCCCGGCGCGAAACGGGCCTTCAATTTGAACGAAGAGCAGCCGCAAACGCGCGCCGCCTACGGCCCGCGGAGCATCGGCCAGAGTTGTCTGCTGGCTCGCCGCCTCGTCGAGCAAGGGGTGCCGTTCGTGACGGTCAATAACCCCGGCTGGGATACGCACCAGAACCTCGATACGCAGTTGCGGGCGGGCTACACCGGGGCGAAGGTCGGCGTCGGCTTGATTCCTTCGCTCGACCTGGCGATTTCCGCACTTCTGGATGACTTGAGCGACCGCGGCCTGCTGGAGTCCACGCTGATCGTCGTCATGGGGGAATTCGGCCGCACCCCCAAGCTCAATACTTCAGCGGGTCGCGACCATTGGCCGCGCGTCTTTAGCGTGTTGTTGGCGGGCGGCGGCGTGAAAGGAGGGCAGGTCATCGGCTCCAGTGACAAGACCGGCGAGAGTCCCCACGAGCATCCCGTCACCCCGGCGGACCTGGCAGCGACGATGTTCACGCTGCTCGGCCTCGACCCGCAGCTCACGCTCCAAACCGCCGACGGCCGCCCCATCCATCTCAGCCGCGACGGGAAAGTGATCAAAGACCTGATTTGATGGGAACAGGACGGCGCTAATCCAGCCGGTATGTTCCCAGAAATGCATTGATTTCCGCGGGCCGTTCCTTTCCCGGTGGAACGCGGCAGGAAAGTTCCAGCACCCAGTCATCCGCGGCGATCAACCGAATATAGTAGCGGAACTCCTCGCCCTCCAGGCTGCCACGAAGTCGGGCATCGCAGACCAGTCGGCCGCCGATCATCGCGTTGGCGGTCCCTTCCACCATCCCGCCTTCGGTTTCAGCGACCCGCTGCTTGATGAGCGCGTCGTAGGTAGCCGCCTCTTGCCCTGGGGTAATCTTGTAGCTGCGGAACTCGCGCGAGGCTTCGAAGGCATGGTCCCCCTGGGAACCGGCCAGGATGTAGGCGATGTTTTCGCCGGCCAGGGTCTGTGTTTTCTTTTCAATCATCTCCAGCGTGCCGGGAAGCAGCGCGCTGAACCGGGCCGTGGGATGCTCCCACAGAAGCCAGCTCTCGGGAAGACCTGCGATGCCGGATGGACGCCCGATCGGTCCCGCGGTGCTCGGCGCGGCGGCGGGGGCTGGCCCGGAAAGCTCCGAAGCAGACTGCTGGGACGCGGCGTTTGGGGGACTTTGTCTCTCCCGCGCCGGTGACGCTTCAAACCAGGTGCTGGGACTCGACCCTTTGAGGTAGACGAAGATGAACGCGGACAGACAAAGTACCACCACCAGAATCACTGCCCCCA
Source organism: Pirellulaceae bacterium (assembly GCA_046593355.1). Classification (GTDB taxonomy): domain Bacteria; phylum Planctomycetota; class Planctomycetia; order Pirellulales; family Pirellulaceae; genus SXOA01. The sequence continues at coordinate 43,865 of JBKJNY010000022.1, read as the reverse complement.
CCACCAGAGATATCATGACCGATTCCGCGGCCTCCTTGTCTTCGCGGGAGACGGCGGAGCGGGGCCGGAGTGGCGGAGCGGCGGGAGTTTCCGGGGTTGGCGTGGGAACCGCAATCGGGCTGTTACAAGTGGGGCATTGGACCACCTTCCCCGCCAGCCAGGTGTCGGCTTCGAAGGCCTGTCCGCAGCGGCAGGCGACGATGATACTCACGCGAGATACTCCGCTGAGAAAAAAGTCCCGAAAGATGGAACGGCTGTTTTCATCCTAACCCAACCAGCCGCGGGATTGGAGAGGAAAGGGCTGCGAACCGTTGGTCGCGGTAGCTCGCCGCTCTATCACAAGCCGCTTTCCACTTCGGCTAGAGCCTTATCAACGCTGAGCGGATCGACCCGGCGGCAGCAGTCGATGAGGCGGTCGGCGACTTCGAGGAGGTCTGCCTTCCAGTCGACCATAGGAACGGGGTCGGGAAGGGTTTTCGGGGGTAAAGGACTGTCCGTTGTCAGAGAGACTTCGCCCCCGAAAACTCTTCCCGACCCCTTTTCTCCCTGCTCCGGCGGCGTTAGCTGCGCCAGCTCCTTGAGCAGCAGGATCAGCCGCAAGAGGTGCCGGAAGATGATTCCTTCCTGCTTCTGCAAGCCGCAAGCGATGACGTATTTGTCGAACTGGCCGGCGAACTGAAGCACCTCGCCCGCACAACGGACGGGAACGGTATGGAGCGAATGGACGCCGGGATACGCGGCGTCGAACAGCAGGCGCAGCTTGTCGGCGAGGGTCAGGATACGAATCCGCTCCTCCGGCGGCAGGTCGCGCTGGGCCCGGATTTCCTCGTCGGAGAGGGCCGCTCCGAGTTGCTGCGGCGTGGCCAGTCCCATTCGCAACAACTGCGGATCGAGCTTGGTCACGGCCAGCGGTCCCGGCGGCAAATCGCGCGGCCAAGGAACGCGGACGTGCTTGGCCACCGAGCCCGGCATCTCGAGCACGCTCTCAATCGCCTGCAACCGCTCCTCGCGGTCGGCCATGCCGAGCTGGTTCACCAGGTACAGGCCGTACAGCGGATTGACGCCGCGGAGCAGGAGGAGCTTGGCCAGCTCGGGAGTCGGGACGGCGCGGTCGGGACGGTAGGAAGCGGGGCTGGGGGCTGGGGGCTCGGGACTCGGAGGAGGAAGTCCAGCTTCCTCGGCCTTCTCGACGCGAAGCTCCCGCAGTGCCGCCTCCATCAGCCGCTGCGTCTCCGTCTTCTTCCGCGGCTGGTCCGGTTGTCCCTCGCTCGCGCGTCGGGCTAGTGTCTCCTGTCCCCTGTCTCCTGACCCCTGTCCCGCCGGCGGGGGCGGTTCGAGCGTGACATACCCGCCGGCCCAGAGCGTCAGCAGCATCTGGTCGAGCTCGCGCTGGCCGTTGACAATTCCTTTCCCTTCCATCAATCGCCGCGAGACTAGCTTGCGAATCGGTTCGACCTCCGGCGAGACATCCAGCATGTATGCCAGCAGCCGCCAGGGGATGGGGCCTTTGCTGGCGAGCTTGCCGGGGGGCGCGGTGCGAAGCTTCTGGAAATTCGCCTCGGTCCAGTATTGCTCCGTCTGCCGCCGCGTCGGCATCTTTCGCTTGAGATCCTTCTTGGCCCGCAGCAGACCGAGGTCTCTGGTATCCTCGGGAATCTGGTCGTACTTCTCCCGCCAGCGGAGGATTTTCACGTCGTCCTCGTGAGCCAGGGAAAAAATGAATCCTTCCTTATCAAACTGCGGCCGGCCGGCCCGGCCAAAAATCTGGTGGGCGCTCGACGGATCGATGACTTTCATCTCGCCCGGCTTCCCTTTGAGGAGCGTCGGCAGCACCACGCTGCGCGCCGGCAGGTTGATGCCGGCGGCCAGCGTTTCGGTGCAGACGCAGACCGAAAGGAGCTTCTGCTGGAAGAGGTCTTCCACGATGCGGCGATATTTGGCCAGCACGCCGGCATGATGCACGCCCACCCCACGTTGCAAGATTTGCTTGAGCTTCGGCCCCGCCCCTTTCGACCAGTCGTGCGCCGCGAGAGCATCGGACAGCCGCTTCTGCTGCCCGTCCGCCAACAGCGTCTTCCCCTTGAGCTGCTCCGCCACTTCCCAGCAGCGGTCGCGGTTGAAGCAGAAGATGAGTGCCGGCGTGTAGCGGGCCTCGTCGCTCCCTTCGGCCATCTTTTCAATCTGCTCGTTGAGCAGCAGGTCGCCGACCCACTGAAAATGGAGCGGCACCTTTCGCTCCCGCCCTTCCACCAGCTCAATGCTCCGCTTGTGGCTCGCTTGCAACCATTGGCGAAACTCGAACGCGTTGCCGACCGTCGCTGACAGGAGCAACACACGCACATGCGGCGGCAGCATCCCCAAGGCCAATTCCCAGACAATGCCCCGCTCCACATCGGCGAAGTTATGGAATTCGTCCATCACCACCGAGGAGACATCCTCAAACGCGAACGCCTCCTTGTGGAGCAATCGGTTGAGCAGGATTTCCGCGACAACGACCAGAATCGGGGCATCCGGATTGACCCGCCGATTGCCGGTGACCAGACCCACGTCATCGGGATGAAATCCCCAACGAGCCGCGGCTGACTGCATCTCCGCGAACTTCTGCTCGGTCAAGGCGATGAGCGGCGTGGTGTAGTAGGCTTTGGTGCGGGTGTGCAGCGCCTCAAACAGGGCCGCCTCGGCAACCATTGTTTTCCCGGTTCCCGTCGGAGCGCACACGAGCACCCCCTGCTCAGCCGTGAAATACGTGAGCAGCGCCTCCTCCTGCACCGGGTACGGCGGATAGGGGAGTGAATCGAGATACAGCGACGCAATCTGGTCGCGAGACTTAGGCGAGTTGATAAGGCGGTCCTTCGTTCAAGCTATAATCGATCCCACATTACGGGGTTTTTCATTATACGGAGCCGCTCATGTCCTGGCCGACGATTCTGCTCTTGATTCTGGCCGCTGACGGCAAGTCCTCCGTCGACAAGCCGGTCCTTTTCAACACCAAAGAAGCCGACGCCGTCGTCTCCGCGATGCAAATCTTCCCCGCGGACAACCCCTGGAACGCCGATGTCTCCAAGTGGCCGGTCCACAAAAACTCCGACGCCATCGTCGCCTCCATCGGCAAGGACAAGCCGCTCCGCTGCAACAGCGACATGGGCTATATCCTGGTCCCCTCCAATCAGAAGCTCGTCGAGGTGAAGCTCGTGGAATACCCCGACGAATCCGACAAGGGGCCGTATCCGGTTCCTGATGGTGTCACCATCGAAGGTTGGCCGAAGAGTTACACAACCGACCGAGATGCTAAAACGGCTCCGCCCCTGGAGGACATTCAGCGCGACAAGGCGAACGAAGGCGGCGACCGCCACGCCATTGTAGTCGACCCCGGAAAGAGGATGCTCTATGAGTTCTATCAACTCAAAAAGACGGACGCCGGCTGGCAGGCGGCCGGTGCGGCCATCTTCGATCTGAAAAGCAACAAGCTCCGCCCCGACGGCTGGACCAGCACCGATGCCGCCGGCCTTCCCATCTTTCCCGCCATCATTCGCTACGACGAAGTGCAAAAGGGCGTTGTTGGCCATGCGATGCGTGTGACGGTGAAAAACACGCGCCGGGCCTACGTCTATCCCGCCACTCACTTCGCCAGCCGCAAGACTGACGAAAACCTCCCGCGCATGGGAGAGCGGCTCCGTCTCAAGGCCGATTACGACATCCGGGGCTTCTCCAAAGAGGTGCAAGCCATCTTCAAGGGCCTGAAGAAGCACGGCATGTTGGTGGCGGACAACGGCATCGACTGGGCCCTATCGTCCGCCCCCGATGAGCGCATCCCATCGCTTCACGAAGAGTTGCGGAAGGTCAAAGGCTCGGCGTTTGAAGTGGTGGAAATGCCGGGGAAATGAGACAAGAGTCTTCGACATCGCGTCGTTCGCGGCGTCCATCTGACACTTCGATTACGGCGGCTCTTGAAAGAGACGAAGCGCGGGAAGGGCGTTCTGCATCTGAGTGAAGTCCAGATCCCGAGTCCAAAGCTCTAGATTGTTCGAAATCGCCACGGTGGCGATAAGAACATCCGCCAAGGAAACAGTCGTTCCCACTGCACGCAGCGCCGTAAGATTTTCTCCGGCCTGGTCCCAAAGACTGTCGGGAATTGAAATCTGCTGGAACATTCTCAAAGCCGTCAGCAATTGCTGACGATGCTGCGCGTCCCGCGTGGCGTACAGGATTTCCGTTCGTGTCGGCCCGCAAATTGCCGCGAGTTGGGAGACGATCAGCGACCGCAGCCGCGGACTGCGTGTGCGCAGGAGCTCAACCAAAATCGAATTATCCGCGAGAATCATAGCTGCGGAGCGACGTGTTGTGAACGGTCAAATTCTCGATACGCTTTCACCAGTTCCGCGTCAATCAAGTCGCCATCCGCACTGGCAAAGAAATTGTCCCAATCCTTCTCGGTGGCCAAAGCTGGCGACGGTTGCTCATAAATCACCATTTCAACTTGTTTGCCTAGCAAGGGTTGCACCTCGGGTAAAGCGAATAGTGAGGAGTCGAGTTGGGCGTGGATGCGAATGACGTTCATAGGGGAACTCTCGTTTGGATTCTATTTGCTTCGCAAGTCGCACGCATCCTGATCCTGGATGGCATCAAAATCATAATCTTGGATTTGCTCTACCGCGGCGCGCATCGCCTCCCAGTCTCCCGTTCCCGGTTTGATTCCAGGTGTCACGGGCGATGCTGAGTCGTCGAGCACAATGATTTCCACTTTCCGACCAACCCAAGGTAGGAGTTCGGGAATCGTTTCCGACTCGAGATGACGGCGAATTCGCAAGGCTTGCATGAGGGACTCTCCTTTCCTCTATCTTAGCCCGCCAGGCGGACTAGCGGGTAGGGAAATTGACGTAGCTGGACTCGCATCGCCTTTGGGAAAGTGCTTACACATCCCGCGTCGTCCACTCTCCGTCTATGTTTCGCCACAGTTTGCCCGTTGGGTTTTTGTCCTGAAGGGCTGCGGGGAGGCGGGGCTGGCGGACGCCGTCGTAGCAGGCGAGCATGGCGAAGCGGCGGAGGGAGGCTGGGATGCCGACGGCGGTGAAACCGGGATGGCTGGTGGCGGGAAAGGGTCCGCCGTGGTTCATCGCCGGGCTGACCGCCACGCCGGTCGGCATCTTGTCGTTGAGCAGCCGGCCAACTTTCTGCCGCAGGATGCCGGCGAGGAGTTTGTAGGCGGGGTCGTCGGCTCCTTGCGTGTGGGAATAGATGCAGCCGGTGAGGTTCCCTTCCAGCTCGCTGAGGATGTGAGCGGCCTCTTCCACGTTTTCGGCCACGACGACGAGGGAAGCGTTGCCGAAGGCTTCGGCTTGCAGGGCTGCCGGATTCTTCAGGAACCCAGCACCACTCACGCGGAGCAGAGTGTTGGCGTAGCTATGCCCCTTGCCGCCCCCCGGTTTTCCGCCGACGAGCACCTGCGCTCCTGCCTGGGTAAGCGAAGTAACACCCTTCTCCAGCGACTTGCCAACTCCGCTGGAAAGCAGCGTGCCGACCGGAGCGGCATTGAACTTTAGGGCCAGCGTGGCGATGAACTTCTCGGTCTGCGGCCCGGCGAGCAGGATGACGAGGCCGGGGTTCGTGCAGAGCTGACCGGCTCCCATCAGGCAGCTCGTGGAAAACTGGGCGGCGATGTCGTCGGCTTTCTCTTCGAGCGCGCCGGGAAGAATGACGACTGGGTTTACGCTGGAAAGCTCCGCGTAGAACGGCCGGCCCGTGCGGTCGGCGGCGGCTTTCAGCTTCAGTCCCGCGCTGCGGCTGCCGGTGTAGCCGACGGCTCCGACGCGGAGGTCGCTTACCAGCCGCTCGCCGTCTTCATGGCTGGTGCGATAGAGGAGCTGCACCGTGGCGGGTGGCATGCCGGTCTCTTGCGCCGCGGCGTGCGCCAACTCGGCCATCAACTTCGTAGTGCCGGGGTGCGAAGTGTTCGCCTTGGCGATGACGGGGTTGCCGGCCGCAATGGCGGCGGCAAAGTCTCCCCCGGAAGCGCTGTTGAAGGCGAAGGGGAAGTTGTTCGGGCCGAAGACGATGACCGGACCAATCGGCTCGAGCATGCTGCGGATGTTCTGCTTGGTATCAATCGTCGGCATGGCCCACGAGCCATCCTTCGCAGCCACCGCCGCCTGTCGCAACTGATTGGTCGTTCGCGGCAACTCGCCATCCGCCAGGCGGGGCGAAATGGGAAGTGCCGTTTCCAGATTGGCCAGCTTCACCAGGTCGTCCTTGCGGCCTTCAATCTTCGCCGCGAAGGATTCGAGGAACGCGGCAATCTTCTCGCCATCAAGCGATCTCATTTCTGCGGCAGCTTCCGCCGCGGCGGCAAGGACGGCATCGCAGTCTTGCCAGGCGGAGACTGGGTACTCCTCCGGCAGCGGCTCCATTGTTACCGGGTTTTCGGCACAGAAGGTGGAAGTGGCGTTGGCGGCTCGCCAGGAGCCATTGATGAGGATGGGCTGGGTAGGCATATATCTATTTGTGTTGAGGACAAGAAATGTAGGCCGTCACTCCGTGACGTGCCAGGACTGGTCATTGACGGCGTGGAAAGTCTTTTCGCAAAAACGCGCTCCCTGCTGCGCCGGTCTTCTCCCGACCGTCTCGGAGAGACGGCCTACCCTTGCACAATTGGATTCACTAGCGTGCCGATGCCGTCGATGCTGATTTCGACTTCGTCATTCGGCTGGAGGGTGAAGCTGCTGTCGGGGACGATGCCGGTGCCGGTGAGCAGGAACGCGCCGTGAGGGAAGGAGTTGTCTCGCCCCAGCCAGCTGATGAGGTTTTCATACGAGCGGGCCATCTGGTCGATCCCCGTCGTGCCGCGGAATTCCTCGCGCCGGCCGCGGCGGATGACGAGGTGAATGCTCGTCGCTTCGCGGGCCGGCATGCCGACCGGCAGCGTGATCCACGGGCCCAGGCCGCAGCACTGGTTGTAAACCTTGGCCTGCGGCAGATAGAGCGGGTTGTCCCCTTCAATGTCCCGGCTGCTCATGTCGTTGCCGATGGTGAAGCCGACGAGTTGCAGCTTGGAATTCAAAACGAGCGTCATCTCCGGCTCGGGGACATTCCACTCGCTGTCCTTGCGGATGCGAAGGGGCTGGCCATGGCCGGAGACGCGGTGCGGCGAAGCCTTGAAGAACAACTCCGGCCGTGGCGAAGCATACACGCGGTCGTAGCACGAAGCGGCCGACTCCGATTCTTCCATCCGGGCCGCTCGGCTCCGCTTGTAGGTCACCCCGGCGGCCCAGACTTCCTGGCTGTCAATCGGCGGCAGGAGCGTGACGTGGCTGAGCGGGATTCGCACGCCCACCTGCGTGAGAAAGTCCGCGGCCTCGTAGGCGTTGTCGGCCTCCAGAATCTCGAACAGGCTGCGGTACTGCCCCTTGGCGAGATCCAGGGGGAGCAAATCATCCCCTTCAATGCGCCCCACGCCAGGCTGGCCGGCGGGGAGCATGTACTTGGCAAGTTTCATGGGATCCTCTCACGCCGGCAACGCTTCATTCAGCTTACGAATCCAGTTCCCATGCATGATACCAGCGACGTCGGTTTCGCTGTAGCCGCGGCGGGCCAGAATGCCGGCGAGGGATTGCAGGTCGGCGATGGAATCGAGATCGCCGGGCGTCTGCTCGGTGCCGTAGCCGCCATCCAGGTCGCTGCCGATGCCGCAATGCCGGGCGCTGCCGGCGAGCTGGCAAATATGGTCGATGTGATCCGCCGCGTGGGAAATCATCACGCCGGTGTCCTGCGGCGTGGTCTTGCCACGAATCCAGCCGGGCACCATCATCCAGGCGTCGAAGGCGGCTCCGATGACGGCATCGCGGCGGATCAGCTCCCGCAACTGCTCGTCGCTGAATTGCCGCTGGTGCGGGACGAGGGCCCGGCAGTTGTTGTGGCTGGCCCAGACGGGTCCGATGTAGAGATCGAGCGATTCCCAAAAGGCGTCGTCGGTGAGGTGCGTCACGTCCAGGGCGATGCCGATGCGTGCCATCTCCTTGACGAGCTCCCGCCCCGCCGGCGTCAGGCCTCCTTCCATGCCTGTGCCGGGACTGTAACGACCCGGTCCATAATGCGCCGGCTCAATCGCCCTTAAGCCCCGAGCGTACGCTTTCTCCAGGTAGTTGAGATTAACGATGGAGTCGGCCCCTTCCAGTGACAAGATGAAGCCAATGGGGGCATTCTCGGGCGGATTGTTTTGCCACAGGTTCACGCTTTTCTGCAGGTCGGTCTTCGTGAAGATCTGCACCATCTCGCCGGCGTCTTCCATCGCCTTGTACCAGGCGAGTTGGCCCTGTGTCTGAGCCCAGGCAATCTCCGGCGAATGCCAACCGGGCAGCGGATTCCCTTCCGCGACGTAGCGGCCAATCTGGGTGGCGATGCAGATGCCAATCTCCCCCTTTCGCATTTCCGGCAGCGTGCAGACACCGACCCCGCGGTCCACTTTATCGGACTTCCCCTGCTCGCGGCGGCGCACCTCCTCCAGCGGCCGCGTCAAATCGCGGTTCCACTCCAGGGCATTCATGGAGAGGTCAAGATGAGCGTCGAAGAGAAGCATAAGAGGGGATAACCGCGGAGAACGCGGAGGTTCGCAGAGGGAAGAAGCAGAGGAAGCGAGAGGAATTTGATCGGAACAAAAAGAAAGGCTGTCAATCTTGGAACTTGTTTACCATTCGGACGATGCCGCCGTCTTTGAGTCTTTCGACATGGAAGTTGATGAGGAGGCCCACTCGCTTGTTGGCAAGTTTCAGGTGGGATAGCAATTGAGCCTTGAAGATAGGGATGATTTCTGACACGGCCTTGAGTTCAGCAACGACCTCGCTCTCGACCAACAGATCCATCCGATAACCGACATCAATAATCATGCCATCATAAACGATTGGTACGGCCACTTCAGTCTCAACCTTAAGACAGCGCTTGCGGAGCTCAAACGCCATGCACGTTTTGTAAGCCGACTCCAGCAAGCCCGGCCCCAGCGCTGAATGCACTTTCATAGCCGCGTCGACGATTTCAGCGGTGATGTCATTGAGTTCCATAAGCTTGATTCCTGCCCTCCCTCTCTTCCCTCTGCTTCCTCCTCTGCGAAACTCCGCGTTCTCCGCGGTTATCCCCTCTTCGGTTTCACGATTTGACGAGTTTCCATCCCGCCTCACTCACCTCCACTGCCTTCGCGCCTTTGTACACGTCATACACTTTCTCCGCTTCTTCAATCGAGTCGAAGAAGCCGACGATGAACGCGGCGGAGAAGTGTTCGCCCGCTTTGATGGGGCGCTCGCCGAACTCTTCGATCATGCAGACGTAGCCTCGCTGATGGCACCAGCCTTCGCTGACGATGGCCGGGTCGAGCGTCATGCCGAGCAGCCATGGACCATCCTTGCCGGTCGCCGCGTCCCGCAACCGATAGCCGCGGATGATGCGGCTGGGGAGCTTCTGGCCGGCTTTTTCCAGGCGGTCCCGGCGGTAGTTGTATTTCTCGTCGGGGGCGAAGTTGGTGAGGAACTCCTTGGCTGGGATGCGGCCCGTGCTGCCGAAGTAGGAGAGATAGATTTCGCTGAACGTGTCCCCTTCCTTGTGCTTGATGTGGCCCGGCATATCGATCCGCAAGAACATCGCCGGGCTGTCGTTGACCGCGTCAATCCGGTCGCTGCTCACGAAGTATCGCTTGCCGGCTGGAAAGACCAGATGCTGCGTCCAGATGCTGCCGGTCTTCTTGCCGGGGGCGGCCGTTTTGTACTTATACGACTGACGGATGGCGACGAAGTCCTTGCCCTTGATGACGACAGGAGAAAGCTCCTTGGCCTGCGTGCAGATCTGCGGCCCTTCAATCGAGCGCTTCGGTCCCTTGCCGTGGTAATCGTTGCCGAACCGGTAGACCATCTCCTTCGGCAGCTCGTCGCGGTACTTTTCGTCACTCCCCGGCTCCATGATCCAGTCCACGATATCGAGTCCATAGCCGGCGTCCTTGAAGCCGGTCTTCTTATCCACGAACGTCTGAGCTGCGATGCCGGTGACGTAGCCCTTCTTGTGAATCGTGGCGCTGAGCTCCGGCGTGCTGAGCGTGATTTCCTGCTCGTCCTCGGAGACCTGGTACGGCTCGGCTGCGAGGGAGAGAGGAGAAAAAGCGAGGGCCAGAAACGATAGCAGAAGGAAAGTGCGCATGGCGAGAGCCGTCTCATGGTGGCGGGATAGTCAACGACAACTCTGTACGTTGTACCCGCTACTTCGCGCCGCACAATACGATGATACCGTCAAGCCGACTTAGAAGAGCGGCTTGCCGGGAATGATCTCCCGGTTGTAGCTGTTCCATTCCATAAACAGGAACACGCACGCCAGAAAAATGGCGAACAGGGAGATTCCCAGCATTACGGTATAGACGCTGACCCCCGGCTTCTTCGGCTTGGGAGCTTCCGGTGCGGCCGGAGTGGTGGGAGCGGTGGACATGCCTTGATCTCGTAAATTTCGCGGTGGGGCGTAGAGTCCAGATTAATTGCGGCAATCGGGTGCGTCAAGCAATGGTTATTTCTTCCGATCCGCCCGCCGAATGACAAACCGCAGGCCGGACCACGTCTCATCCACCGCACAGACCTCATTATCGACAAGACCGGCTGCCAGGTCGAAACTCGCGGACCTAGTGGATTCCTGATGGCCGGCTAGGAAAGCCAGTCCTCAACGTCCACACCTGGAATCTTTTGAAAGTCGTTGAGATTTCGAGTAATCAGTTTGGCACCCACGGAGATGGCGATGCTGGCGATCTTCAGGTCCATCGTGGCAACCCGCACCTTCTGAAGACGAAGTGCTTCAAATTGGCTTACCGCCGCGTGATTCCACGGCAGCACCTCCCAACCACCTACGAATTCAAGAAAGCGGTCGAGATGGGAATAGGCGGAAATCTGTAGACGCGGATCGGTGCGGCGATGAATTTCGGCCAGCCAGCCCCGAAGGACTTCCTCGATCGATACGATTGTCGTGGCGATCTCATCTCCGCTTGCCACCAGTCGCGATTGCAGTCTAGCGGCCGCGTCTGACGAGCCCTTTTCAAACTCAATGAGATGATCCGTATCGAGGATGATCATGGCTCATCATGCTCACGAGTCTGTTCCCGATACTCCCTGCCAAGCCGGGCAATCTCATCGATGAGCGGGTCGTTCGCAAACATTCCAAAGGTTCGCAGTGCGGACTCACGCTTGGATTTCTTGTCGATGGACTGCTTGAGGTCTGTAAGCTCTCGCTCCAAGGATTCAACGCGTTTCTCTAGTTCGGCAAGCGACATAAGCGGGCTCCTGCGAATCGTGTTCTGCACTCATTCTATCTTAAATGGCAAAAGTCTGTACATGCAGTTTCCTGCTCACATCGCCGAGCTACAATCCTGGCATGGCATCGACCGGCATTCAAGTATTCCTCGACCTCCTCGCCGACTTCGGCGTCAAGCAAATCTTCGGCAACCCGGGCACGACCGAGCTGCCGCTCAATGATGCGCTGGTGACGGACCGCCGCATCCGCTACATCCTGGGACTTCAGGAAGTGCCGGTGATGGCGATGGCGGATGGATTCGCAATGGCTTCCGGCTCGCTCGGCGTCGTCAATCTGCACATCAGTTGCGGTCTCGGGAACGCGATGGGGATGCTCTACAACGCCTATCGCGAGGGGACGCCGTTGCTCGTCACGGCTGGACAGCAGGATCGGCGGCTGCGGTTCGAAGAGCCGATTCTGTGGGGAGACATGGTCGGCGTGGCTCGGCCGTGGACGAAGTGGGCTGCCGAGGTGGAGCGCGTCGAAGACCTGCCCGCTGCCGTCCGACGCGCGGTGCAAACCGCGCTCACGCCGCCGACCGGGCCGGTGTTCCTTTCGATTCCCGTTGATGTGCAGATGCAGGAGGTGGGGCGGGCTTCCAGCCTGCCCAGTGAAGGAGAGATCAGGGCAGGCTGGAAGCCTACCCCACCTCTTGAACCCATCCGCCTCCCCGACTCGCGCATCCGCCCGCCGCTGGAAGCCATCCAAAAAGCCGCCGAAGTCCTCTCCCTGGCGAACAACCCCGCCATCCTCGCCGGCAGCCGCGTGACGGAGCGGGGGGCGATGACGGAGCTGGGCATCGTGGCGGATATTCTCGGCGCTCCGGTCATCACGGAGTCCGGCACCACGCATGGCCGGCTGGCGTTCCCGAGCGATCATCCGCTCAATGGCCAGGGGCTGCCCCTCTGGTCGCCGGAAGTCCGCGAGCGATTGCAAGAGCACGACGTGCTCCTCGTCGTCGGCATGGACCTGCTGCGGCAGTACGTCTACCACGAGCCCAACCGGGCGATTCCCGAGCACATCCGCCTCGTGCAAATCGATGAGAACCCCTGGCAACTCGGCAAAAACTATCCCGTGGAAGTCGGCGTCATCGGCGACACCCGCGAATCGCTGCTGGAGCTCTATCACGAGCTCAATCAGGTCATGGGGCGCGAGCAAAAGAATGCGGCGATGCAACGGCACGTGCAATGGACGCAAAAGCACTCTGCCGCTCGCAAGCAATTCCGTGCCCAAGTCGAAAGCCAGCGCGGTATCCGCCCGCTCACGCCGCTCGGCCTGATGGGGGCTTTGGCCGACATCCTGCCGCCCGACGTGGCCGTCATCGAAGAAGCGGTGACGACGACCAACACCACCTTCGAGCGGCTCGGCGTCCTCAAAAACACCACCGGCTATTTCGGCCATCGCGGCTGGGCGCTCGGCTGGGGACTCGGCGTCTCCATTGGCGTGAAGCTCGCCTGGCCCGACCGCCCGGTGCTGGCCCTGCTCGGCGAAGGAGCCGCCATGTACGGCATTCAAGGGCTGTGGACCGCAGCGAAGTACAAAATCCCGGTCGTGTTCGTCATCTGCAACAACGCCCAGTATCAGATCCTCAAGATCGGCGCTCGCGGCCTCAACCTGCCCCAGGCCCAGGCGGGGAACTTCGAGGGGATGGACCTCGTCGCCCCCGAAATCGACTTTGTCTCCCTCGCCCGCTCCCTCGGCGTCCCGTCCCGCCGCATCGACGACCCCGCCGACCTCTGCTCCTCCATCACCGCCGCCTGGCAAGCCAACTCCGGCCCCGTCCTCTTCGACGTCCCCATCAGCCGCCAGCCGCAGTCGAAGCTGAATTATGGATAAGCTCGTCGAACTGGAACTTACGTCAAATCCAATCGCCGTAAGTGCCTTAGAGTGAGCGTCGCCCCCGATGCTCCGACTCCCCCGGATGGGGACGATTATTCATGTTTTTGAGCCTCGTTTTCGCGGCATCGTGAATAAAATCATCGCTGCAAGTCATTGTCGGAACAAAGGTTGCGAATGCAGCGCTTTATTCACAGGGCTTGCATTTTCGCGCTTTCTTATACACCCGGTAGACGCCGCGAAAGACGGTGAATGCCAGCCTGACTTACGTCGATTCGCGGCGACGTAAGTCCTCGTTCCATCGCGAGAAAGTGTCCTGCCACGAATGCGAACCTTCCGCGCAGCGATGAACGACCTCGTTAGAGGTGCTGCACGATTTTTTCAATCACAACCGGATTGTCAAGGAGCAATCGCCTTCCTGGCGGACTTCATGCGGGGCTCCGCCACGGCGTCTCCTCATTATACGCATGTGCAGTATCCAAAAGGGACAATCTTGGAAAAAATCCGGGAGATTTTTCCCCGTCCAGAACGAAGGGGTCGGGAGGTGTTTTCGCGTTCAATAAACGTGTCATCGGCGAAGACTCCGCCGCGAAAACTCCTCCTGACCCCGTTCGCGTAGCCGGCCGAAACGCACCGAATCTCGAACGGATTCATCGGGGATCCGCGCGAACCGGCCAGTAACGCCAACGGGGTCGGGAAGAGTTTTCGCGGCCATGTTCCTTGGCTATCATACGTTTGCACCGCGAAAACCCTTCCCGACCCCTGTGCGAGACTGCCATGAAACAAATCCTCTGGAGCATCCTCGCGATTTTTGTCGGCGTGGTCGTCGGCGGCATTGTGGTGGGAGTTGTCGAAATTCCGGGCTATTTCATTCATCCGCTGCCTCCGGATTTGAAGATGGAGGACCACGAGGCGCTGTCGGCTCACATGGCCAAAGCGCCGCCGCTGGCGCTGGCGAATGTCGCCCTGGCTTGGGCACTGGGCCCATTGGCGGGAACGCTGGTGGCCTGCTTGATTGTCCGCCGCAAGTACGTGGTCCACGGCCTGATCATCGGTGTCATCTTCGCGGCACTGGACGCTGCCAACTACGGCCTGTTTCCGCACCCGCTCTGGCTGATGGTCGCCGGCATTGTGCTCCCCTTCCTCACTTCCAGTGCCGCCGCCGCCATCGCCCAATGGCTGTTTCCGCCGAAAGCCTGTTCCCCGCGGCCGCATGACATGCGGCAGAAGAACATGGCGTGCTAGGGTAGGGGTCGGGAGGTGTTTTCGCGCTGAACAAACTCATTGTCTCGTAAGACTCCGCCGCGAAAACTCCTCCTGACCCCGTTCGCGATGCCTACCGAAACGTCCCGCATCAGGACGAGTCCGCTGGAGATCTGTGCGAACCAGCTTGCCACGCCAACGGGGTCGGGAAGAGTTTTCGCGGGCATGGCTCATTCGCAGTGCCAAATCCCTAGACCGCGAAAACCCTTCCCGACCCCTACTGCCGCTTGCCGCTGACGAACTGGTTGTTCCGTACATAGAACCGCAACAGCCGTTCCTGCGCGGAGCTGATGCCGATGCGGGGGGAGCGGGTGATTTGGCGAGGGGAGAGTTTGAAATCGGGATCGTCTTCGATCCAGAGGTTGTGGCCGAGGGTGAGGTTCCAGCCGTCTTGGTTGCGGGCGATGGCGAGGGCTTCGCAGAGGCGGGCGGGGCCGCGGCAGAGGTCGCGGGGTTTTATCAGGATGGTAGCCGAGGGGGTCGGGAGTCTTTGGCGTCGATGGTCAACGGCAATGGGAAGTTGTTTGACGCCAAAGACTCCCGACCCCTGCCGTTCTCTTCGCGCCAGCAAACTCTCGCTCCGCCTCAGCGCCATCAGCTCCAGTCCGAACAGCGGCTCGATGGCGCGAATCAGAACCGCGGTCGGCACTCCTTCCGGTTCGGTCACGGCGTTGAGACACCAGCGGGAGTGAATCGCGTAGACATAGGCATGTCCCGGCGGGCCGAACATCGAAGCATTGCGGGGCGTCTTGCCACGGTAAGAATGAGCTGCGGAATCCGTCGTGCCCTCGTAGGCTTCCACCTCGATGATTCGCCCGCCGCATTTTCCTGCGGGTGTTTGTCGCCAGAGAAGTTTCCCCAAAAGTTGCTTTGCCACCATCGCGGAGGGCCGGTCGTAGAATTCTCGGGGAAGAATCATGTTCAGCGACATTCTTTCCACTAGTCGAAGGTTTCGCTCATTGCAGATTCAGCCCGTTTTCCCGCGAAAAACGACCCGCAAAGAATTCTCCCGGCGAGCCGAGCAATGGGGCAGTTTTCCTAAGTCCAAGTGTCCAAAAGCCTTGCGCCTTCACAATTGCTTCCCGGCTTTGGGACCAGTTTCTTCATGCCTCGCCGCAACTCCTTGTACACCATCCGCTTAGGACAATCTTTTTACTATTAGTTGACTCTCCAAAATAGTTCGGTAAACTGACCCCCCGCACTAAAGGTTGTGGCAGCGGAATGCCGCACCTACAATATATGGTGTACCACGGAGGGTGATCACCCCCATGCGTGCGCCGTCTATTGGCACACTTTTCACGGAGTTTTCTTCATTCCCGCCCGCTTCCGGGCCCGATGTTGTACAGTGACTTATTGTATAGTATAATTGCATGAGGCAGCCGTCGTCTTGTCCCTCGCTTGCGCGTCGGGTTAGTGGCGGACTCTCACAACCAAGAAGGAGCTGATGGCATGACTAGCGTTTCTTCCCCCCGTTCCCGCGTGGTTCCCGTTCGTCCTCTCGCCAAGACCGACCCGATCCGCGAACTGGCGAAGGGGCTCCGCGTCGAGCCGCAATTCTGCCCGGAAAATCTGGCGGACCCGTTCGACAGCGTCCACTGGGAGCTCCGCAGCGCCCAAATCAAGGACGAGAGCGGCAAGCTGATGTTCGAGCAGCAGGATGTCGAAATCCCCGCCGGCTGGACGCAGCTTGCCACCAACGTCATTGTCAGCAAATACTTCTACGGCGAAAACGGGACGAGCGAGCGGGAGCGGAGCGTCAAGCAGCTTATCCATCGCGTCACGCGGACCATCGCCGACTGGGGGATCGAGGACGGCTACTTCGCCAGCCCGGAGGACGGCGAGCACTTCTACCGCGAGCTCACCTGGCTATGCCTCAATCAGCACGGGGCGTTCAATTCCCCCGTGTGGTTCAACGTCGGCCTGTTCCACCAGTACGGCGTGACCGGCAGCAAGTGCAACTGGCGCTGGAACCCCGAAACGATGGACGTCGAGCAGCCGGAGAACCCCTACGAGTTTCCGCAGGGCTCGGCTTGCTTTATCCAGAGCGTCAGCGACAACATGGAAGCCATCATGCGTCTGGCGACCAGCGAGGCCATGCTCTTCAAGTTCGGCAGTGGCACGGGGACGGACCTTTCCACGCTTCGCTCGCACCGCGAGAAACTCTCGGGCGGCGGCAAACCCTCCGGTCCGCTTTCGTTCATGCGGGTCTACGACCAGATTGCCGCGGTGGTCAAGAGCGGCGGCAAGACCCGCCGGGCCGCCAAGATGCAGTCGCTGAAAATCTGGCACCCGGACATTCTGGAATTCATCGAATGCAAGTGGAAGGAAGAGAAGAAGGCCCATTGCCTGATTGAGAAGGGGGGCTATGAAGCCAACTTCAACGGCGAAGCCTACAGCAGCATCCTGTTTCAGAACGCCAACCTCTCCGTCCGTGTCACCGACGAATTCATGGCCGCGGTGGAGAACAACACGAAGTGGCAGACGCATTGGATCACCGATGGCAAAACGGAAGGGCCGGCGTACGACGCCAGGTTCCTACTCGGCCGCATGGCCGATTGTGCCTGGCACTGCGGCGACCCCGGCGTGCAGTACGATACCACAATCAACAAGTGGCACACTTGCCCCAACAGCGGGCGGATCAACGCCAGCAACCCGTGCAGCGAATATATGTTCCTGGACGACACCGCCTGCAATCTGGCGAGCATCAACCTGATGAAGTTCCGCCAGGCCGACGGCACATTCAACCACGAGCGGTTCAAAGCCGCCTGCCGTCTGTATTTCATCGCCCAGGAAATCCTGGTGGACCACGCCAGCTATCCGACGGGTCAGATTTGCAAGAACAGCCACATGTTTCGGCCGCTTGGATTGGGCTATTCCAACCTCGGGAGCCTGATCATGTCCGAAGGGCACGCCTACGATTCCGAAGCGGCTTACGGCATCTGCGGCTCCATCACGGCCCTGCTGCACGGGGCGGCGAACCTGGCGAGTGCGGAGATGGCGGCAGTCGTCGGCCCGTTTGAAGGGTTCGCTCAGAACCGCGAACCGATGCTCCGCGTGATGCAGATGCATCGCGATGCGGTGGAGGAGATCAACAACGCGGGTCCGCGGTATCTGAAGGATGCCTCCCGCGCGTTGTGGGACCAGGTGCTGGCCCTGGGTAAAAAGGTGGGCTATCGCAATGCCCAGGCAACCGTCCTCGCCCCCACCGGCACCATCAGCTTCATGATGGATTGCGATACGACCGGCATCGAGCCGGACATCGCCCTGGTGAAGTACAAGCAGCTTGCCGGCGGCGGCATGTTGAAGATTGTCAACGGCACGGTGCCGCTGGCTCTGGCCAAGCTGGGTTACGACGAGCCGCAGATCAAGGCGATTATCAAGTACGTCGATCAGAACGACACGATCGAAAGCGCGCCGGCGCTCGCCGATGAGCACTTGTCGGTCTTCGATTGTGCCTTCAAGCCGGCGAATGGCGTGCGAAGCATCGGCTGGCGGGCCCATTGCCGCATGATGGCCGCCGCCCAGCCGTTCCTCTCCGGGGCGATCAGCAAGACGGTGAACATGCCCTCCGACGTGACGCCGGCCGACATCGCCGAGGCGTACGCTTGGGGTTGGAAGCTCGGCATCAAAGCACTGGCCATCTACCGCGACGGCAGTAAACAGAGCCAGCCGCTCAACACCCAGTCCGATGCCGGCAAGGCCAAGGAGAAGGACGAAAAGGCTTCCCGCCCGCGGCGCGAGCACCTGCCCGATACCCGCCACTCCCTGACGCACAAGTTCAACGTCGGCGGACACGAAGGGTACATCAACGTCGGGCTTTATCCGGAAGGCCGCCCCGGCGAGTTGTTCATCACGATGGCCAAGGAAGGTTCCACCATCGGCGGCTTGATGGATGCCTTCGGCACGGCGATCTCCATCAGCCTGCAATACGGCGTGCCGCTGGAGGCGCTGGTCAACAAGTTCTCGCACATGCGGTTCGAGCCGATGGGGCACACCACGAATCCCGATATTCGCATCGCCAAGAGCGTGGTGGACTACATCTTCCGCTGGATGGGAATTCAGTTCCTGGCCGGCTACAGGGAGGCCAACAGCGGCATCTTGCCGGGAAAGTCCCCGCCGTCCTCGGATGACGATGTTGACTCACAGCGGTCGCCCGTCGCCAAGAAGGCTGGCGGGCAGTCGGTGGGTCAAGGATCGACGCCTGCTGCTGCTTCGACACCAACTCGAAGCGTTAGCGAGGGCACGAATGGCACGAACGGTTCCCATACCAACGGCAACGGCCATGGCACCGCCGCCAAGCGGTTCGATGCCGACATGCTGGAGCGGGCTGGAGTGGCGATGAAAG
The DNA here is from genome assembly GCA_046593355.1 of Pirellulaceae bacterium. Lineage (GTDB taxonomy): Bacteria > Planctomycetota > Planctomycetia > Pirellulales > Pirellulaceae > SXOA01. The sequence goes on along the minus strand of JBKJNY010000022.1, from coordinate 25,120 downwards.
TTGATGCCAGCGGCAAGCCCTCCGGCCGCAACGACCAGTTCGCCAAGTTCCAACTCGACGCCCCAAGCTGCGATAACTGCGGGGCAATCACCGTCCGCAATGGCAACTGCTACCTGTGCCACAACTGCGGCAACAGCATGGGCTGTTCGTAGCCGACGTGCGAGCGCAAACAAAAACGGACGAGCCACGTAGGACTCGTCCGTTTTTGGTAGCGTTGTTCAAACTTCGGTTCAAGATTCGGAATTACTTGGCCCGGAGCGGGACGACTTCAATCTCATCGATCACGCGGCGGACGCCGGCAACGCGCTGCGCTCCGTTCAGCCAAAGCTGCTTCTGGTAAAAAGTTCCCACGCGTCCGGTCAGCGTTACAATTCCGCCGTCCGCTTCCACTTCGACGAAATTTGCCGCGGGCAGAGTGCGAGCCAAAATAAAGTTCTGCACGCGCCGCGCCAGGTGTTCATCGTCCGACGTTTGTATCGGAGGAGCGGCAAGTAGTTGTGCTGTCGGCATTCGATGTTCCTCCGTGGAATGAGGCGTCAAAAAGTGGGCAAAGCCCATGTCTTGGCAGCAACTCCGGTGCCAACTATCACAACCGGGAAAATCCGCAAATTCTGGGCAGCTAGCGGATTCTAACCTGGTCATTGTCCGTTCAGGCTGGCCGAATTCGCGCCAACTTCCCACCTCATTCTCGCACAAAACACTACAGTGCTGTATTCTGAACGGTCAATAGTGCCGTTCTTTCCGTTGTGCGGTTTGCCCATCCTATGTCCAAGATTCTGGTTGTTGACGACGATCGCAGCGTGGTTCTTCTGATCAAGGCCGCCTTCAAAGGGGCCGACGTGGAGATCCTGGCTGCTGCCACCGCGAATGAAGGTCTGAAGCTGCTTCGCGCGCATCAGCCCGATGTCCTGTTGCTGGACATCATGCTGCCGGAAATTACGGGGCTGGAGCTCTTCGCCCAGATACGCGAGATCGACAACGGCGTGCCGGTGATTTTCATCACTGCCGGCGGCGAGAGCGAAACGGCCATTGAGGCCATGAAACTCGGGGCCTTCGATTATCTCCTCAAGCCGCTCGACGTGGCCCGCATCAAGCACCTGGTGGGACAGGCGTTCGATATCCGGCGGCTCACCTCCATCCCGGTGGAAGTGCCGGCAACCACGGGCGTTGTCGGCGGCGACCACCAATTGATCGGCCGCAGCCGCTCGATGCTGGAAGTTTACAAGGCCATTGGCCGGGTAGCGCCGCAAACGGTGACGGTGCTCATCCGCGGCGAAAGCGGCACGGGCAAAGAGCTCATCGCCCGCGCCATTTATCAACACAGCCTGCGCCGCGGCAAGCCGTTCCTGGCCGTGAACTGCGCGGCGCTGCCGGATGCTTTGCTGGAGAGCGAACTTTTCGGTCACGAAAAGGGTTCGTTCACCGGTGCGGACCACCGCCGCATTGGCAAGTTCGAGCAGTGCAACGGGGGCACGATTTTCCTCGACGAAATCGGCGATATGTCGCCCCTCGTCCAGGCCAAGCTGCTCCGCTTACTGCAAGAGCAGCGTTTCGAGCGGGTCGGCGGCAACACGACCATTCAGACCGATGTCCGCATCATCACCGCCACCAACCGCAACCTGGAGACGATGACCGAGGAGGGGACCTTTCGCCCCGACCTCTACTATCGGCTGAACGGGTACACCATCAAGCTGCCGCCACTGCGGGATCGGGGCGACGATCTGCTGCTCTTAATTGAGGCCCTCTTGCAGCGTTATTCCGCCGAGTTGGGGAAGAATCTGCAGCGGGTATCGCCGGATGCCATGAGAATCCTGCTCGAATATTCCTGGCCGGGCAACATCCGCGAGCTCCAAGGCGTGCTCCGCAAGTCGCTGCTCAGTCTGACCGGGCCGATTCTGGTCCCCGATTTTCTCCCCGAGGAGGTCCACCAGACGCCGCCGAGAGTGGAGGGGGCTTCCGCGAGCAAGGAAGGCGACGGCTCCGGCACGGCGTATGATCTCAAGAGCTTTCTCGAAGGGAGGCTAACGGGGAGCCAGGATTTGTATGCCGAGGCGATTGAGTTCATGGAGCGCTACGTGGTGATGCGGGTCTTGCAGACCACCGGCGGCAATCAATCACGGGCCGCCAAAATCCTCGGCATCACCCGCGGCAGCCTGCGGAACAAGACACACGCCCTGGGCATCAAGATTGACCAAGTCATTTCGCATGACGTCGAGGCGGACGAAGAATAACTGTCGGCGCATCCTGCCGCTAAGAGCCTGTTGAAAAAGGGGTCTGGCTCGGAGCCACCCACAGATTTTCCCAGCGAAAACGGGTTGCGGCGACGTGCCTGACCCCTTTTTCAACACACTGCTTACTCGATTCCTGTCTCACCGATAATCGGTTCGCCCTCTCTCTCGGTGCTGGCGCGAATTCGCAGTGGCATGTTGAAGGGGCCGGGGGACGCGCCCAAGCGAAGTCGAAGCTGGCCGCTGTCGATTCCCGCGGGCAACGTGACCGGCTCGGCGGAAACGTCGCGGATGTGCTGGGGGACGACCAGTTCCAGCTTGATGGGGGAGGTAATGGAACGGTCCCGCTTCAGTTGAATTTCCACGATCATCTCGCTGCCGGGGACCGCGGTAAAGGATTTGCGGTCGAGGGGGAAGGAAAAGGGAAGGAAAAGGGGATCGTCGGCAAACAGCGCTCGCCGCCCGGCCGGCGCTCAACTGGCGGCAGCGAACCGGGTTCGGGCGGGCAAAAGAAGAATCCGCATTGTACTTTGAGCAGGACTGAAATCAATGATCGCATGGACCGCCGTCCGTTTCCCCAGTTCGACGCCGCGGCGATGGTGGCAGCGGCGAAGTCTCACGCGGCGGCAGTGTCCTAATTTGAATCCTCGGGATCCTGCAAAACAGGCTGAATCCAAGTACTCATTTGACCGCCGCCTTGAGCGACAACACATACTCGACCTGGGCCGTGAACTTCCCAGGCTTCATAGCCGGCCGAATTGGAAATGATTTCCAATCGCAGTCCTTGCTCAAATTCAATCAGCAGATCCCCCGTGGCTTCCCGCAGCACAACCGCGCGAACGGGTGCCGACGCAAATTCTTCCATCGCCTTGCTGCCGGCGTCTATGGGGGCTGGCAGTCCAAACTGCTGGCCGTGGTCCTCGCAGGTCAGAATCAAGCGATTGTCCTTGACGATGCGCCACAGGCAACCCGTCTGAATATATTCCCACTGCTCGAAGACAAACCGCCAACAACCGCCCTCGAACCCCGCGACTTCGCGCACAACGCGACCCGCCATCCACGATAAATCAACCTGTTCGTAGGGAACGACTGTGGAGTGGATAAAGACTGAATTGTCCATACCGAGTATTCTAGCTGCCCGCGCAGCAAAAAGCGCCGCTACTAACGTGGCTTGTTAGTTGACTGATTCCGCGCCGTGGGCCAAGATTCGGACTGCATGCGAATTCCACCGTACCTCTAATTCCCTGGATAATCACCCATGCGAGTCACATTTTTGACCGGCTTGGCTCTCCTGTCGCTGGCCGCAGTTTCTCTTGGGGCGCAGGAAAAGACCAAGGCAGCGCCGGAACAGGAAGCAAAGCCTCAGGAGGAGTTGTTCTCTGGACCGCAGGTCGGAGAGAAGTTGCCCTCGTTCGCGGTCCGCGGCGTGCTTGCGGACGATGCCGGCAAGGAACTGGATTTCGTGAAGCAGGCGGACGGCAAGCCGATCGTCCTGATTTTTGTGCATGACCTCAACCGGCAGTCCATCGGCATGACGCGCGTGCTGACGGCCTACACCGTGGGCCGCGCGAAAGATGGATTGGCCACGGGAGTGGCGTGGCTCAGCGACGATTCCACGGATGCGGAAAGCACCATCAAGCGCGTCCAGCATGCCCTCACCCTTGGCACGCCTACCGGAATATCGCTCGATGGCAAAGAAGGCCCCGGCAGCTACGGGCTCAACCGCAAGGTGACGCTCACCATTCTGGTTGGGAAAGAAGGCAAAGTAACGGCTAATTTCGCGCTCGTGCAGCCGAGCTTGCAAGCCGATCTTCCCAAGATCTTGAAAGAAGTGGTCGCCGTAGCCGGCGGCAAAGTCCCCAAGCTCGAGGAGATTGCCGGAGTTGGGGACATGATGCGGAAAGAAGCTAAGATCGACCCCGACCAGGAGCTGCGCGGCCTGCTCCGCCCGGTGATTCGCTTGGACGCCAAACCGGAAGATGTCGACCAAGCCGCGGCAGCCGTGGAGAAGTACATCCAGAAGAATGAAGCCGCCCGGAAGGAAGTCGGCCGCATCGCCACAACGATCGTCGACAGCGGCAAGCTCTCCAGCTACGGCACCGCGCGGGCCCAGGAGCATCTCCGCAAATGGGCCAAGGAATATGGTCCCCCGTCGAAGGAGAAACCCGAGGAACCGAAGAAGGGGTGACGTGAGAAATGAGACACAAGGGCTAGGGTTATCGCGCGAGGAGTGCCGGCGCGGCTCAAAGTTTGGCAGAACCATGCAGCAACTCCCTGGCTCGTTTCCCTCGTGAATTCCGCTTTGTAAAAGCTACCAGTCTGCATTCAGCCGCGTTACACTGAAGAGCGCTAACAGGGGTTTGATCTTTTACAAGGCGCGGGCGGGGTGCCGCCGGCTGGAGAGTCGCCATGACCACGGTTTCATGTCCCAAATGCAGCGACCAGGTCACCGTGCCTGCCAGCGCGCCGCGGAGCGCGCGCGTCCGCTGTCCGCTCTGCCAGGAAGAGTATGATCTGGCCGACGCGCTCGCCCAGTTGCCGCCCGCGCTCATCGTCATCAGTGCCTCCCTCGACGAAGAACCGGTGCTGGCCGCGGTCGGCGGGATGGACGTAGCCACAGGCTCGCAAATTGGCTCGGCGATTGACCACGGCTTCGACAGCCACTTGGAAGGGTTCTCAGGCAAGGGCTATTCGTCGCACGTGCTGGAGGGGGGGACTGCGCAACTCGATGCCGGGCCATCCCGGGAAGAAATGGTTTCCGCACCCACGCCGGCTTTCCGCTCCAGTCCGCGACCCAAGCGGAAAGAGAAGAGCATGGTCGGGGAGGTGGTCAAGATCGTGCTCGGCGGCGTGGTGGGCATCGGGCTGGCGATTGTCATTTTATGGTGGGTGGCGGGAGTGGACCTGGGATTGGCGCCGACGGTTGCCAAGGTGAGCTGGTTGCGATGGGTGCTGCCGCAGAAGATTTTGGATAGGGTGGAAGGGAACCAGGAGAACAAGGAGGAAAATCCCACCGACCTGCAGCCGCTCGATCTCGACAACGGAAAAAACGCCGACCCAGGAGAATCGACGCCGAGTAAGACCGGCAAGCTGGGAAGCGATCCGCGGTTCAACGAGGCGCTGAAAACTAGTGAGGAACCCAAGGCGAGCAGCAAATTCGACAAGCCCCAAAAGACCAAGTCCGTGGCGAAGTCGGAAGACAAGGATCCTTTCGATATTTCCGATCCCTTTGCACCGGAGACGAAGGCATCGGGCGGACTCGGCGACTTGAAAATCGAAAACCCGCTGTCGTCCGAATCAAAGCCGTCGACCAAGAAGTCAGCACCCGCCAAGTCCAAACCGACGATTCCCGCAGGGGATCCGAGTTCCGAGGATCCCTTCAAGTTGCCGGAGGAAAAGCCGAAGCCTGCCAAGCCAGTCGAACCGGCGGAGGAAACGCCGGCTGCCGAGAAGCCAAAGGAAGAGAAGCCAGCGGAAAAGCCCATCGTCGAAAAACCGACTGAAAAACCAGCGGAACCTGCGGAAACGCCCCCCCAGGAAACTCCTGCCGCTGCCGGGAGCCTGGCGGAAGGGATTGATGCCGCCAATATCGCGGCGAAGGCTTTTGATGACACCGACGCGGCTGACAAGGACGCTCGCAAGACAGCGGTCGTCGCTCTTTACAACGCCTACGCGGGACTGGGCCACACGGTTGAGCAGGCGAATCTCGAGGATGAGGACAATGCCGAAAAACTCCCGGCCCTGCGGCAGACGCTGGCGCAAGCCGCCAATGAGCCGGTGAAGCTCAACTCCATTCGAGTGTTGGCGGGGAGGAAACTCGACGCGGCCGATGGCGACCCGGGCATTCTGCTGGCTGGCACGGTGAAGGATTTTCGTGCCGCTGGGAGCCAGTTCGAGACGATCCTGGAACTGGTGCGCGACAAGCGGCTGGTGACGGTCGTTTCGGCCAAGAATCCGCAGGACAGCTACAAGGTGGACGACCAGGTGTTGATCCTGGGCTCCATTGTCCGTGATCCGAAAGAGAAACTGGCTGGCTACAAGGGCGAAGCGACCGTTGTCGTTAAGTGCGGCCATGCCATGGTCCTGCCGGCGGAGAAGAAGGCGGAGTGACCTGCTCGCGGGATGCCGGCTATGAAATCCAATCCTGCCTCAACCTATTGTCGTGGTCCCTTGGACCGACGAACGTGGCTCACGATTGGCGGCCTCAATCTGGGAGCACTGGCGGTTGGATTACAGCCGTCGCTGTGCAACATACTCGTCGCGGCGGAGCAGCAGACGCAGGTCGACCAAGACTTCTCGGTCATCCTCTTTTGGGCGAACGGCGGACCGAGCCATATCGACCTCTTCGATCTCAAGCCGGCGGCACCGGTGGAATATCGCGGCCCTTTCAAACCGATTCGCACGGCCGTCCCCGGCATGGAGATCACCGAGCTGCTGCCGCGGCTGGCCGGCATCGCGGACAAGTTCACGCTCCTCCGCAGCCTGCACCATGAACGGAACGAACATTCCGGCGGCACCCACCGCTTCCTTTCCGGCTATCCCTCGAAAGCCGCCAACCTCAATCATGGCGAATATCCAGAGCTGGGCTCGGTGGTCGCGAGGACGCTGGACGGCGATCTTCCGACCGCAGCTTCCCGGCAGCGGGAGATTCCGCTGTTCGTGGCCAATACCAGCTTTTACGGCGGCGGGCCGGCATATCTCGGCCCGGCCTACGCGCCGTATATGCCGGCTCCGAATCCCTCAACCGCCACGGGTGACAACGAGTACGACCCGGTGCCGATTTACAACACGGGAGGCGGGCAGGATGATCTGGCGATTTCCTCCGCCGGAGTTCTCAGCCTCAACCGGAGAATGCGCCTCTTGCAGAACCTCGACGCGTTCCCTCGCCAGCTCGACCGCAGCGGCTCGATGGCGGCGCTTGACCGCTTCCAGCAGCACGCGGTGGGCATGCTCTCCAGCACCCGCACCCGCGAGGCCTTCAATCTGGACCGCGAAGACGAGCGGACCCGCGACCGCTACGGCCGCACGCACTTCGGCAAGAGCCTGCTCACCTGCCGCCGCTTGATCGAAGCCGGCGTGCGGTTCGTGCAATGCCAGGCGGAGTTCCGCTTGCGGCCGGAAACGGGCGTCACTAGCAACTGGGACGACCACTCCGTCAATTCGCACATCTTCAAAGCCCTGGAGGAGAAGCTACCGTCCTTCGACGAATCCGTTTCCGCCCTGATTGAGGACCTTTCGCAACGCGGCCTGGACCGGCATGTGCTGTTCATCTTCTGCGGCGAGTTCGGCCGCACGCCGAAAATCAGCTACAACTCCCCCGACCGCCGCCCGGGGCGCGACCATTGGAACAAGGCCATGAGCGTCTTGCTCGCTGGCGGCGGACTGAAGATGGGACAGGTCATTGGCCAAACCAGCGCCAAAGCCGAAGAGCCGGTCGAACGAGTCATGGACAGCAATTGCCTGCTCGCCACTCTCTACCGCCGCTTCGGCATCGACACCAGCCGGACTTTTGAAGACACTTCCGGTCGGCCGCTCGCCATTTTGCCGCACGGGACGCCAATCCGGGAATTGTTCTAATCCTTCAGTCGTCGTAGTGCTGCTCCGGCAGCGGCGGCTCACGGACGATGGTCCAAGGACGATAGGCAGCCTGGCGGTATTTTGCCGCAGTCGCCTGATGGTGAAAGACGACGTGGAACTTGTGGTCGAGCCGGCAATCGTCCGGATGCTCGGCGGCAACTTCGAGCGCGGAATCGACTTCAACCGGCGTGATGTTTCGTTGCGTGCCGATCATTTCGGCGTACCGCCAGGCCTCGCTCTGGTGAAACGCCGCGCAACGTCTCAAATATTCAACACGCGATCCCAGCAGCGCTAGGAGCGAAATGAGCATAACCAGCAGAAATCTCAGTCGATGCTTCATAGGTTCCCAAGTTTACCAGGGAAGTATTCTGTGTCAAATAAAAATCTCAAAAAGTGTGGCGATTCTCATCCAAGTCCTAAGACGCCGCCGGCTGTCGTTTCTCCATATGAGCCTCCCAGCCCCGTTCCACCAGCGCGAAATACCGGCCATGCGCCTGGAAGCGGCTGCTGAATTCCTCGCTTCGCCAGGGATGGCTCTTGCGAATTCGCCAGGCCACAGAGTACACGGGCGACTCGGTCCTTTCCGCGGCAAGTCGTGACTGCATCGGCGGTTGCGGCAAGGTTTGAATCATGGCGGCTGTCCTACTGGTCGTTGTCGACTAGGTCATCCTCTCCAGGCGAAATCGCGGGCGATTTGTTACAATGGGTCTCTCCACCTTCAGTACCGGCAATTCGGCCACTGTGACGCGCCAAGAAGCTCATGTCCCTCCTCATCCGCAATGCCATCGTCGTTCTTCCCACCGGCTGCGAACGGCTGTCCGTGCTGATCGACGGCTCAAAGATTGCCGCCATCGATGCCGCCGTGCATGCGCGGGCGGATGAAGTGGTCGATGCCGCCGGCCTGCATCTCATCCCCGGCGTGATTGACGACCAGGTGCATTTCCGCGAGCCCGGCCTGACCCACAAGGAGGATCTGCACAACGCCAGCCGGGCCTGCGCCAAAGGGGGCGTGACAACCTTCCTGGAAATGCCGAACACGAAGCCGGCCGCCATCACACAAGCGCGGCTGAATGAAAAGCTGGCCCTGGCCGCGGAAAAGAGCTTGGTGAATTACGGCTTTTACATCGGGGCCACGCCGAGCAATGCGGACGAACTTAGACAGGTCACCCGCACCCCTGGCATCAAGATCTTCATCGGTTCGAGCACCGGCGATTTGCTCGTCGATGAGCAGCCGGCCTTGGAGCGAATCTTTGCCGAGACCACGCTCCCCATCTGCGCCCACTGCGAGGATGAAACCACCATACGGCAGAACACGGCCCGCCTGACCGGACAGTATCAGGGGGCTGACGCCCCCCGCTCGCCTTTGACACTCGCCGACCACTCCCGCATCCGCGACCACGCCGCTGCCGTCATCGCCACTCGGCGGGCGATGGACCTCGCCTTCCGCCACAACCATCGCTTCCATGTCTTGCACGTCTCCACAGCGGACGAATGCGAACTCCTCGCCGACCATCGCAACCTCATCACGGCCGAAGCCTGCCCGCATCATCTCTTCTTCAACACCGACGACTATGCCCGGCTTGGCACGCTCGTCCAGATGAACCCTTCCCTCAAAACCGCTGCCGACAACCGCCGCCTCTGGCAAGCGCTCCTCGAAGACCGCATCCAGGTCGTCGCCACCGACCACGCCCCGCACACGCTGGAAGAAAAACAGCAGCCGTACCCCAAGTCCCCATCCGGCCTTCCCGCGGTGGAAAACTCGCTGGCTCTCTTGCTGAATCAGGTCTCCCTCGGCCGCTGCACCATCGAGCAGGTGGTCCACTGGATGTGCGACGCCCCCGCCCGCGTCTGGGACATCGTCAACAAAGGCCGCCTCGCCCCCGGCTACGACGCCGACCTCGTTCTCGTCGATCTGAACAAGTCCGCCGTCATCCAAAACGAAACTCAGGAAACCAAATGCCGCTGGTCCCCCTGGCACGGCACTTCCCTCACCGGCTGGCCAGTCCGCACCTGGGTCATGGGCCGGGAAGTATTCCGCGACGGCAGGATTGACGACTCCATCCGTGGCCAGGAAGCCACCTACGACCACGCCCGCGGCGGATACTGGCAAACGAGGGCGGGGTAGGCTTCCACGAACCTGCTGGCCCCGTTGCCCTTCGCTGGCGCGCAAATTGAAGGCGGGTGTGAGCTCAGAACAGTTCCAGAATGGGCCGGCCTTCGTCCAGGAGCTGGAAGGGGCGGCCGTGGCGGTCGAGGGCGGAGAGGTCGTCGATGCCCATCGCGTGGAATATGGTCTTGGCGATGTCCTCGGGGGCGACCGGCTTGTCGGCGGGGAACTCCGCCCGCTTGTCGCTCGTGCCATAGGCCTGGCCTCCTTGGATGCCGCCGCCGGCGAGGAGCACGGACATGCAGGCGGTCCAGTGGTCGCGGCCGGCTCCGCCCGGGCCGCCGGAGCGGGGGTCGCCGACTTTGGGCTTGCGACCCATCTCGCTGGTGACGATGACCAGCGTCTCTTCCAGCAGGCCCCGCTCGTGAAGATCCGCCAGAAGCGTGGCGAACGGACGGTCGAACTCCGGCAGCAGCTTGTCTTTTAGGCAGCCGAAGTTATTGCCGTGCGTGTCCCAGCCGCCGCCGCTTTTGCAGAGCGTGTCAAGCTCCTTGTTCGCCTTGTAAAAGACCGTGACGAAAGGGACGCCTGCTTCCACCAGCCGCCGGGCCATCAGCAGGGACATGCCGGTGATGCCATTGCCATACCGCTCACGGACCTCGGCCGGCTCGGCGGACAGATTGAAGGCAGCATTCGTCGCCGAGGAGGTGAGGAGCGAGAAGGCTTTTTGCTGGTGCTTGCCGTAATTGATAACGTGGCCGGCATCATCCACGCGGCGCTCGGCGGCATTGAGCGTGGCGAGCAGCGAGCGGCGGTCAAGCAGCCTTTGGGCGGTGACGTCCCCCGCGAGCTGCAAGGCAGGGACGGTGAACTGCAGCGGCTCTTCTCGCGAGCCGTCCACAAAGAACGGGTCGTACTCGATGCCCAGCCGAGCCGAGAATTGCCCCGGCCGGGTATATTCCGGCGCACCCTCTTTCTGCGGCAGCGTGATGGACGATGGCAGCGAAGGATGAACCGGCCGCTTGTAGTTGACGACCGAGGCGATGGAAGGCCAATCGGCGGGGTAAGGCGTGCGGGCGTTCAAGAGCTGATGGAAGGAGCGGTCAGGAGCGTGACCCGTCAGGTTGTAGTAGTACCCGGCATGATGGTCCCCCGTGCCGCGGCCATGATCGCCGAGCGACCGGACGATGGCCAGATGATGAGCCTGCTTTGCCAGGTGCGGCAGATGCTCGCAAAGTTGCACTCCCGGAGCCGAAGTTTGGATGGGATTGAACAGCCCGCGATAATCGGCGGGAGCATCCGGCTTCATGTCCCAGGTATCGATATGAGAAGCCCCGCCGCTGAGCCAGATCATGATGGCCGACTTGGCGACCTTGCGGCCGGGCGACGTTGCGACCGCGGCTGGAGCGGTGCGACCGGCCAATCCCGCGCCAAGCAGACTGAGTCCACTGGCGACGAGGAAAGTCCGTCGATGGAGAGGCGAGGCGGGGCGGAAGAGTGCATCCATAACCAGATAGTGCTCCTGACAAGATGGTAACTCACGGTGAGAGAGTCGGCAACTTCGGACCGGGCTAGTGTCTGGGACTGCCTCTTTGACGGTTCGCGGCCGTATTCGTAGGATGAGCTTCCCACAAAGTCATTTCAAGAAAGGTCCTGGTCAAAGCTATGAGTCGACCGAGCGTAATAGTTGCCGATTTCCAGCGTGGAGCGATGGACGTGGAGCAGAAAATCCTAGGGGATCTCGCCGACGTGGAGGCGCTCGCCGTCTCGTCCGAAGACCAGTTGTGGGGGCGCGTGGAAGACGCTGCCGCCATCATGGTCTATCACACGCTGAAAGTGACGCAGGCCACGATTGCCCGACTGAAGAACTGCCGCCTCATCGTTCGTTGCGGCGTTGGGTACGACAACGTCGATTACGTCTTCGCCCGCAGCCGCGGCATTCCGGTCGCCAATGTGCCGGACTACGGGAATGAAGAAGTGGCGGACTCCGCCATCGGTCTGATGCTCGCCTTGACCAGAGGCATCGCCTTTCAAAACATGCGGTTGCGCCCGGCCGGAACTGACTGGAAGTTCGACCATGTCGCTCCGCTCTATCGGATTCGCGGCAAGACGCTGGGGATCATCGGCCTGGGGCGGATCGGCACCGCGGTCGCTGTGCGCGGAAAGGCAATGGGAATGGATGTGGCGTTTTATGATCCGTACAAGTCCGACGGTTACGACAAGGCGCTTGGAGTGCGGCGAGTCGAGGAGCTGCAAGACCTGTTGTCGCAATCCTTCGTGATCACTTGCCACTGCCCGCTCACGCCGGAGACCCACCATCTGCTCAATGCCGCGACCATCGAGCAGATGCCCAAGGGGTCATACCTCATCAACACCTCGCGCGGGGGCGTTGTCGATGTAACCGCCATTCCGGGCGCCATCGCCAGCGGCCGCCTGGCCGGAGCCGGCATCGACGTGCTCCCCCTCGAACCGCCGCCGGAGGACCATCCGCTCCTCGTCGCCTGGCGGAACCCGGATCACCCGGCATACCATCGCGTCATCCTCAACGCCCACAACGCCTTCTACAGCGAACAAGGACTGATGGACATGCGCGTGAAGGGGAGCGAAGCCTGCCGCCGGGCGCTCTTGGGGCAGCCGCTGAGGAATGTCGTGAATTAGTATCCGCCTGTGTCGCCTTTCGCTCCGCGAAAGCACGTACTTTCGCGGAGCGAAAGGCGACTAATCCGGCTTCCAAGCCACGAAATACACCGCTCCGGCTAGGTCCGTAAGGCGCCGCGACTCCCCTCCCGCGGCATCGCCCACGAAGAGCTGCGGGTACTTTCCTTCAAACGAAACGAAGGCAATTTGCTTCCCGCTGGGGCTCCAGCGCACTCGACCGCAGGCTGATTTGCGGAACGTCACTTGCCGCTGTCCGCTGCCATCGAGGTTCATGACAAAGACGTTGGGTGTGCCATCTCGCCGGGAGATAAAGGCGATTCTCCCGCCATCGGGTGACACATGCGGGCCATCCGTGGAGCCGTGATGATCTTGCTCGGAGAGCCGGAACTCGACATAGCGGTTGCCTTCCGTCAGGCGACGAAGATTTTTGCCGTCGGCATCGACGCGGTAAACGTCCCCATCTCGGCGGATGAAGACGATGGTCTTGCCGTCGGGGGTGAACTGGGGCGCGAAGGACTCTGGATGATCCGGAGTCAGCTCCCGCGGCTTTCCATCGGGCAGGTCCGCGATCAGCAGGCGATAGCCGCGGGCGGGACCGGAGAGGACAATCTGATCTCCCTGCGGGCTTAGTGCGCCCATGTAGGTGTAACCGAAGTCGGGAAAGAGCAGTCGCGGATTCTTGCCGTCCGGTTCCGCCAGGGCCACGCGCCCGGTGCTGCCGTCGTGGACGGTGTAGAGCAACTGCCGGCCGCCCATCGATAGCGCGAAGCCGTAAGCCTCCCTCCATGACTTTCCCAGCCGCTCTCCTTGCGTGATGTTGACGATCTCGCTGCCGTCCGGGCGGCAGCGGTAGATTTGCGAATGACCGGTGACATTCGACTGATAGTAAATCCATTTGCCGTCCGGGCTGAATGCCGGTGCGTTCGCGTCCTTGCCCGGTTGAGCGACCTTGGTCAGGCCGGTTCCGTCCGCCTTGATGCGGTAGATCGCGCCAACGGTCGGAGTGGTCTCCACGCCACCGGGAATATCCTTGGAGTGGTATTCCCCTTCCCAGGTGCGGAGCGAAAAGACCAGTTCGGGAATTTCGTCAGCTGCGACGAGGCCATTGAAAATGGCCAAGAGCAGGCAGGCAAGTATTCGGCAACTAAGCGGGAAATTCATGGGTATCGGCAAAAAGTCTGTTAAATTCTGGAAAGTCGCGACAGATCGGCGGCCTGATGCGCAAAGAGAGTTGTAACAGGCACCCCCTGACGGAAACAGCATGGACTTACACGCCGAGCGAGAGCTAGCGCAGGGTTTGCGTGAAGGGTCCGGCCAAAGCTGGCGGACGCTTTACGACGCTTTTGCGCTGCGCGTGTGGAATTCCGTCGCCCGGCGCGTTGGCCACAGTAGCAGCGATGTGGCGGATATTGTGCAGGAAACCTTTCTCGCCGCCGCCCGTTCGGCTCGCAACTACGATCCGGAACGGGGCTCGCTGTGGTGCTGGCTGTCGGGCATCGCCAGAAACCAGACGGCGTTATTTTTTCGGAAACAAAGCTCGCGGCAGGTTTTGGCGAATGACTTGGAATTGCCGGGCCGTGAAGCGGAGCCGGCGGAGTTGCTGGCGGCGAAAGAGTTGGCGATTGCCGTGCGGAAAGTGTTGAATTTACTGCCGTTGGAATACGAAACGCTGCTCGTGGGCAAATACCTGGACGAGCTATCGCTGGAAGACCTGGCGGCAGCGGAAGAGTGTAGCGCCAGCGCGATCGGTTCGAAACTCGCGCGAGCGAGGCAAGCCTTCCGCAATGAATTCGAGAAACAAACCCAGCCGAAGCCAGCACGCGAGGCTTCCCTATGAACGAAAACCACGACCAAGAAATTGATAGCGAAGAGCAGCTCACGAAACTGCTTTCCACGGGCGCAAGCCGCGCGGCTCCGCCGGATGAAGCGTTTCTGTCGCGGCTGCGCGAGCAGTCAACGAAGGCGTTCTTGGAGTCCCAGCCCGACACAACTCCCGCTCCTAAGAAGGACATGAGGTGGATGATGCGCGCTTTGGCGGGTTTGGCGGTGGTTGCCGCCGTCGTTGTCGGAATGATCACCTTGAGAGATCGAGGGCCAAGCTTGGGTGAGGCATTCAAGAATGTTGCCAAGCTAAACAACTGCCGCATGGAATACGTTCGGTATGGCGATTCACCGGAGACCTTCACCCGTCAGGTGGTCTATCCCGGCCAACGCTACGATCCTTCGAACGGTCTCCCCCCGATGGCGGGAAATTTGCAAGCGTTCCCCGCCTACCAGTTGGAACGCTACGACTATTCCAGCGGCCAGGCACTCATTCGGGATGAGAAGGGTAAATTCTGGATGGTTGATGAGGCGGAAAATCGAAAGAGTCCCCCCCCTCCGATGTCGCATAGCGTCCGGACTCTTTATCAGTTGTTCTCAAGCGAGAGTGAACACTATCCCCAGGAAACCGTGGAAGAGAATGGACACCGATATTATGTCTACACCTATCCGTCGGAGCCCAATTTGCTGCAGCCCCCTGGCTTGGAAATTGAATGGCGTGTCGATGCGCTGACGAGAGCGCCCCATTCCGCCAAGGCATTCGAAAAAGCTGCCGATGGCTCGCGCAAGCTGTTCGGCAGCTTGATGTTTACCGCAATTGCGGAACCGATTGAGGAAGAGAAGTTCAAAGTCGCCGACACACTCACCGAAGATGGCAGGATCGGCAAATTCGCCGACGTGCAGGGCTTTGTCTCCTTGCGGCCGAAGGCGTACACCCGCTGGACTCCGGTTTGCGCATCAGGGGGAATCGTAAAGCCCGGAGACTGGGTCCGAACCGACATCCGCGGCGCGAATGCGGTTGCCGTGCAGCTTGTACCGGAGACGAAATTGATTCTCGGGCCGGGGTCGCTCGTGGAACTCCTCAATCCGATGAAGATCAAAGTATTTTCCGGCGAATTCGAGTTGATTGCCGACGCGAAGCATCCGATTGAGCTGACCGGCCCCGATGGAACGAAACTCACCGTCAAGAGCGCGGAAACATTCCGCGTGCAAGGAGAAAAGCTCGTCAAACTCGCCAAGGAGCCGCTGTGGCTGGCCGGATTCAAAGGGACGACGCCGCAGGAGACGCTCGGCTCTCTGATCGCCAAGGTCGATGGCCGCAACGTGCCTCTGCACGTCGGGTATCACAAGGTGTCCGTGGAAATCCGGGACCAGATTGCCCGCACGACGATTGAGGAATCGTTCGTCAACAGCACCAACGCCGTGCTGGAGGGGCAGTTCCATTTTCCGCTGCCGGCGGATGCTTCCATTTCGGGCTTCGGAATGTGGGTCGGTGACCGCCTGGTCGAAGCCGATATCGTGGAGAAGCAGCGGGCCCGCGAAATCTATGAAACCATCCTGCGGGAGAAGCGGGATCCCGGCCTCTTGGAGTGGAGCGGGGGCAATATCTTCAAGGCCCGCGTCTATCCGATCCCTGCCCACAGCGAAAAACGGATCAAGATTGTTTACACGCAGGTCTTGCCGCGGGAAGGGACCAGCTACCGCTATAGCTATGCCCTGCAAAGCGAGCTATTGCGACAGCACCCTGTGCGCGAATTGAATCTGACGGTCACGGTTAGTTCGGCAGTAATGCTGGCGAAAATTTCCTGCCCGACGCATCCGGCTCGGCTCCAGAAAACGGACCATTCGGCCCGGGCGGAATTCTCGGCCCAAGAGTATGCACCTACCAAGGACTTTGAGGTGGTCATTAAGGTGGAAGATGACCAGAAGGGGGTCGTGATGATTCCCCATCGCCGCGGTGACGACGGCTATTTCCTGCTGCTCCTTTCGCCGCCGCCAGAAAACGGTCCCTGGCAGCGGGACGTGGTCCCCGACGGCGAGCCGCTGAATTTGATTGTGCTGGCGGATACTTCGGCCTCGATGGACCGTAGTTCCCGCAAGACGCAGGACGAAGTCCTGGGGGCGCTGCTCGGCTCGCTGGGGCCGAAGGATTCGTTTCAGCTTGCCGCCTGCGATGTGGACTGCGTCTGGACGGCTGACAAACCTCAGCCGGCGGAGGCGAAGAATATCGAAGCGGCTCGCAGCTTCTTGACGACGCGGCGGTCGATGGGCTGGACCGATTTGGACAAGGCGTTTAAGGAAGCTCTCAAGAGAGCTGACGGCAAAACACAGGTCGTCTATCTGGGCGACGGCGTGGTGACGACCGGTGATGCCGACGGCGTGGCGTTTGCCAAGCGGCTGCTGAAGATGGCGGAAGGGAAACCCGCGACGTTTCATTCCATTGCCGTCAGCAGCAGTTATGAAGCTGCGGTGATGAAGGCAATCGGCTCCGTCGGCGGCGGCAGCGTGCGAAATGTATCGGGCGAGAAGGGTCCGCAGCAGACGGCAAAGGATCTGCTGGCCGAGATTGCCCGGCCCTCACTCCGCAACGTCAACGTCAAGTTCACCGGCCTGCGGACAGCCCGCGTTTATCCCGCGACGCTCACCAACCTGCCGCTCGGCACGCAGCAGATTGTCTTAGGCCGTTATCTGCCCGAAGGGAAAGACCAGAAGGGCGAGGTGGTCGTCACCGGCATGTTGGCCGGCAAGGAAGTGTCGTATCGCGCGGCAGTCGCGCTCCAGGATGCCGAACAGGGCAACTCCTTCATCCCGCGTCTCTGGGCCCGGATGCATCTCGATGAGCTACTGGCGCAAGGAACCTCCCAAGCCGTTCAAGACGAGATCATCAACCTGAGCGAAGAATATCATCTGATGACTCCCTATACGTCGCTCCTTGTGCTGGAAAGCGACGCCGACCGGGAGCGGTTCAAGGTCAAGCGCCGCTTCCAGATGCGGGACGGCGAGCGGTTCTTTGCCGACGCCCGCGACAAGGCCCAGTATGAGCTCGTCCAGCAGCAGATGCGCCTGGCCGGCAACTGGCGGATGCAGCTTCGCAACCGAGTGCTCGCGGACCTGGCCCGCCTGGGACGCAATCCGCAGCTTTTTGAGCAGCGGCAGATGTTTCCGCAGGGCCTGGTCGAAGTGGAGAACACCGTTGAATACGCCGGCTTTGCCGGACGATCCACCGGCCGCTCGAATTGGGGAATGAAGTTCGCGGGCGGCATGGGCGGTGGCGGCGGTGGCGGGTCCGATGCGTACTCCCTCGGTCTTGAGGATCGCTTCGGCGCTATGTCGAAACGAGAGAATGAAGAGTTTTTGGGCGAGCAGTACGATTATGATACGGATGGTCCTGCGGAAGCGAAGTTCCTATTCAGCAGCAAAAGATCGATACAAGTCCCCTACGCGCGAGCTCCCTCTGACTCTACCCCTGAAGTCGGGGATTGGGACCAACTCCTCGATCCGCAAGGCAGTGTCAACTTTGAGACGAACTTGAGCCTGGTTATCGACCAGGCTGAACAGCTCTACGCCAGCCCCTCACCTTCCCGCCCAAGCCTCATGCGCGGTGGCGAGGACCACTATGGCCTGCCCCGTTTAGACTTCATCAGTGATGGAACTGAGTTCGCGTTTCGTAGGGCTCGCGGATACGACAGCGGTCTCACTTCCGAGCGTCGCAGCTTTCCAAACCTATTCCCCATCTCCCTCCCCCGCCCCCCGCACAAACCAAAGTCCGCGGCCGAACTGCTCGGCAAGCAGACCAAAGAAGTCCGCGAGCTCGTCCTCGGCCTGACGCGAGAAGAAAAAGTCCGTGCGCTTCCAGGCGGCGTGGAAATCCGGCATGAGTCTCAGTCCTTTGAGCCTCGCTTTGCCGAAGCGACCTGGAAGACCACTTCCCGCAGCTTGCTCTCCGGCTCGCTAGGCTGGCTGAATTCGACCGCCACGGAAGGGCTCCAGACTCAGGTTGACTGGTGCGATCCCCAGGAGCGTGGAAGCTGGTCCGCCGCCTATGAGCTGGCCCTGGTTCGCAAAGCGGCCAAGGAAGAGCATCTCCGCTGGGTGGGGAGCGCTGAGGATTATCCGCTGGTGGCGGCTGTTGCGTACTATCCGGCCGAGCAGATTACCGTCGAGCATCCCGCGGGGGACCAGGTGGTGCTCATTTTGGATGACGCAGCCGATGAAGACGACGAGCATACTTATCAGACCCGCTTCCTCATCGACACCAAACGGCAAGTCCTGCTGTCCGTGGAGGAGCGGCGTGATGGCAAGACCAACCGCACGGTCAAGTTCTCGGAGCACCTCGAACTAGCCGGCCGCCTCTGGCCGCAAACGCAGGAAACGCTCGACGCCGAAAACCGCCGGATCAGCCTCTCCAAGATCAGTGTCAAGATCCTCACCGCCGACAAATTCACGGCCGAATTGAAAGCCCTACAGACTGCTCGCGAGCCGTCACTCACCCTCCATCTGCCGCTTCCCACGCTGGCTGTCGCCAAGAAGGCCCTGGTGAGATTGGGAGAGATTACGCCCGAGGTTTATCTGCGGCTCCTGATGAGTGCCGCGGCGAAGCAGGACTGGGAGCAGGTTCGCGAGTATCTGGCGCGGATCGAAGAACAGACCAAAGACAAAGCCTGGCCCCGCTGGCTGCGGCTCTACGTTCTGGCGGCGAGCCGGACGCATGAGGAATTGAAGGCCGAGCTGATGAAAATGGCGGGCGAACTCGTCGCCAAGCCACACGATGGGGAATGGACGCTCGCAACCGCGCTCAAGGGTTACGGCGAATCTCATTTGGCAACCCAGGAGACGCTGGAGCTGTTAACGGCGCTGAAACCTGTCTATGCCCGCTCCCCGGAGTATCTGGACCGAATCAAGGAATACGACCAGGCCCGGCTGCGGCTGCTGGTTTCCGCGGGACGCGTGCTGGAAGCAGATGCACTTCGCAAGGATCTGGCGGAGCGATACCCGCGAGATTTGCATCTGCAGACTCAGTATGCAAGTTGGTTCGCGGAGCGCGGTGATTATGCGGGGGCGTATGCCTGGCTGGCGAAGACAATCGGCGATGTGCGGGCCAAATGGCTGCCCGCGGAGATTCAGCAGTTGCAGTGGACGTATATCGGGCTGCTGGAAGGACAGGGGCGATTTGCCGACAAGTTGGAGTACCTGACGCCGATTCTGGCTCAGAACCCAGAGGATGAGCGATTCTACTCGCAGTATCTCATCGCGTTGATTTACGTCGGCCGCGAAGCGGAGGCGGAGAAGCTAATCCTCGAGTGGCTGGCGGCAAAGCTCGACGGCAAGCAGGACCAACCGGCTCGGGCCCGCGCCTATGCCGCCGTCCATCTGGCGATGAATGAAATGCATCCCTTCGGCAGCCGGCGGTATGACGTCTCGTGGCACCAGCCGCTCGCGGAGTTCGTGCTCAGAAACGCGGTGAACACGCATTCAACCGTCTCCAATTCCGTGCGGTCCATCCTGCAGAACTCGCAGTTTGCCAGCAGCGACGAGATGCCCAAGGTCAGCTTGGCCCTCGCGGCCCGGCTGCTGGCGGAGGCGGACAAGCTCACGCCGCGGCAACTGGAAAAGCTGGTGGAACACGTGCGAAACTCGCGAAACCGGCCGAGCGAAGTGCAGTGGCGGAAAATCGCCTGGATCATCCAGGCCCGCTGGGAGCAGGAAAAGAAAGCGTCGCGGCGCGAGCTGCTGGACCAGGTGCTGCGCAGCATCCATCAAGAGACCGGCGCCATAGCGAGAAGCGCCTATCTGCGCCTGCGGGTCACACTCGCCGACGACGAGTCGCGACCGGACAAGCAGCGGCAGCTCTTTGACGAGCTGATCAGCCAGCCCTGGTCGGCGGAAATCGAAGCCGAAACGCTTGCGCTGATCGAAAAGCTCGGCAGTGGCGACATCGCCGAAAGCCGCCTGCTGGAGCAATTGTCGCACTTGCATCGCTGGACCGACCGGATGAAGGAAGCGCGCAGCACTCTGCTCGACAGCCAGGTCAAGGACCGCGACCAATTGACGCGTCAGAAGCTGGCGGAGAAGCGGCAGGAGAATAGCAAGCTCATGGGAACGGAGCTGTCCAGTCGCCTCGCCGCGGCTGCAAAGGACCGCAAAGACGACCTTGGTCGCTGGCTCCTGCTCGAAAGCCTCGCCCTGCGCATCCCACTGGAGCTCGAACTTCCCAAAGTGACGGAAACGGCTTGGAAGCTGTTGGAGGAAAACCTCGCCAGCCAAGTGGAGCGGAACAAGGGTCGGAAAGCCTCGGAGGAAATGGAGCAAGAGGAAATCGAAGTGCAATCGCTACGAGACCTGTTGCACCTGGCCTCGCAGTCGCGACTTGTCACCATGCTCGCCCACCTCGCCGCTCACAAGAGCGCCAAGCCGCAGGATGCCGAGCGACTCCTCAAGCTGCCCGATGAGCAGATGGTGCAGGCAGACAAACGCAAGGACGACGAAAATGCCCCTCCGTCCCTCGACTGGCGGCTGGTGAAGCACAACCTGCTCGTCGCGCTCGACCGGCCTAAAGACCTGCTGGCCGAGCTGGCCAAATGGTCCGCTGCCGATACGGCCGACCGCCGCTGGCAAAAGTCGCTCGCCTACCTGAACGCCGAGCTAGGCAAGCTCGACGACGCCATCAAGATTCTTGCAGGCCTCGAGTCATCCGGCGAGCTGAGCGCCGCCGACTACCGCTCCTTGGCGACCTGGTATCAAGCCACCAAACAGGATGCCAAGAACGCCCAGGCAAAGGTTTCCATCTACAAGACGATGGACGAATACACGCTGCAACAGACGCTCATCCGCCGGGCCGAGAATGCCAGCGAGGTAAACCCCGAGGATCTGCTGGCGTTCCAGGCGTATTTTGCCAAGGCTTCCAATCCGCAGGCCGGTCTCGGAGCGGTCGAAAAATACTATCGCTCCACGCACGACTTCCGCTTGCTCGCCGGACTGGCGGACGCCGTCATCGGCCACACCAGCGGCCAGGTCTATTCCTTTTTAGGGCAAGTGGACAGTGTTCTCGATGAAATTCAAGACGAAGCCACGGTCGACGAGCTGGTAAAACGCATCAGCGAAGTTCGGGCCAAAACGAAGAGCCAGGTCGACCTCCGGGCGATTGACCTCTTGGAACTACTGGTGGAGCGCCGCGGGGCGCAGCTCCAGAACCAGGCCGGTCCGCACCTGGCCGCGGCCGTTGCCGCGCTGAAGCGGGCGGAAAAGCGGGAATGGTCCGTCGGCGAACCCGTGCTGTTCGCTCCCATGCTGGCCAATCTCTCCTTCATCGAGCAGCCGGCCCTGGCCCAGGAGCAGTTGCGGATCATCGGCACGCTGCATGCTGCCACGGAAAGAGGCTCGCTGGATCGCCTGAAAATCGCCGACTGGATTTCGCAAATCCATTGGCGGCATGATCGGCTCGACCGGGCGATTGACATCCTGTCCGCTGCATGCGACGAGTTCCGCGCGGCCGCGGAGGGCCAACATGCCCACGAGTTGCGAACCCATCTCTTCACGCTGGTCGACCGGCTGGAGCAGCAGGGGCAGTTTCCCCGCGGCGAACGCCTGCTGCAAGAGGAAATGGCGCGGGCGGCCACCCCATACGATGCCTATCAACTTCGCCTGCGGCTGTTTAGTTTGTATACGACAGCCCTTCGGTTAGGGGGAGATACATCGCTCGGCAAAGAGGAGGCCCTGCTGTCCGCCAGCGAGCAGCAACTACTCGCGCTCTTGGTGGAAACGAATGATCAGCGGCACCGGCAAGAGTACATCGGGCGCCTGTGCTTTCTCCTTTATTCCGGAAATAATTATAAGCTCGCCAAGGCGAAGACCGACCTGGCATTGTTTGTCGCCCAGACGTTCCCCAACCTGGCCCAACGGCAAATCAGCGACTACCGGAACATGGTTTCCAGGGTGGGGGGTACGGTTCGCAATGTCCTAGGGCCGCGCGATGCGCTGGCGTTCTACCTCGAGCGGCTGGAGCATGAACCGGCCTGGCTGGTCCGCACCGGCGAAGACGGCTGGAGCGCCTACCACAACGACCTGGCGGAGCTGCGCGAGGCAGTGAAAGACCTCGGCCCACTGGAGCCGCGACTCTTGGCTCTGGTCATTGCCGAAGTGAAACGGCACATGCGAACGCACTCCTCCCGCGGCCAAGAGATGTACTACAACGATTACAACCGCTTCTGGAAAGAGAAAACGGCCAACTTCGCCAAGGCCGCCGAAGAAGTGCTGGCCGAGAACAAGAACGACCGCGAAAGCATCAAGTACGTCGCCAACTACCTCATCAACGGCCTCGGGCTTTCCGATCGCGGCATCGAGATCCTGCTAGACGCCAACCGCCGCGAACTGCTGGACGACAGCGGCAAACAGCTCCTGATTACCGCACTCTTCGAACAGAAGCGACACGGCGAAGCCATCGCCCTGCTCGAAGCGCTCGTTTCCAAACAGTCCAAGGTATTCGGCTGGCGGACGCAGCTCATGCACGCTTATTTTAAGACGAAGCAGCCTGAAGCTCTGCTGAAGCAGCTCGCCCAGACGCACAAGCTGTTCATTGACCCGTACCCGAATGACGAAAGCAACCTCGCGTGGATGGCGAGCAGCACGCTGGAAAACGAGCTCTACGAGCAGGCAGCCAGTTACTACGAAAAGGCCATCAAGGTCCGCACGGGATTACTCCACGACCGCACGCAGGGGGATCCCACCCTGGCCGGATATTTTCAGCAGCAAGCGAAGGCATATGCGGGGCTTGGGAAGACGGCGATGGCCGTGGACAAGGCTTCGGCGGCCATCGTGTTATGGCCCGCCAGGCATGACCACCGCCAAGAGGCGATTAACCTGCTCAGGAGCATGCTGAACCTGTCGCCAAATCTCGACGCCTACGTCGCCGAGCTCGACAAGGAAGTCGAAAAATCGCAGCAGGACCGGCCGATTGTCCGTCAGCAAATCGGCATCGTGTATCAGGAAAATCGTAAGGCTTGGGACAAGGCCATCAAGCAATTCCGCCTGGCGATTGAAGGTTCGCCCAATGACACGGATTTGCACCAGCGGCTGATTGCCTGCCTGGACGCCAAGGGAGACGCGGCGGGGGCGCTGGCGCAATCACTGGAATCGCTCGAGCTCAGCCGGCGGAATCTCGACCTTTGGAGCAAGCTGGCCGAGCGGTTCACATCGCTGAAGGATCCCGTCCAAGCCGAACGGGCGGCAACGTCGCTTGTCGAAGTGACGCCGCATGAATCGGAAGGTCACGAGAAGCTGGCGAAATACCGACAGGAGCACAACCGTTGGGACGACGCGATTTCCCACTGGCAGGAAGTCGCCAAGCTGCGGAAGCTCGAACCGACCGGCCTGCTCGGCCTCGCCCCGGCCCTCCTCCACCAAAAACGGCTGCCGGAGTTTGACGCGGCCATGAAACAACTTGAGAATGGCCCCTGGCCACAGCACTTTGACGAGAAGCTGAAAACCTCGCTTCCCGCGCTGCGTGAATCCAGACTCAAGGCGGACAAATAATGGCCGATCGACGAGATTTTTTGCGGAGCGCCCTGGCGGCCTCCGCCGGCGGCGTTCTCCTTCGTGCGGCGTTTGGCAACGAGAAGGAAGCCAAGAAGAAGACTCCCATCAAGATCGCCCAGATCGGCACTGGCCACGCCCACGCCAGCAAGCTCTCCGTCTTTCGCAGCTCGCCAGACTACGAAGTGATCGGCGTCGCCGAACCCGATCCAGAGCTGCGCAAAAAAGCTGAGTCACAAGATCTCTACCGCGGTCTCCCGTGGATGACGCAGGAAGAGCTGCTCAAGACGCCCGGCTTGCAGATGGTCCTCGTGGAAACCCGCGTCCGCGACCTGCTGACCACGGCGGAAGCCTGCGTGGCGGCGGGCAAGCACATTCACCTCGACAAGCCGGCCGGCGAATCCCTGCCGCACCTCCGCCGGATTCTCGATGCAGCGGCCCGACAAAAACTGCTCGTGCAGATGGGCTACATGTTCCGCTACAACCCGGCCGTCGTGCTGCTGCGGGACTTTCTCCGGCAAGGCTGGCTGGGGAAGGTGTTCGAGGTACACGCGGTGATGAGCAAGGTCGTCGACCCCACCTCCCGCCGCGAGCTGGCTCAGTACCCCGGCGGCATCATGTTCGAGCTCGGCTGCCACGTCCTGGACCTGGTCGTCGGCATCCTCGGCAAACCCGACACCGTGACCCCCTTCATCCAGCATTCGTCACCCATCGACGACAAGCTGGCGGACAACATGCTGGCCGTGCTCACCTACCCCCAGGCCACGGCCACCGTCAAAGCGAGCGCCCAGGAAGTGGACGGCGGCGACCGCCGCCACCTCGTCGTCTGCGGCACCGAAGGAACCTTTCACATCCAGCCCCTCGACAACCCCTCCGCCCTCGTCACCCTCTCCCAGCCGCGGGGAAAGTACAAACAAGGCCGCCAGGAACTCACCTTCCCCAAATACACCCGCTACATCGCCGACGCCGCCGACATGGCCCGCATCCTCCGCGGCGAGAAGCAAGCGGATTTCTCGTCCGAGCACGATCTGAACGTGCAGCGGGCGTTGCTGGAAGCCTGCAAACTGCCGCTCGAC
The DNA here is from genome assembly GCA_046593355.1 of Pirellulaceae bacterium. Classification (GTDB taxonomy): domain Bacteria; phylum Planctomycetota; class Planctomycetia; order Pirellulales; family Pirellulaceae; genus SXOA01. The sequence continues at coordinate 125 of JBKJNY010000022.1, read as the reverse complement.
CGCTGATTTCACACCAGCCTTCTATGTTCGCGCGGGTGTCAAGGGTCGGGGTGGTTTGGGGTCGTCGTAGTGATGCGGGGGCTGCGTGAAGAGTTGGGAGTGCGTCCCGAACTACCTTCTATCCG
>JBKJNY010000237.1:0-44749 GCA_046593355.1 Pirellulaceae bacterium | reverse complement strand
CGGATAGAAGGTAGTTCGGGACGCACTCCCAACTCTTCACGCAGCCCCCGCATCACTACGACGACCCCAAACCACCCCGACCCTTGACACCCGCGCGAACATAGAAGGCTTGTGTCGAAACTGTATATTGGGTGCGTCCGGCACTTGGCAATATTTTCGCGGGGACGTTCGTCATGCAGTTCCGCCTTCGCACTCTGTTCATTCTTACGGCGATCATTTGCGTCTATTGCGGCGTCCTGAACGCTCCGACGATCATCGCCATTCCGCTGTATTGTGCCGTGACATGGCTCACTCCCGCGTACTGGATTGCCGGCGTCATTTACGCCCGCGACGCCAAGCGGGCCTTCTTTATCGGCGGACTGGCCGGAGGAGCGGTCCCGTTTGTGGCCCAGGTGTTTTGGAGCGTGGTCTTGGCCGTTGATGGACCGTGGCCCTGGAGATATGGCGGCTCCGGCCGATATGAAATTGGCGAGACCCAACTGATCAACCTGATTGCTTCGCTCTTCATCTTTGCCCCCGTCGTGCTGGCATTCATCGGAGGCTGGATTTCACTCGCCGTATACCATGGGCTGCAGCCTCCCAAGCCGGTTCCCTCACCAGCTTCGCCGTTCACTCCATCTCCACCATCGCCGCCGCGATGATGATCGGAGCCACGGTCGGCTGAAGCGGGTTGTCGCCGTAGCTGACGGTTTTTCCCTGGTCGTTAATTCCCAGAATCAGGCACTGCGCGCCGGCAGTGGGGACGTGCAGCTTGCTCCCCAGCGGGATAAGCACCCTTTGTTCAAAGCCGGCGAGCTTCACCAACAGGGCCCGCTTGCCTCCCCCTTCCACTTGCCGCTCGACGGTGCCGAAGAAGACGACGCCGGTGGCGGGACGGGGGATGGCGACGGCAGCGTATTCGTTGAGGATTGTGATCTGCCCGATGTCGTTCCATTTCTCCCGCCGCAACTGGGCCGTGACGATATCCGCTTGTTTGGCCAATTCCGCCAGCCGCTCGTTGAGCTCGTCCCCGGCGGCGGCGACTTCCGGCTGGTTGGCGAGCGTGACCATCCAGGCGATTTTTTGCAACACGGCATAGTCCCGGCCGCTGTTTGGCCGCCAGCGCATGGCTTGGGCCTGCTCGTGGAGCATTTGGAGCTGCTCAGCCGAGGAATTCAGAACGAGCGATTTACGGCGGGCTTCCTGGGTGGCATAAGCTTCGAGCGGCGCGACTTCCTCCAATTGCCTTTCCTGTAGCGCGATCAGCGCGGCCACATCGAGCGCGTAGCCAAAGCCCCCCTGCCGATCGACCCAGGTGTTGATGCCCAGGACTTCTCCCTGCTCGTTCACCAGCGGCCCGCCGCTGTTTCCATCGGACAGGACGGCGGTGTGCTGAATCCAGTCATGATCCGGTCCGGTGCCGGCCAACACGCGAATGAACCGTTGCGAAAGATCCGAAAGCTGCGACGTGCGAATCCGCCGGCTGATCTTGCCGTCATGCAGAACGAACTCGACGCCGCGCGGATGGCCGATGGCGACGACGCTTGTTAGCGGCTGGAGTTTCGGGTCGCTTTTCAGCCTCGCCGCCGGCAGGCCGGAGGCTTCCTTGAGCTGCAAGATGGCGAGGTCATTCTCCGGATCGACCGCCGCATAGCCCGCAATGGCAAAGACGCGGCCGTCCTGGAAACGGGCCATGCCGGAAGTGAGGTCCGAAGAGAGATGATAACTCGTCGCGACCAGGCCGGAGGGATCAATGACCACGCCGGCACCTACGCCCACGAGGCCGCCAGGTCCATCCGCTTGTAGCAAGACGACGGATTTCTGAGCTGCCAGAATTGCGCCGTTTGGCGGCGCGGAAGAAATCTTGGCGGATTCGAGGGAAGGCTTCTTGGCGGCGACGGATGGCGGAACCACCAGCCCCTTTGGTCGCGGACGAAACCAATCCCAGTCGATGTTCGCCCAGGCAACGCAGACGATGGTCAGCAAGACGACAAGAACTCCGCTCGCGCGAAGACCTGTCCCCAAGAACGTGCGTCGCGGGCGGGCGGCTGCGGGCTGAGGCATGAATACGTCCGCCAGAAGCAGAGCCTACGACAAGCCGGTCAGCGGGCCATCTTCGCAGAACTTGGGGTTGCCGAATTTCTCGAGGGGGTGTCCCATTCCGTGGGCCAGCGACAGCAGCAGCCGGTTGTGGGCGACCTTGGGCAACTTAAGCGAGCGGCCCATCTTGAAGTCCAGCCCGCCACCGACCAGGACGAACGGCACGTTGTCCGGCGTGTGGGAATTTCCTTTGCCCAGCTCGTTGGTCCACATGATGGTGGTGTTGTCGAGCAGGCTGCCGCTGCCGCCGGGCTCGGGCGTTTCCGCCAGCCGCTTCGCAAGGTATGCCATCTGCTCGCAGTACCAGCGGTTAATGCGGGTGAGCTGCTTCTGCACGTCCTCGTTGCTGTCGGGCTCGTGGGAAAGCTCGTGGTGCCCCTTCTCGACGCCCAGCCACTTCATGCGGGCCCCGCCAACCGAGTTGGTGTATTGCAGCGTGGCGACGCGGGCGAAGTCCGCCGCGAAGCTGCTGACCATCAGCTCGATTTGCAACTTGCTGATTTTGGGGATGTTGTCGTTCTCTTCCTTCACCCCCGGTTCGATTTGCGGGACGGCGTGCGTGGCGGTTTTGCCTTCGCCGGCTTTCAGCTCCTGCTCCAGCTCGCGGACGAAGGTGGCGTGCTCATCGAGCAGCTTTTTATCTTCGCTGCTGACGATGCTGCTGATTTTCTTGAGGTCGTCCTGCAGGTCGTCGAGCACGCTCCGCAGGCTCTCCTGGTCCTTCAGGCGGCCGTAGAGCTTGCCGAACATCTGGTACGGATCGTCGATGGGAGCGATCGGCTTGTTCGGACCGGCGTAGACCATGCGGGTCCAGGTATCGGCCCGGTCGGGGACCATCACTCCGAACTCCAGCGAGCCGAACCGTGTGCGAGTGGCCTCATTCGCTTGCAAGTGATTCTTGATTTCCTGATCAATCGAAATGCCGGTGGACCAGCCGGCGGGCGTGTCGCTGCCGCCTTGAATGTTCCCGGGGAAGAGCTCGATGCCGGTTAGCAGGCAGCCGATGCCCCGCATGTGGCCGTCGCCGTCGCCGCGGACTTTGTCGCAGACGCCGTGCAGGATGAGCGTCTTGTCCTTGACCAGCTCCAGCGGCTGGAGGCTTTCCTTGAGCGTGAAGTTCTCACCTTCCTCATCGGGCCAGAACGTATTGGGCACGATGCCATTGGGGCTGAACATCACCACCAGCCGCTTCTTGCGAGTCGCGGCCCCCTGCTCATCCCCGAAGCCCAGGCTCGGCAGGTTGAGCACGAACGGCATGGCCGCGGCGGAGATGCCGAGGGTGTTTAGGAATTGGCGGCGAGAGGTGGGGTAGGACACGTGGATTCCCTGGATTATTGGAATGTCGCCATTGTAAGAGCTAGGGCTTTCTGACGCAAACCTAAGATCAGGGAACCAACCCGAAGCGTTAGCGAGGGATGACGGTGTGTGTTTGCCCTCGCTAACGCTTCGGGTTAGTGTCTTGACGCCATCGCCGCCTCGCTCACAATGTCGGCTGTCAGCTCTTGGATGTTGAACTCTTTTTTCGTGAAGGAGTCGCGCAGGCGCGGCAAGGTCTCCGGCCCGTAGGCGCGGATCGGCTGCTTGATCATGTAATGGAATAATCGCTCCACGATGGCGCTATGGACTTCCGGGCTGGCCACCAGGAATTTTGCCAGTTCCGCCGGGCCGCTGAATTGCACGGTCTCGCCGGTGCGGGTCAGATAACTGCCGCTGGCATCGACGGGCTTGTCCTTCTCCTGTTCGCGGAAGCGGCCGATGGCGTCAAAGTTCTCCAGCGAAAAGCCAATCGGGTTAATCATGGCGTGGCAGGACTGGCAGACCTGGGCCTTGGTCTGGAGCAGCACCCGCTCTCTGGTGGTCAGATCAACGTGTAACTCCGGCGACAGCGGCGCGACCGCTTCCGGCGGCGGGCGGAGCGTGCGGCCGAGGAGACTACGTGAAACAAAGACGCCTCGATGAATGGGCGAGCTCGTCGAAGTATAGGCAAACGCGGAGAGCAGATAAGGATGCGTGAGTACGCCAGCCCGCTTACCGCCATCCAGCGTCATCTTTTGAAACGGCGAGTCCTCCGTCAGATCGGTGCCGTACAGTTTTGCCAGCCGGCCATTGAGATAGACGGATTCTCCCAACAGCAGCTCGCGGAAATCGGACTTGCCGCTCCAAACGACGTCATCTAGCGTCAGTTCCAAGCTCGTGCGCAAGTCCGAAGCGACTTCCGGGCTGAATTCCGGGAAGGCGGCGGAATCCTTGGCAATATCCGGCACCTGGTCGACCTTCAAGAGTTGCAAGAAGAACCCACCCAGCTTGGCCCGCGTTCTCAGGTCGGGGAGCATCCGATGAACCTGCGCGGAAACCTGCTCGCGCGTTGCCAGTTGACCAGCCGCAGCCGCCTTCAGCAGCTCTTCGTCCGGAGCCGAGTCCCACAATCCAAACGAAATCCGCGATGCGACGTCATAGGCATCCGGCTGCGGCGTGCCGACTTCGCGATAGAGGAATCGCGGCGATTTGAAAATCAGGAGCAGCACACGTTTTATCGCCAGTTCGGGCTCGCCGGCGAGCTCAAACTGCCGATCCACAAACAGCCGCCGCTGGTCGGGCGAAAGCGGCCGCCGGAACGCCCGCTCCGCCAGTTTGTAACAGAACTCCCGCAGCCGCGGCCCGGCATCGGGTTCATGAATTGTCGTTCCGGCGAATTCCCGCAGATGCTCCAGCACAAAGCTGGTGACCTCCATCGCCCCTTCGGTCGTCGCCTGGTCCCAGGCTTTGGAAATCGACGACCCCCGCTCATAGCCGATGCTGCGGTCGTCCGGTGGGAAGGGCGTTTCGCAGACGAAGACCTCGGTCGTTCCCCGGCGTGACAGACAGCGGGCCGGAACTATTTCCTGCGCGTGGCTCGGCGTCTTCCACTCCAAGGCAATCGACGCTTTCCGCGCCGGCGGCGGCGGCTTTTGCTTTTTGGAATCGTCGACGCCCTGCTTGGCCTTGCTGAACTCCAGCTTGAGCGGATAGACCCGCCCGCCGAGCAGCCGAATCGAGCCGCGGTACTCGGTGTCCTCGCCCGATTTCACCCAAGCATCAATCAGGGGCTTTTCCCCTTCATTGCGGCCATTGTCGTTCACCCACAGCCGCGACGCCTGATCGGTTTTGACGACAAATTCATAGAGCCCGCTTTCCGGGGCGAGCAGCGACCCTTCCCAGCGAATGGAAAACTCATGCGGCTCCATCTTCTCCGGCTCGGGGCTCCCTTCGCCGAAGTCGAATTTCACCACCAGGTCAATGCGGTCAATCACCCGGTCCCCGCCCCGCGTCCGCCGACCCTTGTAATACTCTCCATGAAGTCCCCCCGGCTCCTCCCAGCGGCTCGGCTGCCGAAAGCTGCCGATGAGGTCCGTCATTGCATTCTGGTACTGCCGCACGGTGAGGCGGGAAAGCTCCACCCGCGCCGGCTTGATGCGGGCCTGGGCGATGGGGGAATAGAATGCGTCGTGGATGTAAGCCGCGACTTTTTTTGCCTCTTCGATGTCGCACTTCTCCGGCTCCCCTTCCGGCATCGTCTTATCAATCACGGCCGCGAGCTGCTCTAGCGACAAATCCCCCGCCAGCACCTTCGGCTGATCCTTGGTCCCTTCGCCGGACATCCCGTGGCAACTCGCGCACAACTCGCGGAAAATCTGCTCGCCGGTGCGGTCGGCAGCCGCGGAAGTGGAAACGACGGACAGCCAGGCGGCGGTGAGAAGTAAACTGCGTGGCGCGAGCTTCATGGCGTTTGCGCGGCTGGAAACGAGGCAGCGAAGTCCGCCGGAAGGAGGGAAGGCCCGGCAGTCCGCGCGCAGGGCAGGAACCCTTTCAGCATACGCGAATTGAGCGGGAAAGCCAAGAAGGAGAGGCTATTGAATGCTCACCACCGACCCCGATGCGATCTCCTCCCGGCCGTTCTCCGTCTGCAAAATAAGCGAGCCCTTGTCGTCGATTCCCAGACAGCGCCCGGTGATGAGCCGTGGGCCGGAGGAAACCTGGATCGTTCGGCCGTCCAAAATGCAGCGGCGGCGGAATTCAGAGAATTGAGCGTTGAAGCCGGCTCGCCCAAGTTCCTGCCAGCGGCTATAGAGTGAGGTGAGAAGGCTGAAGAGCGCGCCGGTCATGTCGAGTGGTCGCTGGAGGTAGTCCACCAAGGATATGGCCGCCGCTTGAATCTCTTGGGGAGCTTTCGAAAGGGAATTGTTGACGTTGAGTCCTATACCGACAACGATTCGTCCCTTTGCGGCGGACGGCGACTCGATCAGAATCCCGCAGGTCTTGCGGCCGGCGCAATACACATCGTTGGGCCATTTCACTCCGAAATCGCCGCCGGGGGCAATTTGTTCCAGGGCTTCGCAGATCGCCAGGCCGGTAGAGAGGGAGAGAACCGGCCAACTTTGGCTGGCGATACCGAATTGCCGGGCATCGATCAGCAGCGAGAACGTCAGCGATCCCGCTGCCGCCCACCACTGGTGGCTGCCGCGTCCTCGACCACCGGTTTGCTGGTCCGCCAGAATGAGCAGCGGCAGAGTCAATTCGTCCTGCCGCGCAATTTCCAGGGCTCGGTCGCTGGTCGAACCGATTTGCTCGTGATGTTCCAGCGCGGCAATCAGCGGCGAAGAGCGGAGGCGGGTCAAATCGAAGTGCGGCATCGGCAAGAGTGTTCGGGGGTCGGGAAGGGTTTTCGCGGTCCAAACTTATGATGAGCGAGTGAACACGGCCGCGAAAACTTTTCCCGACCCCGTTGGCGTGGGGTCAAGGTTCACGCAGTTCCTCGAAGGATCCGTTCGAGATTCCGGGCGTTTCGGCTGGCAACGCGGACGGGATCAGGAGGAGTTTTCGCCGTGAAGTCTTTCGAGACCGCAAATTTTTTTGACGCGAAAACACCTCCCGACCCCTTTCCTGTTGCAAAAAAACTACCCAAACCATTCCGCTTCCATCATCAGGCGCATCCAGGCGCGGTGCTCGCTTTCCATGGCGTATTCGCCGCGGCGAAGGATGGCAAGCTTTGCTTCGGGAGACTTTGCCTTGTCTAACTCGTCCAGGAGAAGCTCGAGTTGATGGGCCATCGATTCAAACCGCAAGGAGTTGCGACCGAACTCAAATGCTCCTCGCCAGGTGCGAATCCCGGCTGCGGTCACTGGCAAAATGGCGGCCGCCAGGGCCAAGGCAATTGCCCAACTAAATTCTTCATTGCCTGCCTTGAATTTGGAATGGATGGAAGCATCACCAGGGTTCTCCCCAGCACTGTTCGCGGTTTCCTTTGCCGGCTCCTGGAGGGCCTTCTGAAAAACGGCATTCGTGTGCGATTTCGGTTCCAGGACGTGGAGCGCGGCATGGGTCAAGGCGCAAATGACGCTGGCAAAGAACAATCCCGGTCCCACCCAACGAACAATCGACTCCACGCGGTGCAGTTTCTGTCCGCGACTGTGAAAGTAGTGCTGCTGCGGGATCAGCCGCCGCTCGCGGAAGTAATCGACAAGCTCCCCCGCCAGATTCGCATCCAGCTTGGCTGCCGGTGTTTCCAACACCGGCAGGATTTCTTTTTTCCAATGAATCCACTCCTTGATGACGTGCCGGTCGGCTGCGTGAATCCGCGAAATGTAGGTGACGAGATGCCGGCCTCGCTTCTCTTCGCCGGCCGCGAGCCAGCGAGCCGCGTCATGCAGGAAGTGGAATTTGAGCATTCGATATTGCTCGGCTTTGAAACGATCCCCCCGCCAGCGGTGGTCCAAACTGAGGAACAGTCCGAGAACGATCGTCACGACCGCCGCCATGAGGCAGGTGACTTCCAGAATCATTAGGGGAATCTCGGCTGCTTTCATTACCTTCCCGAGTTGCAGAATCGCCAAAACGACGGCCGCCGTTCCCGTGATCGCGGCCAGGATGACTGCCCACCGATGCCGCTCTTGCAGCCGGATCGCTTCCTGGTCGTAGTGCCAGCTGCCGCGGAACTCGGAATGGTCCTTCTCCCAGACTTCAGTCTGCCAGGTCTTAAGGAGCGGTGCGAGCAGCGGCCATCGGGCCAGATCTGCCGGCGAATCGTACAACTCGCTCTGGGCGTAGACCGGCTCGGTGGGCTTTGGAACGGCTGAATCGCTCTGGGGCGTCGGGGGCGTCGGGGGCGTAGTCATGGCGGCAGCATCAATGCAGTGAAGTCAGCGTAATTCACTTCTCTATACGATAACCCATTGCCAGCATGGCCCGCAGCGTGTCCCGCACCACGCGGCGGTCATATTTCTGCTCGGCCTCCGGCAGCTCGTGGAAGGGGCGCAGGCAGGGATGCTCCTGTTTCGCGTCATCCCGGACCGGACCAAATCTCCAGCCGTCCTTCAATCGCTGATCCGCCCAGATATCGTGGACGTTCACGGCCAGTTTCTCAAGCAGGCTCTCCAAGCTCGGGGGAATGGTGACGTGAGCGGTGTCCAGCGGCTGCGGGTGGTAGGGCATAAATAGGAGAGGCGAAGGAATGCATGGTCCGTCTTAATCTTCTTGCCGACCATTTTCTTGCCATCTGTTTTTCCGGCCGATTGGCAAGAAAATGGTTGGCAAGAAAATAAGATACACAGGAGTAATGTGCATCAATATCCTCGGCACCCTTGCAGCCCGTCAATCGCGACGAGGCGTAAACAAAAAAATCCAGAAATTCCTTCCATCGCGCCTTGCCTGTGACATCTGAACAATAGTATAATTCCCCCATCGGCCAGCCGTCATACACTTCTTTCGTTGCCCGAGGGAAATGTGGGTCTGCCGAGCGACTTTGAAGAAGAGGCGGAGAGCCCGATTCTCAACTCGAATGAACTAAAAAACCACTTATAAAACCCCCTGAAATGCGTATGAATCAAGAATCGCTGTTTTCGATCCAAATTGAATCAAGATGCAGCTGCAACAAAAACTCGCAAGCGTTTATCAACAAAGCATTTACGTCACCAGTTGCGGTCAGAACATCCGCCAAACAATGCACGAAAAAACATGAATAATACCTCGGGAAAGGGGACTTATCAGGATTTCGGCAAGGTGCGGCCTTCCCGCCCCCGAACTTTCCGCCAAGATTTCCTTTCCTCGAGCGAAAACCCTTCAAGCGCCACAGGTGGGAAAGCGCGGCTGGAAGGGCAATGACCGCCCAAGTAGCCCATATTCCCAGACTGAAGAAAGGAAACGACTGAAAAAAAGGCGAGCCTCCGAGCGATTGTCGCCCAGGGCCTGGCCTCCTTTTTCCAGCGAGTTTCTGAAAATCCGGGGGGAAACTGGACAAATGAATGACCGTACCGCTACGTTAGAGTTAGATGCCGACGCCTCCGGCAATGTCGCCGTGGCCGAGGCTTCCCCAGGCAGGATGGGCGGTGCCATGAAGTTTCAGTACGCCAGCGGTTCGCGCCCTCTTGAGGGGTTTACGATCAAACGGGGTATCGGCAAAGGTGGCTTCGGCGAGGTCTATTTCGCCGCCAGTGACGCCGGCAAGGAAGTGGCCCTCAAGCATGTCGAGCGGAATCTCGAAGTCGAGCTCCGCGGCGTTGGCCAGTGCCTGAATCTCAAGCACGCCAATCTGATCGACCTCCACGACATCCGTTACGACGAGCAGGGGGAAGCCTGGGTGGTGATGGAATATGTCGCCGGGGCCAGCCTCAAGGACGTCATCGACCGCAACCCCAACGGCCTTCCCAAAGAAGAGCTGGAATCCTGGTTCCGCGGCATTGCGGCGGGCACGGCCTATCTGCATGACCACGGCATCGTCCATCGGGACCTGAAGCCCGGCAATATTTTCGAGGACGAAGGCTGCGTCAAGATTGGCGACTACGGGCTTTCCAAATTCATCTCCTGCTCGCGGCGGAGCGGCCAGACGGAAAGCGTCGGCACGTTCCACTACATGGCCCCGGAAATCGGCAAGGGAGCCTACGGCAAAGAGATTGATATCTACGCCCTCGGCATCGTGCTTTATGAAATGGTCACTGGCCACGTCCCCTTTGAAGGGGAAAGCAGCCAGGAAATCATCATGAAGCATCTGACGGCAGATCCCGACCTGTCGGCCGTCCCCCAGCCCTATCGCGGCATGGTTGAGCGTGCGCTCCGCAAGGATCCGGAGAAACGATTCAAAAACGTCTCGGAAATGGTGGCGCTGCTCGATGCTTCCAAAGTGAACGTCAGCGTGAAGACTTCGGCAACGGGGCTGGACATTCCCATTCCCGCGATTCCGCAGCCCAGTAAGTTGGCGGGACACGGCGTGCCCGAGCGAACAGTGCAGGCGACGGTGACCATTGTCAAGGAATCACCGCATTACATCGGGGACGACGAGAAGGAAATGTCGTTCGGTCCGGTGAAGAAAAATCCGAAAAAGACTCAGATCCCTCCGGTTCGCCGCGGCCCGAATGGACATGCGGGGGGCTACGTCCCCGCGCAAGCTGTCAGTTACGCTCCCGGCAGCTACAGGGCACTGCCCGTTGCTCCGAGGGCGGAAGAGCCCATCGCCAGCGCGGTGAATCGGGGCCTCTCGAACTTTGGCAAATGGTGGAACTCGGGCGGCACACCGCTCAAGATCGTGCTCATCGTGGGCTTTGTGGTGGCCCTGATCTTTGCCTGGTCCTGGGTCATTCCAGCCGCGGCGGTGCTGGCGATGACCTACGTGGTGTACCTCGGCATCTGGCTGGTGGTGCAGGCGACTCGTGGCGGCGCTATGGCCGATACGTTTCCGATCGAGGGTCGCTATGTCACCTGGGAACAGCAATACCGCAGCGTGCTGCGGATGAAAACGACGGGTGACCGCGTGGGCGAGCTCGCCGGTTCGATGCTGGCTTCGGCCGCCATTGCCGCAGTGCTGACCGTGGTGATGAGCGCCATTGGCGGCGGCGAATGGGCGGATAACTCGGCCAACAAGATTGCCGGCCCCGCCTGGCTGTGGCTGGCGACGACCTTGGGATCGTGGACGCTCTTGACCGCCGGCAAATTTTGGGAGCATACCACCGGCGAGCAAGTACGGCGGAGATTCGCGCTGCTGGTCATTGGTCTGGCCTTTGGAGCAGGAGCGTTTGTGCTCAATCGCTTCCTGATGGTGGACTTGATCGGCGATGGCTCGATGCAAGTCAATTCCGACAACCCGATTTCGCGCAACATGGTGGATGCCAACGGCAGCCCGTACCTCTCCTGCTATGTCGCGTTCTTCGCCGGCCTGTTCGTTTTAATGGGCTGGTGGAAGCAGACGGATCCGCTGCGGACCTCGCGGCTGCGAATTGCGCCCATCGTCTTGTCCGTCCTTGCCGCCTGGTTTTTCAGCATGATTTTCCGCTTCCCGCTGCCGTGGGGCCTGCTCATGGCCGGGGCGCTTTCCACAACCGTACAACTCGCTTCCCCCTGGCTCAAGCCGCAGGATCGCCTGGCGATCCGGCAGCGAGTGACGCAGGGGAGGGTTTAGAATGTGGGGTAGGCTTCCAGCCTGCCCTGCATGAAGAGATTATTTCTGGGCAGGCTGGAAGCCTACCCCACAAAATACAAGGTGAACTATGGCCACACCCCTCCTCACAATGACGCTCACGCTCCTCGCCGCTTCCGCGCTGGCCGCTCTGCCGCTGCTTCGGCTGCGAAAAGCTCAGGTTGCGGTGCAAGGCACGCTCGGCTCGCTTTGCCTGGCCGCCGGCTGCGGAGGGTTCTTTGCAATTTGCAGCGGGCTCCTCGGCGAGTCTAACGCGACGAGTGTGTTCGCGGCGGATTCGCAGGCTCCGGCTCTTGCGCAGGCGACTGCCGACGAATCCACGTTCTTCGTGAAGCTCCCCGAAGGCCAACTTCACACACTGCCCCACGTTAATCCCGACAGCGTCGTCATTCCCGCAGGCCGCCCCGAATGGGTTGGCCGCAATGTCACGGTCGGCTCGGAACATTCCCTTGCCGTCTGCTCCGGCCCGTACTCCTCTGAAGCAGAGGCCGAGCGCGCGCTGAGCGACGTTCTCAAAACGAAGACCGACGAGTACATTGCCGAGCAACTGGGCAGCACGCTGGCCCCGCAACTCGTGGGCTATGACGTGCAGAAGATCAAGCGCGATTTGGTCCGGCAGGAAAACGTCTACCACGAGCAGATTGGGGTTTCGATCGGCCCGATGCACCAAGTGCATGCCCTGCTTGAATTCGGTCCTGACTTCCGGCAAGAGGTGACTCAGCAGTGGACGAACTGGACCGCATATTACCGCCTGTTGCAGACGGGGCTCATCGCCGGCGGGGCGCTGCTCTTCCTCGGCACGGTCTTTAGCTACTTCCGGCTCGACACAGCGACTCGCGGCTATTACACGGGACGCTTGCAGTTCATGACCGCGGCAGCGATACTGGCAATTGTCGGCTCCGGCGCCGTCCTCGCCAGGTGGATTTACTGGTTGTAGAAAGTACTCTTCACGCTCCGCGTGAAGATTCATCACGCGGAGCGTGATGAGTACTTTGGGGACAGGCGGCGGAGCATTGCCCCGCTTCTCCGCTGCCATGCCTACATCTTCGGATGCCGACTCCCTGCTCATCGAGCGGATCCGCCTCGGCGAAGGGGATGGCTGGACCGACCTGATTGCCCGTTATGAAGGGCGGCTGCTGGCCTTTGTCGAAAGCCGCCTCGGCCGCCGCGCGCCGAGCGAAGACATCGTGCAAGAGGCGTTCCTGGGGTTCCTGAACAGCCTGCCCAACTACGACGGCAAGCGTCCGCTGGAGAGCTACTTGTTTTCCATCTGCGCCTACAAGCTGACCGACCACTTGCGGCGCGAAGGCCGCCGCCCCGCCGTGCCCCTTTCCGCCGGAGCGGATTCTTCCGGCTCGTGGGAAGTCGCCGGCAGCGGCCGCGTGGCCAGCAGCATCGCCCGCAGCGGCGAGCGGAAGAACCTGGAGGAGAAAGCGATTACCGAAGCCCTCCGCGACCAGATCAACCGCTGGCGCGAGCGGGGAGAATGGACCAAGCTGCAATGTGCCGAGCTCCTCTTTGTCCGCGGCTGGGCCAACAAAGACGTGGCCGAGGATCTCGGCATCACCGAGCAGCAGGTCGCTAACTACAAGTTCGATTTCATCGCCCGGCTGCGGAGCCTGGTGAAGAACCAGGAACTTTCCGCCGAGGTTTTTCCGGAGTTGTATGAGGACTCCTAAGTGGGGTAGGCTTCCAGCCTGCCCAGAAAACCACTGGCACCTTTGCTAACTGATTTCAAATTGAATGGCAGGCTGGAAGCCTACCCCACGAACATGGCCCGCCGCATCACCCAGTCCGAGCTTGAAGCCTACCTCGAAGAGGCGCTCCCTCCCGAGGAGATGGCCGCCATTGAGCAGGAGCTGCGCGCTCGCCCTGAGCTCCTGACGCGACTCTCCGCCATCAACGGCCGGAGGGATGCGGGCGTGCATAGCGTCGGCGAAATCTGGCGTCGCACGCGGCTCAGTTGTCCGCCGCGCGAACAGCTCGGCAGCTTCCTCCTGGCGGCGCTCGACGACGAGCACATGGCCTACATCACCTTCCACATCCAGAAGATCGGCTGCCGCTTCTGCGCCTCGAACCTGGACGATCTCCGCCGCCAGCAGGATGAAACCGTAGAGGTCGTGGAAGTCCGCCGCAGCAAGTATTTCCAGTCCACCGCGGGGCATTTGCGGAAGAAGTCTTAAAGTGGGGTAGGCTTCCAGCCTGCCCAAATGATTCTGGGCAGGCTGGAAGCCTACCCCACCTAGTAGGCCGCCTCCAGTATCCCCAGCAAATCCGCTTCGCTGGCCTGCCGCGGATTGACAGCCATCAGGCGCTTGATGGCGAAGGCCTTGGCGGCGAACTGTGGGAGTTGGTTCCGCTTGCCGCCGATGTCGCGGATGCGATGGGGAATGCCGATCTCGCTGCGGAGGCGGTCGACCGCCGCGATGGCCAGCTCCGCTGCGGCATCTTCCGTCAGTCCGCTGATGTCTTCGCCAAGCAGTTCGGCGACGCGAGCGAAGGCCGCTTTCCGCTCGGGGAGGTTGAACCGCATGACATACGGCAGCAGCAGGCCGTTGCCTGCGCCGTGGGAAACATGAATCGCACCTCCCAGCGGGTACTCCAGGGCATGAACGAGAGCGACGGCGCAATTGGAAAAGGCCATTCCAGCCAGCGTTGCCGCCAAGGACATCCCTTCCCGCGCGGCCTTGTTACTGCCGTCCTTGACCACGGCCGCGAGGTGCCGGCCAATCAACGAAATCGCTTTCTCCGCCAGGCAATCACCGAGAGGATGCTTCCCTTGATAGGCAACGTCCTCTCCCAGGCTCACGTCAAGCTGTGGAAAGTCGATGGCGGTGTACGCCTCAATAGCGTGCGTGAGTGCGTCGATACCGCTGTCGGCGGTGACCTTGGGGGGACAAGTAAACGTGAGCTCCGGATCAACCACGGCCAGCGCCGGACGCAGGAAGTTGCTCAGCGTGCTGACCTTCATCTTGTTCGCCGTATCCGTCAGCACGGCGGCGTGCGAAACCTCGCTCCCAGTTCCCGCCGTCGTGGGAACGCACACCAGCGGCAGCACCGGCCCCGGCACATTCCCAAAGCTGAAGTATTTTTCCGGCGAGCCGCCGTGAGTAACCAGCACGGCGACGATCTTCGCCAGGTCCATATTGCTGCCGCCCCCCAGGCCGACGACGCAGTCCGGCTGGAAGGCCGTGGCCCATTCCGCGGCTTTGACCGCCACGTCTATGGACGGCTCGGCAACACCGTCATCGAAGAGATGGGTGCTCAGCGAAGCGTTCGTCAACGATTGGAGCACCTGGGATGCGATACCCGACGCTACGAGATTCTTGTCGGTGATGACGAGCACGCGGTGCAATTTGCGCCGTGCAATCAGGACTCCCAACTGCCGCGCTGCCCCGTTGCCAAAGACTAACTGACCGGCGGTGTAGAAACTCCAAGTGGTGCGCATGGGATGGCTCAGCTCTTCTCGATCAGTTTCTTCACCAGGCTGGCTACCAGCTCCGGCTTGTCCTGCTTGCGGAGGTGGTCAATAACGTCCGGTTTCACGCCCAGCTTGCCGAGGTGCAGGGCCACGCTGTCCCAGTGTTTGGTCCGCTTTTTCCCTTCGGACAGGTACAGCTCCGTCACCAGCTCTTGCACTCGCTGCAGCGCGATGTCGTCGCGGTTGTCGTAGTAGCGCTTGATGACTTTCTGCTGGAATTTGCTGTAGTCGGCCATGATTGGAATAATGAGTGATTGACGGGTTCAAAGAAGATACTGGGCAGGCTGGAAGCCCACCCCACTGGCTTACACCCTGTGCTTGAGCCGGTCGGCGAGCCGGCGGAGAGCGTCGCTGGAGTCGCCGACGGGGATGTGGGCGTGGATCAGGCTCAGGCCGGATCGGTCGGCCCAGGCCTTCTCGAGCGCCGCCGCGAACTCTCCTTCGGTCCGCACCTCGTAGCCCGTTCCGCCGCCGAGCAGCTCCGGCAACTTGCTATACTTCCAGGGGTTGATGTCGTTAAAGTCCCAATCTCCCGGATGCAGGAACCGCTCGGTCCCGTACCCGTGATTATCGAGCACGATGACCACCGGATCATAGCCGCCTCGGATAATATTCGATATTTCCATCCCCGTCATCTGAAAGGCCCCGTCCCCGCAGATCACTAACACGCGGCTCTTGGGGCGGGCGGTGAGGGCCCCCAGCGCGGCGGGGACGGCGAAGCCCATCGACGTATAGTAGGCGGGGCTGATGAACTCCGTTCGCTGATGGATAGTCAGCTCGGTGGCGGCGAACAGGGAATCGCCAATGTCGGCAATCACGATAGTGTCCTGGTCGATCTGCTCATCAACTCGGGCGATCATCCGCCGGATGGTAAGGGCCGCCTTCGGCTGGAGCACAAACTTCTCTTTGGGCTTCTTGATGGCGGCGGGGATCTGCCGGCTGGCCGGCTTTAGCTTGCGGGCCATCAGCTTGTCGAGAAAGTCGCCGAGCTCGACGCCGTGGTAGTGGTGATGACGGATGCGAAGCTGCTCGCTGGTGACGTAGATGCATTTGGCCGGGTCGAGATTTGCCGTAAAGATGCCGAGATTGATGTCCGTCATAAATGCACCCAGCAGCAGCACGCAGTCGCTCTCTTCCACGAACTGCGTCACTTCGTGGTGCCCCATCGCCCCCTCGTACAGGCCAATATAGAGCGGGTGCTTCTCCGGGACCACGCTCTTCCCCAGCAGCGTGGCCGCCATGGGGATGCCCAGCTTCTCCGCCAGGCTGATGACCTTGTCCTGCAAGGCGAAGCGATGGATTTCCACTCCGGCGATAATCACCGGCCGCTCCGCCTTGGCGAGCAGCGCGGCCGCTTCATCAGCCGCTTCGTCGGCGGCCTGCTGGTCGCTTTGCGGTTCACTCTTTTGCCAGGTGTGCGAAATGTGGGGCACCACTTCGACCATGTCTCGAGGGATTTCAATGTAGACGGGCCGCTTGAAGCGGGCGGCTGTGTCGAGGACGCGGTCGATTTCGCGGAAGGCGATGACCGGGTCGTTGAGCTCCGTGCAAGCAACGCACAGCTTCTCGAAGACTTCCAGTTGCGTGCGAAAATCCCGCACCTTGTGATGCAGCAGAGGATTATTGACCCGCTCCCCCACCCCTGGCGATCCGCTGATGACGACGACCGGCGACTTTTCCGCGTAAGCGCCTGCGGTGGAGTTGCAGACCGACAGCCCGCCCACGCAGTAGGTCACTACCACCGCCCCCATGCCGTTGATGCGGGCGTAAGCATCAGCCGCGAAGCCGGCGCAGTCTTCCCGCGTGCAGCCGACGATCCGAATGGGACTCTTCGCGAGCTGGACATAAAAGCTGAGGATGTAGTCGCCGGGGATGCCGAAGGCATCGCGGATGCCGTAGTCCTGCAAGCGGCGGATGAGATATTGGCCGATCGATAGCCCCTTCGCGGGTTTCATCGCCAGCGGACCGCTGCTGGGAACATCGGGAAGAGATTCGAGCCGCGACATGCTGCACCTCCTGGGAAATCGGCGGGCCATCCTTTCTATTAAGATACGCAATCGGGCTGTTTGAGGGAGCGCGGATTGCTGCGTTTCGCCCCTTTCGCTTACCGCAGGCCCGTACCGATGGGCTGCGGCACCACATGGACGGGGCGGGCGGGAGAAAGCCGCTTGGCACCGCTGGCTGGCGTCACCGCTTGCGGCCGGGGCTTTGTGGGAGCGGCATCAACCTCGCCTTCCACGGAGGACAGCCGCCGCATCACGCGGATGTTGAGGTTGACAGGCCGCACAGTGGTCGTCGTCTCGGACAAGCGGCTGGTCTTCAGACTCTCGTTCGAAACTCGCTCCAAGGGCACATACAGGACCGTGGAAGCTGTCATCAGCGGCGCAACGGATTCCTTGGCCGCCACCGGCTTGGACGCAATTGGCGTTTTGAACAGCGACACCTTCGTCGCCGCGGCAACCGGCTGTTGCCGGCCCTTCTGGTGCGAAGCCGTCTTCACCGGGGGCGGCTCTGGCACAGGATTGGGCGACTGCGTGGGTGCGTTTTCCTGCACCTCCGGCGCATTCGGCGGCGGCAATTGTTCGTAGCCTGGAGCGCCTTCGGCACCGGGCATGGGTCCGTTGCACTCGCCGTTGTGATATTTGTTGCACTTGTCGCACAGGCCGCAGCGATGGGGCCACTGGTCCGTCGGGCAAGGATAGTCGGGCAGTTTCGGGTACGGAATCGTATCTAGCTCCGGCAAGGCGGAATTGTAGTTGCTTTCTTGCCGCGGCGTGCCGACGTAACCCATGTCAATCACGGTCGGAGTGATGAACACAATGAGCTCGCTTTCGCGGACGGTAGCCTGCTTGTCGCGGAAAAGATGGTTGATGTAGTTCATGTCTCCCAGATAGGGAATCTTCGACATGTTCTTGATCGCATTCCGCTGCCGCAGACCGCCGATCACGATCGTCGCGCCATTCTGCACGCGAATCGTCGTGCGGGCTTCGCGGCGGTCGATGATCGGCTGGTTGGTCTGCGGGGTCAGACCGGCCAGGACGCTGAACCGGGGATTGACGATCATCGTGATGGTCTGATCGCGTGAAATCTGCGGCGTGACCGTGAGCGTGGTGCCCGCTTCGCGAAAGGCAGTCGTGCCGATGGAGCCGCCCCCCAGGCCCTGCGTGAGTTGCTGGTAGGGAATTTCCGTCACTGCCTCAAAACTGGCCGTTTCTTGATCGTAGACGATAACGCTGGGGTCCGAGAGCAACCGCGAGTCTTTCGACTGACCCAGCGCGTTGATGACCGTCCGCAGGTCAAAGTTCGAGCCGAGCGAGGTGAATGTCAGTGCGCCGTTGGCGGCAGTCGCGGCGGGATTCGCCGCGGTCAAGGCGTTCAAGGCAATCGCATCCTGGGCCAGACCGGTGGGATCCAGGTTATTCCCCTTGAGCGTTCCTCCCCAGTTCACGCCGCAGCGGCGGACATCCTCCAGGCTGGCATCGTAAATCAGCGCGTCAATCCGAACCTGGGCGCGAGGAACGTCGAGTTGCTCAATCGCCTGGGCGACCAACTTCAGCCGATCCGTGGTATCGACCACGAGCAGGCGATTGTCCTTGGCGAACACCGAGATTCGGCCCGATCCGCTGAGCAAGGTCATCAACTGAGGACCGATTTGTTCCGCCTTCAGAAAGTTGAGCTTAAAGTAAGCGGCTGTGGGAGGAGCGGCCGGAAGCATCGCGGCCAGGCCGCTGTTTCCCGTGCCGATTCCACCGGGATTCTGCTGGCCCGCCAACGCTTCCTGGGCAGCCGCCTGATCTTCATCCTTGATTTCCTTGGCGGCGTCGTCGAGCTCCTTCGCTTTCTGCTCGATCATTTCCAGCCGGTCGGGAAAATCAATCACGTTGAGCCGCCGTGCCGATGGGATTGCCAGGATCTGTCCGTGCTCGGAGAGATAAACGCTCACCGCTTCCTTGACCTCCTCCGGATCGGCATTCCTGATCTTGATCGTCGCCGTCTGGAATAGCGGCTTGAGCGGGCCAAAGGCATCTTGCTTCATCACCACCAGGCTGTTACCGACCGGTTTGTACCCATAGCCGCGGGGGCCCAGAATCGTATCCAGCACTTCAAACAACGGCGCCTCAACGAATTCGCAACTGACTGTTTCCCCCTTGAGCTCATTGCCGACGACGATGTTCACGCCCCAAGCCCGGCGGATGGCGAATAGGGCTTCCACGAAGTTCGCATCCCGCAGCGTGAGATCCCCTGCCTTGACCAGCTTGGCCTTCATGGCGTCCGTCACCTTGTAGGTGTCGGAAACATTGGTCTGCGAGAAGGCCCGAGGCTGTGCGAAGAAGCACGAGAGCGCGAGAATGGCCGCTGCCCAGACGGGTCCACGAATTCGTAGTGAGATATGAGCAATCATGCCCAAGTTGACCTCCATGCCAACCTCCCTCGTGACGGTCCGAAATCCGTTTCGTGCCGTCGTTCCCGCTCAAGCCTTCTTGGCTTCCATGGGCACCAGGTCGAACAGGAGCAAGTCAATCTCCAGCTCGACCAGGTTTTTATCTTCCGTCGACCGGCGCAGTTGAAATCCGCCGGTGTGAATCAGCCGCTCCTCTTGGCTGAGCCTGGTCAAGAAGTTACTCACGTCGGTGAGGTCTCCGGTCACGGCCAGATTCAGGGGCTGCGTCTTCAGACGAAACGGCGACTTCTTGTCGGAGTCCGGCCGAGCTCGCACTTCCAGCGGACTGTCTTCGTCATACCACTGGCGCAAGCTGGCATCACCCAACCGCACCCGCCGTAGTTTGCAATGTGAGTCCTTCACCATCGCGACCAACTGATTTCGCAGCGCCTCGATTTCGGCCGGGGGAAGGGCCTTGGCCTCCAACTCCCGGAGCAGCCCCTGCTTTTTCTCGGACAGCTTCTGGTAAAGCTCCACTTTGCCGGCCAGCGCCTCGCCTTCCTGCAACTCGCTTTCCAGCTTGGCGCGATGTTCCTTGGCGGCAGAGTAGCTATCGACTGCCGGCCAGGTAAAGAGCAGGCCGATACCCAGTGTGAGGGCTATGACGATCCAAACACGTTTAGGGTGTGCAAGGACGCGGCGTACAAACGCTTCCACCATGATATTAGGTTCCTTTGGCTTGGCCGTTACGACCGTTAAGACTGCACTTAACGTCAAACAGCGTTGCCGGGCCGTTGCCAAGCTGAATGGGGCGAGTCTGTTCCAGCGCGGGACTATGTACGACCTGAATTCCGCCGAGCTGCTTCACAAACTGATAAATCCCGTCCTCCGTGAAGCTGGGCCCGTGCAGGCTGACGCGGCCATCCCGGTCCACTTGCATCGTGTCCAACCAGACCCCCTTGGGCAGACAGCCGCCGACCTGGGCCAGGAATTCATGCCACATGGGCCGGGAAATGTGAGAATCAATCCTGGTCAGGTACTTGATCTTGGCATCGGTCCACGCCAATTCCATTTGCTTTCCGGCGATCAGCTCCTGGTGGGATTTGGCTTCGCTGGCGGCAGTTTCCAGGCCCGCGGCACATCGCTGCTGGTAGAAGCTGGCGCCGTAAATGCCCAGTGTCAGCAGGATCGCGGCGGCAATCGGCCAGCCGTGCTTGAGGAGTAGCGGCCCGAGCGGTTCGCGGTGCCGCCGCCTGAGGGGCTCCATCAGGTCGGGCGAATCGACCGCCGGGGTGCCTTCCCTGGAGCTAGCAAGCGACCCCATCAGCGGCAGTAGCCAGGCATCGCTGGCCGTGACACCCTCGCAGGCCCATTCCGGGCAGACCTCGCGGGGATCCAGCGTTTCCGCAGTCAGGTTGCCTTGCGCGGCAAACTGCTGCTGAATCTTTTCGAGTTCCGCCGCCGCTCCACACAGGATAACGCGGGTGATCCGCGCTGAAGTGAATTGAAAGTGTCGGCTGCAGTACCTCTGAATCCGGTCCAGATGCTGGGCGACCGCTTCGGCCAGATGATCCTTGGCGGCGACGCCGCCAGGGCGATAATCGAGCAGCAAGCGTCCCTGGTAGGAAACCCCCATGTCCACGCCGCGGTTGTTCAGTTGAATGATGATGACCGGGCTTTCCGAGTCCCGCTCTGTCCGGCCGACCGCCCGACAGAGGGTGATGAGCGAGTGCTCGATGTTGGATGTTTTCAGCCCCGCTTCCTTTGCGGACAGAGTGATGGCTTCGAGCGTCTTTTCGTTGGTGACAGTCATCCAGCCCTGAGCCCGTTTGGCATCGATGGCCCGCGTGGTTTGCGCGAACGACTTTTCACCCGTGCCGAGAGACAGATAGTGCGAGCTCCGCTGTTCCAGGCTACGCAGCTCATTCTGCACCTGCTCGTTCGTTCCCGTCACAACGCGGGTGACGCAGAAGTCTCCGCCGAGCGCGAACTGACAGGGCGCGCCCGCGAGCTTTTCGCTCGTAACCAAGCAAACGAGCGCCGCGGTCAGTTCCTTTCTCCCTTCCGGCGTGGCGAGCGAATCCGCTTCCTTCCGCCACGGCAGCCGCCGCCAAGAAAGGCGGGGCTCGCCCTCGTGAGCGTCCGGACGCTCCAGGATGGCATACACCAAATCGGAACTGGACAGCTCGATGGCGACCATCCGCTTGGGAGTCGATTTGGCCTTCGATTTCAGGCTGAACACAATTAGCCTCCCTGTTTCACGGTAGTCTCGAGTTTCCGCGTCACATTCGCGGCCTGCCCCCAAGCGGTGACCACCACTGTCCCGTTGGCGCCATCCACGGCCGTCGCCCAGTACAAATTGCCGCTGCCGGCCGGAAACTGCGTGTTGCTAATTCCCGTCCGCCAGGTGATGTCCGCCTCCAACTCCGCCAGGGCATGCTGCAAGCCGGCCTCGGCCAGGTAGCGAGCCCGGTCCCAGTCCAACGTGTTCCGCAACGCGGAATACTGCAGAGTTTCCGTATCCATGATGGAAATCACCAGTACGCTGCTGACCGTCATGACAAATAGCACCGTCATCATCGCCGCCCCGCGGTGGAGGCGGCGAATACTGGTTGGCTTCAGTTTTTGGATGGTGGTCATTCTTTAGGTTAGCACTTTCGGTTTTCTGTTTTCAGTTTTCAGTTTGGAGATTAGGTTTCAACATTTGAAAACTGAAAACTGAAAACTGAACACTGAAAACTTCTCACCACGACCTAATCCACGCCCACGAACTATAAGTCCGCGTGGCATTGGTTTCCCGCGGCAATTGCACCGTGACCGACGCTTTCAGGTTTTGGATCTCGCTGGGCACCGTCGTTGCCGTCACTCCATCGGGCTTGTAGCCGACGATGTTCAGGCCGGTGATATTGGTGGAGAGGAGCTGGTCGGCAGTGGTGACTCCGCATCTGACGGTGCTGGTCGCGCCGTCGTGGTCCCACGCCACCGTGCTGCCGTCAGGCATGGCCAAAGTGAGCGCGCCGGAGTTGTCTCCGGCCGCGCTGATGGCGGTGACGGCGTCGGCCTGGCGAACCTGGCGGACCATGTGCCGCAGCGTGGCGTGCAGCCCTTCCAAACGTGTGTAATCCCCTTCGTGGGCTTCCCAGGCCTGGCGCGAGGTGCGCAGCACCAGCGTGGCTGCTGTCAACAGAACGGCCATCATCGAGGACGCGATGATCAGCTCCAGCAGGGTCATTCCGCGGCGCTTACAGGCATTGGGCTTCATAGTTGTTGTAACTGACGAATTTCGAAACCTTCGTGCCGAACGTCACTTTTTTCTCACCGCCATCCAGGCTGCCGTTCCCGTTCACGTCATTCCAGACGACGGCGGTAATCGCCATCAGCCGGTCGCTGATGCCGCCGTCGGGCACGGCGTCGGACTTGGTCACCTGAAACTGCAAATAGCTGCGGCCTTCGAGCGCGGCGAAATCTCCGCTGGCGGTGGTCTTGTCCCAGTTCGCGGCGACCTTGCTCATGTGCTCTTCCAGCTTGTCAACGCACAGCGTGGACATCAGGTCGGCTTCTTCCACGCTCCGACTGACCTCCAAGCTGTCCCACATCATCCGCAGCGCCGGCACCAGCGCCGTCGCAATGATCGTGGAAGCCGCAATGACTTCCAGCAGCGACTGGCCGCGGCGAGCGTTACTGACTTTCATGGTGAAACTCATTCCTGGGTGCCACGCCCACGGCTTTGCGTGGGCGTGCGACTGCTTAGCCCTCGATTCCACGCGGGGGATGAGCCGCGTGGACGCGGCGGCTAAGCAAAGGCATTTCCCTTATGAAAACGTAGCTCACAGAATCGTCGTAGAGTGTGTCCAGACGCGAGCTTACGGCTCGTGGACACACAGCGAACGAGAGCGGCCCGTCACGGCGCCGTTTGCACCGTTGAAAGAGCCCCACTAATCGGCACCACGCTGATCCGCCAGCTCTTGTGGGGTCCGACCAGATCGACCGTGTAGGGAGCGGAAGCCAGGCCTTCAAAGGTGAAGGACATCGTGCTTTGCGAAACGGACGGCGTCACGTTCTGCGAGAAAGAGAACGGTCCATCGACCACCGTTGTGCCGCCGAATGAATCGATGGCAACGACGCTGTACGTCAGTTTTCCTCCGGCGTCGTTCTGGAACAACACTGCGTGATTGTTCCCGGCCGTGATCGCCCGGCGTTGGGCCTGGAGCAGCGCCAGTCCCACCCGCCGGGCATCGGTCTGCGAGCCGATGTCGCCGAAGATCGTCGGTCCCAGGCGGGCGATGGCGACGGCAGCAAAGACGCCCATCAGCGTGACCACCGCAATCAGCTCCAGGAGCGACATCCCGCGGCGGTGAGATTTGCGAAGGGTCATGGTGGTTCAACGAAAATCCCGAGCCACGTTCGGGGCTCGGGACTTGATTTCGGCGCGATGAGAACTCGCCGGATTTCCTAGTTTACGCGGTGCGTGGTGGAGTTCAGCGTGTAGACAGCGCCGGTGGTCGGGTTGGCCGGCAAGCCTTGCGGGAAGTAGGTGTTGTCCGTGCCGATATCGCTGAGGTTGTCCGCCGGCCAGATCCCCTTCTCAAAGTACCACCGCTCGACGGCCGAGTTGATCTCGGACTTGTTCTGGGCGTCGGCCTTCTGCTTGGCCGTGGTGCTGGAGACGGAGATGCGGGGAACGACGACCACGGCGATAATGCCCAGGATCGTCACGACGGCCAGAAGTTCCAACAGCGAAAAGCCGCGACGCTGGCTCTTCTTCCTCAATCTGCGAATCATCATGTGCTGCTCCCAAATCCCAAAGGACGTAGTCTGGTCTGTTCTAACCCACAAGCACTTGCCCGCGAGCTGCAAAGTTTCGTGCCATGAGCCGGCATCATTTCCGGCTGCTAAGGAACCATAGCTTTTTCCGGGGGCGTGCAAGGAAACTCGCGCGTTTATTTTGCTTTCCGGTATTAATGTCTAATGCGAATGTCCGGTTACGCGGTGTGTGGCGGCATCCAGTTGGTACGCGGATCCATCCACGGGGCAAGTCGGCAGCCCTTCGGGAAAAAACGTCTGGTTAATGCCGATGTCCGAGAGTCCCGTCGCGGGCCATGAGCCCTTGGTCCGATACCAGAGTTGCGTTTGCACCTCGATGTTGCCTTGATTCACCGCACAGGCTCGTTTCTTGGCGGTCTTGGCATGATCGCCAAATCGCGGCACCACGACGGCCGCGATGATTGCCAGGATGGTGATGGCCGCCAGCAGCTCCAGCAGGGAAATGCCGCGATTGTTCCGACGGATCATGATGCCCGCTCCTATTTCATATTCCCAATCATGTCGAACATCGGCAGGTAAATCGCCAGCAGGATGGTCCCGATGGCGGCGGCCAGACCAGCGGTCATGATCGGTTCAATCGAGCCGATCATGATGCTCAGGTAGCGCTCCACCTCCCGCTTGAGGTGGGCCTTGATGTTCTGTGTGGCCTTCCCGAGCGTGCCCGTTTTTTCGCCGACGATGATGAGTTGATTGACAATCGGCGGGAACAGGTCGCCATGCTTTTCGAGCTCGCTGCTGAACCGCTCGCCGCGGAGGACCGCACTGTGCAATTCTTCCACGCTCTGCCGTACGGCCCGGTTGTTGATCGCCTTGGCGCAGCTTTGCAGGGCATCGACCATCGTAAAGCCCGCTTCCATCAGGTTTCCCAGCACTTCCATGAATTGCAAAACGGCGAAGTTCTTCAGGCAGTCCCCCACCATGGGCACCTTGAGCAGATAGCGGTCGATGACGAGTCGCGAGCTGGGAGTGCGGCGGGCGATGACCCAGCCCACGACGGACACGATCATCGCCAGCACCATCATCCAGCCGTAGTACTTGGCGACGTGACCGACATCAATCAAGAACTGCGTGACCGCCGGCAGTTTGGCCCCGGATTCCTTGTAGGTTTTCTCGAAGGTCGGCACGACATACAGGATCATGAACGACACGGCTCCCGTGCCCGCCACGCATAACAGGGCGGGATAGGAGAGCTTTTTGATGACCGTCGATTTCAGGTTGTCTGCATGCTCGAGCTGCTGCGTCAGACGTTCGAGCGTGGCCGGCAGCGTGCCGGACTTTTCGCCAATCTTGATCTGGCTGATGAACAGCTCACCGAAGGAATCTTTGTATTTGAGCAGCGCGCCGCTGAAGGTCTCGCCGTTTTCCACGGTCTGGCGGATGTCCCCCAGCATTCCCGAGTATTTCTTGAGCGACTTTTCTTTGCAGATGGTTTCCAAAGCCTTGGGGAGCGACAGGCCGTTCTCCGTGAGCGTGGCAATGTTCCGCAGGATGAAAGTCAGGTCGCGCTTCTTGATTTTGACCTTCTGGCTTGCGCCGCCAAGCTGGATGCTGGCCAGCATTTGCAGAAAATTCTTCTCGGCGGGCCTGGCGGCGCTTGCGGGATAGGCGGACATGGGCGGTTTCTTTCCCCCTCTCCCCTTGGGAGAGGGCCGGGGTGAGGGTCTAGGTTCTTACATCGACAGCTTGTAATACACTTCCTCGATCGTCGTCTTGCCCAGCAGCGCCTGCTCCAGTCCTCCGGCGGCCAGTTCAATCATTCCCTGGCCGACGGCAATTTCCCTGAGCACGCTGTTGGGTTGATTCGATTCGATCGCTTTCTCCAGCTCCGGTGTGTTCACCAGGATTTCGTAGACCGGCACGCGGCCGGAATAGCCTGTCCCCAGGCACTTGCCGCAGCCGCGGCCTTTGAAAAACTGAGGCTGTTCAGGAATCACCAGGTTTTTTCCATCCATCAGACGCTCCAGGAGCTGCCAGTTGGGCGGACACGGCTCCTTGCAGTTGCTGCAGATCTTACGCAGCAGACGCTGAGCCAGCGCCGCCAATAGCGCGCCGGCAATCTTGAAGCGGTCGAGGCCCAGGTCGTTGAGGCGCGTGACCGTGCCGATCGCGTCGTTGGTGTGCAGCGTGCTGATGAGCAGATGGCCGGTGAGGGCGGCTTGGACGGAAGTCGTCGCCGTTTCCTTGTCGCGGATTTCGCCTACCAGGATCACGTCCGGATCCTGCCGCATCAGGTATTTCAGGGCGTTGGCGAAGCCCATGCCGTTTTCCGCGCTGGCGTGTACCTGGTTGACGCCGAGCAGCTTGAACTCCACGGGGTCTTCCACCGTGCTGATGTTGTACTCATCGGCGTTGATGTTCATCAGCATCGTGTACATCGTGGTCGTCTTGCCGGAGCCGGTAGGCCCCGTCACCACGATCATTCCGTGCGGCTTGTCAATCAGCATCTTGACGATTTCGGCCTGCTTGGGAGGCATGCCGAGAGCATCGAAACTGAAGGACTTGGCGGCTTCGTCAATCACGCGCATCACGACTTTTTCGCCGCCGATGACGGGGATCGTGCTGACGCGGAAACTGGCCCGCACCCCCTTTTCATCAATGGTCATGTTGCCGTCTTGGGCTTTGCGCTTCTCCGTCGTATCCATATTGGCCATGACCTTGATGCGGCCGACGACGGCATCCTCGGACTGCGTGGGGATGGTCATTACCTGCTGCAGCTCGCCGTCCACGCGGAAGCGAATGCGCATCTGGGGGACATGGGGCTCCAGGTGGATATCGCTGGCCCCCGCGTTGACCGCGCCCATCAGGATGGAGCGGACCAGCTTGACGACGGGCGCCTCGTGGTCGTCCTGAACATGCTCCACTGCGGACTCGCCCCGTCCACGTTTCTCCTTGAGCTCGGCGATCTTCATATCGACGATGGTTTGCCGGGCAGCCACTCGCTCGTCAAAGCCGCGATCGAGGATTTCCACCACGTCCGGGGCCAATGAAACCACGGGCTCCACGCGGTAGCCGGTGATCAGCTCGACTTCGGATAGTGCTTCGATGTCGTCCGGGGCAACCATCGCCAGCGTCAATACGCCCCGCTCCACGCTGACAGGAGTCATCTGACGGTCACGGGCCAGCCCTTCCGGCAAAAGACGGACGACCTGCAGATTGACGTCGGCTGGCTCGATCTGCCGGAACGGCACTTTGAACTGCTCGGCCAGCGCGGCGCCCAGTTGGGGTACGCTGATCAACCCCTGTTTGACGAGCGCCGCTCCCAGACGGCCGCCACGGGCATCGTGCGACGCGAGCGCGTCCTGGAGCTGCCTTTCGGTGACGAAACCGCGAGCGATGAGGATATCACCCAGACGTGGCGTCATGGCTTAGGCTTTCTGCAGGGCTTTCTTGTGCTTCCCATCCGCTTTTGGCTTGGCGGCCTCGGCCAAGAGTTGCTCGACTTTTTCTTCCAGCACCGTCGGGTTGTACGGAGCGACCAGGTAATCCGCGGCTCCGGCGCTGAAGGCCCGTTGTACTTGCTCCAGTTCGGCATCGAATGACAGAGCCAAAATGGGAATCATGGCTGTCTCGTTCTCGCTGGCCAGTTGCTCGATCAAGGCGACGCCGCCAACCCCGGGGAGCTTGAGGTCGATGATCATCAGGTCGGGCTTGAGTTGCCTCAGCAGCGTCCAGGCCTCCTCCGCATTGCGGGCGACCTGCACGGAGAAGCCCAGCAGCTCCAGGCGAAAAGCGGTGACCTCCGCGAGCGTTGCTTCTTCCTCCACAATCAGCAGATGGGACTGGCGGGCAACCATCATGGCTTGGTTCCTGGCGATTGGTTCCTGGCGAATCGATAACTCCGGAATCTGGTATCCAAACGTAGCTTGGCGCAAGTGCGTGTCAAAAAGGCTGGGGCGGGAATGGCGCTTCTGACGGTCGTCCGTTGGCAGCGATTGTGCCGGTCGCACGGCGCCAGCGATGATTTCTGAAGTCCCTGACCCTTGCCGGTCGCGGGTATGTACTAGAGTTGCGTAGTTCGCCGCAATGCGCGCGAGCCTGTTTCTTGGATCCCC
Organism: Pirellulaceae bacterium; assembly: GCA_046593355.1. Lineage (GTDB taxonomy): Bacteria > Planctomycetota > Planctomycetia > Pirellulales > Pirellulaceae > SXOA01. The sequence goes on along the minus strand of JBKJNY010000237.1, from coordinate 16,490 downwards.
TGGGGAAGTCATGAACGAACTTCGCATTCGCCGCGGTTTTGCTGCCCTGGTACTGTTATCCGCTGTGGTAACGGGCTGTGGCCGGGATACGCAGCGGGAGGCAGGCAAAGCGGCACCGACAAAGGTTGCGAAACATACGGTGCCCACTGCCGCAGCTCCAGCCGCGATTGCCGCAGAAGCGCCGATCAGCATGCCAATCAAGTCGGCGCCCGTTGCTGCTACTGCCGCGAAGCCGGCTAGGATGACGGCCCTGAATCCCTTTCAGATGCCGGATGTTCCGGAGGAATTCTTGTCACCGAAGGAAGAGCCCAGATCTGACGAGTACGCGGCGCCGAACCGCCAGACCGAACGTCCCAAAGTCCGGCTGCTCGGCTTCTCGGATGTGGATGGCTTCAAGGCACTCGTGGAATTAAAGGGTGACGTGCTGGCTGTCGAGGCGGGGGACGTGATCGAAGGCGTGCAGGTCGTGAGTATCCAACCGCCGATCGTGACGTTCCAGTTCGCCAATTCAAATTGGTCGACGAAACTCTTCGACCAGCCCTGGTCCAACCAGCAAACAGCGCTGGCGTCGACTCCCGGTTCGTCCCGGACATTCGCCGCTCAGTCCCGTTCGCCGCCTCGCACCAATTCTCCCGCGTACGCGACTCGCACTCCCCCAGCCGCGGCCCTCCGCGGACCGGCTGGTGACGACGAGCTTGAGGCGGGGATTCCCGGAAGCGGCGTAAGCAGCGCTCTCCCATCCATCCCTGGCATGCCCTCAGGGGACGGAAGTAGCGGCATACCCGGCTTGGGCTCCATCCCCGGAATGCCCAGCGGCGGCGCTCCGGGTGCCGGCGGAATGCCGGGCCCGCCCGGCGGCGCAGGAGCATTGCCCAGTGGAACAGGCGCGGTGCCCGGCGGCCCCGGCACAATGTCGGGTGAAATCAACTAATCCTCTCCTCAGTCCCTGTCCCCTCTCTCGGCCCTCCCCACGACTTCGCTTCTGAGTTTGACCGACCTTTTCATGGGCCACTGCGATGAACTTCACACGCCTCTCACTCCTGGCGATTGTCTTCTTCCTTGCGTTGACAGGCCCCGCTAGTGCCACTACCTATTACGTTCGGACGAGTGGTGCTGATTCGAAGGACGGAAAAACTCCCAACAATGCCTGGCGGACCATCAAGAAGGCCGCGGAAGTCGTCAGTGCTGGCGACACGCTGTACGTCGGCGGCGGGACTTATCCCCAGTCAACTCCCGCGATTTTCCTGAAACCCGGCACCGCGTTGCTTCCCATCAAGCTCCTTGCCGACGTAACAGGCGTCAGAACTGGGGATGCCGGGGATGTCATCATCCAATGCCCGGCAAACGGGGACCATTCGTGGAAATTCCAGGTGCCAGCCCACTATCAAATCACCGGTTTCAAATTCAAGCGAGCCGCTTTGGGCGCTGGCAATGCCTACGGCCCGTTGCTTAACCCGACCGCCGCGATGCCGCCGCCCCAGAGCAGCTCGTATGCATTCACGGGTTGCACTTTTGAAAACCTGTATTTCGATTGCTACTGTGTCAACTCCCCTAGCGTCAGCTTTACAAACTGTACTTCGAGCGGGAACAATTACGTCGGCCTGCATTTGGACCGCACCGCGGCAATCATCAAGAGCTGCACCTTCAAGGACCAGAAGAACCTGCCCATCTACAGCATCGGGGCAACGTCTACCTGCGAAGTAACCGACTCGTTCTTTACCAACAACATCGCCTACGGTCTGTACACCTGGCAGATTGCCTCCCTGAAATGCAAGAATAACGCCTTCACCAACACGCGCTATTCCCTGATGGGCTCGGCGAACATTATCGATGTCAGCAATTGCACGTTCAGCCTGACCGATGCGTTTTCGAGGGCTAACTGGACCAATTACGGGGCCTGGCTCGGCAGCCCGACCCACGGCACCGTCACTTTTGCAAACTCAACCATCAGCGGCTACAACGTGGGCGTCCATGTCATGAGCAATGACGTGGCCATGACGAGCGTGAATATCACCGGCATGGGGACGAACTATTACAACCCCGATTGGACCATCAACGGCAACTGGCGCGAGAGCTACGGCATCGTCGCTGCTGGATCCCCCGGCAGCGGCGGAGTTTGGAACAATTGCAAGCGCTTTAAGTACACCGGCACCTCCGGCACGATCAGCAACTGCTACATCGGCATTCACGCCAATTCGGCGGATGTCACCGTCGAGAACGCCACGCTCTCCGGCCAAATCTATGGCCTGTACGCCACCGGCAACTACAGCCCCGGGAACAAGCTCACATTCACCAACGCGACCATCAAGGACTGCCTCTGGAGCGGCGCTGCGATCAACCAAGGAGCCTCCCTGAACGCCACCAACTCCAAGTTTCTCGGCAACGGGGTCAATAAGTCCGACGGCGGCTGGGCCTGGGGCTGGGGATTGTACTTCTACGGTTATAAAGCGGCCTCCGCGAACTACTGGGATGGCGTCCCCGGCGATGCTTCGCTGACCGTGCAGAACTGCGAATTCACCGGGAATGGCAACGGCTTTTGCGCGGCGAGCCTGAAAAAGGAATTGGTCACGCTGTCCGGCAACACGGTCGATGGCGGCCTGGTCATGAGCGGCACCACTCCCGTCTCGTATTTCGGCTGGGGGGCCTGCCTGAGCAATGGTGACTACGCATTACAAAACAACGCTGAGTTCTCCGTCAAAAAATGTTACTACGGCTTAGGAACTCAGTACGGCAAGTTCTCCGTGACGAACTACGCGGTTCGCGACAATTACTACGCAATCGTGGCACAAACCAGCAGTACCCTGTCGGTCGCCAACTGCTCGGCGACCGCCAATTCCGGCGCGGGGGTCTATTCGGCCCAGGGGACTTCGGTCTCCATAACGAATTCCGACTTGTCCGGCAACGGCTATGGCTTCCGAGACAACGACAGCAAGGCTGTATCCATTTGGAACTCCACCGCCAGCAACAATCTCCAAGACGGTATCCTCGCGGAATCCACGGACGCTCTGGTGGTGGAACGCAGCAAAGTCCTGAACAATGGCAATTGGGGGCTGTATTCAAACCTCACCCAGTCGGCAGCCATCAAGAACAACGTCGTGGCCGGAAACAAGTACGGTGTTCGGGTCGGGGATGCCGGAACCGGAGCGGATGTGTGGAATAACACGATCTCCAACAGCACGACGAGCTACGGTGTATACGCTTCCAGCGGCGCAGTGAGAGTCCACAATAACATCATTGCCGGCAATGGTACCTACGGCCTGGGAAGCGATCAGGCCACGCTGATCCACTCGCATAACCTGGTTTCGGGACACTCCACGGGGACCGACTTTTGGAAGACTGGCCTTTCGCCAGCCCAGGCTGAAGCGCTGCGGACCCCCGACGAGCCGAACAAACCACCTCGATTCGTGGACCCGCTAGCCAACGATTACCGCCTCGCCAAGGGCTCGCCAGCCATCAACGCCGGCCTGAATGCCCCGGGGATTGTCGATATGGATCTGCTCGGCAATGCCAGGCCGATGTTCGTCGTGACGGAGATGGGGGCTTATGAATACGTTGATAAGAGCGGCAGCGTCCGGCCGCTGACCTGGTATGAGCGAAAGTAGCAACGGAGCGTAGTCACTGAGCCTGTGCGGTAACAGGATGGGAAACTTCAACACCGTAAGCTGTCTCGAGGATCATTCTCCTTGCGTCCGACCTCAGAGCCATCGACATTACATCGCCGCGAAAATACGCGGCTTTCCCATTCGCGCCGCCGCGGATTTTCGCTGCTGGAACTGCTGGCGGTGGTGACGATCATGGGGATCATGGCCGCGATCATCCTTCCCCGGATTGGCCTGCATACCACCAAGGCGAAGGCCAACGTCTGCAGCCAGTACCAAGGGGACATCAACGGCGCTTTGGAAAAATACTACTTCGACACGGGAGTCTGGGCGACGGACCTGAATGACATTCAGTCGGATGATTACTATCCCACGGCGATTCCTGGCTGCCCCGTGAACGGGCAGGCCTACACGATTGATCCCACGACACACCGGCTCAACGGGCACAGTCATTAGGGGACAGGGGACAGGGGACGGGAGACAGGCTCTCTTGGGGATTTCTGGCATCTTCCGGTAAGATGCCGCAGTGACGAAAGCCTCGAGGAGTGCGGTGAGAGCCATGGACGGAGCTGCTAGCACGACGATTTGGGAAAACTTCAGCGCGCCGCGGATTCTAATCTGCCGCCTGAGCGCGATTGGCGATTGCATTCTGACGATGCCGCTGGCGTGTGCATTGCGCCGGCAGTTTCCCGACGCTTTTATTGCCTGGGCCGTGCAGGGCGCGAGCGCGCCCCTGATCGAGGAGCATCCCTGCGTCGACCTGGCCATCAGGATTTCCAAACAAGAACTCCGCACGCCACTCGGCCTATGGCGATTGCGCCAGCGGCTGCGAACTCAGAAGTTTGACCTGGCGCTCGATCCGCAAGGGCTCACGAAGAGCGCGCTGGTTGGCTGGCTCTCGGGTGCGCCGCGGCGGATCGGATTTGCCCGCCCGGTGGGGAGAGAAATTAGTCCCTGGCTGCAGACGGAGCTTGTGCCCAGCCGTCAACCGCATGTGGTCGACCGCTATCTCGAATTGCTCGCGCCGCTGGGGATCAAGGCGGCTCGGGCGGAGTTCCGCTTTCCGATGGATGCAGCCGCTCGCTTTCAGCTCGCGCCCTTTCTCGACCAGCCGCAACTCAAGCACGGCTTCGCGGTTGTGAACCCGGGAGCTGGCTGGGACAGCAAATTGTGGCCGGCCCAGCGGTACGCGGAGGTGGCCCAATACCTGGCCAACAGACATCGCCTGCCCACGGTTGTCGTGTGGGCGGGCCATCGAGAAAGAGCCTGGGGGGAAGAAATTGTGTCTGGGGCGAATGGCCATGCTCTTCTCGCCCCAAAAACCGCTCTTCTCGAGCTCGGCGAGTTGCTCCGCAGTGCCCGGCTGTTTGTCGGTTCCGATACAGGCCCGCTGCATATGGCGGCCGCGGTGGGGGTTTCCTGCGTCGGCATTTACGGGCCAACTCGGCCGGAGGAATGCGGTCCCTATGGTCCAGGCCACAAAGCCGTACAGGCTTTTTATCAATCGGGGTCCTCTCGCGAACGGCGAAGTGCGGGTAACAACGCCATGCGAGCCGTGTCCGTATCGGACATCTGTGCGGCCTGCGATGACGTCATTTCGCAAGGGGCGTCGTTGTTTTCAGCCTCATCCTCTCGCCCTCCTCGTCCCCGTGCAGCCTAATAGGGCAAATTCCGCCCATTCAGGCGCAGCAGGGCAAATCTTTCCCAAATTGGTTGATTTGCCCATTTTGCACAATTAGAATCAGGGTGGTACTTTGGCTGCGCCCCGCGGGCATTGCCTGCGCAGCGCTGTGATTCAACAGAACGTTCCCGTGTCGGAAAGAACAAGGACGGGCACGGGAGCGTCCCGGAACATTTCTCAGTCCGCCGGCTCAAATCGCGGACTGAATGACGTACAGAGGCATTTGCAAGTCCTGGTGACTGGAGCGAAACAGATGAAGAAACATGCGGTTCGAGGAATTGTGGCGGTTCTATCGCTGGCTAGCGCGTGGCTGCTCAGCTCGCCGGCCGCAGCACAGAACAACAACAATAACCAAGGTAACAATAACCAAGGCGGCGGCGGTCCCCAGGCGGCCGGCATCTACATCGACCCGAATGGAGTAGCGCGGGTCAAGATGTTTGGGGACGGCAACGCCCTGAACAAGAAGTGGCAGGCCGACGCCAAGGCCCGCTTGCCTGGCGACCTGGCGAAGGCCAGCCCGCTCCGCAAGATCTCGCTCCATCGGCTCGAAGCCTCCGTGGCTGAGAAACTTGCCGCGGGCAAGCCGCTGACCGAGGAAATGAATTGCCTGGCCGGACTCACCCGGCTGCAATACGTCTTCTACTATCCCGAGACGAAAGACATCGTCATTGCCGGCCCTGCGGAAGCCTTCGGCTGGGATGCCTCGGGACGAGCGATCGGCGTCGATTCCGGCAAGGCGGTGCTGGAGCTGCAAGACCTAATCGTGGCTCTGCGGGCCTATCATCCCGGCGGCGACCCCACCCAGGTCATCTCCGTCTCCATCGACCCGACGCAAGACGGGCTGAAGAAGATGCAGCAGTTCCTGGTGAGCATCCGCAACAAAGTGGGGCGCGACGACGGCGAACGTATTGCCGATGGATTGCGCGAGAACCTGGGCTTGCAGACGGTGCGGGTGCTGGGCATTTCGCCCGAAACGCACTTCGCCCAAGTTCTGGTGGAAGCCGATTACCGGATGAAACTGATCGGTATCGGCCTCGAGAAGCCGCCGGTGAAAATGGCCAGCTACGTGGATAAGGCCAGCCCCAGCCAGGTTTCCGCGAACGCGATGCAGCGATGGTTCTTCGTGCCGAATTACGAATGCGTCCGCGTCAGCGATGATGAGCTGGCCATGGAACTGGTGGGCGAGGGCGTGAAACTGGTCGGCGAGAACGAGGTTGTGCTGGCGGACGGCACAAGGGCCGGCGGGGCCAAGGGGAACAAGGCCAGCGAGCTGTTCTGCCAGGGCTTCACCGAAAAGTATCCGCAAATTGCCAGCCGCGTCGCCGTGTATGGCCAGATGCGTAACCTGATCGATATGAGTATCGCGGCCGCTTACATCCAGCAGCAGGATTTTTACGGCCAGTCCGGCTGGAAGATGGAAATCCTGGGGGATGAAAGCGCCCTACCTGTGGAAACTTTTGAGACTCCCAAGACCGTCGAGACCGCATGCACGGTGGTCTGGAAAGGGCCGAATACCTTCATGACCCCCGTCGGCGGCGGCGTGAAGATCGAAACGCTCAAGGCCCTGGAGAAGGGATCTCTTCTCAAGGATGAGCAAGGCAAGGTGCAAGCCGCCCATCAGCAGGTGAAGCTGAAGAACCTGGCGAAGGGTCAGTGGTGGTGGGATTAGTCCCCTCTTTCCCCCTCTCCCTTTGGGAGAGGGCCGGGGTGAGGGTGATTGGGACTTGCTCAGTTCGACGATCAAATTCAAGGCGAGAGGCCTGCTGGACTCTCGCCTTTTTGCTTGCGCGGGCATTCCTCAAGCAAAGTCTCGCCACTCACCGCCAATCAGCCGCTGGTGAGGATGAAACCTCGCCTTGTAAGACATGTGCCGCGACTGGGCAATGTAGAAGCCGAGGTAGAGATAGCGGCGGCCCTTCTGACGGCAGTGGTCGACTTGTCGCAGCACGGAGTAAGAGGCTATCCGAAAACTGCTATTGGCGTAAACCGCGATTTTTCGCATGTTTTGTGCATTCCCTTCATTCAGCAAAGGAGTGCCTCCGCATGTTTACCGAATCAACGCCACGAAATTCGTACCCTTCGGACCTTACCGATAAGCAATGGGCGATCTTGGAGCCCTTGATTCCAGCCCCTCGTACGCAGCGGGGTGGACGCCCCCGAGAAGTGAGCATACGCGAGGTCATCAACACAATCTTGTATCTCAACCGCAGCGGTTGCCAATGGGATATGTTGCCGCACGACCTGCTTCCCAAGAGCACGGCCTAGGAGTATTTCGCGCAGTGGCGCGACGACGGCACCTGGGCCAGGTTGATGCATGCCCTGCGGACCCAGGTCCGCGTGCAAGCCGGCCGCGAGCCGACGCCCAGCGCGGTCTGCATCGACAGTCAATCCGTGAAGACGACGGAAGTCGGCGGTGAGGACCGGGGTTACGACGGCGGCAAGAAAATCAAGGGCCGCAAGCGGCATTTGCTGGTCGATACGCTGGGCTTGCTGGTCGCCGTGTTGATTACCAGCGCCAACATGGATGACGGAACCGCGGCTCCCGAGTTGCTTGGTCAAATCTCGGCGCAAGACTTTCCCCGACTGCAAACGATCTTTGGCGACAACAAGTATCACAATCATGCGCTGAACGCCTGGTTGCAGACCCATCGGCCTGGCTGGCATGTCGAAGTGCAGACCCGACCGGAGGGAACAAGCGGCTTTGTGCCGGTGAGGAAACGCTGGGTCGTGGAGCGAACCAACGCCTGGAACGGTCGCTCCCGCCGCCACAGCAAGGATTACGAACGGCGTACCGAGTCGAGTGCCGCCATGATCCAGATCAGTAACGTGCATTTAATGCTGCGCCGACTTGCGCCGGAGAAACGTCCAAAATTCAACTATGCCGTTGCCGTGTGAAACTCCCGCAAAAATAAGCCCTTAGTTTTCGGATAGCCTCTGAGACATACCGCCTAAAACAGCGGCGGCCGGCCGAGTTGCCGTCGCACCACTGCCCATTGCCCGGCATGCATCAACCAGTGGCTCCCTTGCAGCGAGTACATGGCCGCGACCGTGGCGGCGTAATCCACTCCCGTCGGCTTGTCGAAGTTGGCGTCCGCTTCTTTCGCCAAGGCCGCCAGCGTGCCGGCCCGCTGGGCTTTGTAGGTGGCGATGAGCTCGCCTTTAGCGACGAACTTGCCGGCGTCTTCGCACGTCGCCGTCTCTTTGGTGTACTTCTCCGCAAAGCCCGCGGGGAGCGCCGGCATGGAGCCCGGCGCGATCTTCTCAATCATCATGTGCTCGGAAGCGATCAGGTGGCCGACCTGCCAGTTGATGTGATTGCAGCCGGGATGCGGCCGGCGGAGAAACTCGGCGTCGGAAAGATCTTCCAGATAGCCCAGCGAAACGAACTCGCCGGTATCCAGGCCGATTTTGATGGCGTCACTCGCGTTCATGCGATTCCTCCCAGGATGAATGATTCAACCGGGATATTGGAACGCACGCGGGAAGTGAACGCCAGACGACGGGGTGTGAAGACCGGGAGCCACGCCCACCGCTCTGGGAGGGCGGGTGGCCGTTAATGCCGCGTGCTCCACGTCCGCGCAAAGCCGTGGACGTGCCACCCGGATGCTACGAGGGAGAGCTGATTTGATCCACTTCCTGGATCCCTTCCGGTGGGTGCATTCTCCGTCGGGCCTTGCGGGTCGATTTCGCGGTGGTCCATTCCTTGGTCAGCGCCTCGAATACGTCGGGGGATTCGTAGCGGACGACCTGTTTCCCCTCGGGCATCGGGCCGATCAACCCCTTGAACAGCGGATAGCCGCGGAGGGCCAGGTCGGTGCTGCAATCGTCGATGCCGATCTGCGTGTGCATTTGCAACAGCGGCGATGTGTCGGGATAGTCCTTGATGCGGACGGTGCCGTCAGAGGCGCGGGTGACGACGCGAACGGTGGTCTTGGCGGACATCGAGTATTCCCAGAAAGCGAGGTAGCCGGAACGAACCCGGCTGAAACTCTCCTTCCTGGAGACGCCAATCTTCCCTGGTAGCAGCAAGGAATATCGGCCCGCCCGCTAGCAGCGGCAAAGGTTATCTTGAGGCGCGGGTCTCTCCGGCACGACTGCTACAATCGGCACACTCGGGTGGCACTCCTCTAAACACTTGCGACTATCTCCGCCGCGACCCGGCAAAGTTCCTCGGCAGCGGCGGCCGCGGGCGCTTCGGCGATGGCCCGCACAATCGGCTCCGTGTTGCTTCCCCGCACAATCAGCCAGCGGCCCGGCCAGTCCAAACGCAAACCGTCGAGGCGGTCGGCGAGCGCTTCGGGAAATCGCTGCTGCAAGGCGTCGAGGGCGGCGGGAAGTTTTTCCGGTGGTAGGTTCGCCGTTGTCTTGCGGATTTCGTAGCGCGGCAGCTCGGCGGCGAGCTCGCTGATTTTCTTGCCGCGCGAGGTCATCGCATCGAGCACCAGGGCCATGCCGACAAAGCTATCCCGCACCAGACCGACGCGCGGGTCAATCGGGCCGCCGTTTCCCTCCCCGCCAAAGACGGCGCTCCGGGCAAGCATTTCATCGACGACGTTCGCCTCCCCCACCGCGCTGCGGAAGAAAGGAACTCCATATTTCTCCGCCAGATCCTGCGTCATGCGACTAGTGGCGCAGTTCGTGACCACGGGCCCCTTTCGCTGTCGCAGGACGTGGTCCACGCAGAGCGCCAACGTGTATTCCTCGCCGATGTAGCGGCCGGTTTCATCGATGATGGCCAGCCGGTCTGCGTCCGGGTCCTGGCAAAAGCCGACGTCGGCCCGTGCGGACAGAACCTTCCGCGTCACGGTCTGCAAATTCTCCGCGGTCGGCTCGGGGGGATGCTCGAACTGGCCGTCCGCCTCGCCCCCCAGCAGCACCACGTCGCAGCCGAGTGCCTCCAGCAACTTCGCGCCCAGCAGGCTCCCCGCTCCGCGATTGGAATCGAGCAGCACGCGCAGCTTCTTGCCACGTATTTCTCCGATATGCACGGTCGCCAACAGCGCTTTCAAATGATCGCTGGTCGTATCCGCTAGCCGCTCCAGCTTGCCGAAGCGGTCGTTCCTTACCCACGAGCTTTGTCCAGCGCGATAGGCATTCAATACTTTGCGCCCTGGCTCCGCGGGAATGACGCGCCCCTCGCCGCTGAAGAGCTTGATGCCGTTATACTCCGGCGGATTATGGCTGGCGGAAATCTGCACCCCGCCGGCGGCGCGGTGGACGCGGACGAGCACTCCCAGCGTGGGCGTGGCTGCAATGTCGGCATCGAGCACATCGCGGCCCGCAACCCGCAGGCCGCTGATCACCGCTCCCGCCAGCATCGGGCCGCTCGCCCGGCCGTCGCGGCTGACGATGATCGGCCCCGGCGGCAGCGTACCGGCAAAGGCCGTGACATACCGCGCGGCAACATCGGGGGTCAGGCTTTCCCCCACAATGCCTCGCAGGCCGGAGACGGAAATGATGGGCTCGGTCACAGGACTCCTCATCCGCGATAAAATGAAATCCCTAACCCGCTGAAGCGGGTTACTACAAACGCTTTGCCAATATAGCCCGCTCCCTCCACTTCCGGCGAGATCAATCCGTGCCCTATACGCTCTACTTCTGGAACCAGCCCGCCGACTTTTCGCCGCCGCACGCGAACGTCGCCCAGGAGCTGCAATTCGGCAACGACATCGAAGGGCTCATCGACCTGCCCGTGAAGGAAATTATCGACCGGCTGAAGGCCGAGTTTCCCGGCGCGGTCGAAAAGGCCGGCGTCCTTTCCGCGAAAGCCGATGGCGGTTCCTTCGACGCCTCCTGGTCCTGGCAATTCGTGAAGGTCGACTGCCATGACCTGTCTGAAGAAACCCGTCTGCGGCTTTGCGAGATCATGCAGGAATTCTCCGCCCCCGCTTACGACCCGCAACTCAATTTCCGGCACCCTTCAATTTGAAATAGTATTTTTGCACCTCGGGCAGGCAACAACGCCCGGTGGGAGAAGCCGTTTCGCAGTGAGCGGCCGGGGACTTCGATTTGGCCAGCAGCTCCCGGATGCGAACAGGGCTGGGAGCGTCCACGTCGTCTTCCACATCATGCCGCGTCAGCCCGAAGCACGGACACAGCGGAGCGGCCGTGTCCTTGGGATAAACGGGCCGCGCGAGGTCAGCCGTGAGCACGAAAGACTCCATCGCGTCGAAGTAGGCCACTTCGCAGCTGGGCGTCATGCAAAAGCAGGACGAAGCCGCCAGCCTTTTCCGCGTCGCTTCCTGCACATGGTTCTCCACCGTGATCCACGGCACGGGCACTCCCGCCGCGCCGCATTTGGGGCAAAAAGTTTCGGTGGTATCGGGCTCGCGAACGAAGGCTTTGTTCATACGTGTTGAAAAAAGGGTCAGGCACGTCGCCGCAACGTGCGATGGCTGGGAAAGTTGGTGGGTGGCTCCGAGCCAGACCCCTTTTTCAACATGCCGCTAAGGTTTTGCGGGTGGTTCCAACTTGGGCGCATCTAATTTCGGCGCTCCGGCGCGAGGAACACTGGGCTTCGGCTTGGGAATTTCCGCTTCGGCCGGTTTGGTTGCGGCGGCAGTTTCCAGCGACTTCACACGCTCCTCCAGCTCGTCAATCCGCTCCACCAGCAGCTTCATTTGCGCTTGCAGGTTGCTGTAGCTCTGTTGGAGGGCCACGATATCCTCCGCATTGGCGGCAGGAGTGGCGGCGGGTTTCGTCAGTCCCTCGACAACTCTCTCCACTCTGCTGAGCAGCGGCCGCGACGCACCCGGCGGACCAAGATTCAAGGGCCGCTCACTCCCATAAGCCGGCGGCAACGTGCTGATGACCGTGGCCGGCGCGAGCTTTACCGTTTTGCGGGCCAGTTTATCTCCGACATAGTAACTCAGCTCCGTCTCGCTGCCTGGCTTCGCGCCCCGAATGAGCTCCACCAGCTCCTCGGAATTCGCCACCATCTGCCCATCCATCGCCACCACGACGGCATCCACCGGCACGCCGGCCCGGTCGGCGGGCGAACCCGGACGCACCATCGTAATCACCGCTCCGCGACGCACCGGCACTCCCAGCCGCTCCCGCAATTCGTCGCTCAGCGTGACCACGGTAATGCCGAGCGACGCACGCCCGGCCAAGGGCGCCGCGCGGGGCGCAACCAGCGGCCCGCCGGCATCGGGCGCGAAGACAATGCTCGGCACCTCGGCCGGCTCCGCGGGAAGGGCCGGCGGTTCGACCAGCGCGACCTTGAATTCCTGCTCTTTGCCGTCGCGAGTCACACGGAGAGTCACCGTGTCCCCTGGCAGCGTCTTTTCCAGCAGCACTCCAAACTCGTCCTGGTCGTCCACTTTCTTCCCATTCACGGCAATGATCCGGTCCCCCACTTTCAGCCCTGAGGTCTTGGCTTTTCCCGCCTCCCTAAAGCCCTCAATCCGCACGCCGCCGACAGGATCATTTTCACCTTCCACGCCCAGATATCCCGCGGAGGGCCGGTCCGCAACCGGCGCGGGGGGCGGCAACTCGCCATCTTCCGGAGTGGCGGCGGGCTGGGACGCGGCCGCTGGTGTGGGAGCTACGGCGGCAGGAGCACCGGCGACGGCGGCCTTGAGTTTCTCCTCCAGCTTCTTGAGCAACTGAGCCTGAGCCGGCCACGTGGCGGCGGCCATGAGCACGAACACGGCAATGGGAAGACAACGGCGCATGGCAGTCTCCTACTTATAGGTGTCAGCGGCAGGAACTTGCCGCGTCAAGGCATTATACCGCTTCCCGCCCTTTCGCGCTTCGCCGCCGGGTCAATTCCCGCTATTCTGGCGGCATGAGTTCTCAATCGCCCCTGCGAATCCAGCGGGAGCCGCTGACCCCCAGCTCGCGCGAGCTGGCACTTGCCATGCACTGCTGGCCAGAGGAGGAGCGGGCGGCGCAGCTCCAGTCGCTGCGGCTGCTCACGCTCACGGATAGCGGCGGCTTTCTACTTCTCTCCGCCTGGCGAGACGGAAATCTTGTCGGCGCGCTGCTCGCCCAGCAGCTTCCCGGCAAAGCCGCCACGCTCTGGCCCGCGCAACTGGAGAATGGTGAGTCTGACTTCGGCATCGCCAAAGAGCTTGTGGCCGAAGCTGAACGGCAACTCGCGGTCGGCGGCGCACATCTTTGCCAGGCCCTGCTATCAAAGGACCAGGACCAGGCATCCGCCCAACTCGCCGCCGCCGGCTACCAGCATCCGGCCAACCTGCTCTACATGACCTGCGAGCCGCAGCATTTTCCCATTGCACCGCCGACGTTTCCGAGTTTTCTACTGCGCCCATTCCAGCCGGGAAACGAAGCGGAGCTGGCCGCACTCATCGAGGAGACCTACATCGGCACGCAGGACTGCCCGTCGCTCAATGGCCTCCGCAACACGCTCGACGTTGTCACAGGCTATCAGCACGTCGGCGAATTCCAGCCGGACAGGTGGCTCATTTTGGAAAGCACGCGGCAAGATTCCGTCCGCCAGCCCGCCGGCTGCCTGCTGCTGGCGAGGCACGCTGCGCATCAGACCATGGAATTGATTTATGTCGGCATCACCCCGGGTTTCCGCCAGCAGGGACTCGGACGCAAGCTCACGTGGGAGGCGCAATGGCTCGCCTCGCAGGACCACTGCGAGCGGCTGGTGCTGGCCGTGGATGCGGCGAATGAGCCGGCAATTACGATGTACTCTGCCGCTGGTTTTTGGGCTTGGGAAAAGCGGGCAATCTGGGTGAAACGGCTAGCCTAGACGATCGTCAAAACTCACGGGGTGCCACGCCCACGGCTTTGCGTGGGCGTGCTTCCATTTCCCGTCCTGATCCACGCCCGCGCAAAGCCGTGGGCGTGCCACCCTAAGTGAATCGATGCCACCGCAACTAGCGGCTGGCAAACACTTTGCCGCCGGCTTATTGCCCGCCACAAAAATCCCGGCGACATCTTTTCCACGCGCCTCTTTCACGTCCCTTGCGTGGAATTTTTTTGTCGATGTGACGCCCTTCTCGCACCGCTCAAAAAATCTTTGCCAGACCTTCGTCTGGCGGCTTGCGGACGACGCTAGCACCGCTCTATACTCGCCACCGTTGGGAACGATCAGGTCTTGAGTGGCGAGGGCCTTCCTCTCCGCTTTCCACTTTTGATCGCGTTGCTTGCCGGTGGTGCTTCCGGGTGCTTCTGCACTCGGGGAAATGAATTCCCCTTTAAGGTTTCACCGCTAGGAGTGCGCGCATAGGATGCGTCGGGCGTGACCACGGACGATAAGGAGATCGTGTCGGCGATCCTTTCCAGGATTGCGGGCAGGGTCGGTAAAGAACGACTCGAAATGTGGCTCGGCACCGGGGCGGAGGTTCGCCTCGAAGACCAGAGGCTCCACATTCTCCTCCCCGACGGCTTCAAGCTTGAGCGGCTCCGTCGTGGCCGCAAGGACATCCTGGCCGCCGCCGCGGAAGTGCTGGGCTTCGAGCCGGAGCTGGTTCTCGCGGTCAACAAACCGCTGCCGCTGTTTGATAATCTGGAAGAGAGCGCTCCAGCAAAGGAATCGGTCGGTGCGGAGCCGCAGCCGGTCATTCTCCCTCTGCCCCCTCTCCCCTTGGGAGAGGGCCGGGGTGAGGGTCTTGAAACTAGCTCGAACCCCGAGCCCGAACCATCCTTCAAGCCCTACCGCCGCCCCTTTGCCCAACTGCATTCCTTCATCGTCGGCGACGGCAACCGCGTCGCTCATGCCGCGGCCCTTTCCGTGCTGCCGCAGCTCGGCCAAGTTTCCCCCGTGTTGTTCTACGGCCCGCCCGGCTGCGGCAAGTCGCATCTGCTGGAAGGAATCTGGTGCCAGGCCAAGCAATCCAGCCAGGTGAAGCGGGTCATCTACCTCACGGCCGAACAGTTCACCACGCACTTCGTGGAAGCCATCAAGGGAGCCGGCCTTCCCAGCTTCCGCCGCAAGTATCGGGAAGTGGAGCTGCTGCTGATTGACGATGTGCAGTTCTTCGCGGGCAAGCAGTCCACGCTCGTCGAAGTCCTCTACACCATCGACACCCTCCTGCGGGAAGGGCGGCAGCTCATCTTCGCCGCGGACCGTCCTCCGTCCGAGCTCCGCCCGCTCGGTCCCGAAATTATCACCCGCCTCACCGGCGGCCTCGTCTGCGGAATACAAGCCGCGGACTACGCCACGCGGCTGGAAATCATCCGCGGCCTCGCCGCTCAGAAATCCCTCGCCGCGCCCGAAGACGTTCTCGCCTACCTCGCCGCGCAGCTCCCCGGCGACGTCCGTCAACTCGCCGGCGCGATGCACCGCCTGACAGCCGCCGCCGCCGCCTATCAGGCCACCATCAACCTCGAATTCGTGCAGCACACGCTGGCCGACCTGATGCAGGCGACCCGCCGGGCGGTCCGCCTGCCCGAAATCGCCGGAGCGGTCTGCAGCCTGTTCGGCCTGGAAACCGAGCAAATGCAATCCGGCGGCAAATCCCCCGCCGTCAGCCATCCCCGCATGTTGGCCATGTGGCTCGCCCGCAAATACACCCGCAGCGCCTCCTCCGAAATCAGCCGCTACTTCGGCCGCAAAAGCCACAGCACCGTCCTCTCCGCCGAAGGCAAAGTCGGCCAGTGGCTCGCCAGCGGCAAAACCCTCCCACTGCCGCACGGCCAATGCACCGTGGAGGAAGCGCTGCGGCGCGTGGAGGCGCAATTGCGGCTGGGGTAAGACGGGCTCTGTCAGTTGAGTGGTGAATGATCGCTCGAAAGCAGCTACATTACTAACGCATTTAGCTTCTCGCGAAGATATTGATCAAAACCCTGATTGTTTTGGTCTATCTGGGTTTCTTATGGGTACAGGCTTAATCCCAATACCGTTCATGTTTTCATAACACCATGCAAAAAAACGACTTGCGCACCATTGCCAGCAGTGACGTGAGGGTCATTTTCTGCGGAGTTTGCTACGCGCTCATGTCAAACTACGCTCGGACATTCAGTCGTAAATTATTGGCACAATGAAACTTATGGAAATATGAACGGTATTGGGCTTAATCCGCCACAATGGAAGTAGATCGCGGTTTTGCTGACTCTACCGTTTTCTATGTACGACCAGTGTTTGCCGCATTTCCCCGGAGTTTTTGCCGCTAGCATCAGTCGCGTTTGAATGAGCCATAGAAGTACTCACTCAAGCAGACAGGCATTTTCTGGGCGAAAATGCGTGCTAGCTTTGCTCGCGATTTCCAGCACATAGAAAACGTTAGAGTCAG
>JBKJNY010000123.1:0-30086 GCA_046593355.1 Pirellulaceae bacterium | reverse complement strand
CAAAGCCGACGCCAAAGCCACCCGCCGAGCCCGCCAGCGCCTCCTCGACCAGAAACGCACCGCCCGAGTGAAGTAACCGGCCACTGCTATCACAGCTGGCGGCCGTGGGCGCTTACGAACTTGCCGGCGGTGATGGCGCCTCCCCAGCGGCCGGCCCCGACGTTTTTGATGTCGGCGACTTCGCTTTTGATTTGCTCGCCGTATTCCGCGAACATGGGGAGCTGCCAGAGGGTCGGGAGGGGTTTCTCGCCAAGTAACACTGCCTCCTGAGCACCCTTGGTCGCGAAACTCCTCCTGACCCCGACCCCTACTGCCGCCTGCCGCTGCTTATGCTTAACGGCGATTCTCGTAGTGGCACACTTTGATCTCCAAGAGCATTAGGAGCCTTCCATGAAAGACCGCCTCATCACCATCTTTTTCTCCGTTGCCGCCACCTATGGCCTGCTGCAAGTCGCGCCGAAACATCCGAAGGAGTTGGAGGTGGACCGGCTCATCGTCCGCAAGGAGCTGATTGTTTCCGACACCGGCAAGCCCTGGGAGGAAGGCTACGAGCAGCATCAGATTCCCCGCGGCATCTATGCCCGAGCGCTGCACGACGGCCCGGGCGGGCTATGGGTCCGCAGCCGGCTGATCAAAGGGGAGCTCGACGATCCCTTCGATGACCGTTTCCATGCCCTGGAGCGGGACGGCTCGATGCGGCGCTCGCCGGGTCATATTTCCTGGAACATGTGGCTGGACGGAGCCTGGCGTCAGATGGCGATCATCCAGGGAGAAGGGCTGGAGCTCAACGAAGTGCCGGCCAAAGAGTGGAATGGATCGACCCACCCTGGCCGTCTCCGCTTTCAGACCTTCCGGCCACGTCATGGCGAGCCGCTGACCGATGCTCTGATCGGTCAAGGGAAGATGAGCCTGGGCGGCGGCGGCTATGGAGGGGGAGGGCTGCCCTACGCGGAAAATGTCTTGGAACTGTGGGGCGGAAAGCTCTCCGAGAAGGAGATTCTAACGCCAGCGGCGCCAACAATTCTGAAGCACGACGGCAGCGGCGATCATTCTTATGCCATCATCGCCGTTGGACCCAGCGGCAATCGCACCAAGGCCTCTGTCGCCGCCAAAGCCGCCGGACTGGCAACCCTTCGCTGGGACAGCGTTGCCGGGGCGGACGCTTATTTCATCGTGCGCGACGGGCAAGAGATTGCCGGGCCACTGCGAGTCGAGGGCTCCCAGAAGGTATGGAAGGACCAGGCGAAATAGACGCGGGTGATTCTATTCCGTTGGGCCGGCCAACACCGGCTCTTCTAGGTTGACATCCTCAGGATGATCGGTGTCAGTTTGAATTCGCGTCTGGCGAGCGGTAAGCTGTCTGATTCGGTCGTTGACGCGATTGAATTCGGCAGCCGTTTCCTGCCAGAAATCGTTGTTGCGGAACAACAGAGGGCGGACCTCATTCCCTTCCCCCAACTCGGAAAGTGCGTTCCGCAAGCGGCGGGCAGGTCCCGCAAAGCGGTTGCTCAGTCGCAACAGGTCCATGACCACCAGAGGCAGGATGAGCAGGGAAGCGGCCGCAGCGGGGGCGAACCGCTGGTAGACGTCAGCCAGCACTAGCATGAACTGCCTCGGCGGGCCGGCAAACAAGTCCCACCAGATCAGCAACATCGATATGGTGAAGAGGCAGTAAATCCAATACGCCACGACGCGCATCATCAGCGCGCCTTGCACCTGGGAATCAATCAGAAAAATCCGGCGGCAAAAATGAGACACGTCCGCTTCTCCCAGAGCGCCTGAAATCTAGTTTGCTTCTAGAGCCTACGTCACGGAGCTGCCGGGTGTCGTCCTCCGGCTGAAGAATTCACCTGCTTGCGTCGTCATAACCTGGACACCCAAAGGTACGTGCAAGGGCCCTCGATTCGACATGGGATCGACAGATTACACGGGCAACTCTTGCCAGGTCACGTCAGTCCGGACATGCAGGCGCGTTGCGGCCTGGGCATATTGCGGACAATGGTCGATGAGCCGGGCCGCGGCATGTGACAGCGGCACATTGCCGAGTTCGTAGCAAAACACGATCTGGCTGGTCGCAGCCGGGATGACCGCGAGAAGTTGTTCAAAGTAAGCACTGCTAATGAGGCCGGAGAACACCGCAGGGGTCAAAGTTTGTCCCTCGCCGTGTCCGTTGCCTGGCGCGGCGACGCACAGCAGCCGCCGTTCTCCGCCGACCTGCTGCAGCCAAGGCTGGGCGGTAGCAACCAGTGCCTCGAGCTTGGACGGGCCATTTTCGCCTGGTTTCCCGAGCTCTTTCACCAGGGCCGAGAGATCAATCTGGCGAAGGGATGCGAGGGTCGCCTGACGAGCTTGCTGCCGCAGCAGCGCGAGCAAGGCCAGCCGTTTTTCTCCTCCTTGGAGCAGCGTCGCGCGGAATCCGGCGCTGGCAAAGATCTGTTGTTGGAAGAAGTGGTCGATGCGCAGCGCGGACTCATCTTCGTCGTTCCGCAACTGGGCCAGCGCGAGTTGCTCCAGGTCGTCGCTGCCGGCGGCCACTTCGATGGGCGCGAATTGTCCGGTCATTTGCTTCAAATCCCGAGTCAGGTCATGGAGCTGATCCCCGGCCTGGGAGACGAAGCCGACCAGGTTCTGGGCGAATTGCGACGCCACCTGCGCTGCGAGTTGGTAAATCCGAAACTGGCAATGCTGCAGGAACAGTGATTCCGCCAGCGTAGGTCCGTCCTTGTTTCTGCCCGAAGCCTTGGCGGGGGAGCGGGCAGCCAGCACCAATCTCTGCTCGATCCCGGCAATCTGCCCGCTGATTTGAGTCCGCGTCTCCTTGGCTCTTTCGCCGATCCCTTTAAGATGTCCCAGTAACAATTTCGCGCACTTTTGTGCTCCGCTGACCCGCGCGGCAGGGTCTTCCGGCAAGGCCAGCAGCCAGTCTCGCAATTGCTGGCCAAGCGGCGCGATCGCCTGCGGCAGACGCTTGAGCACGGCATTGTGGAGGGGGGACATCGGAGCGGGTTCCACATCGCCGAGGCGCGGGCCGAAGAAGCAAGCGATGTCGGTAAACCACTTGTCGACCGGAGCCATGCCCTGGGGCGCCGTGGCAGAAGCGCGCGCTATCTTGCGGAAGACGACGTCCGGCTCACCGCCAAGCTCTTCCACCGCCAACGCGTAAAGCCCTTCGATCAGGTTGTCGAGTTCCAGGCCCAGCCTTTGGGATTGTTGGGAGGTGAACCTCTCAAGTTTCGCGTCCCTGGCAGCGGCCGCTTGCGCTGCGGCGGAGGAGGCAGCATCGACCAAGCGAGCCGAAAGGGAAGTTTCCACCGTGGGTTTGGGCTCACCGGACCACCGCCGCAAGACCGTCTGGCACAGCAATTCGGTCCCTCCGTCCACGAGAGAATCGGAAAAGCCAAGCGGACACAGGCCGAAGGTTCGCAGAGTCATGTCGTCCCGTTCCTCATGCGGCGCGGCTGAACGACAGGCGCGCAAGTAGATTCCCGCAGGCGTGGCGGCGTCTAGGTACAGGTACTCGGCCACGCGGTCGGTTGCGGCCAGAAACTGTTCCGGGCTCAGATCTTGTCCCAGATGCACCAGGTAGGTGCTCGCCAGTGCTGGCTCGCCGGCGGAGCGTGATTTGAGGCCAATCGCCGGGTCACCCGGAAAAATGCCGCCGGGACGCAGGTAGTGATTCAGCTCCGTGAGGAGGGCGAACGTATTCACCGCAGCCAGCTCCTGGGCCGCCGGTTGACGGCTTGCGCCATAAAGCAGGAGCAGGTCCACGATCCCGTCCTTGGCACGCTCCTCGAGCATTTGCCGGGCGGCAAAGGCGACCTCCAGCACCATCCCGCTCGCGGCTCCGCCGGACGATGAGCCCAGAATGACGATGCGGGGCGGTGTCGCCGCGCCCCCGGACTTGCCGGCCTCCATGAGTTGCCCGACCGCCTCCCGCAACCGCTCCATCACTTCTTCGCCATGATCCACGAACGCCAGCCGGCCGAAGGGGCGAATTCCCTCGGTCTGCTGCGAACGGGGAATGTTGAACAGCCAGCGGCGGCTGAGCCAATCAAGATACTTGCGGGAGTCGTTCCGATAGTCGGCACTTTTGCGGAGCGGGAGCGCCATCGTCTCTTGCGAACGAATGGGTGAGCCGCATTGGCCATGCGTCGCGTCCATCAGCTCGCGGGAATCGGTGTCAAGCAATAGGAATTGGAATGTACTGAGCTGATTCGCACTACACCGATCGTCCAAGCGGCGGCGCAACTGTTGCAACGCCTTTCCCGCAAGACCGCCGATGCCCAGGAAGAGCGTCGGCCGGCAGGCGTTCGCGGTCAGATCGACTTCCAGCGGCGGCAGATCGATCAGCGCTGCAGCCGGCGCGACATGGGAGGGCCGATCGGCCGTTTCCGCGAGGATGGGCCGCGCCGCTTGAGAGTAGTTTCCTTCCGCCAAACGCTGAACAGCTTGCGCCATGGAATCCAGGCGGCCTAGGGTTTCCTGACCTAGTGGTTGGGAATCCTGTGCCGCTGGACTGAAGTAGGGAGTGGCCGGGGATGAGCTGCTAAAGCTGGCGGTCGCGCCCAGATTCGTGGCGCTCGATGCCGCAGCAGCCGCGGGAGCCTTGTCCGAAACCTCGCTGGTCGCATGTAAAAGCGCCTCGACCAATTCCACGCAACTGCCAAAACGCTGCGCCGGATCTTTGGCCAGCCCCCGCGCAATGATCGGCTGGTCGCCCTCGGGCAATGCTCCCAGGCGCGGCTTGGAATTCAGGTGCTGCATCGCCAACTGGGCCGCGGACTTTCCAGGAAACGGGAGGACGCCGGTCAGCATTTCCTGGAAGACGATCGCCAGGCTGTACTGGTCGCTTCTCCGGCTGGGGCGGGCATCGAAGACTTCCGGCGGCGCATAGATGGGGGTCAGCCCTCCCATCAGGGACGCCGACGTATCCTGCATGTCCTTAACCAGGCCGAAGTCGGCAACCTTGATGCGGCCGCCCACCAAGAGCAGATTCTCCGGCTTCACGTCCAGGTGCTGCAACGAGTGCTGGGCATTCATGTAATCCAGTGCGTCGGCGGCATCATGCAAATGGGCCAGCAATTCCTTGCGAGGAATCCCCACCAGGCCGGTTTTCTTACATTCTTCAAAACGGTCTTTCAGACTGGCGTCCGCCAATTCGGTGACGATGATCAGTTGACCGTCGACGACCTCGATCCGTTCGAGCGACAGCAGGAACGGATGCCGCACTCCTTTGATGCGGTTGAGCGCTTTCAGCTCGCGGGAAGCCCGATCCTGCTCCAGAAACCCATAGACGAATTTGATCGCCTTGATGAGCTGGCCCGGCGCCTCGGCTGACCAGACTTCGCCATAGCCGCCGGCTCCAATCCGCTCGCGGAGGTGATACCCGGGAATGGGCTCGGATCGGTGGGCTCCGGGCAACTGGGCTTCAGTCTGGACCTGGGTCATGGTGCTGGGAAAACGCCAAGGGTACGAGCTCATCACGAAGGAGCGCGCCCCAAGCGCAGGGCGCAGCCCACTCCCTGCTTCCGGCAATGGGGCGGCTAGGAGAACTCTGGCTTACGATTCAGCCTCAGGCAGAAGAAAGGCGGCTGGCCGATAATGCCCGCACGGTAGAGTCGCGCCAGCCGTCAAAAACATGACAAGGGGAATGGCCGTTACCGGGAAGAAGCGGCCAATTCCTCGGCGGCACTCTCCGCGAACTGCGCATGGCCGTAATGGTCCCCCTGAGCGAACTGGCAGCCGAGTTCGCGGCAAGTTTGGGCCTCGACCTCGGAATGCACGCCGGTAGCCACGACCCGCGTATTCCGCAGCGCTGCCGCTTCCACAATTGCCCGAATCTGCTGCTGCCGCTGTTTGCTTTTGTCGACTCCGCGTGCCAGGAGCGGAGCGAGCAGGAGATAATTCGGCGCCAGTTCCTGGTTGGCGATCACCTGATGTTGGTTCCCCGCAAAGCCAAAGTACGCCACGCCCAGTCCCAAGTGCCGCAGCCGAGCCAGGAAGTCTCGGAAATAAGGAATGTCCACGACGGCGCTTTCGGGGATGGCCGCCACAATCCGCTTCCCTCCGCTCAGGCCCTGCATCCGGGCCAACGAATCGGGAATCAGGTCGGCCCCTACTTCGGCCGGCTCCAGACGAAGGAACAGGAGCTCGCCTTGCGGCAAGCTCGCCGCGTGCTCCGCCGCCAGTAGCCGCTGGAGCTGATGCATCCGCTCCGTGAGGCGGCACTCGGTGCTCGCGAGCAATTGCTCGCTAGTGCGTGCTGCTTGCTTTCCAGGCGCGGGGGCGGGGAGGGATTCATATCCGACCCCTAGGCCGCTTTCCAGGTCCACCAGCAGCTGAAAATGACTGCGCACTCCGCGGCACAGCAAGCGTTCGTGCTGGGCACGGACGGACCGGATCAGATCCAGCGGAACGTTTTCCTCGCGATCCTCAGGCTCTTCCCCAGGAATATCTCCTTCTCCCGGCATGATCTGCGTGACGGTCCGGCCCGGTGCGGTCTTGCCGGCCACGCGAAAGGTCAGCTCGACGTCGGCGATCAGGATCAGGTCGCCATCCCCCAACCGGGACTTGTCCGCCCGCTGGCCATTGACCAATGTGCCATTGGTACTACCCAGGTCTCGGATGGCAAATCCTCCGGAGGTGCGGATGATCTCCGCATGTTCGCGCGAAACCCGCGAGGACACGATTTTGTAGTCGCACTCGTCGCTCCGGCCCAACGTAAACGGAAAATCCTTGACTTCGATCAGTTCCGGCGCGCTTGTCGAAGGGGAATAGATTTCCAGCCAGGGCAGCGTAGTCCCGACGGCGGCAATTGCCTTGGTCCGCATAACAAGCTCCCGATTTCTATGGATCAGCAGGATGCACGCCATTTGCGGCGCGTGCGCAGGTCTTTTGGCAACCTGGAAATAGACCTTGCCCCGCACCCTTTCCAAGGCCGATTGAAGCCTAGCTTTTTTTTGAGGTGCGGAACCCAAAAACTAATCGTTGCCACCCGAAGTCGTTATGCACTCTGGAAATTGCAAGCTAGACTTTTGCGCGAAGCCATGCGCACCGGAAGCCGCGGGACATTCGCAGACCTTCTTTCCTCCGATTCGCTTTCATCGCCATGAATCCAAGGCCATATTCCGCACTCCTTGTATCCGGTGACCGACCTCTGCTCCGGCAGTTGACTCGGTTCCTGGAGTTATTCGGTTACGAGGTGCGCCAGGCAGTGGACGCCGAGCAGGCTCTGGCTGCCGCGGAGGCTGGCGGCGTTGACTTCCTGTTGGTGGATGGCGCAATGAGTCCCAAGCCAGGGCTTGCCTTTTCGCGGACCATCCGCAGCCATGCCCCCGCGGGCTATTCGTATGCGCTAATGCTGATCGATTCGCTGGAAACCTCCGGACTGATGGAAGCGCTGGAAGCCGGCTTTGACGATTTTCTGGCCAAGCCCCTGGTGTTTGGGGAACTGCTTGCTCGCTTGCGGGCCGGTGCGCGCGTGATCGAACTCGAGCGACGGCTTACCCAGCAATGCGGCCTGGAACCGATCACCAATCTTCCGGATTCCAATGCGTTCGCAGCGCAGCTCAAGGAACACCTGAAAAATGCCAAGGACCGTGGCAAGCAGGAATCGCTTGGCTCCCTCAGCCTGATTGACCTCGATTACTTCAGCCGCTTCACGGCCCGCTTCGGCAGGGCCGCGGGGGAAGCGCTCGTCCGCAAGACCGCGGGACTGCTCAGCCAGGCCTGTCAGTCGGGAGAACTGGCGGCTTCCTTGGGCAAGGATCGGTTTGCCGTTCTGCTTCCCAAGGCCACGGAGGAGCAAGCCGCCGAGTGGTCGCAGGCCTTTTTGGCCTCCATCGCCCAGCGCGAACACGCCGTCGGCGAATCAAAAGTGTGCTTGACCGGCAGCAGCGGCGTGGTGGAGCTCAATCGCAGTTTATCCGCGGAGAAGACGCTCGAAATCGCGGGGCAGGTTCTCGCTTTGGCGAAGGCCTCGGGACGCAATTTCGTCCTCACGCAGCAGACCTGGGAAAAAGACGTCGAATCCTGGAACAAGACGGCTGCTGGAGGCAA
Organism: Pirellulaceae bacterium; assembly: GCA_046593355.1. GTDB lineage: Bacteria > Planctomycetota > Planctomycetia > Pirellulales > Pirellulaceae > SXOA01. The sequence continues at coordinate 22,028 of JBKJNY010000123.1, read as the reverse complement.
GCTGTTCTCCACCACGCTGGCTCGAGACGTGATGATTCCCTGCGCGGTTTTGCTGGGCATAGATGAAACCGTCGAACAGGGCCAGGCCGTGCTTGAGCAGACTCGGCTGTCGGCCCTGGCAGTGGTCGACCGCGAAGGGAAATTTGCCGGCCTCGTCACCGCATCGCAGCTTACCGGAAAGTCTTCGCGTCCCGCCAAGGGCAGAGCCAGCGGTTCGGTACGGATGCTGCGCCACCACATGACCGCCGACGTGCCCAAATTCGACGAATCCGCGACGCTTGGCGAACTCATGGAGTTCTTCACCGGAGAACACAGCTCGGTTGCCGTGATCTTGCGCGACCAGCGGCCCTCTGGACTGGTCTATTGCCAAAGTCTGGCGGCGCTCAATGAACGCCTGGCGCGCGAGCACTTCGTTCCCGCGGTGCCATTTGCCACGACCAGCGACTACCTGCTGGTGCCCGACTTGACGACCATGGACGCGGAATGACGCAGAAGATTAAGTTGCTTGCGAAAGCGACTCGATTATGCCGTCGTCCCTTTCTTTCCTTGACGAACCGCTTCATAATCTCCGTGCTCCCTGATGCCGCGTCTTTGACATTCGCCCCTCATTGCCGTCGGCGTTCCCGTCATGCAGCTCATTCTCTTTGAAGACGAGTTCGTTCCCCGCCTCCATCCCATTACCGTCGGCAGGCCGGCGTACAACGTCACCTGCGCCAGCTACCGCCTGATTGATTGGGCGATGGAATTAGCGGCTGAAAGCGGGGCCACGCTGCGGGGCATCGTCCGTCCGCACCTGGCCACGCTCCAGCAAGTTGACTTTCCGCAGTTCTCGTCCCCTGCCGTGGCAAATGGCCTGCCGGCTTTGCTGGTCAACGCACGGCTCGTCCCTTCGGTCGCCAACTTTGAAGCTCTCCGCGAGCTTGTTGCTGCCGGCCGTCCCGGCATCATCAGCAGCGGTACTGCCCTGGGCGCGGCCTTCCTTGACGCTTCCGCACCCAAGCCGCCAACCAGTGCCGACGCCGCCCGCTTTAGCGAGTATCTTCATCAGTCAATCTGGCCGAGGCTGCCTCGCCTGGACGGCAGCCTCGCAACAATCGACTACCCGCACGACCTGATCCGCCATAACCTGCAGATCATCGGTGCCAATCTGGCCCACCGCCTCCGCAGCGGTCGATTCACCGAAATTGCCGATGGCGTTTTTGCCGCCGCCGACGCGAAGCTGGGCCAGTATGTCGTCAGTGACACCAGCAAGGGCCCGGTGCTGCTGGACGAAGGGGCGAGCGTCGGACCCCATTGCTTCCTTCGCGGACCCGCGTACCTTGGCCCCAAATGCCGCGTCACGGAGCAGTCGGCCATTAAAGACGGGGTCTCGCTCGGCCATACCACCAAGATCGGCGGAGAAGTGGAAGCTTCCATCATCGAGCCATATTCCAACAAACAGCATTATGGCTTCCTTGGGCATAGCTATCTCGGTAGCTGGATCAACCTGGGTGCGGGAACCTGCAACAGTGACCTGAAGAATACCTACGGCACGGTGAAGATGGAGTACCGCGGCGAGTCCGTCGCCACCGGAATGCAGTTTGTCGGCTGCATGATGGGGGATTATGCCAAGTCCGCGATCAACACCGGAATTTTTACGGGCAAGACCATCGGCGTTTGCAGCATGGTCTACGGCTTTGTGACGACCAACGTCCCCAGCTTCGTCAATTATGCGCGGCTGTTCGGGCAAGTCACCGAGCTGCCGCCAGCAGTGATGATCGCCACTCAGCAGCGGATGTTTGCCCGCCGCAACGTCACCCAGCGCCCCTGCGACTCCCAGCTGATCCACGACATGTACGAGCTGACCCGCCACGAGCGGCAACTCGCCGGCGAGCCGTTATCGCTGTAAGGGTAGGCCGTCTTTCCAAGACGGTCGGGAACAGACGCTGCGCGGCGGGAGCGGACGTTTCGCGAACGGTATTTTCACGACGAGCTGCACGTGTTCCTGGCACGTCTTTTTCCTGGCACGTCTACTCAGAACCCAAGTGGCGCGACCGGACGCGGCTCGCTGAAGAGGCACTCCTTGTGGCGACGGCGAGTCCCAAAGCGGGGGCGGGGATACTTTTGATTCGCGCGATTCACCGTTCGCGAAACCGGCGGTGGTGAAACCAGCCCGTCGTTGCAAGGAGCGGCCTGGCTTGGACTTGCGACCAGGGGCGCGGCCTTGGTTTGATTCACAACAGGGGGCTGGGGAGCAGTTCTTGATTCATCCGCCGACCCCCTGGGCTGCGCACCTTGTTCGGCGCGGGTCTGTTGTTCGATCCCCGTTTTGGCCCCTGGTTGCTCGGCGCGGGTTTGTGATTGCCGCGCGAGGGGGTCGGGAGTCTTTGGCTGCAAAATCGGTGGCAGTGGGGAGTCGCTAGTGCCAAAGACTCCCGACCCCGGACGCAGCTTCGCTTCCAACTGGGCCACCTTCCGCGTCAGCTCGTCGATCGTCGTGTCCCGGCTTTTCATGGCCCGGTCCCACCGGTCACGCTCGTCGGTGTCGATCGCCTTGTCGCACGACAGGGTGCGGACTCCGAGATAGCCCGCCTCCAGCATGGTCAGCTCCAGCGACAGCCGCGTGGCGGCCTTGAAGTGGGAGACGCGGGCCGTCTGCGGTTTCAGGTATTTGTCCTTGAGGATTTCCGTAATCGGCTGGCCCCCCTCCTTCCGCCCTTCGGGATAGACCTTGGTCCGCTCCCGCTCCACCGGCACCGACTCGCGGCTGCGCTCCCACTCCTGCATGGCCAACTCCCGCTGATGCTGGAGAAAAAACCGATGCTCCTCCAGGGCCACGCGGAACCGCCCGAACCCCGTCAACTCGCCGCGATCTTCGGTAGTGGGTCAGTTTGAATTCCGCTTTTTGTAGGGACCGCGTTTCCCCGGCTCTTTTTCGGGAATCAGGTTGACCATATCCTCGATTGTCCATTTCCGGTTTGCAATCCCGGCCTTGACCGCTGGCGTGGTTTTCAAGGTCTGGTGAACCCGCACGAAGTTGTGGTAGCAGAACGTGATGGCGATGCTGTAGGCCAGCATTTCCGCCTTCTTGCTGAATGCGTTCGTGAGCCGGGTAAAGCGGCGGTTCTGCATCCTGATATTCAGGTTCTGCCGTTCGGCATAGCTGGTGGAAATCAGGTTCTCGTCCGGGTTGCCGTCAACCTGCCGCTTCTCAGTCCCCAGGCACTTTCCAGGGCTGTAGCGGGTTTCGTCGTCTGACGCGCCGTACTTCTTAACCAACATCGCGTAATCGACCATCCCGCCCATGTAGTTCTCAATCGGCTCGACATAGAGCCGGTTGCCGTCAGTCGTGAGTTGCACACGATTGAGCAGCCGGTCGGAAACGTCCGAAATGAAGGCCCAGGCGTTCGCCGAATCGCGGTTGCCGAGCCGCCACGAAACGATGAGCTTGCTGTCGGCGCAGATCGCGGTCCAAGTCCACATGCTGCCGACGCCTTGCTCATGCTTCATGCTGTCCGGCAGGTTCTTATCTTTGGCGTAGCAGAAATTCCAAATTTCGTCGCACTCGATGCGCTTGCACTTGAGCAGCCTCAGCGCCTTGTCCTGATAGGCAAGGCAGGCTTCCCCTAGTTCGCGGGTGAGCTTCTGGATTGTGTTCTTGGAAGCGCCGGTAATCCGAACGGTTGAACGAATCGAGCATCCTTCAACTAGGCAGCGGATGATGGCACAACGGGTATCGTGGGTTAGCTTGTTCATATCGTCCATTATGCTTGACCGGTCAAGCATTGTCAAGTGGTGTTCTTTTCTGGTACAATGTCAGGTAGAATCGGTGCAAGGAACTTACTCGGATGCCGAAACAGCCAGAAAAACTCACGATTAAGCTGGACCCCGCTGGGCGACCTGTACGCCTGAACGAGGTCCGCCGCCTATTCGACAACCTGGCTGCATGTCTTGCGCACGTCGCGGAAACGACGCTCGGTAAGAGTCCTGATTTTGCGATTTCAAGACTCTTTACCGGCAGCGCCGGCGTTGTAGTTGCGCCCGATGACACTCAACCAGCAGAGGGTGAGGCAGCTATTCGGGCGTTTAAGAAAACCGCTCGCCAAATCTACGACGATTCGGCAAACGGGGAGATAGACGCGAAATCGCTGGAGCTATTTCGCAAGCTCGCAATGCCGGCTAGCCGGGCGAGAAACCGACTTTGGTTTGACGATTTGCCAATTACGACGCAGTTCATTGCGAATATTGATAAACGGTTGGCAAAGACAATTCGTGGATACGGCCAACTCAAGGGTCGCCTTGAGAAGGTAAACGTCCACGGCAAACTAGAATTCGTGATTTACCCAGTTCTCCGCACGAAAGGAATACGCTGTACGTTTCCTGACTCGCTACGCGACCGGGTAGGTGAGGCGATAAAGGGAAAGGTTGTGACGGTAAAGGGCGTGATGCTCTACCTGTCGGACGAGCCCTTCCCCTATTTGGTTCACGTCGAGGAAATAGAGATTCTGCCGCCCGATGAGGAATTGCCCACGCTACACGACCTGCGGGGTATAGCTCCAGGTTGCACGGGCAGTCAAAGCACCATTGATTTCCTGCGGAGTATTCCCAATGAGTGATTGGAAAGCAGGGACTATTTACTGCTGGGATACGTCAGTTTTCTTCGCGTGGCTCAAAGAAGAACAGTGCCATCCTTTAGGCGATATTGCGCTAGTCGTGGAAGAGATTACGAAGAACCCGGAGGATGTTTTTCTGCTGATTCCGGCAACGACCTACGAAGAGCTTTGTTACAGCAGACTTACCCATGAGCAGCAGCAGAAGTTTGACCAGTTTACGCAGCGGTCAAACGTAATGCTTGTTGACCTGTCGCCGCCGATTGCGAAGAAATCCGCCCAAATCATCAGTAAAAGCGAAGCCGCCGGACTGAAAACAAAACTCCGCGACTCTCGCATTGCGGCTACGGCGGTCGTGATGAACGCCACTGTGCTGCATAGCGTTGACCCGGACCTAACGCGACTCAATAAGTCCGATATTGTTGACGGCCTGCGAATTACCAAGCCGATGCACGCCAGCGGGCAAAAGGGTATCAGCAGCTAGTCGCGTTCTTTCCAGCGTGACTGCGCCGCCTTCTTGGCGATGGCCTTCCGCTTCGCGGGCGACAGCTTAGCCGCCCGCGCATTCCCGCCCTTCAATCCCCCCAGCCGCCCCAGGGCGACCGCTGCGGGGTTCTTCTCAGGCTTGGCGGCTACCGGCTCGGCATCCGGTACAATGGCGTCCAGCACGCTACGGGCGAGTTGCTGGGTGTCTTTTGGCTTGCTTGAGCGTTTAGGCATATCGGGATTATGCGCGGCGCTATAGAATGAGGCAAGTCCCAAAGGCCAACTGAAAATGCTATTTGCGATTGTCCTCTGCGCGGTCTTGCTCGTTCTTGAACGCGAGGAATTGGGGCTAATCACCGTTTTCGCCATTCTCGGCTGCCTTGCCGTGGCGGGGACTTCCCTCCTGTTTCAAGTGAGTCCTCTGTTTTTCGGCGTTATTGTCGTAGGAGTAGACATCTACCTAGTAATCAGACTCTACGGTGACATCGCAATCCGCTAGGCCCCGAGCGGATTTCAAACTGACCCACTACCCGATCTTCCGGCAGCGTCGTCCCGAACCAGCGGCGGTATTTCTCAACGCCCCGATGCACCGTCGGCTGCGAACAGTCCAGCTCCGCGGCAATCCGCCGCTCGGTCCAGCCCTTGGCATGCAAGTCAAACGCCTGCTGGTCCCGCTCGGAGGGGGCCTCGGAAAAACGGGGGAGGACATCCGCCTGGGGTCCGACGAAAGCATCGGCCCGATCCTTGGAGATCGGAACTGCCATTGGGCACCCGGACTTGCGGGCGGTGTTTTTGGGGCCTGATTTCGCCTGGGTGGACATGGCTCTGCTCCTGAAGAGAAAGGAAGTTGCTTGGCACTGAATCAATTGTACACATGTCAGGTTGGCACAAGCAAGCCCTCGGGAGCAAGAAAGTACAAAATAAATCTGTAATACTAAAATGCGTTCTGTTGACAAATGTAGGTCGTCTTTCCAAGACGGTCGTGAGCAGACACAGCGTAGCGGGAGAGGAATTTTCGCGAACAGACTTTGCCCGAGCTAGTGCGTCAACTCCTGGCACGTCTTGGAAAGACGGCCTACCTTTTCGGCAGGGTAGGCCGTCTTTCCAAGACGGTCGGGAGTTACCGGCCGGCTTACGCCAAGCCGCTCGCCGGTAAGTACGGAATGCGAATTGCACCGTCATGCGCGCGAATGATTCCGCCTCGGGAGCCGCGCGATGAAACAGTTCGTAAAAATGGTCAAGGATGCCTTTACCTTGTGGCAGAATAGCCGCTCAGCCACGATGGGGGCGGCACTGGCGTATTACACGCTATTCTCCATTCCGCCACTCTTGGTAATTGCCTTGGCGGCAGCCAGCTTGATCTTCGGCCAGGAGGCGGCCACGGGGCAAATGGCGGCGGAGCTGGAAAAAGTCGTTGGCGCGAACGTGGCCAAGGCCATGCAAAGCATGGTCCAGAAGGACCAGCAGACCGGCGGTGGACCGCTGGCAATGGTTGTCGGCGTGGCGATGCTACTTTTCGGCGCGTCCGGCGTCTTTGGCGAATTGCAGGCTTCCCTCAATACCATCTGGCAGGTCCAGCCCAAACCAGGGCGAGGAATCCTGGGGATCATCAAGGACCGGTTTCTCTCGTTCACGCTGGTGCTGGGCACCTGTTTCTTGCTACTGGTTTCATTAGTCATCTCCACCTCTCTCTCGGTGGTCGCCACCTGGTGGACGCCGGAGTCGGTCCCCGGCGGCACCTACCTGTGGCAAGGAATTCATGCCTTTGTCAGCTTGGGAGTCATCACGCTGCTGTTTGCCTTCATCTATCGCTTCCTGCCGGATGCCAAGATCGACTGGAACGAAGTCTGGGTCGGCTCGGTGGTAACGGCACTCTTGTTCCTCGCGGGCAAGCAAATCCTAGGTATCTACCTGGCTCAGGCGGGAGTTACCTCCAGCTTTGGCGCTGCCGGGTCGCTGGTGCTCCTGTTGATTTGGGTCTACTATACGGCTCAGATTTTTCTGTTCGGGGCGGCGTTCACGCGCGTCTACGCCCTGCACCACGGCAGCCGTGGAGAACCCATGGAAAATGCCGTTCCACTCACCTCGCCGGCTCCTTGTTTTCCCACTCCCGCCAAGGAAACCGGAAAGCACGCGGCCGGCAAGTAGCGTGGCAATCCTGCTTACCGGCGGAATCCCCTCTCCAGGGCTCTGCCGTAGGGTTGACAGCTTCCGAATCTGTTGGGTAAACTTTCCCGCAAGTTAACGAACTGTTAAGCAGCGTCCCGGTGGCGTTCGGGCGTACCTATTTTCTTTTCCTGCCCGGTATTTGCGATTTCGGCTTTTGGGGCGATGCTCTTTCCAGGCCGGACTTTGTGAATTTGCTCACAATCTACGAAGGATGAATTTGACGATGGCACAGCGCACTGCAACTTGGAAGCTCCTGATCCCCGCCGCCTGGTCGCTCCTCTTACTGCTGATTTGCGGGACCTCCGTTTATGCCGGCGAAGCCGACCTCGCCATTCCAGATTTGCACGCGGGCAAATTCACCATCGCCGGCCAGCAGATCAGCGGCTGGAATCTCCTGTTCGGCGGGGCTTGGATCATTACCGCCACGCTGGGGATTAGCCTCTATCAGCTCTGGCAAATCCATAAGCAGCCCGCCCACAAGTCGATGCTCGACATCTCCGAGATCATCTTTCAAACCTGCAAAACCTACTTGATCCAGCAAGGCAAGTTTCTGCTGTTGTTATTCGCCCTGATTGCGGCGGCGATGTCCTATTACTTTATGGGCCTGCAAGGGGAAAAACTCTCAACCTTGCTGCTCGTGCTGTTTTTCTCGGTGGTCGGCATGGCCGGCTCCTATGCCGTCGCCTGGTATGGCATCCGGGTCAATACATACGCCAACTCGCGAACCGCTTTCGCGTCGCTCCGCGGCGAGCCCTGGGACGTTGTCAACATCCCCCTGCGGGCCGGCATGTCGATCGGCTTGTTTCTGATCTCGCTCGAGCTGGTAATGATGGTCATCATTCTGCTTGCCGTGGATCGTGAAATCGTCGGCTACTGCTTCCTGGGCTTCGCCATCGGCGAGTCGCTCGGCGCTTCGGTGCTGCGCATCGCGGGGGGCATTTTCACGAAGATCGCCGACATCGGCTCGGACCTGATGAAGATCGTCTTCAACGTGAAGGAAGACGACCCGCGCAACCCCGGCGTCATCGCCGACTGCACGGGCGACAATGCCGGCGATTCGGTCGGTCCCACCGCGGACGGCTTCGAGACGTATGGCGTGACGGGCGTGGCTTTGATCTCGTTCATTACGCTCGCGGTTCCGAGCGTCGATCTGCAGGCCAAATTGATCGTCTGGCTCTTTGCGATGCGTTTTTTGATGGACTTCATGTCCGGAGTGTCCTATTTCATCAACCAGGCCATTTCCGAGAGAAAATACAAGGGGCTCAAGGAGTTCAACTTCGAAGAGCCGCTCACGCGCCTGATCTGGATTGCTTCGGGCCTGTGCATTACCACCTCCTACGGGATGAGCTGGTTGCTCTTGAGCGGCCAGGATAGCGTGGCAGTCGCCGGAGAAGTCGTTACCGCCCTGCCGCGAGACCTGTGGTGGCAACTGGCCTCGATTATAAGTCTTGGCACACTGGCCGCCGTGCTCATTCCTGAGTTTACCAAGGTCTTTACCAGTTCGCATTCCAAGCATGTGCATGAGATCGTCACCGCGTCTCGCGAGGGGGGCGCATCGCTGACGATCTTGTCGGGCCTGGTAGCGGGGAACTTCAGCGCGTTTTGGAAGGGAATTCTCATCGCCGGTCTGATGGCTGCGGCCTATTACGTCAGCTTGCAAGGCCTCGACAAGCTCATGCTGGCCGAGCTTGAGCCGGGGAAGCTGGTAGGGGTTGGGTCCATTTTTGCGTTCGGCCTGGTGGCGTTCGGGTTCCTGTGCATGGGCCCCGTCAATATCGCCGTCGATAGCTACGGGCCGGTGACGGACAATGCCCAGTCGATCTTCGAGTTGGCTCAGACCGAGCACATTCCCGGCATCAAGGCAGAAATCAAGCGGGATTTCGGTTTCGATCCCGATTTCGTCCGCGGCAAGCACTACCTCGAAGCCAACGATTCGGCCGGCAATACGTTCAAAGCGACCGCCAAGCCGGTGCTGATTGGCACCGCCGTGGTAGGAGCGACCACGATGATCTTCTCGATTATCTTGCTGCTCGGCAAGGCAAAAATGCTCCACCTGAGCCTGACCGACGCTCCCGTGTTGCTCGGTTTCATCTGCGGCGGAGCGGTCGTCTACTGGTTCTGCGGGGCCTCGATGCAAGCCGTCACGACTGGTGCCTATCGGGCCGTCGAGTTCATCAAAAAGAACATGGACCTGACCAAGAAGGAAGCCGACTTGGAGGACTCCAAGACGGTCGTGCGGATCTGCACGGAGTATGCTCAGGCGGGCATGTGGAACATCTTCATCGTGCTCATGACCATCACGCTGGCGTTTGCCTTTTTCGATCCGAACTTCTTCGTCGCTTACCTGATCTCCATCGCGGTGTTCGGCCTGTTCCAGGCCATCTTCATGGCCAACGCCGGCGGGGCGTGGGACAACGCCAAGAAATATGTGGAGGTCGATTTGAAGGAAAAGGGAACCGATCTGCATGAGGCCACCGTCGTGGGCGATACGGTCGGCGATCCCTTCAAGGATACGACCTCTGTCGCTCTTAATCCAATCATCAAGTTCTCGACCCTCTTCGGCCTGCTCGCCGTCGAGATCGCGATCAAGATCAAGGAAGCCGCCCATGCGGGTACGGGAAGCGACTACACCCAGTATGTCGGCGTGGCCATGTTCGCCGTCGCGCTCGTCTTCGTGTGGCGGTCGTTCTACTCCATGCGGATCCCGCAGAAGAAAGACGCCAAGGTGGCCAGGGCGCATTAATCTCCACGCGGAAAATGGGTGGCACGCCCACGGCTTTGCGTGGGCGTGAGGTTAGACTGAGCGGATATGTTGGAACTGACTCCTCATACCGCGGTTAATTATCTGCGCGAGCGAGGCGCGGTTGGCCCCCGCGAACTCGTCGAAGTCCGCGAGCTCTCCGGCGGCGTTTCCAACACCGTGCTGCTGGTTCATCGCCCCGACTCTCACGGCGGTGATTTCGTCTTGAAGCAGGCCCTGCCGCGTCTCAAGGTGCAGCAGGAATGGCTCTGCAGCATCGAGCGTATCTGGCGTGAAGTCGAAGTCCTCGAAATCTGCGGCTCCATCCTGGCGAGCGGGGGGCGTCAGCCCCCTGATATTTCTTCTGCCGCGGAATGGACGACGACCGTTCCCCAAATCCTCTTCTCCGACCGCGACAACTACTGCTACGCGATGACCGCCGCCCCTTCCGCTCACAAGACTTGGAAGGAACAACTCCTCTCCGGCCAAGCGGACCTCGCCATCGCCGCGGCTTGCGGCGCATTGCTGGGAAAGCTCCACGCCGGCACATGGCGAAATGCGGAAATCGCCGTGCGTCTGGAGGATCGCACCTTCTTCGACTCCCTCCGGCTCGACCCCTATTACCGCCGACTGGCTGTCGTCCATCCCGACCTGTCGGAAGTCTTGACCAAGCTCATCGACGACACGTATGCCACCCGCCTGTCCCTCGTCCACGGCGACTTCAGCCCCAAGAACCTGCTGATTTCCCCCGGCCAAATCTGGCTCATCGACTTCGAAGTCGGCCACTTCGGCGACCCCGCCTTCGACCTTGGATTTTTTCTCACGCACCTGGCCCTGAAGGCCGTTCATAAACGCGAGCGGCGCGACGAATATCTGGCGCTGATCGATACTTTCTGGAATTCCTACCAGACAGCACTTAGCGCCGTGGTCACACCTGACGAGCAAATCGACATCTCCCGCCGCACCGCCCTCCACTGGGCCGCTTGCATGTTGGCGCGAGTGGATGGGAAGAGCCCAGTGGATTATCTGATTCCCAATGTGCAAGAGTTCGCTCGAAGTCTTGCGAGAAGTGCTCTCTTGGACCCGACTCTGGGCGTCGAGAGAATACTTGGGGAACTCGCCAATCTAACGTGACAATCGATGCTTCCAGTACCCAGTACGGCGACGAGTGTGCGCGATCGCCACGATTTCTATGTGTTCCTCGAACACCACATAGATTGCCAAATACGGGTATCGTTTTAGCTTGAATCGTTGGGTACCAAGTGTATGGACCGGCCAGCCTTGGGGATCGGATGCGATCTCCCTGACGGCACTTTCCACGGCGTCGGCTAAACCCGCGGCAGCACGGGGACTTCGCTTCACTTCCAAATACCAGTCGATGGCCTTGTTCAACTCCTGGTCCGCTTCGGGATGGAAAATAACAGGCCGGCTCGTCACAGTTTGCTCCGCATCTTCCTCCGAACCTCCTCCCACGGAATTCCTTGAACGCGTCCCAGACGCAAGTCTTCAATTCTACGCTGGATTTCCGCTTCCCAGGCGACATCGTGATCAGCTTCGCCGACAGGAGCCAGGCTCTCCAGGAGTTCGACCGCGACTTCTTCGCGTTCGATTTCGGGAAGTTCAAGTGCCGTTTTGAGAATCTGGCTGGCGTGAGCGTTCATATCTGCATGTTAGCGAACGAACTGGAGCAAATCCAGCCGATTCCGCCCCTTCCAGCCCCCTGCACTTCGGCATAGCCTAAGTGTGTCGCGCCCTGCGACCCGCTTTTTTCCCGCGAAGGCGCGGCTCCCGACCGTTTTCTTGATTGGAGACCTCCCATGGCCGCAGGCCAGATTGATATTGCCGCTTTACAATCCGCGATTGGCGATTTTCCCGACCCAGAAACCGGACGAGGGGCGCTCTCGCTTTCGCAAATCCGCGAACTGAAGGTGGACGGGGACAGAGCATCGCTCACCTTGGCCCTCACCACGCATTCCGCTCCCCTCTGGAATGAAACCAGGGACAATCTCATTGAGCGCATCAAGGCCCAACTGCCGCAACTCAAGGAGGTGCAGGTCAATCTGGCGGTGCACGAGCGGCCGGCACTGAAGATTGGCAATATCGGGTTGACCGCCAAGAGCGTAATTGCGGTCGGCTCGGGCAAGGGGGGCGTGGGGAAGAGCACCATCGCCACCGTTCTGGCCCTCGGACTCAAGCGGGCGGGTTGCAAGGTCGGTCTGATGGATGCGGACGTGTATGGTCCGAGCGTGCCGCACTTACTCGGCCTAGGGGATGCTCCCCGGCCGGAAGTTATTGAAGGGAAGATCCGGCCCATTTACTCCGGCGATATGCCCGTCATGTCGATGGGCTTTCTCGTCCCGCCCGGCGAAGCCGTCGTGTGGCGCGGGCCGATGTTGCATGGGGCCATCACCCAGTTCCTGCGGGATACGGCCTGGGGCGACCTCGATTACCTGATCATCGACATGCCCCCCGGAACCGGCGACATCGCCCTCACGCTTTCGCAAATGCTGCCGCTGACGGGAGCGGTCGTTGTTTGCACGCCGCAGGAAGTGGCCTTGCTCGATGCGGTGAAAGCCATCGCCATGTTCCGCAAGGTCAACATCCCCATCCTGGGCATGGTCGAGAACATGAGCGGCTTTATCTGCCCCGACTGCGGCAAGAAGTACGACATCTTCGGCAGCGGCGGAGCCAGAAGGAAGGCGGAAGAGCTGCGCGTGCCGTTCCTGGGAGAAGTGCCGCTCAACATGCAGATTCGTGTGAAAGGGGACGAAGGTTCGACCTTTGGAAACTTCGACGATCCCATCGTCGGGCCTTACCTGGAGCGGATTATCACGACCCTGGTCCGCAACCGTGCGACCGCTGCCGTGACCAGCCCGCCCGTCATGCAACTGCCGACTTTGTAGGTCGTCCATAAAGTACTCCTCACGCTCCGCGTGAGGAACCATCTCGCGGAGCGAGATGAGTACTATAACGCCGCTCGTCTTCCCGGATGCTTCTGCTCCAGCCCGCAACTGCCGGCGGTGGGGAGGAGTTTTTTCGGGCTGAGGTTGCCGCGAGGGTTGAAGGCGTCGCGCAAATTTCTCATCGCGGCCAGGTCGCTTTCGGTAAACATCTTGTGCATGAAGTGGATTTTCTCCACGCCGATACCGTGCTCGCCCGTGACGGAGCCGCCGCACTTCAGGCATTCGTCAAGAATTTCGTTGCCGGCCACGATCACCCGCTGGACTTGTGCCGCATCGCGCTCGTCAAACAGCAGGATGGGGTGGATGTTGCCGTCGCCGGCATGGAAGACGTTGACGATCCGTATTTCGTACCGGGCGGAGATCTCCGTGATTTTGCGGAGGATGTGCGGCAATTGCGTGCGAGGGACGACGCCGTCCTGCGTGCAGTAACTGGGGCTAAGCCGGCCGATAGCGCCGAACGCCTGCTTGCGGCTCTTCCAGAGTTTCTGCCGTTCTTTGTCCCCCACGGCCAGGCGAACTTCGCGGGCGTTGCATTTTTTGCAAAGGGCCATGATGCGGTCACGTTGCTCATCGAGCCCCGCTTCCAGGCCGTCCACTTCAATCAGCAGGATGGCCTGGGCATCCAACGGAAAGCCGAAGGAAAAGGCAGCTTCGACGGCGACGAGAATTCCCTGGTCCATCATTTCCAGGGCGGCGGGAACGATGCCGGCGGCGATGATTTCGCTGATGGCGTTCGTGGCGTCGTCGCACGATTCGAAAATCCCCAGCATCGTCCGGTAACCCTGCGGGTTCCGCGTCAGCCGCACCCAGACCTTGGTGACAATGGCCAGCGTCCCCTCGCTGCCGACGATGGCTCCAGCGAGGTCGAGCCCCAGCGGATCCTCCGCCGGCCCGCCGATGCGAACAATGCGGCCGTCCGCCAGCACGGCCTCCACGCCGAGCACGTGATTCACCGTCACGCCGTACTTAAGCGTGTGCGGCCCGCCGCTGTTGGTCGCCACATTTCCGCCAATCGTGCAGGCTCCCTGGCTCGACGGGTCCGGAGCATAGTGATAGCCAGTCCCCTTGAGAGCGTTCGTCAGCCAGACATTCACCACGCCCGGCTGCACAATCGCGTACCGGTCGCGGAGATTGATCTCCACAATCTCCTTCATCCGCGTGAGTACGATCATCACTCCGCCACCCACCGGCAAGCAGCCTCCCGACAGGCTCGTCCCCGCCCCTCGCGGCAGAAAAGGCACATCCGCAGCGCTGCAGATTTTCACGATGCGAGCCACATCCTCCGTGTTCCGCGGAAACACGACCACATCCGGGCTGTTCTTCTCAATCGTGAACCCGTCGCATTCATAGACCAGCATCTCGCTGTGAGCCGACAGCACATTCTCGGCTCCAACGGCCTGGCGAAGCTGCGTGACGATGTGAGGGAGCGGTTGCATCGCCCGATTATATCCTCCCTCTCCGCCTGGGAGAGGGCCGCCACTTCCCCCTCTCCCTGGGGAGAGGGCCGGGGTGAGGGTCTACCACGCCCTTAACACGCCGACAACCAATTCCGCCCTCCGACGCGCGATAAGCGGCTGATAAGGGGACTTTGATGCCGGTTTTCGAGCTGGTGTTTTGATACATCCTGTATCACGTGGCGGCCCGCAACTCATTATCCCATTGGTACTTCCGCCGACCAGCCGCTCAGCGACTGGCCGGTATCAGCGACTTTCTTGATACCGCCCCACCCACCCCATTCCGGGGGATGTATCAGCGATTTGATAAGCTGTTTTTCAAACAGACTTACGCAATCTCCCGCGCCCTTAGTGGCATCTCTTCTTCCCTTACGACCCAATTGTCCATCAGCACACCTTCCCCGGCCCACGCACGCTCCCGATTCGTTCTTCCGCGGAACTTACGGCGGCGATACCTAGATTTGAACCGCGGAGGTCGCTGAGAGGTCCGATCTGACAGCCGCATCGTCTCCGCGCATCTCCCAAAGTACTCCTCACGCTCCGCGTGAGGAACATCTCGCGGAGCGAGATGAGTACTATTCTTGTCCACAACCAGATTGAAAAAGAGCACCGCCCGCGAGGCACCGCAGTCCCCCTCTCCCCTTGGGAGAGGGCTGGGGCGAGGGTCTGCCGGCACCGCCGGGCTGGTCCTATTATACAAATGTTTAGTTACGTAATTGGCACCTTTCCAAAACTTTGTTGGAAATTCTGGATGGCCCCGGTCTGTGCCGCAAATGCCGGGCCGGTGAGTCCCGGCGCGCCGGGATTGACGGTCAGGGCCTCACCGGCCGCTTTGGTTTCTGGAAGTCTCACCCTTAGTAGACAGGTACGCACATACCGCCCGTGCAGGTCTCGTACTGACCGCAAACCACGGCATCCTCACATGACGAGCCACAATAGGTGGGGTCGTTATTAAGGTCGCGGCAAGTACCAGAGCACCACGTTTGACCTCCTGGGCACGGTGCGTTCTCACTGCATACCCCCTGGTTACAGTACGGGGCTGATGCCGGGCAGACGTTTCCGCAGGCGCCGCAATTGTCAGGATCAGAAATCACGGCCGTGCATGTTCCGTTACAAACAATAGCCCCTTCGACGCAGTTGTAAACGCACGCTCCCTGAACGCAAGCGCCGTACTCGTACGGACCAGTTAGGTTACACCTGGTGCCGCACTTTCCGCAGTTTTCCACGTCATTGGCCAGATCAGCGCAGTAATTGCCGCAACAGCTCTCGCCGTAGGCGCGGCAGTTGTTTCCGCAAGCCCCGCAGTTGGGGTCGGACCTCAGATCGCTGCACACCCCATTGCAAGATGCGGTCTGGCAGCAGACGTACTTTCCACAGGAGCCCCCCAGGCGGCCCGTGTTGCCATTGCACGCTTGGCAGGCCGCGAGGCATTGGTTTCTCTGCGTCGTGTTGGAACATCGATTGCAGAATGCTTTGCACGGGTCCACTCCCTTGGCCCAGGCGGTCCCCAGTCCCAATTGGCTGAATACCGCGCCGGCGAAGACAGCCCCCATCCGCCGCAGCGATTCGCGGCGCGGCACGGAAGCTGCCAATGACTTGGAGAATTCATCGTAAAAATGTTCCATGACTGAGACCTTTCATAAATGAGAAAAACGGATCGAGAGAATTGTTGGAGTTCCGGCTTTAGCCGGTCTTCCGACATTAATTTGCCGGCTGAAGCCGGGACTCCAACGGAAAGCCTGTCCGCTCACGGAGTGAGGGGGCTACGTTGGCGAGGGCCAGGATCGGTTCGACTCCCACGGCGACGTCGCTGGCGAGGATGCCTTGCTCGTCGATGAGATAGGCGATGGGAGTGGCGAATTTTGCGTACTTGAGGGAGATTTCCCACTGCTTCTGTAACACGATGGGAAATGTCAGCCCGAGTTTGGCCGCCTTGGCGCGATTCGCCTCAACATCGCGGCGGCTCACCACGAGCACCTGCACGTCCGGCCGCTGAAGGTGAATCTCCTGGAGCTTCGGCGCCAGTTCATCACAGGGGCCGCAGTCGGGATCGGAAAACACCAGCATCACTCGTTCGCCCCGGAAGTCCGCCGGCGACAGTTCGCCTCCGTCAATCCGCGGCAGCCGGAAATCCGGTGCCTCAGTGCCGGCCTTCAAACCATTGCGGTTCAGGCGACTACGGGCCAGCGACGGATCGTCCTTCAGTAGTCCGCTCACTCCGTGAGCGCCGCGTTTCTCGAGACCCGGGCCTGCACACGGAGTGTGCAGGCTACTATTGGCCAGTTTCAGCAGCGGCTCGGCCCCGACGGCCAGCTCGCTGGCGATGCGCCCCGCGCCGTCGATCCGATATCCCATCGGAGTTCCCTGGGCGCGGTACTTCGCGGCGACTTCCATTTCCTTCTGCAAGAGGACCAGGCAACGGATTCCGTATTGCTCCACGAGCTTCCGGTTCTCCTCCGCATCGCCGGTGGTGATCACGACCGGAACGGCCTTCCCGTCGCCTCCTTCCGCCGGCAGGGCAGCCAAGTCGGCGGCCATCTTCGTGCAGAACCCGCAGTTTGGGTTGAAGAAGATGAGCAGCAAATCCTTACCACGAAACTCGGACAGCTTGTGGCGCACCCCTGTCAGGTCCGGCAGCTCAAATTCGGGCGCGGCCGTGCCCAGCGGCAGACCGCCGGCCTCCTGTCGCTTGGCCCCAGCGCGAGGCCCCGCACGCAGCCCGATTTGTTTTTCGATGGACTCCAGCCGCAACAGGATGCGGCCATTCTGGCGGGCAAGCTGGTACACGAGCCAGGTGCCGATGGCAATCAGCAGCCAGGGCAAAACAGTCCCGAACAAGATGGTAATCATCAAACATTCTCCCTGCTGGCAAACAGTGCGACATTGAAAAAGGAAATCTCAAATCTCAAACAAATTCAAATGGGGAAACGTGGAAATTGGAAACATTTTCGGTTTCCTGCTTCTCGATTTCTGGTTTCTCGTTTGTTTGAGATTTGAGATTTCCGAATTTGTTATTGTGGTCCGCGATAAAACACTGAGCACTTCGACCCCAGCGCGCAGTGGGGCCGGGCTGGTGAGGGCTTGCCTTGCGGCAAGCCCTCACTGGCCGCTTTGGTTAGGGGTTGCCTGCACCGGGGGAGGAGATGGTGCCCTTGAAGTCGCCGATGGTGGTGTCAGCGGCGATGTCGTAGAGGCGCTCGCACACAAAGCTCCCGGTGGCGCCCGCAAAGCGGCCCGTGCCGCCCGTGATGGTCGCGGTTTCCACGATGTAGAGGAAACCGGGCGCTACCAGAGACGATACCCCTGTGAACTCAGCGGTCAGCGTGTCGCCATTGGCCGCCACGAAGCGATAGAACCCGACCGCAGACGGAGGAATCACGACGTGCGGGATGTCCAGGGTGAACGCGCCCAGTTGGGTTGCGGTTCCCGTGGCGGCCACATCCACGACGATCGGCGGCGGCGGAGCACTCCTGGTGACCGTCCCTTCCAGGCTGCCTTTGAAAGGCACCTGCTCTCCTGCGGCCACGGGGCCCACGAGCCCGAGTACGGCCAAGACTGCCAGCGCGAAGCTGGCTGCAAACATGCGACGTTTCATGACATCTTTCCTTTTTGGTCTGCGGTACAATAGTTGGACATCGCTGCCAGCGCGCAGACCGAGCGCCGGGGCGGTGCCGGGCCGGTGCCGGGCCGGTGAGTCCCGGCGCGCCGGGATTGACGGTCAGGGCCTCACCGGCCGCTTTATTTGATTCTGTAGGACGGATTGGAAATCCGTCCGACACATCACTTGCTAACGTTACTAATCCGAGCCTTGTACTTCGTCTCCCGAAGGCGTTACCGCCGCCCACCACCTAGGGCCGCTCAGGCTCGGTGCCAGCGGACGGACGCTGGCGTCGGCCATGCCAACTTGGATGCCGCCCGCGTGAGCCGTCGAGGCCCGGGTCGGGTCGCAGTTGCCCAGAAATGGACTGGGCTGGACCTGAAATTTCGATCTGGGGCCGATGGCATTGGGGGCACCGCGGGCCACAAAGGCAGGGATGCAAAACCCCGGTGCGAACGCTTTGCCCGGTGGCTTCATGGGGTCCGGCTGCCAGGCGAACAAGAGCGACGTGCAGTACGCCCACGCCGTGCCGCCGTCCCGGAACGCCGGCACCATGAAGTTATTAGAGCAGCGGGCATATTTCTCGGCATGGAGAATGGTGTTTGAAGTGCCGTCGCCGAAGTCGGCCATGCGGGCCTTGCCATTTATCGCGATAACCATGGCATTGGGCGCGTAACAGGACGCGCCGAACGGAACCCCATCGACCGTCACGACACCGCCCGGACCGACGCTGGGATCCGAAGGGCAAAGAAAGGTTGGCACCGGCTGGCTGTAGACCTCGTTGTTGCCCGGCCAATACACCGTGGTCGGTCCGACCGGCGGCGGAAATGGCACACTGTCCAGGGCGCGGTCGTAGAGGTTGCCTTGATCGATATACGGCAGCAAGTGGAAAAGGTAGGTGCCAAACACGCCGTTATTGGCGGTTGGATAGTACCCAATGCCCGGCGGCAGATGCCGATGCGCGTCATGATGAAGGTGGGCGGCCAGGCCGAGCTGCCGCAGGTTGTTGCTGCACTTCACGCGGCGGGAGGACTCGCGGGCCGCTTGCACCGCCGGCAGAAGGAGGCCAATTAGGATGCCGATGATGGCGATGACGACCAGCAGCTCGATCAGCGTGAGGCCGCGTCGCTGGGTAGTTCGTAAGCAAGTAAGCATGACTGCACCTCGGTTAGCGTTTTAGGTAGCCGCGTTCGCCAGAACGCGGGCTTCCCGCCAGTTCCCCGCACTCTGGCGAGTGCGGCTACCACCTATCGATCAGGCACTTTTTCCAATTCCAATTGAGTTACGTCCCAGACCTTGACCGTGCGATCGCGGCTTCCCGAGACCAAGCGGCGGCCGTCGGGGGTGAACGCCACGCCGCTCACCAGGCCTAGATGGCCGCGCAAGCTGCGGACTATCGTACCGGTGTGGCTGTCCCAGACCTTCACGGTGCTGTCCTCACCTGCCGAGGCGACCCACCGGCCGCCGGGATCGAGGCTGAAGGCCACAGTGTAAGCGTCCCCGGTGTGTCCCCGGAGGGTTTGCAGCACCTCGCCGGTCTCCACGTCCCAGATCTTGACCGTGTTCTCCTTACCGCCCGTAACCAGGCGCCGGCCGTCCGGGCTGAACGCCACGTTCAAACATTGCCCGGGGGACCACGCTTGGAGGGTGCGGCGAGCTTCTTGCTTCTTGGTTAAGCGGGTCGCGTCCCACAGCTTCACCTTCCCGTCGCCGCTCACCGAAGCCAGGTGCAGGCCGTCGCGGCTGAACACCACCCCCCGGACCATTCGTTCGTGGGTGCCAAGCGTACCCACCGCCTCACCGGTCGATGCGTCCCAGACTTGCACCGTTCCATCCGCTCTTCCCGTGACCAGGTGTTGGCCGTCGGGGCTGAACGCCACGGCGAAGAACTCGGGCTCGCCCCGGAGCGCCGGGAGCGCAAAGTCTTCCCGTCCGGTCTGTGGATCCCAGATATTGACGGTAAACAGATCACCGTTCCCGCCGGCGGAGGCGATCCGCTGGCCGTCGGGCTGCCGCCAGACCACGCAGAAGACGATTTCCTTGTGGCCGCTGAATCCCGGCGCGCCGGGACTTCCCTTTCCAGTCTGCGCGTCCCAGACCTTGGCGGGCATGGCCCAGCCGGCCGAAGCAATCTTCTGGCCGTCGGGGCTGACCGCCACGCTCCAGACTTCATCGCTATGATGCAAGGTCAGGCTTTCCTGGCCCTCGTGACCCTGGAGCGGGGTCGCGTCCCAGACGCGAATGGTCCCATCCAAACTGGCAGAGGCGAGCCGCCGGCCGTCGGGGCTGAACGCCAGGCTGCTGACGAGGCCGGTGTGACCGCGGAGGCCGATCACTTCCCGCACCTCCCGGCCGGAAGTCGTGTCCCAGACGCGCACGGTCTTGTCTTCGCCAGCCGAGGCGAGGCGCCGGCCGTCCGGGCTGAAGGCGACGCCCAAAACAGTTCCGCTATGTGGCAGCGTGTGAAGGAGCCCGCCGGTCGTCGTATCCCACACTTCCACGCGACGGCCGAAGTTGGCCGTGGCCAGCCGGTCGCCGTCCTTGTTGAACGCCAGCGCGACGACGGGATGGGGAGTTGTTGCGAGAAACGTGCGCAGCGGCTCGCCCCCGGCCTCCGCGTCCCAAAGCTTCACGCTTCCCCCCCAGCTCCCCGTCGCCAGGCGCCGCCCATCGCGGCTGAACGCCACGCTGATCCGGTGCTTTTCGTGTCCGACGAAGGTGTGTTCGGGAGCGTCGGGCCGATTCTTCTTCCAATCCCAGACCTTCACATCGCCGCCAAATCCCGCCGCGAGCAGTCGACCGTCAGGGGGACTGAACGCCGCGGCATAGGCGGTTCCAAAACTGTGAACGCCGTCGCAGGGGCCGGTGAACACCACCAGGCCAGTCGACAAGTCCCAGACCTTCACATTTTTCACCTGCCCATCCACGCCCACGGAGGCTGCGTGCTTGCCGTCAGGGTGAAACGCGACGCAGGATACAGAGCCGGTGTGCGCTTTGAGATTCTGGATCACCTCGCCCGTCCTGCTGTTCAAGACTTTGACGGCCCCATCACTGCCCGCGGAGGCAAGGCGCTCACCGTCGGCCCTGAACGCGAGACTGTTTACCGCGGTCTTATCCCGATGGATGAGCGGTTCCACCCGGCAAAGCCGCATGAGGTAATGCCACTCCCACTCGCGCAGATCTTCCGGGCACTCGAGGAGGAGTTGGAGGGCGCGGCGCAGGTTGTTCACAGATAGTTCGCGGTGGGCCAGGGCAATGCGGTGGAAGTAGGAGTCCCGCCGCAGGTCGTCCTTGGCCCGGGTCTCCGCTTGCAGCGCGTTTGTCTTAGCATGCAGGGCGTTTGCCGTTACCAGTTGTTCGCGCGCGATCATGATGGTGCTAGTCGCCAGCCCCGCCACCGTCAGCACGACCGCCAGGCCAACAACCGATGCGGTCGCCAGCGCTGCCTTGTTCCTCCGGGCGAATTTGCGAAAGCGGTACCACGCCGACGGCGGGCAGGCCTCCACCGCTTCGTCATTCAAGTAGCGCTGGACGTCGGCTGCGAAGCCGTTGGCCGTCTCGTAGCGGCGGTTGCGGTCCTTCTCCAACGTCTTCATCACGATCCAGTCCAGCTCGCCGCGCATCAGCTTCGAGAGCTTGGCCGGCTCCGTGTGGCGATTGGCCGAGATCGACGCCAGGGCCTCGCCGGAATCGCTCAGCCGGGTGCTCGGCTTGGGGGGCTCTTCCTCCTTGATCATGCGGAGAATCTCGGCATAGGCTGCTTCCTTCATCCGCTTGCCGCTAAGCGGCGTGCTGCCCGTCAGTAGTTCGTAGAGCAGCACGCCCAATGAATAGATGTCGCTACGGGTATCGACCCCCAGGGCGCTCATCTCGGCCTGCTCCGGGCTCATGTATTCCAGCGTGCCGACCATCGTGCCGTACTGCGTGAACAGCGTGCGTTCCGTCAGCTTTTGTTCCGTCGCCTTGGCCACGCCGAAGTCGATCACCTTGGGGACCGGCTTGCCGTCGTAGAGCGTGACCATCACGTTG
>JBKJNY010000072.1:0-3099 GCA_046593355.1 Pirellulaceae bacterium | reverse complement strand
GTCTTCTCGTACAACGACATCAGCAGCGACTTTTCCGTCACCGGTCGCGTCACGGCCCTTCCCTGGTACGAGGATGAAGGCCGCGGTCTGACGCACTTCGGCTTTTCGGCCAGCCATCGCACGGGCTATAACGACGTCTACCGCTATCGCACCCGCGACGCCATCCGCAGTGGCATTTCCTCCACCTGGCCTATCCCGGCCGACACCGGCAACATCCTCATTTCGCGTCAGACCTGGCTCAACGCCGAATTTGTCGGCGTTCGCGGGCCCTGGAGCTGGCAAAGCGAATATCTGGTCGACTTCTCCGAAAACGTCCGCACCCTCAGCGCGGCGGGCGTCGCGGGACCAAATTTGGGAACGGCTGTTTATCACGGCGGTTACGCCCAAGTGTTCTATTTCCTGACGGGTGAAAGCGAAAACTACAACCGCAAGACCGGCGTCTTTGATCGTATCACTCCCTACGAGAACTTCTTCCTGATGCCCGGCGAATGCGGCAACGTGTTCGGCCTGGGAGCCTGGCAGGTCGGTGCCCGCTACAACTACCTCAACCTGAACAGCGCCGGACTGAACGGCGGCATCCTGAATAACTTCAGCGCTGGCCTCAACTGGTATCTCAATCCCAACATGAAAGTCCAGTTCGACTACATGGCCACGCATCGCACCTCGGATGCCAGCGTCAATGTCGCCGTCAACCGCGGCGGCACCGGCTGGATCAACGGCTGGGGCGTCCGCGTCGCCCAGGATTTTTAACGGTGGGGTAGGCTTCCAGCCTGCCCGGAATGAAGAGGACGACACTGGGCAGGCTGGAACCCTACCCCACCATCCCCCGGAGACTTGACTCATGCGTACCAAACTCCTGATCGCCTTCGCCGCCTTCGCCTCCATCGCCGGTCTCTCCTACAGCGGAGCTGCCGATATGTTCGGCGGCCACCACTGTGACGGCGGCCACGACTGCCACTGCCCCACGGTCGACGTATGGGAATGGCAGGACGTCGTCTGCCACCGTTGCAAAATGGTCGAAGAGAAAAAGCCGATCAAGAAGACGATCTACGACTTCAAGGAAATTCCCTTCTGCCTGACCAAGCTTCCCAAGTGCGGCCACTGCGGTTCATGCGATGACTGCCGCGAATGCAAGGACGTCCGCTACAAGCGGGTGCTGGTCAAGAAGGAAATCACCTGCGGCGAAACCTGCGTTATCAAATGCATCCCGGAAGAATTCATCGAGCGAAAGCTCGTCAAAGTCTGCCGCCCCGCCTGCCAGTGCCAGACCCCCTGCCCTGCCCCAGTTGCGGGAGTGGACATTCCGGCCCCGGTGGTCATCGACGTTCCGGTCGTCCCCGCTCCGATTCCAACCGCCCGGTAATCCTCGGTGGGGTAGGCTTCCAGCCTGCCCTGATAACGCGATCCAGATATTTGTGCCCAGAACTTACGTCAAATTGAATTGTCGTAAGTACTCGGAAATGGCCGCTGCCAAGAATCGCTTCGACCCCCCTGAAGGGGTCGCCATTATTCATGATTCACACGCCTCCGTTTTCGAGCCGCGTGAATAGTTACGCCTTCGCAAGTCCTTGTTGCACAATGCCTTCCGAATCTACTTCTTGATTCACCACCCGGCGTTTTCGGCGATTCTTGATTCACTCCGCGGTCACCGTGAATCACTCGCTTCTTCGCGCGACTTACGTCCATTCGCGTTGACGTAAGTCCTCACCGACCGCAACCTACTCCCAGCTCGCTTTCGGAAAGACAATCCGCTTTCGCCCAGCGATGGATGACCTCGTCCAAGGTTCTGCAAGGCATTTTCATCACAACCAACTTGTCAAAGACCACACCCTCCCTTGGCCAATCGCGCGGAGCTCCGCCCCATTACCACTATTATACAAAAGACCATGTAAAAACTAAGTGTCCAGTTCGAGCCAGCACTCCCAGGGCCCGTCCTCGCCACACCATTCCGACGCTGTCGCTCCGGCTGACTTTTCCGTTGCGCCGCGCTCGATTATAGCGGGCCTATCGGTTTTGCCGAACATTCCAATCTGTGGAACTCTCCGCATGTTACGCCCACCCGTCATTTGGGAAGCCGCTTTTTTTACCCACGAGGCGCTACCGGCACACGCCCCCGGCCGCCCTGACAAACATCGGCGGCTCCCATGGAATGGCCCCCACTGCTTGGCATTTCCGCACGGCGGCTCGCCGCGGCTTCGCTCCTTGGTTGCGGCGGCCTCCTCGCCTGTGCGAGCAACCTGCGGGCCCAGTCGCCGGACGTTTTCGAAGGCAATCTCCCTCGCATCGCGGAGCGTCTACGCGCCCAGGAAGCGGAAATCGCCGCCCTCCGGGAAGAGGTCGCTCGCCACGCCTCGGAACTCCACCGCCTGCCCCCCGTGGAAGCCGAGGAGTACGTCGTCCCCGCGGGCGATGCGCCCACCGATGGCCAGCTCGAAGTCCAGCCGATGGTCGCCGGCCTGGCTCCCACCGAAGCCCTGCGCATCTCCGCCCTGGAAAAGAAGCTTGACGACCTGGCCAAGCAGGCCGCCGCCAAACCGGACGCCGGCGACAAGAAATCCGGCGGCGCTTGGATAGATGTCTCCGGCGAGAAATGGACGGTCAAGCTCGGTGGCCACGTGCAGACGGACTTTGTCACCTGGGCGACTGCTTCCCCCGCCATCGTCGGCGACACGAACTACTTCGAGTTTCGCCGCCTCCGCCTCGTGGCTGACGGCACCGGCTACGGCGTCTTCGACTTTCGGCTGCAGATGACGCTGGAGCCGGAGACCGTCGGCGAGACGCAGCCGCTGGGCACGGCCTCATCGCCGGATGTGAAGGACGCATACTTATCGATGAACGAGGTCCCGCTGGTGGGGCGGATCCGCATCGGCAACTTCTTTGTCCCGTTCAGCCTCGAGCAGGTGACCAACGACACCAACAACATCTTCATGGAGCGCTCGATTCCGACGCAGGGGATATTCGCCGCCGACCGGGAAGTGGGCCTGGCGTTTTACAACCGCACCGACGACCAAAACATCACCTGGACCGGCGGCTTCTTCATCGACAGCATCAGCGACACCCTCAAGGAGCGGATCGACGACAACCAAGGCTTCCGCCTCA
>JBKJNY010000168.1:0-3631 GCA_046593355.1 Pirellulaceae bacterium | reverse complement strand
GCTCCATCAGCAGCGTGAACCGCCCATGCTCCTCCGCCCACGGCACGGCCACCTGCACCACGCCATGCTCTTCGCATTTCACCCGCGGAATGCGGGCGTGCAGATGCGTCTTAAGCTCAATACCGTTCATATTTGCGCAAGTCACTGCCTCCAGGTAACTTGGGTTTTGGACAAACATCCAAGCACAAGGAGGCAGTGACCATGAGAGAGCAAGGAAGCTCGACGCTAGCGGCGGGGGAAGCGGGCCGCATTTTAGATCGTTTGGCGGGCCTGGAGAAGGTTATCCCGCCGGAGTTGATGCGGCAAGTCCTGTTGGCGGCGGGTCGCGTCAATGGGCGGGCTTGCCAGTTGACGCCCCGGCGCGCCGGGGCTGTGGATCGTCCTCGCGATGGGTCTGTTCACGAACGTGCCGATTCGCCAGGTGTTTCGTTACTCGCGGCGGATGCGCGGCGACGGCAAGTGCCCCGCACGGTCCAGCCTGTGCGTGGGACGGCAACGCTTGGGCGTGGAGCCGCTGCGAGCGCTGCACCGCGCGGTGGTCCGCACCTTGGCGACGCCAGAGACTCCCGGCGCGTTCTATCGCGGCTGGCGGTTGATGGCCATCGACGGGGTGGTGATGGATGTGCCCGACAGCGCGGCGAACGCCAGTTTCGGTCGCTCCACGGGCGGTCGTGGCGACGGGGCGTTCCCGCAGGTTCGCAAGGTGAGCCTGGTCGAACTCGGCACGCATGTCGAGTTGGCCTTCGTGGAGGGGGGGTATCACGATGGCGAAACGATCCCGGCGCGCCGGGACGCGGCAGTTGTTTGACCACTTGCCCACCGACTCGCTGCTGTTGGAGGACCGCGGGTTCTTCAGCTACGAAGACTGGAAAACCCTGCATTCCCGCGTGAAACTGCTGGTCCGCGGGAAGAGCAACCTGGTGCTGAAGCCAATTCGCAAGCTGTCGGACGGTTCCTATCTGGCGAAGATTTATCCGTCGGAGAAGGCTCGCCGGAAAGATCAGGAGGGGATCGTGGTCCGCGTGATCGACTACACGCTGGACGATCCCCAGCGCACAGGTCATGGCGTAACGCATCGGCTACTCACCAATCTGCTCGACGAAACCGAGGCACCGGCGCTGGAGTTGATCGAGTTGTATCACGAACGCTGGGAAGAAGAGTTGGTGTTCGACGAGCAGAAGACCCATCAGGATCCCCGGCGGGCCGAGAAGCCGGCGCAACTTCGTAGTGAAACGCCCGACGGAGTGCGACAGGAACTCTACGCGCTCTCGCTGGGGCACTTCGTGATTCGCTCGCTGATGTTCGAGGCGGCTCGTCCCTTGGGACTGGACGTGGATCGCTTGTCGTTCGTGAATTGCTTCCGCATCCTCCAATGTCGCTTGCCGGAATGCGACGCGCGCACGGTCGCTTCGCTGCAAGATTGGTATCACGCCCTGCTGGCCGAATTCCGCAGCGAAAACATCGGCCCCCGCCGCAATCGCATCAACCCCCGCGTCATCAAACGGAAAATGTCCAAGTGGCCCAAAAAACGCCCCGACCACCGAAAGCCCAAGCCGCTGCTCCAAACCTTTAAGCAGTGCGTAGTTATGAAATCATGAACGGTATTGTGCCTAATCCGTCATTGAACGCCCGAGCCATGCCTTAGAAAATCCAACCGTGGCCCCGTCCTACGCCCAATTCCACCCACAAATTCTACTGAAGAGCCCAAATATTTTGTCCTTCCCAATGAAAACTTCCTTAAGTCCACATGTCTTCTTCTTCCCTTTAGGCTGCTTGCACGAATGGTCTATACAGCCGTAGCAGACATCGGGAAACGTAAACGTGCCATTTACATTTTTGGTTTCTTGTTTAAGATACAATACCACTGGCGGTTTACTAAGTTTGAAAATTTGATTACATGCTCCGGTCGCATTCCCTTTTGCATCTCTTCCAACTGCGTCTTCTCTCCTGACGGTTTCACACGCCGGTTTCGGCGGTTTCTTTGGAGCCGGGGCAGTGATAACTCCGCAGTCCGCGTTCATTGGATCAACAATTGGATCTGGATTGCTGTCGGCGCTATTAAGAATAGCCAGGACGTTTTGCGTGGGCCAGAATCGTAGCGGCATCCCGTCTGTTGGGGCAAGGCCACTTGGGTCAAGTCGGTTGGCGGGATTATTCTCCACAAAGGTATACGGATTCAATCGCATGGTGACGTTTCGCTTGACCCAGCTATCTCCGTAAAGAATGTCTGGCTCCCCTTCCAGGGGCAGCGGGTCTCTTGACTCAAATCGGCCTAGAACTGGCGAGTACATGGCATTACCTCCTGAAAGGGGTCATTGGGCGGCACTGAAAACAAAGGCAGCCCGGAGGATGACCGGGAGTAGATTGATTTGTCTGAACAGCCTGCTTGCAGCCAAGACACTGGCACCCAGGGGGATGGAAAGGAAATCCCCTTGACCCGCTTGCGGCGTCGCGGGTCTGTTTGCACAGCAAACATTGGCATTCGTTAGCGTGGCCGGGATGGCCTTTGGGGGCCATCGCGCGACGAGCTTCCTGACAACGGGCACATTGGCAGATTTCGCCGTGGGGTGGAGCCCGTCGTCGGGAAATGTCTTCCAAGCGTAGCTGGTCCTGTACGGTATCCCCAATTCGATTTCGGAGCTTAACGAGTTGCGACCGATAGCGAATGTCGTTGGGAGCCAAGCCAATGGCCCATGTATACGCCTGAATGGCTTCCGCAGTGCGTCCGCAATCTGAGAGACATTCCCCGCGCGTTGCCAGAAAGCCCGCCAACTCTTGCGCGGGAGTCAAAGATTTCAGGTAGCAATCGGCGGCCTTGTCAGCATCGGACCACGCCTTCGGCCAAGTTTTGTAATGCTCATCGGGGTAAGTCGCAATCCCGTAACCCGCCCCTTCGATGTTGATGACTTCGGGTGTGCCGAACTTCGATCCATCCGGGTCGTTCCACCGGCAAAAAAGGTGGCCGGGCGCTTCAACAGTGTCCAATGGGTAGCCGAGCCGCCGGGCCACTGCCGCGTACAGAATCGGCATTGAGCAGCAAGTGCCGCCCTCTCCGTCAATGATCCCGTGAATGAACAAGTCGCGCGAATCCCGAAAGTCAGGA
This sequence comes from Pirellulaceae bacterium, assembly GCA_046593355.1. Taxonomy (GTDB): domain Bacteria; phylum Planctomycetota; class Planctomycetia; order Pirellulales; family Pirellulaceae; genus SXOA01. Next base: position 528 of record JBKJNY010000168.1, on the reverse strand, counting down.
GTCATGCACGCCGCATTTTGAAAGTCCGAATCCGTGGCACGCTTGGGGTTGTACTTCACTCCGAAGTCCTCTTGCAGTACTTGCAGGAGGAAAGAGCACCGGAAGTATGTGCGAGAGTTGTGGTAGGTCTCGGCGGTCTCAAGTCTCAAATGCAATCGAGGCTCTGCAAAAAGAGCCTGGCAGAATGATCTAGGAGAAAACATCGCTGGGACTTTCCAATGGGTGAAGTCTGGCAAACTTTTCCCTTGGGAATGGAGTCCCAGCGATGGCAAATCATCTGACGTTGGAAGAGCGGGATCGCATAGCCGAATGTCGGCATCGGGGGGCAGACCAGAAGGAGATTGCCGCGGCCATCGGGCGTTCCCGAGCGACGATCAGCCGCGAGTTGCGGCGCAACGCCGCGAAGGACAACTACTATGCCGCACAAGCCCAGCGGCAGGCGGAGCGGCGACGGCGGGAGCGTCCCCTGGTCCGCAAGATGGATGATCCCCAACTCAACGAAACCGTTCGCACGCGCCTGACCCAGGA
>JBKJNY010000104.1:0-23624 GCA_046593355.1 Pirellulaceae bacterium | reverse complement strand
CAAAGCCGACGCCAAAGCCACCCGCCGAGCCCGCCAGCGCCTCCTCGACCAGAAACGCACCGCCCGAGTGAAGTAACCGGCCACTGCTATCACAGCTGGCGGCCGTGGGCGCTTACGTTGATGCCGAACCTCGGGCAAAGTCCTTTGGCAAAAAGCCCTCCTTCGCCGTGCCGCGTCTCCTCCCGACCGTCTTGGAAAGACGGCCTACCTTGCGAACGCGGAAAGAATTACTGGAATTCTGGCGAGCGAGCCCTTGAAGACGCCAACCTGGTTGTATACATTTGTTTCAGTAAGCGGAGTCGCCTGAAGGCGCGACTCCAGCGGGAGCGGCGAAGATCTTTGACAACCTGGTTGTGACGAAAGTCTGCGAAGGGAGATTGCCATCCCATCGCTGGGTGTTGTGAAAGAGAGGGGGTTTCGCAACACATCCCCCCGATTTTATCCCGTGGGCGCGTTGTGAAACCTGGAGAGTTTCGCAACACACAGCGAGTGGCTGCGGATTCGAGAGGGTTGGGGTAGGTCGGCCCCAGCGAGCTGAAAGGACGGCCTGGAAAGGCCGTCCTACTTCATCCCGGCGGCCAGCCCATCGCTCGGCCGCCGAGGAGATGCAGATGCAGGTGCTCGACCGACTGGCCGGCAGCGGGGCCAACATTCGTGACGATGCGATAGCCGCTCTCCAGGCCGAACTTCTTGGCCAGGTTGCGGCAGACGAGGAGAAGATGGCCGGCGAGAGCCAGGTCTTCGTTCTCGAGGTCGGCGACCGACTTGACTTCCTTCTTGGGGATGACCAATAGGTGGGTGGGGGCCTGAGGATTGGTATCGGCGAAGGCGAGGCAGAGGTCGTCTTCGTAGAGGATTTTGGCCGGGATTTCCTTGTCGATGATCCGTTTGAAGATGGTTTTGGCGGGCATGGAAAATTCTCTGCTGAAAAAAGGATTTTGCTATGGTTCACTCGCGGCGGATTCCCTAATATCCCCATTCTAGCCTCGCTCGCTCTTGCGCTAATTGCTAGCGTACGCGGGAGGCCGTTTCGTCAGGGAGGACGGACGTGAATACGCTCAAATCTGCCGCACTGGTGATTGTTTTGGCCGGCGTTCTGTACGGCGTCTACGTGACGCTGCACCAGCCCCCTGCCTCGCCCCCGCATGGGATGACCAAGGAGCAGGTGGACCAGGACACGCTGGAAGTGGAAATGGGCCCGGAGGGAGGAGCGACGCAGGTCTCCGAGGCCCCCTTCGATGCCCGCGAGGAATCTCCGCGGCAGTTGGACACGAAGTTCCCCAACGTCTCTCCTCCGCACACCCTTACGGAGACCCTGCCGCCGGGACCCGATGTGGAGATCGGCGGGAGCGGAACAAAGCCAGCCGGGCATGAGTCTCCGCTGGTGGAAGGCAATCCCCGGACTGGCGAAGTCAATCTGACGGCGGCCAACTTCAAACGAGACTGGGTCACGGCCACCTATCAGGTGGACGACGGCAAATTCCGCGAGGCCCTGGTGACGTTGACGCCGTACTATCGCAGCCGCGACCTCGATTCCCAGCAGCAGGGCCAAACACTGGAGTGGCTCGACGCCCTGGCCGCCAAGGTCATCTATTCCAAGGAGCATCTGCTGGCCGGCCCGCACGTCGTGCAAAGCGACCGGGAGCGGCTGGTCGATGTGGCGAGAAAATTTGGCGTGAGCACGCAGCTTCTGGCCAGCATCAACAGCGATGTCGTGAACAACCCGAATGTGCTGGTGGCCACCACCCGGCTCAAGGTCGTCCCCGGGCCGTTCCGGGCGGAAGTGGACACTGCGAGCAGCGAAATCACGGTCTACCTCGGCAACCTCTACGCCGGCCGCTTCCCCTTCGCCCTCGGCGACGAGCCGCCGGCTCCGGGAGAATACTCCGTTCGGGAGACGAAATTGGAACAGACCTATTTCGGCGAGCGCGTCATCCCCGCCGGCGACGCGAACAACCCCTACGGCCAATGGTGGATTAATCTGGGAGACAACGCCTGCATCCACGGCAGCCCCGCCAGAAGCCAAAGCGGCCCCGTCCGCGGCTGCATCAGCCTCAGCCCGCGGGACGCCCAGGATATGGCGGCGATTTTGACCGTGGGGGCGAAGGTCGTGGTGAGGTAAGCGGCCGTCTACTTCCCTTCCGCCTTCCTCTTCCTTAGCTCAATCTCCCCCTGGCAGCATTCGCACTGCTTGAGCTCGTACATGGCGATGGCGCAGACGCTGCACCAGTAGTCGATTTCGAAGCGCCCGTCATTGGCCAGTTCATAGACCCCGATGATTTGAACGGCGGGAGAATCCTGATACCGGCGGACCAGCAGCTCCACCTTGATGTCCCGCAGCCGCTTGTCCGCGCGAAAGGCCCGGCCGCGAACGTCCTCCACCAGCGGATAGAGCTTGCCCGCTTCATCTTGCAGAGCGAGTGTGGCCTCTTTCGCCTCCGTCACCGACTTCACGCCGTACTTCTTTTCCAGCGCCTCCGCCAGAAACACCACGCGGCCGCGAAGGGTCTCGGTGGTGAATTTAGGAGCGGCGGGCTTCTCTTCGGCGAGGGAAGGCGAGACAAGAAACGCGACCGCGAGGCACCAAACCCAATCCGCTTTCCGCTTTCCGCTCTCCGCTTTCATTTTCGCACCCTCACTCTCCCGCGTGTCCCGCAATAACCGCTTCCACCGCCTGATCCGCTGTCTTGTCGCCCGACTTCGTTTTACCTGTGAAACAGACAATCCACCAATCCTTGTCCTCCTGATGACGGATCGTCAGCGGCTCCTGGTCGCTCAGCCGTTGCAGCGAGAGGATGGCGGGGTGGCTGGCGCCGGTGGTCTGGGCGCTGGCTTTGGAGAGGGCCTTGAAGTCGGCGATGATATCCGGCGATTTGTCCTTCTCCGCTGGCGTCAGCAGCAGAAAGTCGCGCGTCGGACTGGTCCCCACATGGGCCCCATCCACCGGCTGCTGGCCGTAGCGGAGCGTGTAGAGGCCGGCGGGAATATCCTGCTCGCGGAAATCGCTCCCCTTGCGAGGATAGCGGGCCACTCCCATCACCTGGCCCGGCTGAAACGGATAGAGCACGTCGTTGCCGACTTTGGCTTCCTTGATGGGCCATTCCTTGCAGAGCCATACCTCGCACACCACCCGCGATTCCCCGCGGATGACCTTGAAACCCGTCGGGCTCAGCAGCGCGGCAATTTCCGGCGCGATTCCCTCCTTCGGGGCCGGCTCATCGAGCTTCTCGACCTTATGGTCGGCAGCCAGGAGCGGCAGGGAGAAGAGCGACGCGACAAACAAGGCATGGAATGCGATTCGGAGCATGAGTCCCTCACATCGGCGGGCGGGAGCAAGGCGGGAAACCGTATTATAGCAGCCTCACGCATCATTGCCTCCAGGTCAGATCTTTCGCGAATCATACGCCCAGTGCAGAACCGCTTGCCGCTGGCGGGGGCGGCAAGTCAGGTCGCCGCGGCGACAGTTCTTTTTGATTTGCGCGATGTGCCGGCGAATCGCCCGCCACCGCCGCACCTGCCGCGCGTCGTCCTCGCAGCGCCGGCCGAAATAGTAGCGGCAGTACCACTGGAACCAGCCCCGCGGATCCTCGTGGTAAATCCAGCCCTTCGCTTGCCACACCGAGAGGGGCTGCGAAGCGTTGACGCCGAAACAATTGAGCTTGGGATCGTGCTTCTCCGGGCACAGTTTCGCATCCTCAAACCAATCCTTGGGAAACTCGGCGGCGCAATCCGTCAGGTACTTGCCGCCGAACACACCCAACTCCAGCATCTCCTTGGGTGTCAACTCGGGGCGGAAATCGGGATGAGAGCTATGCCCCATCGGCTCCGTCAGTTTGTAGACGTAACCTTGCTGCATCCGGTCATTGACTTCGATTTGGCGGGGCTTCATGGAAAGACAGTCTTGACAAGAATTGACATATTTTGCCAACGGGCGTAAACTGGAGCAAGGAGGTATCCCATGAACACGATGAATATTGCGTTGCCGACGCCCCTTAAGGACTTCGTGCTGGATCGGGTGGAAAGGGATGGTTACAGCAGCGCCAGTGAATACGTGCGGGAGTTGATTCGCGGCGACCAGAAGAAACGGGCCAAGGAATTGCTGGAGCAAAAGATTCTGCGGGGTGCGGCGAGCCCGGAGCGTGAAATGACGCGCCAGGATTGGGCTGCCTTGAAAGAGAGGCTGGGGAAGAAGTCCTCCAAGCGCGCCCGATCCGCACGTGCTTAGGACTTTCAGCAATGCCTCAGCGAGTTCTCATTCGTGACCAGGCATACGAAGACTTGGCCGAAATCTCCGACCATCTTTGCGTGAAGCCCTTTGTCCCTCGCCGCTATGAATCCTTGTTTGTCTCAGCGACATCATAGTCTTCAATCAGCCAATTGATTGTCCTCAGCGCAGCAGCCATGTGGTCCGACCAATGACCATGAAAATGGAAACGCCATTGCCAGACGATTTCGCTTGAGCCCGGACCGCCATCCCAATGTAACAGCCCATTCTTCAAATCTCGCCAAATATCTGCCAGATCGTCCGAGAGATTACAGAGGTTTGGATCAGCGACGTCTTTTTTTACTGGGTCGAAAATCAGCCAATACTGGTCGTGACGGCCTAGGTATTCTCGCAACCGATCGAACATTTCCCGCCATTGTTCATGAGTAATGTCGCGATAGGTTCGGTTATGAGTGCTTGTGACGTCTGGGAGTCGAAGTGCGCGATAGTAAAGCACCGGCAGTAGTTCGCGAACCCGCTCCAGGAAGTCTCCGAGAGGGTACTGTCGATGGCCTTCGAGGAGGGAACAGTACTCGACAGCGGACTCCACGAAATCATCAATCAACTGTTTCGCGGATGGGAGCGAGGGATCGCCCAAGTGTGCAGGCATGGCGTATTTCTCTCGTGCGTTCAATCCACTTACAATACCTCACCGCGAGTAGGAATGGGGATTAGTGACATCTCCTTCCTTCGCGTCTTTGCGCCTTCGCGTGAGGCAAGTGGGAAGCATCACGCGAAGGCGCGGAGACGCGAAGGAAGAGGCTAAAGTCAGCCTACGCACTCTCCGCCTCGTAGTCCGATTCGGCGAAGGCATCCTCTTCCTGCTCTTCTTCCATTTCGCCCGACGGCTCATCAGCATCAGCCTCTTCTTCGTCCGCATCAAACGGTGCTTCCGCGGACTCCTCCGCCTCTTCCCGCTCGTCCCTATCCAGCCGCACTTTGTTGTTCCGCTTCTTGGCAGGGCTGGAAATCGCGGTGGGGCCTCCCTTCCCCTTGGCTTCCTCCGCGCTTGCGCCGGCTTGCATGGCTTCCCAGTCTGCGACGGAGATGATCACTTCGCGGGCTTGCGAGCCGGCGTATTGGCCGACGATGCCGTCTTCGGCCATGAAGTCGATGAGGCGGGCGGCGCGGCCGTAGCCGATGCCGAGGGCCCGCTGCAACAGCGAGACGCTGCCGCGGCCTTCGCGGATGACGACGTCGACCGCGCTTTCGTACATGTCGTCTTTCTTACGCATCGCGGCCAGGCGGTCCTCCCCTGGTTCGCCGGGCTTGGTCACCTTCATGTTGACCAGCTCGTTGACGAAGTTCTGCTCGCCGGTGCTGACGCAGTCCACAATCTTGTTGATTTCCTCGTCGCTGAGGTAGGTCCCCTGTCCGCGGAGAAGCGTGCTGGTCCCCGGCCACAGGAACAGCATGTCGCCGTTGCCGAGCAGCTTGTCGGCACCCATTTCGTCCAGCACCACGCGACTGTCGGTGCGGCTGGCGACCTGGAAGGCGATGCGGGCGGGGAGGTTCGATTTGATGAGGCCGGTGATGACATCGACCGTCGGCTTTTGCGTGGCGAGGATGAGGTGGATGCCGACCGCCCGCGATTTCTGGGCCAGGCGGATGATGTGCTGCTCCACTTCTTTGCCGCTGGTCATCATCAGGTCGGCAATTTCGTCCGCCACGATGACGATGAACGGCAGGTGCAGCGGAATGCTCTTCCGCTCGTCGTCGGTCTCCGGCTGCAGGCGGTCCATGATTTCTTCTTCGCCGAGCTGGTTGTAGCTGCTGATGTGCCGCACGCCGACGCGGGCCAGCAGGGCATACCGCTCCTCCATCTTCTCCACCGCCCACGCCAGAATCGCCTCCGCCTTCCGCATGTCCGTCACCACCGGGTGCATCAGGTGCGGCAGCCGGGCGTAGCCGGACAGCTCGACCATCTTGGGGTCAATCATCAGCATGCGGACTTCGTCGGGGCGGCGGGTCATCAGCATCGACGAAATGATGGCGTTGAGGCAGACGCTTTTGCCCGTCCCCGTCCGCCCGGCGATGAGCAGGTGCGGCAGCGTGGAAAGGTCCACGACGAGCGGATTGCCGGAGACGTCCTTGCCGAGGAAAATCGGAATCCGCATCTTCTTCGTCTTGCCGTTCGCTTCCTCGATGACCTCCCGCAGCCGGACCACCTGCCGCTGCTCGTTGGGGACTTCGATGCCGACGGTGTTCTTGCCGGGGATGGGAGCGACGATCCGGACGCTCGGCACCCGGAGGGCAATCGCCAGGTCGTCGGAGAGCCCCGTGATTTTGCTCAGCCGCAGTCCCGCTTCGAGCTCGACTTCATACTGGGCGATGACGGGACCGGTTTCGATTTCGACCACTTTCACCGTGAAGCCGAAATCGAGGAACGTCTTCTCCAGGATTTTCGCCTTGCGGCGGACCTCGATGGCCTGGGCCTCGAAATTCACATCATCCGCCGGCAGCAGCAGGTCCAGCTCGGGCAGCTTGTAGTCGTCGGCTCCTTTGCCGAGGCTCGCTTCATCCAGCCTTTGGCGGACTTCGTCCTGCGGCGAGCGCTCGGCTGCTTCCCGCTTCCGGTCGGTCGGGCTCTTCACCCGCAGGGGATTTTCCGGGCCGTCCTGGCGAGTCTTTTCCTTCAGCTTCTGGGCAACGACCAGCCCCAGTTTCTTCACCGGAATAACATCCGGCTCCTCGTCGTGGGGTAGGCTTCCAGCCTGCCCTTCCGCCTCTTCCTCATCATCTTCATCCCTATCCTCTTCCAATTCCGCCCTCGTCACCTTCTTCCCCCGAATCTTCACCGCCAGCCCACCAACCTCCGCCCCCGGCAGCGGCGTATCCAAATCCGTCCGCGCCTGCTTCTTCCGCTTCAACTTCGCGCTCGCGCCCACTGCTCCCGCCACGGCGACTCTTGCCGCCAGGCTGCCGAAGCGGAACAGAGCATAGTCCGTCGCCAGCAGCAGCCCCCCGAGCGTCAGACTTCCCGCCAGAATCAAACCACCAATGCGGGCAAAATGCACCTCCACCAGCGACTTGCCGAGCGCCCCCAGGTATCCCCCCGGCCCAATGACCGGCCCGGGTGAAAAACTGGGCGCGATCATTGCCGCAATCGTCGTCAACCCCACGATAGAAGCCGTCCACCCAAGGGCACGCAGAATGGGCGTATCGATGCTCTTCCGCCGCAACAGCGTCAGGTCCAGCACCCCCAGCGAAAACACGACATACCAGCCCCCCACCCCAAACGCGGCGTACAGCATATCCGCCGCCATCGCCCCCCACCGGCCGCAAACATTGTGAACCTGGCTATTCGCCGGCGTGACAAGCTGATCCGGCTGATACAGCAAATTCAGCGGCGCAACCGGCTCCACCAACGGGTCAGCCGGGTCATACGTAACGAGCGCCGCCCCCAAGAAAACCACGAGCGCAAGCAGCCCCAGGGCAAACAAATCCCGCTTCAAATTCGAGCTAACAGGCACAGGCGCATCCGCGGATGGTAGCGGCGCGTCCCTGCACCAAGAAACTAAGGTGTCTCTTCCTTCATCGGAAGCGGACTGGAGGCACGACTAGGTTTGCTAGTGGCGGAGCTAGCCTTTGCCGAGGGGGAATAAGCGGCATTGTCCGTATAAACAGTGCGAGCGTCATTAAAAGAGCGACTGCTGTGGATCCGTCCTTCGTCCTAATTGCGGCCCACTCCGATCCGCTTCAAACTTCTTGGCTTTCTCAAGTAAGGCAGCCTTCGTTTCATCCTTGAGAATCGGAACTCGGCCCGCAGCACCGTGCCGCTCAATACTTTCGAGCTGCGTCTTGGCTGATGAGACGCTCATTTCTACGGGAATATTTGACGGCAGTGAAGGCATAATACGAACGAAGCCGTCGATCACCATGATTTTTCCCACTAGAAACTTCTGCGCTGCAAGCAGCTCGTCTTTCGTCCATCCATTTGCTAACTCCGAGTGCGAGTCGATGATTCGTTCCCATTCCTGAACATTGGGTTTTCCGCTGCGTTGGAAATACCAATCAAGCGGAATGGCGAGAGCATCTGTCGGTACCAACACTGTTCCGCCAGTTTCAGGGTCGATCCATTTACTTGCATGCGGCAACTTTTCGTAGCGGAGATGCTTGCTCCACCTTCTATCTTCCAAATGAGACACCGGCATGACCGATCCGACCTTACGTTTCGCAGACAGAAAGGTCTCGACGAACCACTGACGCGTTCTTGTCCGACCAAATCCGCTGAGCTTCGGCATCGCTTCCGAAAATGATTCCACCTCAACAAGCGTCCCCCCGAAATCGAGGAAGATGGGCTTAGTGCATAGCTCGATGTGCTTCGTCTTTTGGAACGAAAAGAAAGTACGTCGCCCGGTACTGATCAATTCAAATCGCTCAGTTGCATCGAATAACCACACCATATTTCCGTAGAATGCCTCGCGCGCGGCGATATCCTCGGAAGAAATTGTTGAGTGCTGCAATTCGATAATCAATTCGTTGTTGCCAACGATGTCGGCACGATGGGGAGGAAGAACCACCTCCACGCTGGACTCGTCAACTAAATTCTGCCACGCAAGGTGCCAATGGCCGATCTTCTCTGCCCAGGGATCGCACTCCGAGCCCGATTTGTGTGCCCAATGGTGTGTTACCAATGCACCACATTTTGAGATGACGACTTCGCCACACGAGGGACATATCGCCCTAAGCCCCTTGAAAGGTAGCGACTTCTTCCCGTTCACGTTGGCATACAGCACGGCGACACCTATTTTCCCATTTCGCTGAATTATACCCGCGTGAACTCTCTTCACCTCTACCGCGGTGGCATTGATTTCAGCCGCGGTAGCGGCGATCAGAACCCAGCCCACGGCGCAGCCGTGGGTGAATGGCAAAGCCCATCGAGGAGTCCCGGCAGGGGCGAAAGAAGGGGCTGGTTTAAACGAGCTTTTCGCGGGTGACACGCCGCGATTATGAGCCGTCGGGCTTGCCCCGCCGGTTTACCTCCCCGATTCCCGTGCAGACCTACGGGACAAGCCCGTAGGCTCATTGGCCCAACTGCGGTGTCGGACGGGAGGCCTGACATTAGAGCCGTCGGGCTTGCCCCGCCGGTTTGCCCTCTCCGAAACGTGGGCAGACCTACGGGACAAGCCCGTAGGCTCATGTCTGAGACTCGCCCGGCCTGGCATGGCCGACCAAGAAAAACTTTCCGCGATGCCTTGACGTTGGCACCAGGGGGCGCGTAAAAGTGTTCAGGGGAAGGAGTGAAACCAGGAGGATCAACCGCCGAAAGGGTGAGGAGTAGAGCCGGAGGGCGCCAGAAATTGGTCGCGGATGATGAATAGTTAAGCAAAAAGTGTATTTGACTTAAATGAATCAAAAAACAGGTGTTTTAGGCAAAAATGAATCAAGTATTTTCGACATAAGACGGGATGGAAGAAGGGATTGCGAATCTCGAGGCGGGCCTCGGGGCGCTGAGAAACAAAAACTCGAAAATGAATCAAAACGCCCCCTCCGAGGGGAGGCAAGTCCGTGACAGACGAATAGCGGTCAAAAATCAGGCAAAGGAAACGGCGATGTTCAAGAATTTAGTAGTGCGGTGGGTGATGCTGGCGCTGGTGATTGCCCTGGCGGCCTGGGGCGTCAGTCACATTCTGCCAGGTGTCCAGGTGGCGGCTCAGAATGAAAGACCGGGGCTGCCAGTGGCCGACGCCACGGTCAAATCCTTCGGCGCGAAGGGGGACGGCGTCAGCGATGATGCCGCGGCTATCCAGAAGGCGGTGGATAGCAAAGCCGGCACGATTCGCTTTCTGTCAGGGGTCTACAAGGTTTCCAAGACCATTGAGGTCGACCTGGACAAGGTCGGTTGGACGGCGTTTGTCGGAGAGGGAACGGCGCGGCTGGTGATGGCTGGGCCGGGGCCGGCGATACGCTTCGTGGGCACACATGAGGGGACCGCGGACCCCAAGTCGGCGGAAGAGAACGTCTGGGAGAAGCAGCGGATGCCGCGAGTGAGCGGCCTCGAGATTGTCGGCTCGCATCCGGAGGCGGATGGCATTGAGGCCAGTGGCACGATGCAAATCACGATCGAGAGCACGCTCCTGCGCGAATTGCGGCACGGAGTGCGGCTGGTGAAGCGGAACCGGAACGTGCTCATCTCGGCCTGTCACATTTATCACAACCGAGGCGTGGGCGTGTACCTCGACCACGTCAACTTGCATCAGACGAACATCATCGGCTCACACATCAGCTACAACGGCGGCGGCGGCGTGGTGGTTCGCGGCGGCGAAGTGCGGAACGTGCATATCAGCGGTTGCGATATTGAAGCCAACATGGACCTCGCCGGCGAGCCGACCGCGAACGTGCTGTTCGACAGCACGGAGGGTTCGATGGCGGAAGGGGCCATCGTCGGCTGCACGATTCAGCACGCGCGGCTGACTCCCGACAGGAATTCCGCCAACATCCGCATCCTGGGGAAAGGGGTCTTCACCACGAAAGGAAAACAGCAGGAGGTGAATTGCGGCCATGTCACGATTGGGGACAACGTCCTCTCCGACATCCAGACCAACATCCACTTGTCCGGGGCCCGCGGAGTGACCATCACCGGCAACACCTTCTGGCAAGGATACGCCCACAATCTGCTGGTGGAGGATTCGTCGCAGATCGTCCTCGGGGCGAACATGATGGAACGCAACCCGATGTACGGCTACACCGACGAGGCGAAGAACAACGTCGTGTTCAAGAATTGCCGCGACTGCACCATCAGCGGGCTGCATCTGCACAACGTGCAAGCCAGCGACGCGGGGCTGACACTGACGGACTGCCGGCGGATGCACGTCACCGGCAACACCGTTCTCGACTGCGATAAAATTGGCATCCTACTCACGAACCTTGCGGACAGCCGCGTGGCGGACAATATGATTCGTGATGACCGTGGCGAAAGCAACGTCCCGCTCCAGGCCATCGGCGGACGGGGCAATTGGTTTACAGGGAATATGTGGACCGGCCAGCCGAGCATGGACGCCGCCTGTGGTGTCGCGCAGAACAACTTTGCGGCTCAGGGGGAGGGCGCGGCCAAGAAATGATGTTACTTGTCGCCCAGAGTCGCTCGGTTACATGGCCGGGGTTTGAATCGTGAGGTATAAACTATTTTTGCAAGATAGAGAGAATAGGAAATATGTAGGATGGGATTCCTATCCCGTCCCACTTGGCAATATCGAAGGACGGGATAGGAATCCCATCCTACGAAGACACAGAGGGCTCTTTGAACATCCTGTTCGCCAGCAGCGAGGTTGCTCCTTTTGCCAAGACCGGCGGGCTCGCCGACGTCTGCGGGGCGCTGCCGGTTGAACTGACGCGGCTGGGGCATAACGTGGCCGTTGTGATGCCATTGTTTCGCCAAGTGAAGAGCAGCGGCTATGCGATGGAGCCGCTGAATCTCAAGTTCGATATTCCCATCGGCAACAAAATCGTCCGCGGTCGCCTTTTCAGGGGGAATTTGCCGGGGACGAGCGTGCCGGTGTTCTTCGTGGAGCAGGACGACTACTTCGACCGCGACGAGCTGTACCGGCAAAAGGGGGAGGACTACAAGGACAACTGCGAGCGGTTCGTATTCTTCAGCCGTGCCGTGCTCGAATCCATCCGCATGCTCAAGCTGGCGGTGGACGTGGTGCATTGCCACGACTGGCAGACGGGGATGATTCCCGCGCTGCTTTCGATTGAGTACGCCCACGCCCAGGGATATGAGAACGTGGCGTCGCTGCTGACGATTCACAACCTGGCGTACCAGGGTCTGTTCTGGCACTGGGACATGCTGGTGACCGGGCTGGACTGGAAGTACTTCAACATGCACCAGATGGAGTTCTACGGCAAACTCAACCTGCTCAAGACCGGCCTGATTTTCGCCGACGGCATCTCCACCGTCAGCGGACGCTACGCCCAGGAGATTCAAACGCCGGAAATGGGCTGTGGCTTGGAAGGGGTTCTGCAGAAGCGAGGCGATGTGCTGGAGGGTATTGTCAACGGCGTGGAGCAGGACGTTTGGAATCCCGCCACGGATCAGCACCTGCCCGCGCACTATGACGTCACCAACTGGCAGCAAGGGAAGGCCGCTAACAAAGCCGGGCTGCAAGCGGAGCTCGGCCTGCCGCAATCGCCCGGCACGCCCATGCTTGGGCTCATCGGGCGGCTGGCGGACCAGAAGGGCTGGGATCTGGTGGCGGAAGTGATGCGGCGATGGGTCCGCGAGACCGATGCTCAGTGGGTCATCCTCGGCACCGGCGAGCCCCGCTATCACGAGCTGCTCGACTACCTCAGCCGCGAGAACCCGCACAAGGTGGCCGCCCGGCTGCAATTCAACGAGCAGCTCGCCCACCGCATTGAAGCGGCCAGCGACATATTCCTGATGCCCAGCCTGTACGAGCCTTGCGGCCTTAACCAGCTCTACAGCCTGCGGTACGGCACCGTCCCCGTCGTCCGCTCCGTCGGCGGCCTGGCCGACACTGTGGTACATGCGAGCGAGGAAAATCTCGCCCGCGGCACCGCCACCGGTTTCGCGTTCGACGACTACTCGCCGCAAGCCCTCGAAGGCGCGCTCAGCGCCGCCGTCGCCACCTACCATCACCGCAAGGACGTCTGGCAGAAGCTCGTCGAAACCGGCATGACGCAAGACTGGTCCTGGCGGAAGAGCGCGGAGAAGTACGTGGAGGTCTACAAGCGAGTCCACCAGCGGCATGCGGAGGCGCGAGCGCGGCTGATGGCGGGGAAGTAAAGTAGGCCGTCTCTCCGAGACGTGCCATGAGTTGACTCATCCCTCGTGCAAAGTCCTTTCGCGCAACGCCCTTTCCTTTATGCTAGGTTCTCTCCCGACCGTCTTGGAAAGACGGCCTACTCTGCCGGCAGCACAACGTCCCCCACCCGCAGAACGCCGCTCCTCACAATTTGGGCCCGCAGGCCGCCGCGGTGGAGGAGGGAGTTTTTGATGCCGGCGCAGGTCAGCTTTTCCAGATGGCCGCAGGGCTCGCAAAGCTCGATGCCGCGGAGGAGGACTTCGCCGACGCTGAAGGTCTTGCCCACGAGGTGATTGAGGGGGACGCCTGCGGTGAGCAGATTGCGGCGGGTATCGAGGTGCGTGAAGGAGAGCTTGTATTCCTGGCCGGCGGCAGCGATGGCTTCCTGCTCGATGAGCGTGACTTCCTGGTCCGGTTTGGCGGGGCCTTTCTGTCCCACTCCTTTCTCCTCCGCGTAGCGGTCGCCGGTCAGCCCGCGCCCCGCCATCGCCGCGATAGAATCTACGGACGAAAGCGGCAGCTTGGAATCTGCCGCGATGCCAATCGCCAGCAGCTTGCCGTGAAACGCGGAATTGCCGTTCAACATTGGTTGCTCCTCTCTCCTACACACTACTTGAATCCTGACGCTCATGAAAGTCATCGCCTCGCACAATGGTCTGGCCGCAGCCGAGAGAGCCTTTCAGCGGCTGCACGCGGGCCTGCCGCCGCTGGATGCGGTGGTGGACGGAGTGGGGCTGATCGAGGACGACCCGGAGGAAACCACGGTGGGCTACGGCGGCATTCCGAACGAGGATGGCGTCGTCGAGCTCGATGCGGCGGTGATGGACGGCAAGACCCATCGGGGAGCGGGAGTGGCGGCCCTCCAGCGGGTGCGGCATCCCTCACAAGTCGCGCGCCTCTTGATGGAGCAGACCAATCGGGTGCTGCTGGTCGGCGAAGGAGCCCTTAAGTTCGCCCGAGCCAACGGCTTTGTGGAAGAGAACCTGCTGACCGAGCATGCCCGGCAAGTCTGGCTCCACTGGAAGCGGACCAGATCCCAGATTGACGACTGGCGTCCCCCGCTTCCGGAAGCCGTGGACCCGAAGGTAAAGAAGTGGTTCGAAATCCATTTCCGCGGCCCAGCCGGGCACGGCAAAATCGGCACGGTCCACGTTTCAGCCCTCGGCCCCAGCGGCGACCTCGCCTGCTGCACCAGCACCAGCGGCCACGCCTTCAAGCTGCCGGGGCGGGTGGGAGATTCGCCGATTCTCGGCGCGGGCCTCTATGCGGACAACGACGTCGGCTCCTGCGGGAGCATCGGTCACGGCGAGGCGAACCTGGAAAACGTTACCTCCTTTGCGGCCATCGAGCTGATGCGAAGCGGCCACTCCCCCGAGCAAGCGGGCCTGGAAATGCTCCGCCGCATCGCCGCCAAAACGCGGCCGGAACAGAGAGACGGCCAGGGGCGGCCGAAGTTCAACCTCTGGCTGTATCTTTTGGCGAAAGACGGCTCTCATGCCGGCGTGACCATGCATGGGCCGAAGCAGTATGCGATTGCGGATGAGAAGGGGGCCCGGCTGGAGAAGTGCGTGGCGCTATATGAAAAGTAGGCCGTCTCTCCGAGACGTGCCAGGAGTTGACTCAGTCCTTCGTGCAGAGTCCTTTCGCGAAACGCCCTTTCCGTTATGCCACATTCTCTCCCGTCCGTCTTGGAAAGACGGCCTACTCTGCCGCAAACTGCCTGAGCACCAAGCCGCAAATATCGGTGTCCTTCACTTGATTTCCCGATAACACACCTCGCTGCGAAGAAAGTAGCACACCCCGCTGCTCATCGCTCGTCACCGGTGCTCCATGCGATCCTCTTACGAGGTTGGCGTTAAGCGGGATGCTCTTGGTCGCCATGTCGAAGTGGAGCTCGACGGGGTCGTAGCCGGGCTTGTTGTGGATGTCGACGGTGCGGGCGAACTTGGGGGCTTTGGCGTCGTCGAGCCAGTAGTAGTAGGCCTGCCAGCTATGGGGGGCGGAAATGAGGATGACTTCGCCGCTTCGCTCGTGGTCGAGGCCGTATTTCGCCCGCTCGCTGCCGGCCAGGACTTCGGCAATCCCTTCCTCGCCGCGGAAGAGCTGCACCACGTTCTGGATGGTGGTTGGGTCTGCGTCCTTAACGAACACGTGGGAGAACTGATGATCGACCAAAGCCCAGGCTTTACTATTTTGGAAGTCAATGAGCTCGCCCCCTTCGTCCTTCACGGCAAGCAGCCCCGCCTGGCGGAGGAGGCGGTTGGGATAGGCGACGTGGCTCACCGGCGTGATGACGTACTCGCTGGCGACGAGCCAGAGCGGCTTCTCGCCCGAGAACGACTGCTCCGCTTTGGCGGCCAGTTTGCCGATGACTTCGTCGAGCTCGGCCAGGGCTTTTTGGGCCGCCGAACTGTCGGGGCCGGTCCGCTGGGCGGCGTAGTCCAGATGCGGCAGATAGAGGTAGCAGAAATTGGGGCGATAATGCTCCATCGCATAGCCAGCGGAGTCGCAAATCCAGGCGGTAGATTTGATATTGGTCATCGGGCCCCAGAAGTTCATCAGCGGGAAGTGCCCGAAGGTGTCGCGGAGCGTGCCGTACAACTCGACCGGCTTGGTGTAGCACCAGAGGGACTCGCTGCCGTCCGGATTGTGGATGGGGGCGGGCATGCAGATATAGTCGGCTCCGCACCCTTTGCTGAGCATCGGGAACCAGACGGCGCTCGTTAACTTGGGGTCTTTTTTGTGGAGCAAGTCCCAGATTTGCGGAGCCGTGATTTTGTCGTTCCAGGCGGTCCACATCTCGACTTCCTGCTTGTCGCGCCAGTAGAAGCCGTTGGCAATGACGCCATGCTCTCGGGGCAGTTTGCCCGTGAGCATGTTCGCCTGCACCGGCCAGGTCACGGCGGGGAAGCTGGGCGTCAGCGTGGCCCGATCGCCGGCTGCCATGAGCCTGGTGAGGTTGGGCATCGAGGCCAGGTCGGCGGAGCGGAGGCCGGGGATGGAGAGGAAGATGACGTGGGGCATGGGGAGGGAGGTGAGTGGTGAGTGGTGAGTGGTGAGTGGTGAGTGGTGAGTGGTGCGATGACTACTCACCACTCACCACTATTCACTATCCACTATTCACTATCCACTACTCTCCTGCCAGGAGTGGAGAGAGGAAGTCGAATGCCCTCTGGGCGGCGGCGGGGCCTTCGTGGCTGTGGCGGGAGAGCTCGACGTGGAGACCGCCGCGATAGTTGGCCTGGCGGAGGGCGGCGAAGATGGGAGGGAAGTCCATTTCTCCATCGCCGAACATCAGGTGCTCGTGGACACCGGCTCGCATGTCTTCGATGTGGATGTTGACGATTTCGCCTTTCCACTTCCTAATGTAGTCGGCAATGGGAAGCTCCCCCAGGCAATGCAAATGGCCAATGTCGAGCGTCAGCTTGAGATGGGGTGCGTTCAGGCGTTGCTGCATCTCGGCGAACCGCGCCATCGTATCGATGAACATCCCCGGCTCCGGCTCAAAGCCGATGGTGACGCCGTGGTCATGGGCATCGTGGAGAACTAATTGCAGCGCAGGGACCAGACGGTCCCAAACTTCGTTATCGGCGGCATCATCCCGGACCACGCCGGACCAAAGCGAGACGCAGCCGCTGCCGAGAAACGCGGCGGCGTCGATGGCCTTGTGCAAAAACTGGATGCGACGCTGGCGGTCCTCGGCCTTCGCGGAGACGAGTGTCGGCTCGTGCTTGACGGCTGTGTCTAGCAAGAACCGCGCGCCAGTTTCGACGACCGAGGTCATTCCGAAACCATTGAGTGCCGATTTGAGACGCTTGCGCTGACGGTCCCAGTCGTCCGCAAACGGATTCAGCGGCCCGTGGTCCAGCGTCAGGGCCACGCTCTGGTATCCCATCTCCGCCAGGAGCGCGAGAGCGGCGAAGGGATCGTGATGGGCGAGGCCGTTGGTGTTGTAGCCCAAACGCATGGGGCCATTTTCAGGCTTTGCCTACCGCGCGACCAGCGGGGGTCCGATATGTATCGTTATGAAGCAGGTGCTCAAAATTGCTACACAAGAAACAGAACAGGCGAGGGAGGCTAGCCGAAGCCAAACCTCACTCGCCTGATGCTGTGTGGAAATTGCAAGGCAATTCCCGGCCTCTCTCTTTCGCCGTAACCTCTTCCTGATTCCTGCCTTCCGTCTGCTGTTCAGGCTTCTCGTTCGCTTGCGAGCCGCCACTGCCTCATTCTCAACCGGCCCCGAAGGCGGCCTCTGCTCTGTTCCGGCCCCAAGCGATCTGGCGAACCAGCCCTCCGCAGGTTCCAAGCTACGATGGGCTGAATAAGAGTATTTGCAAGTGGCGTGCCGGAGTAAGGCGGAGCGGGCACGGAGAGTGACACGAGAATCTCACACAGAGTCACGGGGGCACGGAGGACAGGCGGAAGGCTAGCCTCGTTCGCCGGCTAAGAGCGCGACGGCCTTTAAGGTCCGCCAGAGGGAACCGCCGCGCCTCCACTCGCCGCCGGAACGGAGCGCCAGCCGGGCGTGCCGCTGGCTGTGGGAAGCCCACCGGCGGGAATGTTCGCCGGATGCGCCGCTCCGCAGTTGCATGGCCCGTAATTGTACGGGTTATTCGAGTACCCGTTTCCGAACCAGCCGCAGCCGCTGGAAAATAGCAGGCTTCCTAGAACCAGCCCCATCAGAACGGCAATCCAGGCTTTCGTGAGCATGTGGCCCTCCTTGGCCGCGAGGTCACTGGCGTTTGCGCGAGCGGGAAAGAACGCGAACTTCACCAGGGAGGGCGGAATGGTAGCCGCTGCGAGCGCAGGACGTCAAGAGAAAGTCGCGGCCAAGCAACCCGAAACGAACACGCCCACGCAAAGCCGTGGGCGTGCCACCCGGGAGGTGCTAGCTACTGCACCTTCTTCTCCGGCTCCGCCGTGGGAACGGCAGCTTTGTCGGCGATTTTTTCCGCGACGGGCATGGGCGAGAGTTTGCCGGACATCAGGTCGGGGAGCATGCTCCTCACGGTTGCCGCGGGAAGGGCATAACTTTCCACGCGGCCGGCGCGGGCGATGTTGATGCCGATGACCTTGCCGTCGAGGTCCACAATGGGACCACCGCATTCCGAGGGCCGCAGCACCGTATCGTGCTGGATCGCCAGGATGAACCCGGCCCGCCGGTCGCTGAGCGCGCCTCCCAGACCGTTCTGGAATTCCGCCCGATCGGGCTGGCCACGATCATTGTGGGCAATTTGTGACAGACTCATCAGCGTGACCCTGACGTTCAGATCTTCGGTGCCGCGCTGCACAATCAGCTCGACGGTCTCGCCTGGCTGATAGGCGTGGATGGTATCCACAAGCTGTTTGCGCCCCTTCACTTCCTTGCCGTTGATAGTCTTGATGACGTCTTTGGCCAGCAGGCCGGCTTTCTCGGCGGCACTGCCGCGGCTGACCGAGGCGATGCGGGCGACGGTTTCGTCCTCGTCCGGCAGCACTCCCATGTACCCGAAGGGGGCGGCAATCTTGCGGGCCGCCACGCTCACGACGCCAATCGCCACGGGATCCTTGTGCAGGCCGGGCGTGGCCAGCCAACTGCCGACGGCGGGGGCCTCGTCGCGCCACGCCACCACGGGCAAGTCCTTGGCCTCCACTTTCAGCATCGCCAAGTCCAGACTCGGATCGCGCCCGATGAGCTGAGCCGGCAGCTTGCGGCCGTCCTGCAATTGGCACTCGATCTTCCCCTTGATTTCGCTGGCCTTCGTCACGATGTAGCCGTTGGCATCGACGATCGCGCCCAGAGCAGCCTTCTGCCCGTCGCACGTGATTTGCACGGTGCTTTTTGTCGATTCACTGACCACCTCCCGGAAAGCGGCCAGAACCCGGTTGTGCGAGCGGTCCGCCTGGGCAGCCGCCATGCCAGTGAAAATCAGGAGCGCGGCCAACACAGCGAGCACAAAACCCAGTCGCATCTTCTTCACAGCCTTCGCTCCTTTGAATGTCCGTCAACATAGTAGCCGGCACACTCCGTGTGCCGGCATGCACCGCACACGGAGTGTGCGGGCTACTTTTTCGCCAGTTTCAGCTTGATTTCCACTTCCTGGTCGCCGCGCTTGATTTTCAGCTTCAGCTCGTCGCCCGGCTGATGGTCGTTGATGATCGCCTTGAACGCACCGAAGTCCGCCACGTTCTGGCCGTTGACCGACGCAATCAGATCGCCAATTTGCAGATCCGCCTTGGAAGCGGGAGAATCGGGGCGGATTTGGCCGATCTTGGCTTCTTTAGAATTCGCGTCTCCCTGGATGCCAAGGTACGGGTCATTGCCCGGCAGGTGTCCCCAAGCGTCCCCCTTCACCATCCGGTCCCAGGTGTCCTTGAACGTATTGACCGGCACATGCATGTTGGAGTTGATCGGCCCGGAGATGCGGCTGTTGATGCCGATCACCTTGCCGTCAAAATCGAACAGCGGGCCGCCGGAGTCGCCGCCGACCAGCGTGCAATCAGTCGTGATCGTGGAATTATCGCTCAGCAGCACCCGCCCCAGCCGCAGCACCGGCTTGCGATCCGATTGATATCCGCCGGGATGACCAGTCGCCAGACACCACTGGCCATCTTTTAGAATGTCCGAGAGCCCCATCTCCGCGGACGGGAAATCACTCCCTTCCGCGATCTTCATCAGCCCCGCGTCGAGGGTGCGATTCAGGCCAAGCGTCTTTCCCTTGAGCATCTTGCCGTCGGACATGATGAAAGTCACGTCCCGCCCGGGATTGCCCGAGACATGGGCCGCCGTCAGGACGTAGCCGTCCTTGCTGACGATGACACCGCTGCCCTGGGCTTGGCCCACCTGCACCCCCACGGTTGCCAGCATGAGCTTCTCGCTCAGCTTCTGCACCCGCTGCTGCATGGCCTTCAAATCGGAGACATTGCCCGGAGCGCCCCCCATCAGGATCTTGCTCAGGCCCTCGCTGACCGTTTCCGCCATGGTCGCGGCAGCCGCGACGGGGGCGGGCGTGGAAACTACCTCATCGGCCTGGCTGACGCGAAGTCCGCCGAAGGCGAGAGCCGCCGTCAGGAGAAGGGAGCCAAACCACCGACCCGTGACATTCCTTCGCATCGCTGTCCTCCGAGTGCTGAATGTGCAACTGCCCGGCTTCTCAATCCTGATAAGCCGACGCAGCCCTTTAATCATACCCGATTCAAAATGAAAACGCCTCAGTTTTGTGTTTCGATTTATTCTGCCGGTCCACCGAGTATTTTATCGGCCCATCGAAGCCTCGCTCGCCCGCAAGCTACCCGCAGGCGGCAAACCTTTCGCGTTCCTTAGAATATGATACGCAAGTGGACCTCCGCGGGCACGTCGAATCTTACGGAGTTTACGGAGATATTACAATTTCTCGGGAGCGGCAATACTCGTGGCAAAACTCATCGTCGGCTGCGGATATTTGGGATCGCGGGTGGCTCGGCTGTGGAAACAGGCGGGGGAGCAGGTTTGCGTCCTGACACGGTCGGCCGACAAGGCACAAGAGCTCGGCCGCGAAGGGATTTCAGCCGTCGTCCTGGACATCAATAATCTTCCTGTCCTCTCTGGATCCCTCTTTCCCGCCGAGGGCTTCTCCACCGTCCTGTATTCCGTCGGTTATGACCGAAAGTCGTCTCAACCCATCGAGCAGGTCTACGCCGGTGGCCTGGCCAGGCTCCTGGACACTCCACTCTTTAACTCCGCAGCCAGCCAAATGTGTCGCTGGATTTACATCAGCTCGACCGGGGTTTACGGCGGCGCGACCGGCGAGTGGGTCGATGAGGACACTCCGCCGCAGCCACTCCGCGAGGGTGGCAAAGCTTCCCTTGCCGCCGAACAAATCCTGCACGCCCATCCGCACGGCAGCCACGGCATCATCCTGCGCCTGGCGGGCATCTACGGCCCCGGCCGTATTCCCCGGGCCGCCGATCTGCAAGCCGGCCGGCCGATTGACGCTCCGGCGGAAGGCTGGCTGAACTTGATTCATGTGGACGACGCCGCCCGCATCGTCCTGCTCGCCGATCAGCGGGCCGAGGTTCCGAACCTCTACTGCGTCTCCGACGGCAGCCCCGTGCTGCGAGCCGACTACTACCGCGAACTGGCCCGCCTGCTCGCCGCCCCCGAGCCGCAATTCGTTCCCCCCGATCCGAACTCTCCCGCCGCGCTTCGCGCCGGCAGCGACAAGCGCATCCGCCCGGCCAAACTCTTCCGCGACCTCGCCCCGACGCTCCTCTTTCCCAGTTACAGGGAGGGGCTGGCGGCGATCGTTGAAGGCCAGAGATGAAACTGGCCATTCATCCCGCTTCGCTCGTCCCGTCACAACGCCCCCAAGTCCCTTGGGATACCTACAATGATCTATGCGCTACCATACTTCTTGCGATAACCCGTTCAACAAGGAGATTCACGTGGGTTCCTTGAATGCGACCTTTCGGCCGGTAATGTTTGTCCCTCTTCTGATTCTGAGTCAAGTACAACTGGCTGACGCCCAGGAACCAGGATTGAACGAGTCCCTGTACACGGCATGTCTGAACAGGAATGTGCCTGCCGCGGCTGAGTTGCTCAAGAATGGCGCGGACCCCAACGCGGCCAATCGCGAAGGTTACACGCCGCTGCACATCGGGGCTCTCCAGGGGGGTTTCGACATCGTGCAACTGCTGCTGAAGAATGGGGCGGATCCCAACGTCACGAACAACCGAGCCCAAACACCGTTGCACATGGCCGTCTCCGGTGACGGAGACCTGAAGGTCGTCAAACTCTTGGTCGAAGCTGGTGCCAAACTGGATCCAATGAACGACGAAGGGTTCACGCCAGTCCGACTGGCTGCCATGCGCGGCGCGCGGACAGTCTTCAAATGGCTTGTGTCGGCGAGTGGCGGGAAAGAACCACGGCCCGCTCGTCATTCTCCAGAAAAACAGCCGGAATCGACCCAAAATCTCATCTCGGCTCTTTCGTCCAATCAGCAAGAGAAGCGGCTGGTGGCACAGCGCGAACTGGTCGCACGGGGCAAGGAGGTCATGCCCGAAGTGCTCGCCAGCATCGAAGCCGGTGCGAGCATCGCAACCTTCTACGAGCTCTTCCCGGCGATGGGACCGGAAGCGGAAGCCGCTCTGCCAAAACTGGAAGCGCTGCTGGCCGACAAAAGGCAAGTGCTTGACAGCGTGGTCACGATCAAGCGCATGCATCCCGATTACTTCGACAAATTGAAATTGGCTTCGCGCGAGACGGCTGCCGCCACTCTCTATGAGGCGGCGGTGGAGTTGGAATCCAAGGAAATGGCCAGCTACTATATCGGTCAGTTATCCCAATTCGGGGATCTTGCGGTGCCGCACTTCCTGCAGCTCTTGCGGTCGGGCGACCCAGAAATCCAGCGCAGGACGGTGGCCAATCTTCGTCGTGCGAACTTCTCAAGCGAGGAAATCAGAGCGGAACTGGTGAAACTTTCGCGAGACGAAAAAAATCCTCTGGTCCGCTCCGCGGCGGCGGACGCGCTCGGCAAGTTCGGCAAGCCGAATCTGGAAGCCAAAGCTGCGTTGCTGGCCATCATCAAGAATCCCCCGCCCATTGACCCGCGCACCACGGATGACAGAGAAATACGGGATAGGCAGGAATGGCAGAGCGCCGCGGATCGCGCCGGCCGATCATTAGCCAGGTTTGGACCGGAAATCATCGAAGAACTCCTCCCGCTGCTTTCTCCCATCGATAAGCCTCAGCGACATTCCGCGATAATCGCAATTCAAAGCCTCGGTGCTCCCGCAATACCCCGCCTCATCGAGCTGCTCGCCCACGAGGATTCGGCGGTTGCAGTCTCCGCGAGCGTGACGCTCAATAAAATCGGATCGCCGGCCGCTCCTGCGCTCGCCAAGGCCGTGAGCACGGGGAACGAACAGGTCGTTAGCCAGGCGGCGAATGCACTCATGTGGATCGGTCCCGAAGCTAAAGACACGCTCCCCACTCTTCTGGAGGTCGCCGGCGCCGAAAAACGGTCGGACGTATCACGAGTCGCGGCAGCCTGGGCGGCGATGAAAGTTGACCCGCAGAATGGTCGCAAATCGAAAGAGATTCTCGCCAGCATTCCGATGCTGATTCGCGTGCTTGAGAAAGGGAGCTTTAAGCACCAGGGGTGGGCCGCGGAAACCCTTCGAGGTATTGGTCCAGCGGCTCGGGATGCCTTGCCGATGCTCCGCCACCGGCTGGAGCTGCCTGGGCGGGATGTTGACACCAATGGCCTCGTCCCGAGTTACGTACGGGAACATGCCCGGGCGGCAATTTCTGCCATTGAGCCGGAGTCAGGCCAACCCACGCAGCCGTAAGCCCTGTCCACACAGGCAGGGGAAAAGGGAAGGGGGGGAGTTCTGCCGTTCCACACCCGGAACTGGACACTTAGGCTGGACGTGGCCTTTTGTATAATAGGTTCTGGAGGGGCGGAGCTTCGCGCCTCGGGAAGTCGGAAGTCGGCAATTTGAAGATTGGAAATCTGCTGACTCTAACGTTTTCTATGTGCTGGAAATCGCGAGCAAAGCTAGCACGCATTTTCGCCCAGAAAATGCCTGTCTGCTTGAGTGAGTACTTCTATGGCTCATTCAAACGCGACTGA
>JBKJNY010000113.1:0-51695 GCA_046593355.1 Pirellulaceae bacterium | reverse complement strand
CTCACACTCACACGCTCGAACCACAACCGCATCCATGCGTTCAACCCTCCCCTCAGGTAGAACGCTTGATACACCAATATCGGAATCTCGGATATAGAATCTGCACAGCCCCTTAGTCCAAGAATCCACTTTTGGAATGAGGGACAGTCTCGCTCATCGGTGAACGTGTAAACTAGGCAGTCGTCGTCGGAAACTCCCTTTGCTTTCTTCCACCGCTGGTGGTCTTCCTGCAATTGAAACTGCCCAGCGAAACAAATCGGCGTGGCGATTCGCTTGCCGCCGATTGAGCCGTGAAGTTTGCCTTCCTTCCGGTAAAGGTCGTCTACTTCGCAGAGTTCCCATGTCTCGCTATTGCGGATTGTCAGCAAACCACAAGCCGCGCACGTCACCTTGTCCATGCTTGGACTCCTAGACCTTGCCGGAGCGCGGGCTAGGCGGCTACAATGGCGCACGTACTTAGCGCGTTGGGCCGCTCATTCCGGCTCGACACAAAACCTCAACAGCCGCCAGCGCTTACTGGCGGCTGTTGGACTTTCTACGCCAAACGGGATTGCCCCGTCAAGACTCACCCGCCAGCAGCACCTCCGAGAACCCCGCAAAACATGATTCCCGCGCAGAACAGGAACATGAGGAGAAGCGGAATCCCGACCGTCAGAATGAACACCGCCAGCATGACGCCAGACGTGGACGCGAATGAACGGGCGAACCATCCGCCCGCCTGCAACCGATCCTGCTGTTGCTGCGCCGTGTTCACAACGAGCGTTGTAGGCTGATGGTAGTAATGCCCCTGCGAGAATGGCGACGTTGGCGGTGCAGGCGGAGGCGCTGGGGGGCGGCGGCTGGTAGTTTTCGATAGGCGGTGGAACCGGCGGCGGCGCTGATTTAGCCGCTGGCATTGTGAAGTGCTTGCCGCATGATGGGCAAGCGACTTTCATTCCAGCTAGTTCCGGGGAAGTGCTTACTGCGGTTCGGCAGTGCGGACAAGCAAGATTCGGCATGGCAGGTTGGCGAGAAAAACGAAGTGATAGAACAGGGCGCAGGCTAACACGGTCAGAAGTGAATTGCAAACTTAAACCGCTTGGGCGAATTCCGGGGTGATTCCCAATTCGTACATGGCGGAAATCAAGCAGCAGACGTTGTGGCAGACGATTTTCGCCAGCACTTCGTTCCGCATTGCTACGTCAGTCTTGCTCCGCACGCTGTCACCGAATTTCGCCTTGACCATGCTGAACGTGCTTTCGATATTCGACCGCTGGTGATACCGTTCCATGAATTCTTCCCGGTGAAGGTTGAAGTAGTGGAAGGCTTTCGCAAAAGTACCGCCGATGCCCCCGGTCGTGTTACTCTTGAACGGGATGAGGGCGGCAGCATCGGCCCCCTCAATCGTGCAATAGTTGTCCTGACTGCTGTAGGCCATGTCCGCACAGACTTCCGCGACCTTGAAGGTCTGCCGGGTAGTCGCCAGCAGGCCGGGGAGTTGCGGGCTGTCGCCAGAGTCAGAGATTTCCACGGCGCTCACGATGTTCGTTTTGACTCCGCACATGAGGTGACACTTAATCCAGGACCGCCGCGACTTCTCACCGCCGTACTTGTGGTCGTACCACCGATCAAACCGGGAAGCGGAGAAACCCGAACTATCGACCGCGAAATTCTTCTCCACGGCTTTCAGTGGAGCGGACGTAGCTTTAATCAGGGCATGGAGAATCGGGGTAGCCGCTGGCGATTCCAGCACCTTGAACAGTTGGTTGTAGTGAGGCACGTTCTTGATAAAACCTTTCTCTTGCGAGTCCCGCAAGTCCGACATGAACCGCCGTCCGCTCACGGTGCTGTAGACCTTGAACACTGCCGCGAAGATCGAATCTTCCAGCGGGATAGTTGGCCGTCCTCGCTTCTTGGTTGCCGGTTCGGGCTGCGCCAGACCTTTGCACAAGTCCCGCAAGAGGGACTGAAAATGGTCCTTCTCATTGACCTGCGCCGCGTTGTACTCTTTCCACTTCTGCGGATAGGTCTTCCGAGGCATGGCGGTCACGGTCAGCGATTTGGTTTCGCTCACGCTGCCGTCGCTGAATAGCTCACGCTGAATCACGATTTCCACCGCGTAAAGGTGCTTGCACTTGTGGTCCTCTTCCTGATGGTCCGGGCAGGTGCAACTGGCTTTGTCCGGGCGGACGTAATACCGCCCCTGCCCGGTGGAGCTTGGCACAACCCAAAAATCGTTCTTCTTCGCCAGCTTGCAAGTGGCTGCGATAACCAATCCCCGCTGTTGCCTGGCTTGCTGCGGATCGAACTTCACTTCGGTCGTCATGGCCTGTTTTCTCCCGTTGAATGCGACTGCCTTCACTTAGGTATTCGCTGCTCAACAGGATTTATTGTGACCACAAAATACATTGCCGTCAAGGGCTTGACAGAAAGATTTTTAGGGCCACAATAAGCAGGATATGGCTGATAAACCCCCCAAGAAACCGCGCAGGGGCCGTCCCCCGCTGCCACCTAGCGAGCGGCTGGATAAATTGCTCAAAATCCGCCTTTCCGCTGGCGAGCGCCAAGAGCTTGATAATGCGGCCAAGCCGGAAGAAACTTCCACTTGGGCAAGGGCGCTCTTGCTAAAGGCTGCCAAACGACGAAAATAAGGCTTGCGAGAGTGGAGGCGGCGGGATTCGGACCCGCACCGCGAGTTTTGGAGACCGGCGTGCTACCCTTACACCACGCCCCCACAAACGCAAAAGGCCCAACGGATTTATTTCCGTTGGGCCTCATTTTGCGCTGGCGGGCAGGGAAAGCGTCAAGCAGGAACTACGTGGTAAATCAACGGGGTAACACAGGGTAAAACCACGATTTACCCTGGTAAATTTTGTAATTCATCTCACTGCTGTCCGGCTATAAGTCGAACAGTGTCAATTGGTTAGAACTATCGGGTTTCGAATTCGGTTCAATGGGAGCGTTCAAGGCCTCAAATAACGGGGTTTTCTCGAATAACGTGAGGCTGAGGATTTGCAAGATTTCGTACAGGCTCCGTTTGAGCTTCAATTCCTTTTTGATGATGGCCACGAGCACGTAGATACTGATCGCGATCCACACCTGAGTCTTCACGGCGTTGTCGGTCGTGCCGTAGAAAGCCTTGATCCGCAGATGTTGTTTGATCCACTTGAAGAACAACTCGACTTGCCAGCGGCACTTGTAGAGTCGCGCGATCGTGAGCGCCGGCAGCGCGAAGTTGTTGGTCAGGAACACGAGCCGTCGTTTGCGCTCCACGTCGTAGAACGCGACCCGCCGCAGCGATTCGGGGTAGAGCCGCGACGACTTGGGGCCGGCCAGCACGATCGTTTGATCGCTCCGCAGGCCGGTCGTCTTGTCGACCGGCCGACGCGCGCGTCGCGTGCAGTCGAGGTTCCGCTTGCCGCGCGTCACGAAGAACGCGGCACAGGCTGTAAAGCGATGCAGGCGTTTGAAATCGACATAGCCTCGATCCATCACGTAGAAGGCGCCCGGTTCGATCGGCAGTTCGTCGAGCACGGTCACAGCGTGCATTTTCCCGTGGGAAATATGCACAAAACACGGAATGTTGCCGCGGAGGTCCAAGAGCGTATGCAGCTTGACGGCTCCCTTGCGGCGGCGAAACTTGGCCCAGGGGAACAAGCTCAAGCACCAGTCGATCGTCGTGGAGTCGAGCGCGTAGACCGTCTGCTGAAGATCGACGGCCAGCGATTCCTGTTTGTACAACTGCCGCGCCCGGCCAATCAGCACCTGCGCGAAATCGGCATAGATTCGCCAATCGTGGGCGCGATTCGCATCGGCCAGCGTGCTGCGCGAAATCTTGCCACGAAAACCCGCGTGATACAACTTCGGTCCCAAAGCGCGAAGGCAGGCCTCGATGTCCCGCAGGCTTTCTCGAAAGGTAAGCTGCGCGAACCCCAAGCTCAGAAACTGATCGCGACACGAAAGGCCTCGTTGCCGATGATTGCCTCGATACTTGCTGACACAAGCGTTGAACTCGCGCCGCGGTAGAAACTCCATCAACTGTGCAAACACGAATTGTCCGTCGAACACAAGACCCCCCAAGGCAAGAAAGTGCCCGCCCCAACCGGGTCAAGTGTCCTCGCAAGTTCAAGTCGTGTACAAGCATTGCTCGACGGAATTATCGCAATTTTAGTAGTTTAGTGAAAACCGCCGGCTCGTTAGCCGGACAGCAGTGAATTCATCTATGGCTGCTAGGGCTTCTATGCCGCGCGAGTCGAGGTACTTCTTCGCCGCCTGAATTCCCTGCTTGACCAAGCCACGACCCCCATCGGATGCTTCCAGGTTGATTTGATCTTTTGGGTTCTCTCTGTTCCAGCGGTCCCTGATTGCTGCCGGGCTGCGATGGGTAGCGGCTGCCTTGTCGTGATACCAGACGTACCACGTCAGATTGCGAACGAGTTTGGGTTTTCTCGCGGTATCGCTGGGGGCATCAAACCCAGCCGCTTCCGGCTCGGCAGTCATAACGAAATCTGGCGGAACCTCCATGCGGTCGCTTATATCAATGTCTTTCGGAACCGGCTTTCCACGGTCCAAAAGCCAATTGACTGCTGCGTGCTGAGAGATGAATCGTCCGTCTGGAACTACCGGGAGGTTGGTTGCGTAAGACACGATCTTTCCAAGCCTGTGGACTTTCAGCAAAAGCCATGACCGCCTGTCAACGTGGCGGTACAGCAAATCATAATCGAGCATTTCCTGGTGATAGCTAATGAGGTTATACGCTGCCGGATCGAACAGCCGAGATGTCCCTTCGCGGTCGTGAAAGACCGTCTGCACAAGGGGTATGATGCTGAGAAGATTGTCTTCGTCCGCCACGGTTCTGACCTTTCACCGGGCCGACTCCGGCGAACTACGGAAAGGTCAGGAACCGCAGTCGCCGGAATCTCATGGCGGGGATCAGCCGCCAAGCCCGATGAAAGGCAAGTCTATCAGCCGGATGGGGGGTTAGGTGTTTGCGATGACCCAGGATTCTCGGATACCGGCCCCCGCCGGTATCCGAGAATCCTGGGTCATCGCTACGGCAGATAAAGGGGAGAAGGTTGTTCGACGGGCGGTTCTTCGTTCAGGACCTCCAGAGCGACAATTTGCATCGCTCGATCAAAGTTCGCGATAAAACTCTGGATGGTTTCATGCGGCGAAGGGATGATTCGCCGCAGCGCATAGATGGCAGGGCCGAACCTACTGTAGTCGCATTGAAGCATTCCTTCCTTAAGAATCGGCCAAAACTCGTTACTGAGCCCCGCGGCGCGAGATTCAAAACTGCCAATGGCATCCATCGCCGAGACCCGGACTGCATCATCATTATCCTTCAAGAGACTTCGCAATTCGGGAAGGACCGACTCCGCCTCAGCGGCAATTTCTCCCAAAGCTTGGGCAGCGGCAGCCCGAATCCGAGGAACTCCAGAGGACAAGCGACTCGACAGAATTGGAATTGCAGCCGGCGAGCGGATCTTTCCCAAGGCACGGACAGCTTTTTCGCTTACTTCTTGATCGTGGTCCAGGACGCATTTTGCAACCATTTCCGTCGCGGCTGCAACTTCTGGCCCTCGCTCTTCCAATTCCCACAAGGTGACATAGCGCACTGTCGCGGAAGGAGAATGCAAACGATCTTGAAGCTGGACAATGGAAAGCGCGCGAAGATTCGGGTGCTCGCCGTAGATGGTGTCACCGGTCTTGCTCAAAAATCGCAAGCCCTGCCAGAACGGCTCCGACAGATCGCGCCGCAGGTAGCCTGCCCATTTTGGTTTTTGTTCCCCGCGGGCGAAGGCGAAGAGCGAGAATCCATAAGCGAACATTCGAAGCGGAAGATACCCCTTCTTCTGCATGCTCCAGCCGCTCCACCGCCCTTCCCGCCAATGCGATTCCTTGAATACCGAGTTACCAGAAAAAATTCCAATTCCCAAGAAGACCGGCAACAGATCAGTCAACCGTTCGAGATCGAGGTTGTTTTCTGCCAGAAGTCCTCCGCCGAGCAGCAAATGATGAGCGAGTTCATGAGCGAGCGTGGCGACCAGCGACTCGGAGTCCGCGAGTTCGCATTCATTCACCAGGATGCGCGGCGGTGTTTCTTGAACATACAGGCCGAGCGCCCCTTCCATTTCCTTGTCGCTCCAGGCATCGAGAAGAATCTCCTTGGCATCCACTCTCACATGTTGACAGAGACGGGTGAAAATCTTCGTGGCATCCTCCGCGCTCCCATCCAGCTTGTCGGGAAAGAACTCGGGCGTAGGAAGCATCACCGTGGCATCAAGGAGGCGCTGCCGCCCCAGCTTGGCGGCCAGCCAGTTCATGCGCATTTCCAGCCATGCTTTTTCTGCCGTATTCACCGGACACTGTGGCTGGAACCAACCGAACATAGGTGTCCTCGAAAGCAAATCCTCGCGCGAGCGACGGAGTTACCCTGCCCCTTCTTCCGGCGGCGCTTTGTGGCAGGAAACCAAGTGCCTGACCCCGACAAGTTGCGGGACGACCTGACGGCAGTAGTCTTCGGCGATGGGGCAGCGGTCGGCAAAGGGGCAGCCGGGATAGGTGCGGTCCGGGGAAGGGACTTCGCCGCGAAGGATGATTCGTTTCCGCTGTCGCTCCCGCACGGGGTCGGGAATGGGGGCGGCAGAGAGCAGGGCCTGGGTGTAGGGATGCCGCGGATGGGCGTGCAAGGCGGCGGACGACGCCAGCTCCACCATGCGGCCCAGGTACATTACGCCGATGCGGTGCGAGATATGCCGCACCACGGAGAGGTCGTGCGAAATGAACAGGTATGCCAGGCCAAGCTGCTTCTGCAAATCCATCAGCAGGTTGATGACCTGGGCCTGGATCGAGACATCGAGGGCGCTGACCGGCTCGTCGCAGACAATCAGCTTGGGCTGCACGGCCAGGGCGCGAGCGATCCCAATCCGCTGCCGTTGGCCGCCGGAGAACTCGTGCGGATAGCGGTTGAGGAACCGCGGGTTCAGCCCCACGAGGTCGAGGATTCGCATCACCTCCAGCTTGCGATTACGGGCGGCATGCAGGCCGAAGATGTCCATCGGCTCCTGGACGATTTTGCCGACGGTCATCCGCGGGTTGAGGGAGGCGTAGGGATCTTGAAAGATCATCTGGATCTTGCGGCGGTGCGGAAACATGCCTCGCGGGGAAAGCTGGTCAATGCGCTCGCCTCCCAGCCAGATTTCCCCGCT
This sequence comes from Pirellulaceae bacterium, assembly GCA_046593355.1. GTDB lineage: Bacteria > Planctomycetota > Planctomycetia > Pirellulales > Pirellulaceae > SXOA01. The sequence goes on along the minus strand of JBKJNY010000113.1, from coordinate 44,505 downwards.
CGTCGGCCGCAGCAGGTTGATAATCGCCCGAGCCGTCGTCGTCTTCCCGCAGCCCGATTCGCCGACGAGACCCAGCGTCTCGCCCGGCTGGATCGCAAAGCTCACGCCATCCACCGCCCGGATGAAACCATGCTCGGGCTTGAAAATACTGCCGCGGCGAAAAGGAAAATGGACCTTGAGATCGCGCACTTCCAGTAGCGGCTCGCTTGAAGGACGCGGAACCTTCTCGGCATAGGGATTCGGTTTGGCGATGGTGGCCGACATGCTGAGTACTCAGTACCAAGTACTCAGTACTGAGTACTCTGTTTCGTATCCCACTCTACACTTTGCACTCTGCACTTTGCACTTCCCACTCCAGCCCTTCCGCTCCCAGCGTCACCACCGTGAACTCTCCCGGCGGATGAGCGGCCAGATAGTCGTTGATGCTCTCGACAGTCAGGCCATCAATGATCTCCCGCAGTTCGTCCATCGTCCGCACGCGGCCCAGGTAATACCAGTCGTTGGCTATCGAGCCGGAGCGGCTGGGGCTGGATTCTTGCTGGAGAATGAGGGACCGTTTGATGCGTCCTTTAAGTCGGTCGAGCTCGGCCTGCTCGATGCCGCGGAACAGGCCGTGGAGCTCGGCGGCCATCACATCAAGCGTTTCCTGAGCCCGTTCTTTGGTCGTGCCGGCGTAGGCGAACACGCCGGCCCGGTCGCGGAGCGAATGGCTGACGGCATAGACCGTGTAACACAGGCCGCGCTTCTCACGGACCTCCGTGAAGAGTCGAGAGCTCATTCCGTCCGATAGGACACCGACTGCTCCGCGGAGCTGGAAGTAATCGGCGTGGCTGTATGGCACTCCCTGAAACGCGATGCCGATGTGCGTCTGACTGGATTCCGCGGGTACATGCAGATATTTTTGCGGCGGCGGGACTTCCGGCGCGAGGAGCCCGTGTCCTTGCTCCCAACTGCCAAAGTGCTCCGTGACGTGGTCCCGCAGGCGGGGCCAATCGAACTTCCCCGCCACGCTCAGGATCGAGTCGCTCGCCCGGTAGGTGCGGCTGAAGAATTGACGCACGTCCGTCATGCTCAAGCTGCCGAGCGTCTCCACCGTTCCCTGTGGCGAGCGGCCGAAGGGTTCGCCATAGAACCGCTCGCGAAGGGTCAACATCAGTTTCTGAGCCAGGTCGTCCTCCAGCGCCCTGACCTCCTGCAAACAGGAAAGCCGGGCGTCTTCCAATTGGTCTTCCGGCAGATGGGGCCGCTGCACCACGTCCGCGAAGATGGAGAGTGCCGGCAGCAGGCTCTCGCGAGGCATCGCCCCGCCGAACGAAGTGTGCGAGTTGCTGCAGCCCGACGAGCAATCCGCGCCCAGGTTTTCGAGGTCCGACACAAACTGCCGGCTGTCCCGCTCCCCCGCCCCCCGTTCCACCATCTCGCACGTCAGTCCCGCCAGCCCCGCTTGAGCCGCCGGCTCATACGCGCACCCCGCCGGCGTCAACAGCGCAAAAGCTGCCGATTCCAGCCAGTCCATTTCTTCGGCGACGAGAGTGAGGCCGTTTGCCAGACGATGGGAGAAGATTTTTTGGGACACGTCGTAGGGTGCATGAGTGAAACGAAATGCACGCGTGATCGACCGGGCACGCGAGCGAATGGTGACGCCGACAGCAACCAATTTACTGGCTGCGCGGGGCATCGCACAGACGCAAGACCGGATTCACAACTGGTTTGTCGCCTGCTCATGCTGCTTTTTCTCCGCATTTCGCGCCATGTGATAGCCTTCGCGGCTTCTGTCAAGAGGCAATTCCCGCCGAATATTTTTCCGCGAGAAACTGCCTTTGTGGCCTCTGCTTAGCGAACGTATAATGCGGTCGTTGCGAGGATGATTGAGCGACAATCAATCGGCTGGCTGGCAATCGACAAGCTCGGCTCGCGGCAGTCAAGATTTTTCATACGCGTAGGTCAGGACTACTCATCGTGCTTTCTGTCAGGCCCAAAGTTGCGGAATTGGCGTTTCAACTCTTTGGGCGGGCGCTGCACCCCGAGTTGTTCGAGGTCTACAAGACCCGCACGATCAAACGGGATGATTACGAGGCCAAGCTCGACATCACGAGTGCCGGCCACATCGTCACTTGGAAGCACCGCGGCCTGACGCTCACGGAAGTCGCCTGCTCTGCCACTCATCCGCTGCCGGAGAAGCGGCGGCTCCTCTCGTACCGCCTGAAGGGGCAGAAGAGCGACAAAGTCGAGGCCCGCGGCGGCATCACTTACCAGATGAATTTCCACTTGGAGCCCGTGCCGGCCGAAGTTTTCTGGGCTTTCCAGGAAGAACTGGGGCGCGACGGCGAGCGGGATGGGCTCCTGCACACCTTCGATTCCAGCGGCCGCATGGCCCTTGGCGCGATCAGCTTCCTCAGCGTGGAAGAGCGGCAGCGAAGCCTTCGCGTGCAGGCCTTTCACACCTTCCCCGACGATTACGCCATCGTCAAAACGCAGTCGATCTTCGAGCTGCCGTCTTGAGCCGTTGAGCCCTTCGCCACTGGTAACGCCGGCTCCGCTGCGGTAAACCAAGCACCATGAAGTGGCGGCAACTCGTGGTCCTGGCGGTGGTGCAGTGGCTGGCGATGGCCCTGTGGTTTTCGGCATCCGCGGTAAATGGTGCGCTCAAAGTGGAGTGGACCCTCTCTCCCACCGCGGACGCCTGGCTGACCATTAGCGTGCAACTGGGGTTTGTCGTTGGCGCGCTCGTGAGCGCGGTGCTCAACCTCAGCGACCGCCTCAAACCGACTCTGCTTCTCGCCGTCTGCGCGCTACTCGGCGCGGTCTTCAATCTCGTCATTCCACTCGGGATTACCAAGGAACTCGGAACCACCGCTGGCGGTTTCGCGCTGGTCATCGCCTTACGGATGCTCACGGGCGTCATGCTCGCGGGCGTCTATCCCACCGGCATGAAGCTCATGGCGACCTGGTTTGCCAGTGGGCGGGGCTTTGCCATCGGCGTTCTCGTCGGAGCGTTGACGCTCGGAAGTGCCTCGCCGCAACTCATCAATGCCTTGGCACTGGGGACGACGAACTGGCGGTGGGTCATGGGAATTGCTTCGGCACTGGCGGGACTGTCCGCTGTCCTGGCGATTCTTTTCGCCCGGGTCGGGCCACACCTCTTATCCGCCGCCCGATTTGACTGGAAATACTTCGCCCGCGTCTGGAAAGACCCGGCCGTTCGCCGCGCCAACTTCGGATATCTGGGACACATGTTCGAGCTTTATGCGATGTGGGCCTGGGCCCCCAAGCTGCTGGCGGAAAGCTATGACAAAGTGAACTTGTCGCCGCGCGACGCCGCTCTCGCCGGTTTTGGAACGATTGCGATCGGCGGCTTCGGCTGCGTGCTTGCCGGGGCGTGGGCCGACCGCGTCGGCCGCACCTGGACGACCATCGTCAGCCTGATTGTCTCGGGGAGTTGCGCTCTGATTGCCGGCCATCTACTCCACCATCCGGTCTTGCTGACGGTCGTCTGCCTCATCTGGGGATTTTCCGTCGTGGCCGACAGCGCCCAGTTCAGCACGGCCATCTCGGAACTCTGCGACCCTCGCTACGTCGGCACTGCACTCACCATCCAGACCTGCGCCGGCTTTCTACTGACCACGCTCACCATCTATGCCGTCCCGACCATCCAAGCTCAACTCGGTTGGCCTGCCGCTTTGTCGTTGTTGGCGCTCGGCCCCGTCTTCGGCATCTGGCACATGGTCCGGCTCCGTTCCTTACCCGCGGCAACCAAGATGGCTGGCGGACGGAAATGATACCAGCATCCCAACTCTTAATCCTGATCCTAGTCTCCATTCCTTCCTCTCTTCTCCCCTTTGCGTCTTCGCGCCTCCGCGCCTTTGCGTTAAAAGGATTGGAGTATGCCCTACTCCTCCACTCTTCGCGGCGAGCGGTTCGTCTTCCCCGACCTGCGGGATCTCTTCGCCAAGGCGAACGAGGAAAAATCCGGCGACCAACTGGCCGGCATCGCGGCTGGATCCGAGCGGCAGCGAGTGGCGGCGAAAATGGCCCTTGCCGAAGTGACGCTTCGGGAAATTGTCGAGCAGCCGTTGATTGACCCCGATGTTGACGACGTCAGCCGGCTGATTCTGGAGCAGCTTGACCAGGCGGCGTTCGCAGAGATCAGCAGCCTGACGCTCGGCGAGTTCCGCGACCGTCTGTTGGCGGGAGAATACTCCGGCGATGCGCTCCCCAAATTCCAACAAGGCATCACGCCGGAAATCGTCGCCGGCCTGGCGAAGCTTTTGAGCAACAAAGACCTGATCCTGGCCACCAGCACTATCCGCAACATCACTCGCTGCCGAAATACGATCGGCGAACATGGAGTGCTCGCCATCCGCGTCCAGCCGAATCATCCCGCGGACGACGTGGCGGGAATTCTGCTCTCGACAATCGACGGCCTCTCTTTCGGTTGCGGTGATGCGGTAATTGGCGTGAACCCGGCGGGGGACTCCGTGGAAAGCGTCTCCGCCATCCTGCACGGCCTGGACCGGCTCATTACCACGCTCGAGATTCCCACGCAACACTGCTGCCTGGCTCACATCACCACGCAGCTCGCGGCGATGAAGCGGGGCGCGCCCCTCGACCTTCTCTTTCAATCCGTCGCCGGCACGCAGTCCGCCAACGCGAGCTTCGGTGTCTCGCTGTCGCTTCTGGAAGACGGCCAGCAGCAGGTTCTGGAGCACCACCGCAGCCGCGATGTGAAGTGGGTCGGCGATAACCTGATGTACTTCGAAACCGGCCAGGGGAGCGCCCTCTCCGCCGACGCCCATCACGGCCTCGACCAGCTCACGCTCGAAGCCCGCGCCTACGGCGTGGCCCGCCAGTTTCAGCCGTTCCTGGTCAACAGCGTCGTCGGCTTCATCGGGCCGGAATACCTGGCGGATGAGCGGCAGATCATCCGGGCGGGCCTCGAGGACCACTTCATGGGCAAACTCCTCGGTCTGCCCATGGGATGCGATGTTTGCTACACCAACCACGCTGCCGCGGACCAGAATTCCGCCGACAACCTGCTGGTCCTGCTCACTGCCGCCGGGTGCAACTACTTCATGGGAGTGCCGTGCAGCGACGACGTGATGCTCAATTACCAGTCCACCAGCTTCCACGACGCCGCGTCCATGCGGCGGCTGTTTGGCCTGCGCCCCGCGCCGGAATTCGCGGCCTGGATGGAGCGGCGGAGCGGGACGGAGCTGTTTAAGTTGGCGGAGCCGGTTTTGAGAATGACGAAGCCCGAATGACGAATGGCGAATGAAATCCAAGGCGCGCGAACAACCAGCCTCATTGAGCAGGTTCGTGCGCGCACGCCGGCAAGGATATTGGTTCCACAAGCTGGCACAAGCTATGGCATGAGCACGCAGTTGGAATTGCGAGGGGACCATGCGGCGGCGCTGGATGCGGTGCGGGCGGAGCTGGACATCGCGCGGGACTTCAGCCCGGAGTTTGTAGCCGAAAGGAAGTTGTTTCAGATCCAGACGCAGGCGGCGAACAAGCAGAAGTACCTGCTGCGGCCGGATTTGGGGCGGAAGTTCTGCGACGAGGCCCGCGAGCAGATTGCCGCTTGCTGCCCGGCGGGATGCGATGTGCAGCTTGTTATCGGTGACGGACTTTCGGCGCAAGCCGTGCGAACTCAGTTGCCGATGCTCCTCCCGGCGCTAGAAAATGCCATCTGGCAGCGAGGTTGGTCCTTAGGCCAAACCTTTGCCGTCCGCTACTGCCGCGTTGGGCTGCTCAATGAAATTGGCGAGCTGCTTTCGCCGCAAGTGGTGGTGCTGCTCATCGGGGAGCGGCCCGGACTGGCGACGAGCGAGAGTCTTTCCGCCTACCTCGCCTTCCGCCCGCGCCCCGGCCATACCGACGCCCAGCGGAATCTCATCTCCAACATTCATGTTCGTGGCATTCCGCCGCTTCTCGCGGCTGAGCGCATTGCCCTCGCCATCAGCCGGCTCCTATCGGCTCAGGCCAGCGGCGTGGGAATTGATGTCAGCACCGCGGAGCCGCTTCCTTGCCGCCACCCAGGGGATAATCTTGTTTCCATGAGCGAAGTCGTACTTAAAATCACCGGCGAAGTGGAATCCCCTCGCGAGCTCACTTTCGCCGACTTGGCTGCTGTGGACCATCGCCAGCAAATCGTGGATGTCAGCCAGATCGCAGCCGGGCGGAAGGGTGACGCCGTGCGGCTGGCGGGGCTGCTCGCGCTGGTAAAACCGAAGGCGGGTGCGAAGTACCTCAACCTGCACGCTACAACAGACAACTTCCACGCCAGCATCCCGCTCAGCACCGTCACGGAAAAGGCTATCGTCATCTACCGACTGGAAGGCCAGCCACTCTCCGTGAAAGCCGGCGGGCCGATCCGATTTTTCATTCCGGATCACAAGGCCTGCCATACGGACGAGATTGACGAGTGCGCGAACGTCAAATTCGTGGACACCATCGAGCTCTCCGCAACTCGCGGGTTTGACAACCGGCCGCATGATGAGCAGGAACATGCCGAGCTGCACGCCAAAGAGTAGTGCCTCAGACGAAAGACAAAGGCAATGAACAGAAGGTAACTAAGGTAACGAAGCGGGAGGAAAGCGAAGGCGGATGGAGGAGTTTCAATGGTTGGCCCAGTCCCGCCCTCTGCCTTTCTTCGTTACCTCTGTTGCCTTCTGTTCCATCTGCTGCTGTTGGTTTTCCGCCCCATTTCGCCGCGAACCTTTTAAGTCGGTTGGGGGTCTGCTTGTTTGCTCCCTTGACGATAGCCGGCAAGGTTCTAGACTAGACTTAAGCCTGAAATCAGGCATTCGCGGTCGTGGCGGAATTGGCAGACGCACCAGCTTGAGGGGCTGGCGGGAGAAATCTCGTGCAGGTTCAAGCCCTGTCGACCGCACTTTTTTCTAAGCCCTGGAAGCAAGCTTCCAGGGCTTTTTTGATGATTGCATCAAGGACCGGGGTCAGGTGCATAGCCTGTTCGGCCATCTGCCTCACTCGGCACGCTCGGCGAATCCGAGTATCGGGGCTGCGGTGGGAAACCCGGATCCCGGAAACCAGTGCTCGACGACGAAACGCTTGCCGACCGGGTTCCAGCGCTCGATCCGATCGTCCTGAAAAGTTATCACGACACTGCCCCCTTGGACCTCCGCCATTCCGTTTGACCTCCGCCGCGGTTCCACGACGGTAGACTCTCCGCCATTTCCGATGCCACACATCTCAGTCACCCCATTGGAGAACTCGATGTTCCAGTTGCCGACGGGCAAAGCTGCCTCAGGCGGGTCTTTGGGTCCAGCTTCCTTGGGCGGCGTTCGTCCGGCAACCCGGAACGGGTGTAGCCCATAGGTATTGATGAATTTCGTCAGGCTGGCGGATGGCTGGCGGGATTCTTCCGCGGTCACGAGAGCATTGCGGAAGCGGCCCAACTTCAGATAAAGCTGATAGTCGGCTGGGACGGGAATGCCGAGATTGCCGAAGTCGCTCCGGCCGGCCAGGAAGCGATCGCGGGCGGGGGAGCTCTTGAGTTGTTCCACCCAAGTTCCGTCGGAGATTTCCGATTTGCGGAGTTTGCCGAGCAAGTCCCGCTGCTCGTCGCTGACGAGCTCGATGCGGCCGACCATCACCCGCTCCGTTTGCGGATTGCCGGAAATGGCAAGCGGCAGATAGAAGTCGGTCCACTGCCGCGGGACCATGTAAAAGACGCGGAGGCCGGCGCTTTCGAAGTACGACCATTGCCAGGTCGAGAGCAGAGCGGTCGCTTCGTCGGCATACAGGCCGTCCTCCACTAACGCCGCGTGCATCTCGGCTTCCAGCTTGGGGCGGTTCTGGCGGCTGAAGTCGGCCGCTTCAAACCGGCAGCTTCCCTTGCCGAGGACCTGCTTTTGATCGCCGCTGACCGTGAAGCCGTCGATGCGGCGATAGGCCATCGCGCCGTCCTGCCGCACCTGCGTGACCCACAGAGGCGGGACGCTGGCGGTCGCCTTGCCCAGCAGCACCGGCCCGAAGTTGCCGTACACGCTCAGCTTGTGGCTGCTGCTGTCCATCGTGATGCGGAGCGGGGCTTTCAAATTGCCGACGCCTCGATAGAACAGGTACTTCTCGCTCTCTCCATCAGTATTCGTCACGTTCGCGGCACCCACCTTCCGCGGAGCGAGCCAGACCCGCTCGTCGGTTTTCGGACCGTCGGCCTTGGTCCCGACTTGCAGGTCGTTCCAAGTCAGGCTGCCGACGGTTTCCGGCGTAAGCTTGCCGAAATCGAACGAGCCGGTTTCCAGTTGCGGAGCGCTGAAAACGGCATGGGGATAGAACTGCGTCAGCCAGCCGCCGCGGAACTTCACATTCACATCAATGGGAAACGGCTCGGTCACTCCCTTCGGCGGATAGAAGTAGATCACCGGCGTCTCCAGCCGCATTGTCACCAGCGGATGAGCCCGCGGGGCTCCCTTCATTCTGTACTCCCAGTGCGTGCTGGTGAGGACTGGCGAGGCAAGCAGCGCGGGGTTCACATCATGCACAAAACGGGGCACCGGCTCGTCGTCGATATTGATGCCGGAAAGCTCGCGGCCATCTTCATCCTGGAGCGTGGTGAACGTACCCCACTCATGCACGATCAGGCCGTCGTTTCCCTTGCCCAGGGAGGGGGATTGTGGACAAAGCATCGTTGCCGCAACCACTGCGGCCAGCAGCGTCAGGAAAGTTTGAACTCGCATGACATGACTCCTCGAATTGCGTGAAGGGTTGAACGGGGCACCACCGCCATGCTGAATTAAACCCTGAAATTGATAACCGGAATAATTGTTAATAGACTAAAGCATGTTGGTAATTGTTGTTTTCTACTGCCTACCCGCCTACTCATGTCCCAACCCTCCCTCCCCTCCCTTTCCACCGACCAACTCGCGGCTTTCGTGGAGCTCGCCCGCCAGGGAAGCCTTCGCACTGCGGCGGAGACCCTGTTTATCACCGAGCAAGGCATCCGCAGCCGTCTAATTGCCCTGGAGGAGCGGCTCGGCGTGGAACTCTACCGCAAGAGCCGCGGGATGCGGAAGACAACGCCGCTCACCGCGCAGGGGAAACGGCTGCTGCCGCATGCCATTGCCTTTTTGGAGCGGGCCAAGGAGCTGCGCGATTTATTCATGGCCGAGGAAGCTGAACAGGAAGTGGATGTCGTCGCCAGCCAGTACTTAATCGCCTATTCGCTGATCGACGTCGTCCGCCGCTTCCACGCCGAGTACCCGCTGATACATGTGCGGCTCAGTGCCCGCACCGAGCTGGAGATTGAAGAAGTTCTGCGCGGCTCGCTGGAATTCCACTTCGGCGTGGCGGCTCCGTATGAGTCGTCGCCGGACCTGGAATACCATCATCTCTTCGCGATGGACTGGTCCGTGATCGCCCCGCCGGGCCATCCGCTCATGCACCGCCGCCGGCTCCGTCTGGCCGATTTGCAAAAGCAGCCGCTCATCTTCTACGAGCGGGGCTCCACCGGCCGACAGCATGTGGTGGAAGCCTTCCAGCACCTGGGGCTCGTGCCGCACGTGGAGCTGGAAGCAACCAACACCGACCTCATCGTCCGCATGGTGGAAGCCGGCCTGGGCATCGGCATCGTCCCGCTGCACGACTCGGGGGAAGTCACCCGCGGACGGAAAGTGGAAGCCCGCAGCCTCGGCAAACAAGTCCGCCCCATCTTCAGCGGCGTGCTGCTCCGCAAGGGTGAAAGGGTATCGCGGGCCGCGGCTACTTTTCTGAGGTTTTTGGGGATGGCAAATATGTAGCACCGAGTACCGAGTACTCAGTACTAAGATTCACCGCACATCCAAGCAGACAATCTCCTTGTCGTCCCGCAGATAGAGCAGCCCGCTGGAAAGGGCGGGGGACTGCCGCGTGGTGCCAAGGACCGTTTTGCGTCCGAGTTCCTCGAAGCCTTGCGGAGTGGCGGAAAGAACCACCAGCTCCCCTTTCATGGTCGACAGGAAGAGCTTGCCGTCGGCGGCTATCAGGTTTCCTTTGCCGAAGCGGGCCTTCTGCCAGACCGGAGTGCCGGTGTCGGCTTCGATGCAGGCCAGGTGCGTGACCGGGCCGGCGCTGCCGACGTTGTCAAAGCCGTAAAGATAGCCGCCGAGCTGAATGGCGGTTTGCCATTCGTTCTTGAAGACGGATTTGGTCCCCTGCGACTCCCAGACCGCGATCGGCTCTTTGCCGGCTACGTCCAGGAGCACGCAGCCGTGGTTTTCGCCGCAGGAAATGAAGACACGGCCATCCACCGTGAGCGGAGTGGCGATATTGCAGTTGAATTCCGTCTCATACGGATAGCGCCACAGCACCTTTCCCGAGCCCGGCTGAACGCCGATGGCCGAAGCCCCGGTGAAGACGACAATCTGCTCCTTGCCGCCGACCTTGAGGAGCGCGGGGGACGAATATCCGGCGGGATCGTCCCCTGTTTTCCAGGCGAGCTTTCCGGACTTCGCGTCATAAGCGACCACAGCGGCTCCGGGAGCTCCTGGCGTGACAATGACCTGGCTGCCGACGACCAGCGGCGAGCAGGCCATTCCATAATCCGCGGGCGTTCCACCGAGTTCGCTCACTGGATGGTGCTTCCAGAGGATATTGCCGTCCTTGATCGACGCGGCAATGAGAATTCCTTCGCCGGTATAGACGAAGACCTGATCCCCTGAGATTGCCGGCGTGCCACGCGGGCCGTTCCCCATTTGGTTTTCGTACTCAGGGGCCAGCGGCGTTTCCCACAAGGTCTTGCCCGTCTTGGCGTCGAGCGCCAGCAGCCACTGCTTGCTATCCTTCTGCACCAGCGTCATCAGCTTGCCGCCACTGATGGCCAGGCCCGACATGCCGACGCCCCCTTTCACGCGCCAGACTTCTTTTGGCCCCTCTGCCGGCCAGACCTTCATCAGGCCGGTCTCCGGCGAAATGCCGTTGCGAGCTGGGCCGAGGAACTGCGGCCAGTCTGCGGCGGACGCAGACGAGAGAGAGACGACAAGCAGGAAGGAAACGATGAAGGCTTTCATGCGCAGATCCTTAAGGTTGTAGGGTGCATAAGCGCAGCGCCATGCACGCGTGAACGATATCGTTGGCCGGGTGCGTCAACCCAGAAATCGGTGTCGCTCCCGCGTGCATTTCGTGGAACTCATGCACCCTACAATGCCGGCCTGATGACGACGTTGACGATGCCTACTGCGTGACCTTGTGGGCCTTCGACAAAGACGCGGACATGGGCGGGGCCGCGAGCTTCCGGAGGGATTTGCAGTTGTTCGGTGAGCTTTACGATTCCTGCATCGGTGGGCTGCGTGTCGACGACCTTGCGGACCCAGACCTGGTCGTTAGCCTGCTCATAGACTGCTTGCCAGGCGGCGAGGCCGGCGTTGGAGGGGTCGAAGTGATCGCGGGAAGGAGCGTGTACTTTGAAAATGTCCCGCCGTGCGAGGAGCTCGATGGTGACGCGGCCGGCAAAGGGGGACTCGGCAATGAAGTCCAGGGGCTTGCCGGGCGTGGGCGTTCCTTGCAACTCCAGCTTCACTTCCTGCGGGTAGGCCAGCCTGAGGTTGGGGTCTCCCATCAGGTTGAAGAGATGCAGGTGCTCCTGCCGTTCCTGGGCGAGCGTGGCTGGCGCGGGACTGAGGAGGCTGGCCAGGGCGTTCAGCAGCACGCGGTTGGGCCGCTCGTGGGCGTTTTTCTCGTCGATGGGCATGACCATGCGGCGCTTGGTCTGGAGGATGGCTTCGCCGATTGTTGCGGGCTTGTTCTTAAAGTACTCGTCCAGCATCTCCGAGCTCATCACCGCCATCCCGTAGGGCATCGTCACTCGCGAGCCGCCGTAGATGGCGACGGGGCCGCCGGGTGTGCGGAGCATGTCTTCCGCCAGGCAGTCCGTCCCCCGGTCGTACGCCGCGGTGTAACAGGCGAGCATGATGGCGATCGGGCTGCCGTTTTCCGCCTGGAGCTTGCCGCAATCGTCGCAGCCAAAGATGTGGAAGCGGGAGCCGGGGACCTGTACGTTGTCGAGGCCGGTGGGATGACCGTGGCCGATATAGACCCAGAACAGGCAGCCTTCGTTGTGGCGGGCGACCGCTGTTTCGTGAAAGCGGCGGGGATCGGGGCAGTAGGAACTTCGCCAACTGCCGAAGGTCATGTTGGTTTGATAGGCGGCTGGAATGCCGTCGGTGAGCAGCTTTTTGGTCGAGGTTTCGATGACGCCATCGAGCAGCCCTCCGAAGCCGCCGACCCCGGCCACGAAATTCACCCGCTGCCGCCAGAGACCGTGGCTTTGCGTGGTCTCGTAGGCCAGGATTTTATCGACGATGCGGGTCAGCTCTTTGCTGTTATCGGCGGGTAGCCGGCCGATCGCGAGGTCCGGCACTTCGTCGTCGTCCAAGTCGGCATACCAGTTGTCCGTGCCAATTTCGGGTTCCGAGCCAAACTTGACATTGATCTTGGCCGCCGCGCGATGGGCCGGCACGCAGCGGGCGCGGACCGCGGCATCGGTATCCGCCGCGGGGTCGGCATCGCCGACGAGCAGGATCGCCTTCAGCTTGCCGCTATTGGCGGAGGTGCGAATGGACTTGCGGATTTCGTCCGCGGACCAGGTGTTCGGCACATAGAGAAACCGATGCCCCTGGGCATGACGATGGGCCAGCAGCGGATTGAGGGCCGCAACGAACTCCTTGGGGCAAACAACGACGGTGTCCGCCGGCTGGGCGTCCGCGGCAAAGAGACTCAACACAAGCATTAAGGTAGACACTGGCAACCTCACATTTCGCTAGCAACGAATTATAGCGGGTCAGGAGTGTACCTGCGATGAATTCGCTTTGGCAATGCGAAAATGCGGCTATTCTTGGCCCTGAGTTGAAAGTCTACGGCATTGATGATGGTAACTGCCTCGCCCCATGCAGGACTGCCAGCACGTCTATTTGATCTTTCAAAACGTGGAAGATGATCCGGTATGGCTTCATCAGTACTTCGCGCACTGTCGGATCCTGATACTCGGCAACCATCCAACCGGGCAGCTTATCTTCGGAGAGACGTTCCGCGCGCCTTGTTATGCGATCCACGGTAATCTGAGCGTATCGGACCGAACTCTTGGCGATGTAATTGTAGACGCCAACGAGGTGGTCATTGGCAGCTTCCGTAAAGTGTACATTCACGACTTCAGCCCGAATTGTGCGCGAACTTCGGCAATCGTGAGCGTCTTTCCATCGCGGCTGTCCTTGAGCCCACGCTCGATTGCCTGACAGACATAAATCTCATCCATCAAGTCTTCCCAGGTTGCATCATCGGGGAGGCCATCGACCAGGCGATGTGCCGCTTCGCGAATTGGTAATGCCTGCATGATTGTACCCTCCAACATTGCCTTCGTCCGTCTTCATTTATCCTAACGCAACGTACGGCAAGGTCAACAAATAGTGGCCTCTACTTCCTCTTCTCCAGCGCCCTCTTCACCGCGGTCCCCATGTCCGCCGGGCTGTCCGCCACTTCAATGCCCGCGTCTTGCAGGGCGGCGACTTTTTCCGCAGCAGTTCCTTTGCCGCCGCTGATGATTGCGCCGGCGTGGCCCATGCGGCGGCCGGGGGGAGCGGTGCGGCCGGCGATGAAGGCGGCGACGGGCTTGGTGACGTGCTGCTTCACGTAGGCGGCGGCTTCTTCTTCCGCGGTGCCGCCGATTTCGCCCATCATTAGGATGGCTTCGGTCTGCGGGTCTTTCTCGAAGCGAGCGAACAGATCGACGAAGCTGGTGCCGACAATTGGGTCGCCGCCGAGGCCGACGCAGGTCGATTGCCCGAGCCCCAGATTCGTCGTCTGCCACACCGCCTCGTACGTCAGCGTTCCCGAACGGCTCATAATGCCGATTTTTCCGGGCTTGTGGATGTAGCCGGGCATGATGCCGATCTTGCATTCGCCGGGCGTAATCAAGCCGGGGCAGTTCGGGCCGATCAGCACCGCATCGCTGCGGCGGACCAATTCATAGACCCGCACCATGTCCAGCACCGGCACCCCTTCCGTGATGGCCGCGATGACCTTGATGCCCGCGTCGAGCGCCTCCAGGATTGCGTCAGCCGTGAACGCGGCAGGGACGAAGATCATCGTGGCATTGGCCCCGGTCTTCTCCACCGCTTCGCTCACGGTGTCGAACACGGGAACCCCTTCCACGGTCTCGCCCGCTTTGCCCGGCGTCACGCCGCCGACCATGTTCGTGCCGTATTCCTGGCACCCCTTGGTATGAAACGCCCCCGCTTTGCCGGTGATCCCCTGGCAGAGGACGCGGGTGGACTTGTTGATGAGGATACTCATGGATATCTACTTACCCGTATGTTCAAATTGACTGCTTGATTCAGTTTCGGATTTCGGATTTCGGATTTCCCACTGCCGCCACCACTTTCTTCGCCGCGTCCGTCAGCCCATCCGCGTTGATGACCTTGATGCCGCTCTTCGCGAGAATCTCCCGCCCTTCCTTCACTTCCGTCCCTTCCAATCGCACCACCAGCGGCACGTTGAAGCCGACGGCTTTGCTGGCGGCGACGATGGCGCTGGCGATGGTGGAGCAGCGGGCGATGCCCCCGAAAATGTTGACCAGGATTCCCTTCACGTTCGGGTCGGAAAGGATGATGCGGAAGGCCTCAGTCACCTGCTCGGTGTTGGCCCCGCCGCCGACGTCCAGGAAGTTCGCCGGCTCGCCGCCGTGCAGCTTGATGATGTCCATGGTGGACATCGCCAGCCCCGCCCCATTTACCAGGCAGGCGATGTTGCCGTCCAGCTTGACGTAAGACAGGCCGGTGTTGCTGGCCCGTACCTCAGCCGGATCTTCCTCGGAGAGATCCCGCAGTTCCAGCAGGTCCTTGTGCCGGAACATGGCGTTGTCGTCGAAGGCAATTTTGGCGTCGAGTGCGATCAGCTCGCCGGCTTCGGTGACAACCAGCGGGTTGATCTCCACCAGGCTGCAGTCGTATTGCACATAAGCCCGACAGAGGGTCTTCATGAACTTCTCCGCGCTGCCGACGGACGCTCCTTTGATCCCCAGCTTCTGGCAGAGCTTGCGGACCTGATAGCCGTACAAGCCGGCGTGCGGGTCGAAATGTTCCTTGAAAATCTTCTCCGGCGTCTCGGCCGCGACTTTCTCGATTTCCACGCCACCCTCGCTACTGACCATCAGCACCGGCTTGGCGGCTGCCCGGTCGAGGACGATGCCTAGATAGAGCTCGCGGGCGATTTTGCACCCCTCTTCGACGAAAACCTGATTGACCGTCTTCCCCTCGGGGCCAGTCTGAATGGTCACCAGCGTTTTGCCGAGCAGATTTTTGGCAACCTTCGCCGCCTCCTCGGCGCTCTTGACGAGCTGCACACCCCGCTGAGCCGGGTTATCGATAACGATACCCTTGCCGCGGCCGCCGGCGTGAATCTGGGCCTTCACCACGGAGACGGGGCTGCCCAACTCCGTGAAAGCCGCCGCCGCCTCCGCGGGGCTTCTGGCGACTTTGCCACGGAGCACCGCCACACCCGCCTTGCGGAGAAGATCCTTGCCTTGATACTCGTGAATCTTCATCGCAATGCGCCCATATTTTTCGGATTCTTCGTAAGTCGCGGATTATAGGTCGCTTGCGAACCGGTGGGAAGGATGCCCTAATCGAGCATTCAACGCCTCCCGCAACTTGCACGTCACTCGAGCATCAGCATCCAGCGAAAAACTACCATGCAATATCGGGCCTTGGCTTGCGACTACGACGGCACCATCGCCACCGATGGCCGTGTCGATGAAGCCACCTTGGCGAGCTTGCAGCGGTTCGCCCGCTCCGGCCGCCAGATGCTGTTGGTCACCGGGCGAGAATTGCCGGACCTGAAGTCGACCTTTCCCGAACTGGCTATCTTTCATTATGTCGTGGCCGAAAACGGCGGCCTGCTCTATGTGCCGTCCACCGAGCAGGAGCATCCGCTCGCTGAGGGTCCGCCCGCTCGTTTCGTGCAAGAGCTGATTGCCCGCGGTGTCGGCCCCATTTCCGTCGGCCGCTCGATTGTGGCCACCTGGCAGCCGCACGAAGCGACGGTGCTGGCCACGATCAAAGACTTGGGGCTCGACCTGCAGGTCATCTTCAATAAGGGGGCGGTGATGATCCTCCCCAGCGGCATCAACAAGGCCACGGGCCTGGCTGCCGCGCTGCGAGAAATGAAGCTCTCCCGCCACAACGTCGTGGCGGTGGGGGACGCCGAGAACGACCACGCCTTTTTGCAGTTCGCCCATTTCGGCGCTGCCGTCGCCAACGCGCTGCCGGCGCTCCAGGAACGGGCCGAGCTCGTCCTGGCGGAGGATCACGGCAAAGGAGTGTCGCAGCTCATTGAGTACATCCTGGAGAACGACCTGCGCAACTTCGATTCCCGCCTGACACGGCATGAATGGCTGCTGCCGGCGGTGCATGGAACCGAGGACGCCGCCTGGACACCCGGCGTGGCTCACCTTTGCGTGCAAGGGCCGGAAGAGTCGGCAACTTCGGCACAGCTCGAAATGGCTCTCTCCCTGAGCGAGGCTGGCTATCAATACTGCCTGCTCGTGGGCAAAGTCGGCGCTGTTCCCGCAGCCGTGAATGGCAGCTCGCTGGTGACGCGGCCGGATGCCTTGCCGGCCATTAGCATAGGCGGCCTCGATCAGCTCCCGCAGGTGGACGACGTGAGCAAGAACCTGCGGCATCCCGAGCAGAACGTCCATGCCATCATCGCCACCGGCGACCCGGCGGAGCGAGCCGCCTGCTTGAGCAATGTCGCGGCGCGCTTGCGAACGCGCTATCTGGAACGGGGCCGGCCGCACGTCGTCCTCTTTCCGCCGCTGGCCGAGCTCCGTGAGCTGGGCCTTTCCCCTCAAGTACTCCTCAGCGGCTTTGAGTCGGTCATCTTGCCGGTCGCTGCGGGCGAAGAGACCGATGACATCTTCCCCTTCGGCTCCCCCCGCGTCTGCTGCGATGCCGTCCGGTTCTTAGATCAGCGGCAGCGGGCCAGGATCAAGTAACCAACCAATTCGAGGCGTCAGCGAGGGAACTACTTCACCCGCGCCGTCGCCCCCGGTATACTGGCCCCTTTCACCGCCCAGGCCCAACTCCTCTCCTACCGGCCCGGCCTCGCCCCCACCCGTTTGATTCAAGGAACCCTCGATGGCGGAAAACGCCCGGCTTCAAGTGGACGGCAAGGATTACGAGCTCCCGGTCGTCGTCGGCACCGAGAACGAGCGGGGCATCGACATCGGCAAGCTGCTTGCCACCTCCGGCCACATCACGCTCGACGATGGCTACGCCAACACCGGCGCGACCCAGAGCAACATCACCTTCCTCGACGGCGACCGCGGCATCCTCCGCTACCGCGGCTATCCCATCGAGCAGCTCGCCGGCAACTGCGATTTTCTGGAAGTCGCCCATCTGCTGATTTACGGCGAGCTTCCCAGCCAGTCCGAGCTGGAAAAATTCCGCACCATCATCCTGCACCACACGATGATCCACGAAGAGATGCGGGCCTTCTACGGCGGCTTCCCGCGAGACGCCCATCCGATGGCCATCCTCTCTAGCGTGGTCAGCGCCCTCTCCACCTTCTATCAGGACTCGCTCGATCCCAACGACCCCCGCCAGGTCGAAGTCTCCATCCACCGCCTTCTCGCCAAGCTCCCCACCATCGCCGCCTACAGCTACAAAAAGTCCTGCGGCCAGCCATTCATCTATCCGCAGAACCATCTCAAGTATGCCGAGAACTTCCTGCAGATGATGTTCGCGGTGCCGTGCGAGCGGTATCAGGTCGATCCCGACGCCATCGACGCCCTCAACCTGCTGCTGATCGTCCATGCCGACCACGAGCAGAACTGCAGCACCTCCACCGTCCGCATGGTCGGCTCGTCGAATGCTAATCTCTTCGCCAGCATCTCCGCCGGCATCTGCGCCCTGTGGGGGCCGCTGCACGGCGGGGCCAACGAGGCCTGCGTGCTGATGCTGGAGCGGATTCTGGCGGAAGGAGGCAACGTCAAAAAATTCGTGGACATGGCCAAGGACAAAAAGAGCAACTTCCGCCTGATGGGGTTCGGGCACCGGGTCTACAAAAACTTCGACCCTCGCTGCATCATCATCAAAAAAGCCTGCGACAAGATCCTCTCCAAGCTTAAAATGCGAGACCCCCTGTTCGACGTCGCCCAGCAGCTCGAGGACGTGGCCCTCAGCGACCCCTACTTCATCGAACGCAAGCTCTACCCCAACGTCGACTTCTACTCCGGCGTCATCTACCGGGCCCTCAACATTCCCGTCCAGATGTTCACAGTCCTCTTCGCCATGGGCCGCCTCCCCGGCTGGCTCGCCCACTGGGTGGAAATGCACTCCTCCCCCACCAAGCGGATCAACCGCCCCCGGCAAATCTACACCGGCCCGACGGAGCGGAAGTTCGTCCCCATGGAGCAGCGGTGAGGGGGGAATGGCGAAATTCGAATTCCAAATGACGAATGAATGCTCTCTTGCATTCGCCATTCGCCATTCGCCATTCACCATTCGAATTTCGTCATTCGGCCTCACCCCCCGGTTGAGCGGCATTTTATGCATCATTCAAACCTCCCTTGCTCGCCGACTTACGGCGAATCAACTTCGCCTAACTCTTGGATTCATCTCCACTTGTGCCAACTCTTCTCGTCGTAAGTCTGATTCCTATTGACAAAAATGGTGATTTCTTATTCACGTGTTATTGATTAACTGCTGGCGAGTGTGTGCCCTATTCGCTGCCGTCTCAAATCTTAAATTTCAAATCTCAAATCCTTCTTCCTCCCCTCGCCGCGCGCACCCTCCTCCCTCATTCCACACAACATCCATCCCAACTTGTCAAAGACCCTGCCGGTTTCTCGCCGGCCCGACTAGACCCAATTGTACACATAAGCTAAGTGTCTGTCAAGTTCCTGAAAGGGGGGCGGAGCGAGTTCTCCCGCTGCTGGGGCTGCTAGGAACATTCACGACGACTGGATGTTTGCCACAACCACGTCGAGCGGGCTCCGCACTCCCATTCCAGGGCGATTGAGAACATGGGTGTAAATCATGGTGGTGCTGACGTCGGCATGTCCCAGCAGTTCCTGCAACGTGCGAATATCCGTGCCGCTCTCCAGGAGGTGCGTGGCGAAGGAGTGCCGCAGCGTGTGGCAACTGGCCCGCTTGTCCAGGTTGGCGAGCTTGACCGCTTGCTGCATGGCCCGCTGCATCGAACCTTCATAGACGTGATGCCGCCGCCGAATGCCGCTCCGCGGGTCAAGGGACGGGTATTTGGCGGGAAACACCCATTGCCAAACCCAGTCCGTCCCCGCGCTGGGGTACTTTTCATCCAAGGCATCGGGGAGCCAGACTCCCGGCAGGCTATCCCGCCGATCCTGCTCCCAGAGCAACCGCACCCGTCCCAAGTGCTGTTGCAGGGCGGACACCAGCGTCTCCGGGATCATCGTTACCCGGTCTTTCCTCCCTTTCCCGTCCCGCACGGTCAAAATCCGTTTCTCCAAATCCGCGTCCTTGATTCTCCACTGCAGAGCTTCCATCAGGCGGAGACCGGAGCCGTAGAGCAGGCGTCCGATCAGTTGAAACGTCCCTTCCAGCCCATCCAGAACCTTGTGCACCTCCTGGCGGGAAAGCACATCGGGCAGGCGCTTCGGGCGCTGCGCCGGGGTAAAGCCTCGAAACTCCCCAGGTTCCCGCTGCAAGACCGCGGTATAGAGAAAGACCAGGGCGTTGAGAGCCTGGTTTTGGGTCGACGCGCCAACGTTTCGTTCCACCGCCAGGTAGGTCAGAAAGGCCTTGATTTCGGCAGCCCCCATCTCGTTGGGGTGGCGCTTCCCGTGATGCAGAATGAATCGCTTCGCCCAATTTGCGTAGCAGTTTTCCGTGCGTAAGGAAAGCTGCTTGTAACGGCAGGCGTCGCGCACCTGGTCCAGGAGCTTCTTGGGCGGCCTGGTTCCCGGCGGTACGGTTTCTGCCGCTATCTTGCCTGGCGAACGCAGAGTCATGAATGGGGATCCTCCTAACCTGTTTGTCCTCCGCGGAAACCGCCTGATTGACAGACCTTACTATACGGCTATACTTCGGCAAATCAAGGCGGCGATATCGCTGATCGAGTGTGCTCGCCCGGTGAAAGAGCCGTAGACCATACTGTTCGGCGGCGGAGGAGGCATCGGGCATGCAGCGTCTTCACCTGATGATCACGGCCGCCCTCGCGGTTGCTGTCGTTGTCTTGGGGGTCCTACTCTGGCGGCAGGGGCGCAGCGGAGACGATCCATCCGCTCATGCTGCCGCAACGTTAACTCCCGACGACGAGTCGGCGGTTCGCGCGGTCGTGGCCGAGTTCGCGAACACCTGGAATCGCCACGACATGAAGGCGATGCACGAGCTCAACACCGAGGACGTTGAATGGGTTAACGTCACCGCGAATCATTGGAAGGGGAACCCGTCCGTATTGAAGGGGCACTCCACGATTCACCGCACCGTCTTCGCTAAGACGGACATGAGCGTGGAGAAGACTTCGGTTCGGGCCATCGCCCCGAACGCCGTGATCGCTGTGGCCGCCATGAAGTTCGGCCCCGTTACGATTCCGTCTGGGCAAGTGCTCCCGGAACTGCGAACACGCGGCTCTTTTATCATGGTGAGGCGGGGCGCCGCCTGGAAGATCACGCACTTTCAGAACACGACGATCGACGCGGATGCCGAGAAGAACGATCCGATCACATGGGATGAAACAGGCTTTATGCCGGGACGGAAGTGACCCGCGTATGGAGCGGCCGAACCAGGCGCTGCAGCGGACGGCGGGGCACGATTCGTTTCCGGGACTTCACCGCTCACCGGTGCCCCGCCGCCGCTGAGCTGTGTCGTTCGGCCTTCGCCCCTATTTAACAAGTTGGAACGCGTGAGTTTGTCGCGTACACTACTCAAATCGACCTGTTCATACTATTACGACCCGAGGATTTCCCGGAGTCTGCCTGATGCCAGTAGCCATCGGTTGGGGATTGATCTCCATCGGGTTTCTTACGGGAGCCGTTTTCGGCCTGCTCGCCCAGAAGGAAGACTGGCTCGGAGGATACGCCAGTCGAACAAGACGTTTGCTGAGGCTGGGTCACATCGCACTGATCGCACTCGGCGCACTCAATGTCGCCTGGCCGCTGACGACAACTGCCAGCGATCCATCGTCGCTGACTCCGGTCATCACGGGTTCCTTCCTTCTCGGCGGGCTGACGATGGGGCCGGTCTGTTTCCTCACGGCAATGTGTTGGCCGTGTCGGGTTGCGTTCGTCGTTCCCTCCACGGCGCTCATCGTGGGAGCATTGCTGGCCGGCTGGGAGAGTCTGCCATGAAAATCGGCTTTATCGCGTTGAGTGGTGTCCGAGCGTGGGACCCAGAATTGCTGGCCCTCGGACTCTCGATGCCGGGCTTTGTCGAGCGGAAGGAAGTCATCGCACAATTACCAAGCCTTGGACTGCTGACTCTGGCAGGTCTCACGCCAGAAACGGACGATGTCTCCTATCACGAAGTCTTCGATTTCACGAAGGACTCGCCGCCCGAGGGCGATTTCGATTTGGTTGCGATCTCCAGCTTCACCGCGCAAATCGAAGACGCCTACCGGCTGGGCGACCACTATCGGAAAGAGGGCGTGCGCGTTGTGCTGGGTGGCCTGCACGTCAGTTCGCTGCCCGGTGAGGCGCTGCTGCATGCCGACGCCATCATCGTGGGTGAGGCGGAAGAAGTCTGGCCGCGGGTGCTCGAAGACGCTCGGGCCGATACGCTGAAGCGAGAATATCGCCCGTCTCGACAGTGGAATCTCGCGGACTCGCCCATGCCAAGATTCGAGTTGCTCAATCCGGCCAAGTACAACCGCATCACGGTGCAGACCTCGCGAGGTTGCCCGTGGAAGTGCGACTTCTGTGCAAGTTCCATCCTGATCGCGCCGCGTTACCAGACGAAGCCGGTGGCCAAAGTCGTCGAAGAGATTCGCCGAATCAAGTCGATCTGGCGTCGTCCCTTCATCGAGTTCGCCGACGACAATACCTTCGTCCACAAGGGCTACTCGAAGGAACTGATGCGCGCATTGATTCCCGAGAAGATCCGCTTCTTCACGGAGACCGACATCAGCTTCGCGGACGATCCTGAGCTGATCGCTCTGGCACATGACGCCGGTTGCAAACAGGTCTTGATCGGTCTCGAAAGCCCCGACCTGACGGGACTCGACGGATTGGAGCTGCGCTCCAACTGGAAGGTCAAGCAACACGATCGCTATCGGGGGGCGATCGACCGCATCCAATCCGCCGGGATCACGGTCAACGGCTGCTTCATTCTCGGCCTCGACGGCCACACTCCCGCCGTGTTCGATGCGGTCATCGATTTCGTGAAGCAATCCGGCCTGTACGAGGTCCAGATCACCGTCCAGACGCCATTCCCGGGAACTCCGCTCTACAATCGACTGCGTGCCGCCGGCCGATTGTTTGCGGAACGCTTCTGGGAGAAGTGCACCTTGTTTGATTTGACGCATCACCCGACCGGCATGACGGCGGCCGAACTGCGCGCCGGGCTGATTTACGTATCGCAGTCGCTCTACAACGAAGAGGCGACCAGCCAGCGTCGGAAACGTTTTTTCAATCGCCTGACCAACCGCACGGCAGCGATGCCGGCCGGCGTCATGGAGTTCCAGGTCTGAACCACGTCCTTTTTCAGAATCGAGATTGATTCATGCCGCTCGCCATGCTCAGGTTGCTGTTTCTCGTCGCCGGCCTGTACGATATTCTGATCGGACTCGCCTTTCTATTCTTCGGAGTGGCGTTGTTGGAGTGGGCAGGGATTCCACTGCCGAATCACATGGCGTATCTGCAATTCGCCGCCCTGGAGTTGCTCATTTTCGGGGCCATGTTTTTGGCGGTGAGCCGCGACCCGGTCGGCAATCGCAATCTGATCGTGTACGGCCTCATGCTGAAAGTCAGCTATGTCGGACTGGTCGGATACTATTGGGCAAAGGGTGAATGTCCGTTGCTGTTTCAGCCGTTTGCGGTGATCGACGCGTTGATGTTCGTGCTGTTCCTGCTGGCGTATCTCGGACGTGGCGATCGAACGACCGCGCCGTCAAACGTCGAAAAATAGAGCATGTAGAGTCTTCACGCCGCTCAACGCTGGCTCGCGAGAGTTGTTGGGGGGAAAGGGGACGACTCTTTTCTTTGAACACCATGTGGGACCAGCTGAGGGGAACGAATCACTCAGATTACGAGCAGTGATTTGATTTGGCAACGTGCACACCGCCCAACGAATCATTCCTCCCGGCTGGATCCGAAGGTGGGCACGCAGGGGAGAACAAAGGGGACAGGTCCATATATTGACGCAGCATCGGCGGGATTCTAAGCTGCTCGGCATGCCCCGAACCTCGCGAGTCGCGCCGGGTGGTTACGTGTACCACGTGCTCAATCGCGGCGTGGGGCGGAGGAGCCTCTTCGACAAGGCCGCCGATTTCCAGGCCTTCGAGGAGATTCTGGCCCAAACGTGCCGTCTCCTTCCCATGCGTGTCTGCGGCTTCTGCCTGATGCCCAATCATTGGCACCTGGTTCTGTGGCCCGAGCGCGACGGCGAGCTCGCCGCGTTCATGCAGCGGCTCACAATCACGCACGTCACCCGCTGGCAGAAACATCGAGGGAAAGTTGGCGAAGGCCATTTGTACCAGGGTCGATACAAGTCATTTCCGGTCGAAACCGACGACCACTTTTACCAAATCATGCGGTACGCCGAACGCAACGCGCTGCGGGCGGGTCTGGTGGACCGGGCCGAGGCTTGGCGCTGGGGAAGCCTCTGGCGACGGACCGCAGGAACCTCCCAGCAGCAAGCGCTCCTCAGCCCCTGGCCGCTTCCCCAGCCGGCGAGCTGGACCAAGCTGGTCAACCAGCCGCAACATGAAACGGAACTGTCGTCTCTCCGGCGGTGCGTCGCGCGTGGCCGGCCCTACGGCAGTCCATCGTGGGTGGGCGCGACCGCCGAGCAACTGGGACTGCAAGCAGCGCTGCGTCCCCGCGGCCGCCCTCGCGTCTCCAGCGGAGCATGAAATATATGGACCTGTCCCCTTTGTTTTTCTTGTCCCCTTTGTTTTTCTTCCCTTTGTTTTTCTTGCGACCGGTCCAGAGGCTGATGAGCAAACAGGCGATGATCGCACAGTAGGCTTGAATTTCGATGCCGTTCTGGTTGTGGCTGAGCCCCGGCGCGCCGGGGCCGGCAGCCGAGCAAGTGTTTGAAAAACCTGAAGAAAATTTCAATGGCCCATCTTTCGGCATAAATCAGCCCGATGATCTCAGCCGGCGGGTCGAGCAGGTTGGTGGCGATTCGCAGCACGCCGTCGCTGTCCACGCCGCTGGACCCGCCGCGATACTTGCCGCGGGTCGTGTGCGGCGAGCACTTCACGCAGACCAGGCGGAGCGGATGGTCGGGGCGGGCGTCGGTCTTGCCGTGGAACCGCACGATTTGATCGCTGAGCACGCCGGACGCGCGGTCGGCGGCAGTCAACTCGCGCTCTTCGAGCACTTCGTAGACGCTGTTGTCGCGCAGCCGGCAAAGGTAACTGCTGTGGGCCGAGACGATGCGATTGAACAACGCGAACTTGGCATAGCCGCGATCCATCACATACAGCCGGTCGGACTCGATGGTCCGTTCGAGCACCGCCCGCTCGTCATGTTCGCCGCCGCCGTCGGGGGTCACGTCGATCCGCGTCGGCACGTAGCGGTCGACTTCGAAATGGGTGTGCAACCGCCACTTCACTCCCGGCGCGCCGGGACTGCCCGTGGTCTGCTGGAGCCACGAGGCTTGCATCAGCTTGGGCAGCGCCGCGATCAACGTGCCGTCCACGAGCGTGAGCGTCTGACGGATGTCGTGCAGTCGCGGGTCGCGGCCCAGCGGTTTCAGTTCCGCTCCCAACTCGGCGATAATCTCCTTGAGCCGCTCGGCGTCGAACACGCTGGCCGCTTCGGAGAGGGATCCCAACGACGCCCGTGGACAACCGAGCTTGCGTTGGACCTTCTCCAACTCGCTGGCCTGCTGGATGCCGCGCAACGAAGTGACGACCGGATTGAACAAATAAAGCAAGATCAACAGGCAATACTGGTCGTAGTGCAGTTCGCGATTGCCGGCCCGGTCTCGCTCGCAGCCGTCGTCGCGCAGCCGTTCCAACAGCGGCGCGAGCTTGTCGAAATACTTGAGCCCGGTAATGTCACGGCTCTCCACCTTGTCCCGCTTCGTACGCGCCACGGCCGCCTCCTGCCAAGTTGACAGACCTTCTGGATCCTGCCCACCTGTGGCGCAAACGGCGTGCCAAACAAAGGGAAAACGCGGCTAGCAAATCTCGGGCCGAACAGGATTGAGAATGTCCCATTTTTCTCCCCTTTTCCTCCCCGGTGTCATCCGCTTTGACTTTCTGGAGCATTGCCGCAAATCGGGAGCAATTCCAAGCCAAACGTGGTACGGGTCAAAATTGGACAGGGGTGCATGATCCGACTTTAGCAGTCATAGTTTGCGGCTACTTCCCTACGCAAAACAAATGCTTTTCCCCGCGGATGAAAAGCTGCCGCTGGCTGATGGCGGGTGAGGCGTAGCAGTATTCGCCGAGGTCGTTTTCGCTGACGACATCCATTTTTTCGCCGGGACGGATGACCTTCATGATGCCGTCGTCCGAGAGGAAGTAGACCAGGCCGCCGGCGGTGACAAGGGAGGCGGAGTAATGTTTGCCGAGCCGACCGGTCCAGTGGAGCTGGCCGCTTTTGGCGTGGTAGCAGGAGCCGATGCCGATGTCGGAGACAATGAGGAAATGCTCGCCGCAGAGGATGGGAGAGGGAACGTAGGAGGGGGATTTGTTGGTCCGCCAGGCGATGGCGTCGTCGTCCAGGCGGCCGTTGCCGGTGGGCTTGATGGCGAGAATGTGGTAGTCCGGAAAGCCGGCCGTGAGGTAGAGCAGCTCACCATCGAAGACTGGCGAGGCGACGAATTGCTCGGTCGGGCCGTCCATGTACCACTGCTCTTTGCCGGTGCGGGGGTCGTAGCTGGCCACGCTTTTGCTGCCCGAGAGCATGAGCTGCGTCCGGCCGGCGACGTCGCGGATGATGGGGGTGACGTAGCTGCGGGTCTTGTTCGGCCGGTCGGTCTTCCAAATCTGTTTGCCGGTGGTCTTGTCGAGCGCGACCAGGTAGCCGTCGCCGTCGTGGTCGCCGTTGATGATGACCTTGTCCTCGAACAGCACCGGCGAGCTGCAATAGCCGTGGACGCTGGCAAAGCGGCCGGGCTTGACGAGCCATTTTTGGTTGCCGTCAAAATCGTAGGCGGCGACGATCATTTCGCCGGGCGAGCGGCGTGGTTCCAGGGTGCCGTCCATGGCGAGGAACGTGACGTAGACCAGCTTTCCGTCCGTCGCGGGCGTTCCCGAGGCGAAGCTGTTGAGGCCGTGCTTGTTTTCGAGGGGGACTTCGAGCACCGTCTGCTGCCAGATGGTGCTGCCAGTCTTGCGGTCGAGGGAAATCAGTACGCGATCGTGCCTGGTCTTCTGGTCCGGCATCTTGTCGTCCGGTCCTCCCAAACAGGAGACGATGAATACGCGGTCTCCCCAGACAATCGGCGAAGAATGCCCGCTGCCGGGGATTTCGACTTTCCAGGCGATGTTCTCGCCTGTTTTGCCGTTCCACTTGGTCGGGATGTTCGTCTCGGTGCTGGAGCCGTCGCCTTGCGGGCCGCGCCACATCGGCCAGTTGGTTTCAGCGGCGAGTAGGGCAGGGGAGAGGAGGAGGAAGAGGGCGGGGAGGAGGCGGGGCATGGCAGAGGAGGTGGGGAGTGGGGGAGATGGGGTGGGCGAGCTATCGTGCCATCCTAACCGGGTGATTCGCCACGGGACAGTCTGAAGCGTGGCAAAATCATGGCATGGCCTTCAGTGCCGCGCGAAGCCATAACGCGACAAAGAGAATGCCGCCGTGCAGGACGAGGCCGATCACCGCGATGCCGATGGTGTCGGCGGATTTTTGGCGAATGCCGCCGTAGAGCCCGACCAGGCCGCTGATGATTCCCAGTCCGATCATCAAGCTGGAGACAATGTTGACCGTCAGCCAGACCCACTCGCGCCCCGGCCTGGGATCCTTCAGCATCAACTGATTGACAACGCAGTTGAGCATGAAGCACCCAAACGCGCTCGCCGCCGACAATCGAACCGCCTGCCGCGACCAGTGCGTTCGCCTTTCAACTGTTTCCGATGCATCATTCGCCGGCTGTTCCATGCTCTATTCCGGCAGCGGCTTGCCTTTGGTTTCGGGCGCAAATGGCAGCGCAATAAGACCGATCAGGAAGACGGCGCACATCGTCACACCGGCCCAGCGGAAGCCCTGCTCGTAGCCATTTGCTTGCGTGTAAATCGCCTTCGTCATGAAGCCAAGCGTGAACGGCCCAACGGCAGCCGCCAAGCGGCCAACGTTGTAGCAGAAGGAGGTTCCGGTGCTTCGCAGGCGCGTGGGAAAAAGCTCGGGAAAATAAATCGCATAACCTCCAAACAAGGCGAGCTGGCAGAAACCCATGAGCGGGATCATCCAGAAAATCTCGCTGAACTCGGAGAGGTACGCGAACACCAGCGCGGTGGAGAGCATGGCGGCGACAAAAGCCACGGCAAACGCCGGCTTGCGGCCGGTATAGTGCGTAATGTGGCTGTAAGCGTAGATTCCAAAGAAGCCGCCCAGATTTTGGAGGATGGAAGTAATTCCAATCCACACCGCCACTTTGGAAGTGATCTGATCCGCCGGAACGCCGGCTGCCTTGAAGTGATCGGTAAGCACAGGATTGAGCAGGTCGAAGGAGAAGAACCCGATCCCCCACAGACCAACGACGCCGGAAAATCCCAGGGCCAGTCCGACCAACGCGTTGTATCGCAGGGTCGGATTGCTGAACAATTCGCGGTACGAACCAAGCTGCTTGCTCACGACGCCGTCCTTGCGTGCGGCTTGCCATCTTTCCGGCTCTTTGAGTTTGCTGCGGATCAGGATGGCCAGGAGCGCGGGAACGGTGCCGATGACGAACATGATTCTCCAGGCCTTGATGGGGTTCGCGCCGGTGGTGGCAAGTTCATGCAGCGATCCGCCGGGAGCTTCCGCAAAACCCAAAGAGATACTGATGAGTGCTGCCGTAATGTTTCCTACCGCGGAGAGTGCCTGCAGCATTCCCAGGGCGAACGGCCTAGCCCGCGCCGGCATGACCTCCGCGACCAGGGCCACACCCACGGCGAATTCGCCGCCCACGCCCAGGCCGGTCAAGAAACGATAAAACGAGAAGTCCCAGATACTGGTGGAAAACGCGCTCAATCCCGTACAGAACGAGTAAATCAGGATCGTCCAGAGCATGACCTTAGCTCGGCCTATTCGATCTCCCAGGATGCCGAAGAACAAACCGCCAATCGCCCATCCCACCAGAAAAATCGCCGTCGTCACGCCGCCATAATAGAATTTGTCTTCCTTCGTGGGCTCGATTTTCTTCGTCTCGCCAGTCGCCTTGTCTTCCTCATAGCGCGTCAGCAACTCGGTCATTGCCGGGATTCGCGCCAAATTGAAAAGCTGCTGGTCCATCGTGTCGAACAACCAGCCGAGCGACGCCACCAGCAGCACGAACCAGTGGTATTTCGTCAGCAGCGTGTACCAGGGGCGATTATCGGAGGGATCATCGGGCGCGGCGGGAGGGGCTTCGTCGAGCGTATGCATGGAGGAGCCTTCCGGGCTGAGGGCGGGTAGGAATAGCAGTGTAAGGGGCAGGGGGGGAAGGTTCAAGGTTCGAGGTTCAAAGTTACGGGAGGGTGGGAACGTTTTCCCGCCCAACCTTGAACCTTGAACTTGGAACCTGAAACCTGCCTTTTTTCCCTTCCCTGGGAAAAACCCGCCCGCTTGTCGTCATAATGGTGCTGAGGGGGAGAAACTGGTGAGTCCGCTGCTGACGCCTGAAGCACTTGGCCGCCTGCTCGATGAGCATGGGGGGGCGCTGGTGTTGTTTGCGGCCCAGTGGACGGACTCGCCGGACGACTGCGTGCAGGAGGCCTTCATCGAGCTCACGCGGCAACCGGAGCTTCCCCGCTGCATCACGGCGTGGCTCTACCGCGTGGCCCGCAACAAGGCCATCAGCATGTCCCGCTCCGCCTGGCGTCGGCGACGGCATGAAACGCTCGCGGGTGCCCTGGTTCCCGCCTGGACCTGTGAGGAGGACCGCCCCCCGGTGGAGAAGGAAGAACTGGCGGCAGCGATTCAGTCGCTGGACGAAGGATTGCGCGAAGTCATTGTCGCCCGGATTTGGGGCGGCCTCAATTTTGAACAAATTTCCGATGTGGTCGGTACGTCGATCAGCACCGCTCACCGGCGTTATGAAGCAGGGCTCATGGCCTTGCGGGAAAGGTTGAAACTGCCATGTCCGATCAAGACGGCGACTTGCCCGAAGTGAACGACGGCCCGCCGGCCGAAAACGAGCCCCTCTTCGCCTGCCCCATCGACCCCGAGGAGCGGCTGGATACCGAGCGGGTGCTGGGCCTGTTCGCGCCGCGCACGCCGCGACTGAAGCGGGAGCGGCTGCTGGCGCTGGTGCAGGGAGTCAGACGCGGAGTGGAGCCAGCGGCCACGAAACACGTTCGCTTTCGCACTCCGTGGTACTGGCCGGCGGCAACGGCCGCGATGACGGCGACTTCCCTTTCGCTGGCGGTGCTGGTCGGGGTGCTGGTCAATGCCGAGCCTCCGGTGCGAGTCGAATTCCAGGAGCGCATCGTTTATCAGCCGGTCTACTTGCCTTCCGCGCCTGCGGTGGAAGCGGTGAAGGACGAAGCGGTGGTCACGGTTCCGCAGCCCAGCGAGACTGTAGTGCTAAGTCCATTGCCCCCTGATGACTACTTGAAGACCCGTAGTCTGGCCTTGACCCAGGGGGTTGAGTCGCTGGAGTTCCGCCGGCCACTGGCCCAAGGAAGCATCCCCAATTCTCCGGCGACGCGCGATGAGCTGCTGCGGCAATTGGGGCCGGCGAAGTCAGTGCAGCCGGGGAAGACGAAATCCATGCAGACCGGAATGACGAACAAGAGCTGGATTTGGCCGTCGTGGTAACGGTGGGGTAGGCTTCCAGCCTGCCCAGGAATTTTGAACAGAAGGTAACGAAGGAAACGAAGAGAAGCAGAAATCAAAAGTGGATAGAAGGAGCACGGAGATGAAACCTTTAGTGATGTGGATGTTTGTCGGCATTTTGGCATCTGTTTGTGCTCAAGCAACTGTAGCCGTTGCCCAAGTGTACGATCCGCAGCGGCCGGACAGTGTTCCCGCCGCCGAGCAGCCAACTCCCACGGAGGCGAAGCCCGTCCCCTTCGACCCCCAGCGGCCGGATGAGCATCCGCCAGTGCCGGGCCAGTTCAATTCCAACCGGTCTCGGGAAATCCACCTCACACTCACACCGGCGGCCGAGCCTGTCCCGGCCCTCAAATACGAGTTGCTCCCCGGGCCGCCGGAGCGCAAGCCAGGCAACGGAGCCACGAATTATTACCGGGCCATGCTGCACTCCCAGCAGGTTACAAGCCAGATTCCCAAGGAAGAAAGGAAGAAGTTCTATCAAAACTACGACATCTGGCTCGACAAGCATCTCCAGGACTTGCCCAAGGAAGATATGGAAAGGTGGGTCGGCTATTACCGCTATGCCCTGGCCGAAGTGAAAACAGCCGCCTACCGCGAGGAATGTCACTTCAATTTGCGGCAGCAGGATTTGTGGGGAATGGACACCATTAACCTTTTGCTGCACGACTTTCAAAGCGCCCGAGAACTGGCCAGAATGCTGCGGCTGCGGGCGCGGTTGGAGGTGCGGAGCGGCAAGCTGGACGACGCGATTGAATCGGTGCGCCAAGGCTTGCAACTCGGCAAAGACGCCACCGAGCCGGAATTGCTGATCAGCGGGCTGATCGGGATTGCCATCGCGGGCTCGATGCAGGATGAACTAGTGGAGATCATTGACCAGCCCGGCTCTCCCAATCTGTACTGGGCGCTTGCCTCGCTCCCTCGCCCCTTGATCGATATGCGCCGCGGGATGCGGTTTGAAATGGACATGCCGCAGCGGATGTTCCCGTTTCTTAAGGATGCCGAGACTGCCCAGCGAACGCCCGAAGAATGGCAACGGCTGATGGTGGAGAGCGTGAATCAGATGACCGAAGTCGCCGGCAGCTCCGTCCGGATGCCCGAGTGGCAGTCCCGCCTGGTGGCCACAGCCGGCCTGATGATGGTCTACCCGGATTCCAAGAAGCGGCTCATCGAAGAGGGTTTTGACCGCGAAGAGTTGGAAAAGATGCCGGTGGCGAGGGTCGTGGCGATCCAGGCTTCCCGAGCCCAGAAGCGGGTCTATCACAACGTTTTCAAATGGACGTCGCTCCCCTACTCGCAGCAGGGAACCCGCGCGGACGAGTCCATGAAAACCATGATTGCGGAAATGGGAGGCTCCCTCCAAATCACGGCGGCGGACCCGCTGTTTCTCTCGCGGCTGCTCTTGCCTGCGGTGTCCAATGCGATGCACGCTGAGATCCGGCTGCAATCGAATTTTGCCGCGCTGCAGACGATTGAAGCCCTGCGGATGCACGCCGCTGCCAATAGCGGGTTGTTGCCGAACTCCTTGGAAGATGTGACGATTGTTCCCATTCCACTCAACCCTGCCACGGACAAGCCGTTTCCCTATGAACTGAAAGGCGGCGTCGCCACGCTCGTCGTTCCCGCGGCATCCGGGCAATCGGAGGGTCACGGACGAAAGTATGTGATTCGGATGGAAGGGCGTTAAATGTTCTGACGCATTTCAGATTTGAGATTTGAAATTTGAAATTGCCCCGCACCAACGCGCGCGAATTTTCCATTGCACGAGTCTCAAATCTCAAATCCAAAATCTCAAATCCCACTTAAGGAATCACGTTATGAAACGCTGTCTCTTCTCCATCGCAATCTACGCAACCTTTTTCACGCCCCTTCTGGCTCTCGCCCAGGATAGCGGTCTCGGCGCTGTCGCCCCGTTCGTCAACGCCGACACGGTTGCCGTCGTGCGCGTGGACCTGAAAAAAATTGACCTTCCTGCTGCCGTCAAATCCATCACGGAATCGCTGCCGAAGGAACTGCTGGTGGGCGCGGATTTGAAGGACGTGGAAACCAAGGGGGAGGCCATTCGCAAGGCCCTGCTGGAGAACGGAGTCAGCGAGGCCTTCGCCGTCTGGGGCGATATCGACCTTCGCCAGCCGGAAGACTCTTTCTTCATCGTGCTGCCGGTCGCCAAGGGGAAGGATCCGCGGGATGTCATTGCCGCCATTGAGAAAATCGCCGGCTCACCTCCTCCTGAAGCACTGCCGATTGTGCATGGCGCGATCCTCCTCGGTCCACCGCACAAGCTGGAGGGACTGAAGGAGATTAAGAGCGCCCCGCGGCCCGATCTGGCCAAGGCGTTGGCGGCTTCCAAGGGAGCTTCGATTCAAATCGCCGCCGCTCTGCCGGCCGATATGCGGCGGGTGCTGGCGGAATCGCTCGACAAGCTCCCCAAGGAAGTCGGCGGCGGCAGCGGGCAGGATCTGGCGGATGGCTTGCAGTGGCTCGCCATCGGCATTGAAGCGCCGCCCAAACTCTCCGTCACGCTCACGTTGCAAGCCAAGGACGCCAAATCGGCCCAGCAGGTCCGCAGCACCTTGTCCGCCGCGCTGAATCTCTTGGCGAGTAACGAAGAGGTCGCCGCCAATTTCCCGCCGCTCAAAACGCTCCTGCCGATGCTTCTGCCCGAAGCCAAGGGGGACAAACTGGTCCTGGCGCTGACGGAAGAGAACGGCAAGGCGAAGAAAATCATGGATGAGTTGATCAAGCCGGCCGTGGTGAGCGCCCGTGGCGCTGCCGCCCGCGTCCAGAGCTCCAACAACCTCAAGCTGATCCTGCTGGCGATGCACAACTATCATGATGTCTACCGCCACTTCCCCGCCGCCTACGGCATGAAGAAGGACGGCACGAAGCTCCTTTCCTGGCGCGTCTATCTGTTGCCTCAGCTGGATGAGTTCGCGCTGTACAAGGAATTTCATCTCGATGAACCCTGGGACAGCGAGCACAACAAAAAGCTGATTCCCAGGATGCCCAAGTTCTTCGCCTCGCCGTCGCTCCCGGAAGAACTGGCGAAGAAAGGGATGGCCAGCTACGTCGTCCCCGTCGGCGAGAAGACGATTTTTGAAGGCAGCGAAGCGACCTCGTTCGCCAAAGTCACCGACGGCACCTCCAATACCATCGGCGTCTTGGAAGCCGACGCCGAGCACGCCGTGATCTGGACCAAACCCGACGATCTGAAAATCGACTGGAAGGAGGCGAAGAAGGGTCTCCATTTCTGGAAGAGCGGCGCCAGTTCCGTGTTCCTCGCCGCGTTCGGCGACGGCAGCGTGCATGCCCTCAGCGAGAAACTTGACCCCGCCACGCTGAAAAGGCTGTTGCAGATGAACGACGGCGAACCGATTGGGGACTATTAGCGAACTCGTTCCCACGGTCCCCGTGGGAACGCACGTCTCGGACGCTCCGCGTACCGCTTTTCCTTTGTTGGGCGCGGGTCTCCCGACCCCGCCCAGGGACTGACCGCAGGTCTCCCGGCGCGGGCAGGAGACCTGCGCCGAACGCGGTTGCCGGGGGCTCAGAAAAGTTGTCGAAATCTTCTCAGCAGTCTATTGACTGTGCCAACCTTGGTGTGTAATATATTGTACACATAGCAAGGCCCCGCTGCGCGCACATTTGCGGAGCAGTGGGAAGATCTTTGACAACCTGGTTGTTGATAGTCAGTACCTTCAGGCGAAAGGGGATGGTCGTTTTTGTGACTTCCTCGCTCGCGCTGCGGGTTGGTATCGGCGTGGTGATTCTGACGTTTGATACAGGCCGGGAAGTCGCCGTAAGTGCCTGTAAGTAATGCACTTGCGAGTTGCCACTTGATACAAAATGTATCAAGAACAGGGTGATACATGCTGCCTTTTGAAACGTCCGTTGCCGCAAGTGCTGGCAGACACACGGCTTACAGAGATTGATGTCGCCCGAATGTATCAAAAAAGTGTTCGCAAAACCTGTATCAAGAATGTTGCCTCCTGATACATTTTACGACGCAAATCATGGATGACAAAGGACTTGTGAAATGATGCAAGCGGCCAGTTCGAGCATCTACTCGCCGATGTCCCCAAGCTCGCGGCGAAGTCGCAAAAGCACGCGCGATTTGGAGACCCGGACGGTGCCCGGTTTCATGGCCAGGTCGGCGGCCACGTCGCTGGCGGTGCGGCCGTCGATGACGACGCCCCAGAAGGCTTGCCAGGTCCGCTCGTGGAATTCGCCCCGGATGGATTCGAGGGCGCGGAGCAGGACGTCGTTGAAAACGAGGTCGTCCTTACAGTCCGGGGCAGGGGAGGGGAGCTCGTCATTCGCGGGGTCGCGAATTTCCTGGAGCCGCATCGAGGCTTCGGTTCCGCCGATGGCGGCCGGCTCGCGGCTCTTGCGCTGGAAGTGGTCCAGCGTCTTGTTGCGGGCGATCGTCATCAGCCAGCCGC
The DNA here is from genome assembly GCA_046593355.1 of Pirellulaceae bacterium. Taxonomy (GTDB): domain Bacteria; phylum Planctomycetota; class Planctomycetia; order Pirellulales; family Pirellulaceae; genus SXOA01. Next base: position 9,969 of record JBKJNY010000113.1, on the reverse strand, counting down.
GGAAGGTGTCGCCAGGGCGGTCCTTGCGGAAGCGATGGAGGTGGGAGGCGACGGCGGAGAAGACTTCCTGCAGCACGTCCACGATGTCCTGCTGCAGGACTCCCCAGCGGCGGCACCAGGAGGCAACGAGCGGTGCGTACAGCGTCACCAAGCGTTCCCAGGCGGCGGCATCGGCTAGGCGGGCCTCGCTGAGCAGGCTGCGGGAGGTGGAACCGCCGGGGGGCCGTTGCTCGGAAGCTTCGGTCACAGGCGTCCCCCTTGCCGCCGCCGGGAGATGGCGGTGACGGCGATGCTGAGGACGACGAGCAGTGTGGAGATGGCAGCCATCAGGCTGAACGCCCCGCGGAGGCCGGTCTGCGTGAGCTCGATCTCCTGGTCGAGCGGGCGGACGATTTTCAAAACGCCGACGACGTCTCCTATCTGCCAGTCCCGCTTGGGGCTCTTGCTGGTCGGGCTGTTATCGTTGTGACAGCCGAGGCAGCTTTTCTCCATGTGGCGGGCGGCATAGTAGTGCAGCTCGCGCTTGCCGCCACTTTCCACGAACCGCGTGTATTCCTGCTGCGGCTCGTCGGTCGGCCTGGCGTTGGACTCGAGCCAGTCGAGAGCGGCCCGCTCCACCTCGTCTTGCGGGCCTCCTTTTTCGCGCCCTGGCCAGGGATTACGGCTAAAGACGCGGACCTGCATTCCCGGATTGCGGCGGCTGATGCGCTCGCCCAGGTCGATGGAGAACGTGGCCGGCAGCGGCAGGGCGGGATGGACGTTGCGATAGTCCTGCGTGATTTGCACGCCGGTTGTCTTGGTGTTGATGTCCTCAATCTCCTCGCTGTAGAACCGCCAGACCTCGTCGAGCATCTTGTTCTCCAGCCGGGCACTCGCAATCGCCGTCTGGCGGACGAAGAACTCGGACAGGCTGGACAAATACCACAGGCCCGCGATCGAGCCGAAGATCACGGCAAACAGCACGCTGACCGCGAGCGGATAACGCTGGCACCACCGCCAGGTCCGCTCGATGCTTCCCATAGGGCGAGCCAGCGGATGCCGCCCTTCCTGGAATCGCCGCAGGTCGGCCTCCATCTCGCGGCCGTTTTGATACCGGCGAGACGGCGATTTGCTGATGGCCTTAAGGCAGATGATTTCCAGGTCGCGGGGGATATCCGGGCGGAGACGGCGGGGCGGACGCGGGTCGTCCTCCAGCACTTGCAGGAGGAGGGCCCGGCGGTCGCCGCGGAAGGGGCGCTCGCCAGTAATCATTTCATAGAGGACGACACCGAGGCTGTAGATGTCGCTGCGGGCATCCACCTGATGCGACTCACCGGCGGCTTGCTCAGGGGACATGTAGGCGGGGGTGCCGAGGACGCGACCGTCGGAGGTCATGGTCTGGTCGCCGGTGTCTCGCTTGGCCAGGCCAAAATCCATCAAGTGGGCCCGACCCTTCTGGTCGAGAATGATGTTGCTGGGTTTGATGTCTCGATGGATGACGCCGTGCTCGTGAGCGTAGTGAAGAGCGGCGGCGAGTTCGCCGGCGATGGCGGCGGCTTCAAGCGGGGCAAGGCTGCCAGCTTGGTCTTGCACCTTCTTTTCCAAAGTGGGGCCATCGATGAACTCGCAGACCAGGAACCAGACTCCGTCTTCGGTTTGACCGGTCTCGTAAAGGCTGACAATGGCAGGATGCTTGAGCTGGGCGGCGCTGCGGGCCTCGCGAAGGAAGCGCTCCACGTCCTCGGCGGAGGCGAAGTTGCCGGCCCGCTGGACCTTGAGGGCGACGATGCGTTCCAGGCGCGGATCCCAGGCCTGAAAGACATAGCCGAACGAGCCGACGCCCAGCTCGGCACGAAGCTCGAAGCGGTCGAGACAGACGGGGCCTTCGAGCAGGCGGCGGGCCAAGCCGCGGCCAGCGTCGGCAGTGATGCGGGAGGAGCCAGATTGAGTGTTGCCCGTGAGGACGGCGCGGGCCCATGATTGCTCGTCCTTTTCGGAGGTGTTGGCGGCCACTGAGGCGGAAAGGTGCTGCAGCTGGTCAACGAGGGGGTCGCTGGAGTGGTCCAGCTCTTCCAGTTGGGTTTGGCAGGATGGGCAAGCTTCGACGTGCTGGGCGATTACTTCGAATTCGTTACCGACGAAGAGACCGAGTGCGAATTCGCGGAGCTTATCTGCCGATGGGCAAAGGGGTTGGGACATGTTTGGATTATTAGAAACGGTGTGCAAACCAGCATTCATCATAACAGCGTTGCGTTACAATCGCGTGTAACGGGGGTCCGTTCTTGAATCTGTAGAAACTGTAGGGTGCATAAGCGAAGCGCCATGCACGCGTGTTCGACATTGGCCTGGGGGTATACTAACTCAGTAGACGACGTCCTCCACGCGTGCATTTCGCTGACGCTCATGCACCCTACTTCAGAACCTTTCCTTCCTCTCCTGGAGAAGCCCATGATTCCTTCCTCTCGTCGCGAATTCCTGATGGATGTTGGCCGCGGAATGCTGGTCGCCGGCATCGGCACTTCGGTCGCAAGCAATTTGGGGTTCTCCACGGCCTTTGCAGACCGCGGTCCGGAGAGCCTGAAGCTCGGTTCCTATGAATCCTTGGTCGAGTTGCTTCGCAGCACGCCGCCGGAAAAGCTGCAGCCGATTCTGGTTGCCAAGCTCAAGGCGGGCGAAGTCGATAACAAGCAGCTCATTTCGGCAGCCGCTCTGGCGAATGCCGAAGCTTTCGGCGGAACGGATTACGTCGGCTATCACACCGCGATGGCGATGCTTCCCGCCTTGGAAATGACGAAGCAACTGCCGACCGAGCGCCAATCGCTGCCGGTCCTGAAGGTCATCTATCGCAACTCGCAGCAGTGCCTGTCGCACGGCGGAGCATCGAAGCCGACGCTGATGGCTCTGCACGCTGCTGAGCACTCGGAAGAAGGGGACATGGGCCTCAAGATTCGCGAAGCTTGCCGCAACGCGGACTTGAATGCCGCGGAGAAACTCTTTGGCAGCACGACGAGCGCCTCAACGAAAGAAATGTTCAACGCCATCCAGCCAGCGGTGCAAGACGACATTAACGTGCATCGGTTCGTCTTCGCTCACCGCACATTTGGCTTGATCGGATTGCTGGGCAAGGAATACGCCCACACCCTGCTCAGGCAATCGGTTCGCCAAATGGTCGATTTCGAAGCCGAGCACAAGCGGCACAAACATCCCGACAACCCGATTCGCGCCCTGCTTCCCAAGCTGCTCGACCAGTACAAGCTGGTTGGCAAATCGCTCGGCAAGAAAGATCCGGGTGATGCCTCGGTCGATGAATTGGCCAAGACGGTCTACAACGGCCCGCCGGCGAAATCCGCCGACGCAGTCGCCGCGGCACTGGCCGATGGAATTGATCCGGAAGTAGTCGGCGAGGCGATTTCATTGGCGTCGAACATGTTGTGCCTGCGCCAAGGGACCGACGGCAACCGCTGGCGGACCCACGGCGACTCGGCCGGCGTCCATTCATCCGATGCGACGAATGCCTTCCGTAACATGGTTCGTAACACCGATGAAAAGCACGCGGTGTCCGGCCTGATTGTGGCAGCCTACCACAGCGCCAGTCACACCCCCTTCAGCACCGATGCCTATCCGCTGGAGAACCATCGCAAGTCCATCAAGGCGACCGATGCCGCGGGCCTGCTGGCGGAGTGCGAGGACGCGGTCAAGGTGAACGACCAAGGTCGGGCCTCGGCTGCTATCCAGATCTACGGCGAGAAGGGCTTCCCGGTGGACGGGGTCTTCCAGACGCTGATCAAGTACACGATCAGCGAGGACGGACGGCTGCATGGCGAGAAGTTTTTCCACACGGTGGGAGAAGAGTACAAGACGACTCGGCCCGCGTTCCGCTGGCGGCAGATTACCGCCCTGGCCCGCGTCACCGCCAGTTCGTTCGGCTATGACCGCCAGGACAAGCACGGCTTCCAAGCGGCCGGCTATCAAGAAGCTTGCAAGCTGTTGGGAATCACGGCTTAAGGCTGTTGACTTGACGTGAAGTTGAAATCAAGCAGAACGACGCCCTTTGCGTCGTTCTGCTGTTTCTTGGCAAAGGTTTAGCACTTCCATCGCTTCGCCACATTCGCTTTCATAAACGCCAGCGCGTCGCGGCTGAGCTGCTCTTCGCTTTCGTACATCCGTCGCCAGATTTTCGTGGCGGCGGCGATTTCCGGAAGGGCCAGGCCAAAGGCTTCGACCACGAGCAGGTCGTTGTAGCCGACCTGATGGAGGGCTTCGAAGGTCTCGCACCACTTCACGTCTCCCTGGCCGGGAGTGCCTCGGTCGTTCTCGCTGATGTGGACGTGGCACAGCATGTCGGCACAGCTATGCAGGGCCTGGGCGATGCTCTTCTCCTCGATGTTGGCGTGGAAGGTGTCGTACATCATGCGGCAATTGGGGTGGGCCACCTGGCGGCAGAAGCGGGCAGCGTCGGCGTGGCTGTTGAGGAGGTAGGTTTCAAAACGGTTGAGACATTCCACGCCGAGAGTGACGCCGACCTTTCCCGCGTGCTCCGCCGTCTTCCGCATGGAGTCGACGCCCCACTTCCATTCCTCGCTAGTTGGCCCCGCCCCGCTGAAGACGCCAATGGCCGAATGGTAGGGCCCGACCAGCTTCGTCGCCCCCATCGCCGCGCAGCAATCAAGAACCTTCTTGTTTCCCTCCACCCCGCGTTGGCGATTGGCGGCATCAGAACTGATGGGGTTGTCGTCCCCGCCGCGAATGGTGACAGCCGTGCGGGCCAGGCCAATCTCGTCGAGCTTCTTTCCCCATTTGGCGTAATCGAGACCGGTGTTAAAGATGGGAACCTCGACCGAGTCATAGCCGTAGCTCTTGAGCATGTGGAGCACCGGCAGCAGCCCATCGCTAATCTCGCCGGTCCAGAGGAGCAGGTTCATGCCGTACTTCATCGCGGAATATCCTCGTTAGTGAGATTCTTGATCTTCGGGTAAAAGCTCGTGCCGGCGATTGCGGACTATTTCACGCATTGTGGGAAACAGTTCCGCGAGATCAGCCGGCAGTTGCGGCAGGCCGACGCGGCGCATGACGTGGTTCAGCCGCACGAGCAGTTTGCCATCCTCCCGGTAGTCATACAAGAACCGTTCCTGCAAAAAACGGGTGACGAGGTAGGCCACCTTGTCCGACTGACGCGTGGAAAGGCGGTTGATAGCCGATTGCAGCAAGGCGGGGTCGGTTTGGGACAACGCGGCGTAATAGCTGTCGAGTCTGGCCGGCTCTTCTTCCGTCAGCGTGGCATCCAGCAGCAACTCGACCAAGATGTGTCCCAGAAAACTCGGCCGAAAGCCGTCGTCGGTGGGAAGGACGTCCCTGACTTGTAGCGTAAAGGCCAGGGTGAGTTCGTTGAACGCCGTCGTCTGATGGAACCACGCGTCATCCCGGTGATGCTGCACGATTCCCTGGGCCAGCGCCGCCAAATTCTCGTCGCAATCGTTCACGAACTGCGCCGCCGTCTTCCCCCTCGCTCGCATCTTGCGGTCAATGACGCTGAGCCAATCCGGCACCGCCGTCCCCGCCAGAAAATACGGCCGAGCCGCAAACCGCCAGCCGTGGGCGAGGTAGTTCATTCCAGTCGTTCCATGCCAATCACTTGCCAACTCCCGTCCACGCTCCACTCTTGGCACTCGCCAGCACGGCATCGCAGACCTGCTGGGTCTCCAGCGCATCGCGGAAAGTCGGCCCCGCGGGCTTGCCAGTGGAGAGTCCCTCCAGAAAGTCCGCGACCTGGTGGACGAAGCTGTGCTCGTAACCGATGGCCAGGCCGGGAACCCACCACTTGCTCATGTAGGGATGATCGCCGTCGGTGACGTGGATGCTGGTCCAGCCGCGCAGCGGTCCTTCGTCGCGATAGTCGAACCATTGCAGGCGGTGGAGATCGTGCAGGTCCCACTTGATGCTGGCGTTCTCACCGTTGATTTCAAACGTGTAGAGCGCCTTGTGGCCGCGAGCATAACGGGTGGATTCAAACAGGCCGAGCGAGCCGTTCTGGAAGTGGCAGAGGAAGGCGCAGGCGTCGTCGATGCCGACCTTCTCCACCTTGCCAGTGAGGGTGTGTTTCCGCTCCTTCACGAACGTCTCGGTCATGGCCGTCACATTGCTAATGCTGCCGTTGAGCCACAGAGCCGTATCGATGCAGTGGGCCAACAGATCCCCTGTCACGCCGCTGCCGGCCGCGGCTGCATCGAGCCGCCAGGTCCCTTGCCCGCCTTGGGGGACGTCGGCATTGATGGTCCAGTCCTGCAGGAAGTTGGCCCGGTAATGGAAGATGCGCCCCAGCTTGCCGCTATCGATCAGTTGCTTGGCGAAGGTGACCGCGGGGATGCGGCGGTAGTTGTACCAAACGATGTTGGGCACGCCCGCCTTCTCTACCGCCTGGCACATTTCCTCCCCTTCGGCCGAGTTCATCGCCAGCGGCTTCTCGCAGAGGATCATCTTGCCCGCCTTGGCGGCGGCGATGGCGATTTCCTTATGGAGGTTGTTCGGAACGCAGATATCGACCGCGTCGATATCCTTCCGCTCCAGCAGCTTCCGCCAGTCCGTCTCAATGGATTCGTAGCCCCACTGGTCCGCGAAAGCCTTCGCCTTCGCCGCGTCCCGGGCACATGCCGCCTTGAGGACCGGAGTGTACTCCAAATCAAAAAAGTTGCCGACGCGGCGATAGCCGTTGCTATGCGCCCGGCCCATGAAGCCGTAACCGATCATGCCGATGTTGAGGGCTTTTGCCATGTGAGAGATAGTCCTCGGTCAAATTGGGATTTCGGATTTGGGATCTTGGGTTTTCATCACTCGCGCCGCCAGTTTACGCGATTTTCCCACCACTTGCCATGAGCGCCCCAAGCCGGGCTACTTGTCCCCCTGTCCCCTGTCCCCTGACTCCTGTCCCCTGACTCCTGTCCCCTGACTCCTGACTCCTGACTCCTGACTCCTGACTCCCGTCTCCGCCCACAATGGTAAAATCAAGCCCAAGGAGCTCCCCCATGTTCCGCTTCCCTGCATTCCGCCTCCCTGGGTTCCGCTTTACGCTGCGCGACATGTTCTGGGCCACGCTCGTGGCGGCCCTGGGGCTCGGCTGGTGGGTCCATGCGCGGCAACTGCGGGCGGAACTGGCCGCCACCCAAAGCGACTTGCTCTACCAGGCCGATTATGTCGATCAATTTGTCAGTTGCTTCAAGAACCTGAGTGCGAGATTCCGGGGGACGACGATCCCCGCTGTGCCCGCGGCGGCCCCTACACCCGCATCTTCTTTTCGGACGCCATTACGAAGGCGACCGGCTGCATCAGCTCCACCCTCTCCGGCCCCCGCAGCGAGCTCCAGCGCACCCTCGACGGCGAATACGGCGTCCGCTACCGCAACTCCCCCGCCGTCCAAGCCGCCCGCGCCGCCCCCCGCAATCGCGGATGAACCGCCGCTGCAATTACTCGCCATAAAGTGCGTGTCAATTGAACTGAGAAGGCGATAATATAGAGGCCCAACCCAAGCTGAACCCTCGTCGAGTTGGGGCTGTCATATTGCTTGGAAGGCACTTCCTTTGAACGGAATTCAATCCGCCGAAGTGGAATTGGCGCTGCCTCAAGCGATTCAGGAGATCGCCCAGATTCATGTGAGACTGCCCGACAACGACTGGAGATTGTGATGGACTTTGCAACTATGGCGACGGACGGCCTTCTGACCACGATGCCGCAAGGAGAGGACGACCGGTGGGAAGTGAAGAGCGTATCCCTCCTTGACCCTTCCAAGAAGAACGATCTGAAGAAGGAGCTTGGGAAGCAAGTGTCTGCCTTTGCCAATTCGGGCGGCGGCAACCTCATTCTGGGAATCAGCAATGGCGGAAAACTCGAGCCGTGTCCTGAGAACGTGGGCCGCCAGGTTATGAAGGACTATCTCTCGACTATGGTCGAGCAGTCTGTCGAGTATCCGATTCGGCATTTTCGAGTTCATCGAATTCCGTTCACGGGTGATCCGAGCAAGTCGGTCTTTGTTGTGGCAATCGAGGATAGCCCTGCCGCCCCGCATCAGTCCAAAGAGGATCGGACCTACTACTACCGGATCGATGGGCATTCGAAGCCTGCGCCCCATTTCCATGTCGAGTTATTACGCAACCGAGTGACCAAGGCGGTCTTGAAGATTATCGATGTCGATTATGTCCTTCAGACTCCGAGCGTCCTGGGGGAAAGTTGGGGTGTATCCATTGCCTTGAATGTCACGGTTGAGAACGTGTCATTTCAGAGCGCTACTCCGTGGGGAGTATTGGTCAAGCACATGGCCGGGCACCGTGAATGGACCGCAACCAGAGTTGGTGTCAATCTGGCGAAGGGAGCGTGCCTCCACGGTGAGTTTGGGCCGCTGCTTCCGAACGAGGCACGGCTCTTGACGATTCTGCTCGGGGGCAATTCGGGAGGAAGGGGACTTACCGGCCTCTTGGACATGTGGGGACACTTGAAGCTTGAGTTGCGTGCTGTCTCTCAAAACCATGTTGGCGAATCATGGATCTTCGGTGAACATGGCGAGATAGAAGCACGGATTACCCGTGAGAAGTTTAAGAGTAAACTGGCCGAATTTAACGTGAAGTAGTCTCTGAGCTGAGAACCCTTTCAAATTCGACCATGGCCAACAATCGCCTTCAATTCCGAATTACTCTCGGTTTCAACGGACAACTGGGGAATTTCCCTCTGGACCGATCTCTCACGGTTCCGACAGACGGCGAGCCTGTGTCGCTGACCGTCAGAGAGGGGCTATTTATTGAGGTTGCGTGGATATGCGAGGTCTCTGAAGAGTTGGCGGCTGAGCTAGAGTCTGGGCAGGAGATTCACAAGAATATGCCGGAGGACGCTCAAGAGGAAATCAAGCGCATCGGCCAAACCATAAGCGGGGCTGCCAGCCGCTTCGTTCAAGGGATCAAGTATTATTTCGACAGAGGAATACTGAAGGAGGGAGTCCAACCGAAGGGTCCGACAATGTGGTCTGTTGACGGCGAGGCATGGAAGCCGATTCCGGGCGGCTATTACGTCGATGCCTGGGGTGTTTATTCGGAGTTCCCGGTTAGGGACGATGCCATTGAATGTCTGCAAAACATCTTGACGACCAAGGACGAGCTTCTGCCTTTCTCCCTTCGGCATTTGCATCGGGCAAAGAACGAAGCGGATAGCAGACACAAGTGGATCGATGCGACTATAGCCGCAGAACTCGCCATCAAGGAGTTTCTAATTCGGCTGAAGCCGGAGATTCAGACCTTGCTGCTGGAAGCACCTTCGCCACCCTTGGACAAGATGTATGGCAAAATTCTCTCGTCATTCATCGGGGAAGAGTCGCCGGTTCGGAAAGAGCTTCAGAAGGGAGCCGAAATTAGGAATAAACTGATCCACCGACCCGAGGAGCAGGCCATCACGAGCCTTCAGTCGCACAAGTACGTTGAGTACGTGCAGTACGCCATCTTTCACTTGCTGACGCACCTCTTGCCGAATGACAAAATCATTAAGGCGCATTTCTCATTGAGCAAGGCAACTTACGAGATGCGCAAGAAGCAACCAGATTAGTCAGAATCCACATTCGTCTTAGAACGCAGCGCCGCCTCCAAGTTCCCGGAGCGTGAAGAAATTCGGGATCATCCGACTGAAGCGCGCGCGGATAGTAGGATTGCAGTAACACCATGAGCTTTCAAGACTTACCTCAATGGGAAAATGCCGCCCGCAAGGCGAGGCTCGGTAATTGGTTGGTCGTGTCTGAAGGCGCTCCACCTGGGGCCCCGCGAGGAAGCGACGGGGGCCTGAAAGAAGGCGTTTTCTGCGAATCTGCCGGCGGCGTTGTGGCAGCCGCCGATTCCCGATGCAACGCGCGCGGCACGAAGCTACCCGCGATTACCTCTCGGATTTTCTCGAAATGACGAAAACCCTTAGCCATCAAGGACTTCCACTTACCTCATAGCCGCGCGCGCTTCAGTCGGATGAACC
>JBKJNY010000010.1:0-8787 GCA_046593355.1 Pirellulaceae bacterium | reverse complement strand
TGGAGGGAGAGTTGTTCCGCAGATTGCTGGCGTTGGCCGTTCTTGACGTAACAGCCTTGCGCAAACTCCCGGTACTGCTTCAGCACTTGGGAGAGCGTCAAGCTAAAGCCGGCGGCGGCGACCCGTTCGTCTCGCTGCTGAACGTGCTCTTCCTGAGCAACCCGGAATTCGGCAACATAGGCAGGTACGCTAACTTGAGCGTTCGGCTGGACTTAGAAAAAATATTCCCGACAGGGCTCGAACCTGTAACCTTCGGCTTCGGAGGCCGACGCTCTATCCAATTGAGCTACGGGCACATGTACCACGACATCACTGGGCAATATGACACAGCCAGGCGGGAAGCGTCAAGAACCGGCGAAATGCGGGCGGAGGGACGCTATACTCATCTGCATCAACGTTTTCTTTTTGAGAGCCCGCCATGCAACTCGGCTTTGTCTCCGCGATTCTGCCCGACCTTTCGCTTCCCGAAGTGGCGGCAATTGCTCGCGCTGCCGGTTATTCGTGCGTGGAACTGATGTGTTGGCCTCCGAGCAAGGCGGAGAGGCGCTATGCGGGAGTGACACATGTGGATGTCACCAGGTTCGGTCCCACAGAGGCGGCTGAGGTGAGGCGAATCATGGCCGCAGCCGGGGTGGAAATCAGCGGATTGGGCTATTACCCCAACCCGCTCTGCCCCGACCGGGACGAAAGTTGCCGCTACACCGACCATATTGCGAAAGTAATCCAGGCCGCGGCGCTGCTCGGCGTTGGCCGCGTCAACACCTTTATCGGCCGCGACTGGACCAAGTCGGTCGACGACAACTGGCCCAGGTTTCTCGAAGTCTGGCAGCCGCTAATGGCGCTGGCGGATCAGCACGGCATCAAGGTCGGCATTGAGAACTGCCCGATGCTATTCTCCAAGGACGAATGGCCCGGCGGCAAAAACCTAGCGACCTCGCCGGCCATCTGGCGGCGGATGTTCCAGGACATTCCCAGCCCGAATTTCGGCCTCAACTACGATCCGTCCCACATGATCTGGCAGCAGATGGACTACCTGCAGCCGATCCGTGAATTTGCGGCTCGCCTGCACCACGTCCACGCCAAAGACGTGCGGATGGATCGCCGCAAGCTGGACGAAGTCGGCATCCTGGCGCACCCCAGTCTGTATCACACCCCCAAGCTACCCGGCCTCGGCGATGTGAATTGGGGACAGTTCTTCTCGATCCTCGGCGATGTCGGCTATCGCGGGCCGGTCTGCGTCGAGGTGGAAGACCGGGCGTATGAGCATTCGCTGGAGGCCAGGAAGACGAGCCTCAAGCAGAGTGCCGTATACCTGCGGCAGTTCATTGCTGATCGGCAAATCTCGCAGGAAAGCAGCGTGCCATGACTTATACCTATCAGGATATCAGCAAGATGATCGATCACTCGCTGCTCAATCCGACGCTGACCGTGCCGGATTTGGAAGCGGGCTGCCAACTGGCAATCGAGTACGACGTGGCGAGCGTCTGCATCCTGCCTTATTACCAGCAGCGGTGCGCGGAAATTCTCCTGGGTAGCGGCGTGAAGGCCAGTACGACCATCGGCTTTCCGCATGGAGGCCATACAACGGACGTCAAGCTCGCGGAGGCCCAGCAGGCGCTGGCGGAAGGCTGCCATGAGTTGGACATGGTGGTTAATATCAGCCAGGTTCTATCCGGGAACTGGGGCTACGTGCGGCAAGAGATCAAAGGCGTTGTGGACCTGGCTCACCACGCTGGCCAGAAAGTGAAGGTCATTTTCGAAAACGCCTATCTCAAGGACGAGCACAAGATTCGCCTCTGTGAAATCTGCGGCGACGTGCATGCCGACTGGGTGAAGACCAGCACCGGCTATGCGCCCAGCGGGGCCACGATGGACGACCTGAAGCTGATGCGAAAGCACGCGCCGCCGCATGTGCAGGTGAAAGCTGCCGGCGGCATTCGCGACCTGGATACGCTGCTAGCCGTGCGAGAAATCGGCGTCAGCCGCTGCGGTGCTAGCAGGACGAAAGAGATGCTCGATGAAGCGAAGAGGCGGTTGAATTCCCCCTCTCCCTCTGGGAGAGGGCCGGGGTGAGGGTCTTAAAATCGGCGCGAATCAGCCCCGTTAGCGTCCGGCCCGCTGAGCTTCCAAATCGGATTTGAACGCCTTCTGCGCCGCCGCCTCGCGGCTGAGCTTGAACTCGGGGCCGGGGGCGAAGTACTGCACGTCGTCGGTCAGATACCAGGAGCTGGGGAGCGTCTGTCCCCCTTCGGTAATCTGGCATCCGGTCGAGCCGATGGCGAGCGTCGCCAGCGTCAGTCCGCACAAACCCGTCTTTAGCCAGCTCATCCGTGAAGTCTTCATGGTTCGGCGTCTCCGCATCATCCGGGCACAGAAAGTCCTAGGGCGCTACAACCGTTAGAATCGTCACGCTCATTATCGGACTGCGGGACGCCGGAACTTTCGGCAAAGACGGAAAACTTTGCCATCGTAGAGCACGAACGCTAGCACCCATGACATCGGCGAGAGAATTGAACAGAAGGAAACAAAGGAAACGAAGGAAGCCAGAAAGTAAGAGCCTATCCGAAAAGATTAGTTGGCCTTCCCTGTGTTTTTCGAGCTAGCGGCCATCGCTTGCAATGATCGTTTCCCGTATTTCTCAGAACGTCTCTGTTGTGCTAGCTGCGAAAATCCTTGCGAATTCGAGGCTTTGATTTCGGATAGGCTCTAAGAGGGGCATCTTTCCTTTCCATGATTCCTCACCGCTTTGGTTCTCCTTCGTTACCTTTGTTTCCTTCTGTTCAAAACGCCTTTCGTATCTTAACCCTATCTCTGCACTCGCCCGCTCGCATTGCCCCCCATCAGCGCCACGACCTCTTCCTTGGTGACGTAGTTGAAGTCTCCCTGCACAGAATGCTTCAGGCACGATGCCGCCACGGCAAAGGAAATTGCTGTCTGTGGATCGGCGAATTCGGAGGTATGCAGGGCGAACAGCAGCCCAGCCGCGAAAGAGTCTCCTCCGCCGACGCGGTCGATGATGTCCCGGATTTCAAACGGTTCATACTGGCCGCGATCATTCAGCGGGGCGAAGAATGCCTTTCCCATCTTCGCATCAAACAGCATCGCGCCCCAATTATTGTGGTCGGCGGAAATACTCTCCCGCAGCGTAATCGCCACGCGGCTGACGTTGGAGAAGCGGCTGATGATCTGGCGGGCGACCTGCTCATAGGCGGCGGCATCAATCCGCCCTTGCGTCACGTCCGTCCCGGCGGCGTGAATGTCGAGCACGTCAGCAGCGTCCTCTTCGTTGGCGATGACGAGGTCCACAAACGGAAGCACCTCCGCCATGCACAGCCGGGCCAACTCGCGGGGCTTTGTCCCCGGCCGCCAGTTCCACAGCTTCTTGCGGAAATTCAGATCGCAGGAGACGCTCGCCCCAGCCTGTTTCGCTTGCTTCACCAGTTCTAGATTCGCACGGCAAGCAGCTTCCGAGATCGCCGACGTGATTCCCGTGACATGGACCCATTTGATGCCGGTCAGCGCCGCCGCAAAGTCATATTCCCGCGGCTCCGCCAGGCTGATGGCGCTATGCGAGCGGTCATACAGTACGGTCGAGCCCCGCTGATTCGCCCCCACCTCCACGAAGTACAACCCCAGCCGCCCCTCCTTCCGCCAGAGGATTTGATTCACATCAACGCCGAGGCCCCGGAGAGTGCCAATCATCGCCTCGGTGACCGGCGTTCTCGGCAGAGCAGTGAGATAGCGGGCCGATGCCCCGAGCAGTGCCAGCGACGCACAGACGTTCGCCTCTCCCCCGCCCCACGTCACTTGCGCTATTCCCGGCAGCGCCTGGGACCATCGCAAGTGCCCCGGCGGCGCGATCCGAGCCATGATCTCACCGAATGCCAGAAACATTGTTGCACCCTCGGGATTTTACGCCGTCAGAATCCGTCCGCAGATGGCGCAGATTTACGCAGAAGGTCTTGGAACAAAATCTGCGTCCTTCTGCGCCATCTGCGGACGCCTCCGCCTTTCAGAATTACCGCCGGTCGTCCTGATCCCGTTCTTTGCTGCTTCTCGATAATGCCATTGCCACGACGCCGCCCACAATGCCCATGACCAGAATCACGGCACCGCCGAGGATCAGCAGCAGCATAAAGCTCATTCCCATTGGTTCCTCGACCAATTGTTGTCGTGATAAACCCGACACGCCCACGCAAAGCCGTGGGCGTGCCACCCCTGCATCGGTATCCATTACTTCTCCAGCAGATACGCCACCACGGCGGCGTTCTTCTCTTCCGGCGTGCCGGCGAAGAAGGTAAGGTCTTTCGGCTTCCCAGCGGCTTTGTAGGCGGCGACGATGGATTCGCCGGTTTCCTTGGTTTCGCCAAGGACCATCAGCTTATCCGGTGCGGTAAGCGAGACGATGCCGGGGAGGTCGCCATACTTGGCTCCGCCGGGCATGAAGTCGGGGCTTTGGTAGTCGGTCAGCTTTCCAAAGCGGAAGCCGCTCGTATCGACGACCGTTTTTTCGATGGTGCCTTCCCCCGCCTGAGCCCGCGCGGCGGCGACCCAGTGTCCGGCACCGGCCAGGCCGACGAGCGAGATTTCCTCGGGCTTCTCCTTGTAATTCTGCACGAAGCTGATGGCGGTGAGAACGTCATGCACACGCTGCTCAAAGACCGAATGGTTATAGCCCAGCGTATAGCCGGCGAACTCGCGGGAGTTTCCCACCTTGGGAGTCTTCTCCAGCGGCTTGCCGTCGGCCAGGAATTCACCCTGATAGATCAGGTCGATGCCGCAGACCGCGGTACCGGCTTTGAGAAGCTGGGCGACGTCGTTACTCGGAGCACCGTCCTGGTTCAGCAGGCCGGCTTTCCCCTTGTCGCTCACCCAAATGACGACCTTTTTGTTCCAGGTTTTCGGCAGGAAAAACAGAGCCGGCACTTCTTCGCTGTGGGCCTTGTTGCGTAGGAGGCCGACATAGCGGGTGGCGTTGCCTTGCTCGCTCTCGTCGCTTTTCACCCACTCCACGTCCCCAGCCGTCGGCAAGCCGCGTCCGATGATGGCGTCGAGTCCGCCGCCGACGAGCTTTTTCCACGGTTCGAGCGAGTCCTGCTTTGTGGTGGGCGTCAGCTTTTTGAGCTGCTTATTGGCATCGTCGGTCCAGTGGCGAACGAGCTTCCGCTCGAAGTCCGCTCCACCTTCCGGCTTGGGATGAGCGGCATCCCAAACGGTGAGCTGCGCGGCATCCAGCCGCGGATAGTCCTGTTCGAGCACGGGATCGGGCAAGCCGAGTTTGAAATGTTTGTTGACCCAAGAGTACAGCGCGGCTCGGCTGACGTAGTTGTAGTTGTGGCCGAAGTGAATGTAGGGGAAGAGGGCGACATTGTCGGGCGCACCCATGAAGGCGTAGTGGGCTTTAAGCTCCGGGAAACCCTTGGTCGCCATCTCCTTGGTCCAGTCGTTGGCTGCGGTCAGCCCTTGCGGCTTGGGCGCGAAGAGGGCGGCGAATTCGATGTTGCCGGTATCGACCCGCAGGCAGCTCGCGTTCTCGCAGGTGCAGCCCCCCTGCATGGCCGTCGAAACCATAACCGCCGGAAATGAGAGAGCGATGCGGGGATCGACCGCCGCCAGCATGAACGACTGCGTGCCGCCGCCGCTGGCCCCGGTAATTCCGATGCGGGCGGGATCAACCTCCGGCAGGGAGAGGAGAAAATCGGCGCTGCGGATGGAGTTCCACGTTTGCAGGCCCATCACGCTCTGCAGATTGGCTTCCGCCTGCGGGCCGTAGAAGCCCCAGTTTTCCGGCGTGTTCATTTCCGGCCGCTGCTTGGCGAAGCGATGGACGAGGTCAAACGAAAGCTGCGTGCTGTCGCAATAACCGATCATGTCATAGTGAAAGACCACGCAGCCCATGCGGGCCAGGGTCACGCAGCGGGCCTGCAGCGGGTTGCGACCACCGACGACGAACCGTTCGGCTTCTTTGTCAATCTCCGCTTTGACCGCGGCCTCTCCCATGTCGTGGAAGCGGCCATTGGCCCAGTGCCCATGCGGGCAGAGAATCGCCGGACGCTTGCCCTCCTTATTCTTGGGTTTGAAAAGGCTGCCAGTGACGTAGAAGCCGGGAAAGCTCTCAAAGAAGACTTTTTCCACGGTGTAGTCGCCTTGATCGACCTTGCCATGCACGACCGCATTGAGCGGCGTCTTCTCCGGCAGCGGCCACAGCCCCTGCGACACCAGCATCTGCCGCCGTACCCGCTCCGCCCGCTGCTCCCACGCCTCGCGACTCTTGGGGGGCGTGAAGGGAAAATAGCCATCCAGGTCCTTTGGTGGCGACAGGCGGATATCGCTGGGCAGCTTGCCGGCAGGAAGAGCGCGGGGAACATCGGCCAGCGTTGTTGTCGTGAAGCCGATCAAGCCGCAAATCAACAACAACGGCAAGGCAAGACGCGGGAGGGAAAACGTCATGGCGGGAACCTCGTGGACATGGCAGGGAAGGTGCGGGACATTTCACCCGCGGTGACAAGTAGTCTAATGGGCACTGGCACGCGATGCTACCAGCGCAGGCATCTTGCTTCTCAGGCCCAACGGGCCGGCGCTATGTTAGCCCAGGGCAAGCCCGGCGCAGCCGAACGACGCCCTGGGTATCCGGGAAACATGAAACGAAAGCCCCGAAAGGGCGCGCTAATGTGCCACGGTCGACGCTTGCCGAGAATAGCGCGACCTTTCAGGACTACCGACGTTGCTGCTCACCAACCGCCGGCTTACTCCGGGCTTGCCCTGGGATAACGAATCTCGCCCGTTCCGCGATGAAGCCGCGAGGTGTGGCTGAACAGCAAACCTGCAGCTATAATGCAGCGAAATAAGGCGGCGATATAGCCGGACGATTGGGATATCCCGTCGAAAGTCCCGTAGAATTTACTGTTAGGCCCGAGAGGATATCGCAACAATGGCGTCCTCGCGAACACCCGAGGGACCGTTGAACTTTTGCCCGGTGTGCGGGAAGCACTGCCGAATCGAGCCTTCGCCGGAATCGCTGGACGCCACCTGCCCTCGATGCGGTTCCTTGCTGTGGCCCGATCCACTTGCCGGTGACTCTCGGCCGCTGGCTGCCGGCGCTCGTCCGGTAGGAGCAGAGCGGTATTGGGAACCTTGGACACCGCAGCAACTCGGCTACCAAGACCCCACCGTGATTACTTTGGCGGACATTCGCGATTGGGAGGCGGAGTTCGGAGTCGAGTTGCCCGGCATTTTGGCCGAGGCCTTGTTGGTCCAAAATGGTGGTCGATTGCTTAGCACGGAGATCGATATTCTCCCGATCCAGCGCTTTGGTACGCTCGATCATGGTGAGTGGGCGGGGCTGCTTCGCAAGGAATTGCCTTCGCCTTCCGATAGGGCGCGCTTGATCTACGTCGGATGGCTGCCAGGCGGCAGAGCTATCCTTGATTACCGGCGGCAGGGGGAGCCGCGTGTGCGCAACATGGACCCGATCTTTGATGGCGAGCTTCGGCGTGAGTACGGTTCATTCGGTGAAGTTGTGCGGCTAAGCCGGGGGCAGAGGGCCGGGGCCTAACAAGTCGCTGGGGGTTTGCTGTGGCCACTCGCGTTGCTCTCGTCTCCTGCGTGAAGCAAAAACGCGACTCGGCGGCACTCGCTTGCGATCTTTATTTGTCGCAGCTTTTTCGCAGTCTTCGCCATTACGCTGAAACACATGCGGATGCCTGGTACATACTGTCTGCGGAGCACGGCGTCCTTCGCCCGGACCAAGTTGTTGAGCCTTACGAGCGCACGCTGAACACGATGCCCAAGCGGGAGCGGGTTGCGTGGGCCGAGCGCGTGCAGCAGCAACTACTCGAACTTCTTCCCGCTGGTGCCGAGGTGATTTTGCTTGCCGGATTGCGCTAGAGGGAAGAGATCGAGCCATTCCTTCGCAAACGAGGCTTTCCTGTGTCGGTGCCGTTGGAAGGGCTAAAGATTGGCAAGCAATTGCAACGATTGAAGCAGGCTGCCGAATGACGCGAACCACGTGCGATGTGGGGAGAGCAAAGGGGACAGGTCCATATTTCGAAATGGAGCTGTCCCCTTTGGTCTTTCAAACGCGCTGTAAGGTCTTTGCAGCACATACTTTGCGGTAGTTTCAGTTGGGGTTAGTCTCCGGAAAATCGCTGAGTTTGTTGTGCGACAGGGACTAGAAGGCCCTGCATGCGCCAATTAAAAAATATTCTTTTGTTCATAGTGAACAAATTGGACGTTATGCGCATCTAGTCTCTGGAACTTGGTGCGCGCGACGTGATCTTGGCGAGTGGCCGGTTCCCATTAGACAGGGAGCGTTTGTTTTGCCGACTGAGGGGCACTTATACGGTTTTGCAGTGAATCGCCGGAGGCGAAGTTGCAAACCGTGTAGCGGCAGGGATTTGGGACGAGTGCCGGGGCGGGGCGTGAATTGAGAAAGAGGTTATAAGATGGCGAATAGCGTGAGTGATTCACGCCGGAAAGTCAATGTAATTAAGTACTTATGACAAAATGTGAATAATGATTGGTCGTATTTTGGCGAAAATGAATAGGAATAATCGCCGTAAAGTGATGAGCAGGAGGAGGTTGCGGAAGGGCGGTTGGCGCGAGAAAAAGGGGTGGAAAAGTGAATAATCACAAACTGTCACCCCGCGCAAGATGCGGCGAGGCGGAGCCTCGGGGACGTGTGTTCCCACGGAGACCGTGGGAACAAGAGGGGATGGAACATGGGAATGAGTTGTCGGCTTTCGCTTCGCGAGAGTCACGCTTACTTTCGCGGAGCGAAAGGGGACG
>JBKJNY010000008.1:0-7385 GCA_046593355.1 Pirellulaceae bacterium | reverse complement strand
TTGTTCAGAAACACCCCTGTCCCCGGCACGATCACCTTCGACCCGAAGCTGGTGTTGATCGTCTGCGTGAGGGCAACCCAGTTGCCGGCGGCATCGGCCGTGGCGATGTGGGTGGTGTGCTTGGAGAAGACGTCGCTCTGCCACGCCGGCGGCTCACCTTGCTGAGGCACTTTGATCGCCTGCGCGGGATTGATTTTCGCGGCCAGGCTCTTGGCGTACTCCTTGTCCACCAGGCCGCGGGGGACTCTTGCAAAGGCAGGATCGCCGAGCCAATAAGCCCGGTCGGCAAAGGCGAGCTTCATTGCCTCGGCCACAATGTGCGTGAATTCACCGGGGCTCTTTTGATAGATACTCTTGAGGCCAAAGTTTTCGAGGATGTTGAGAATCTGGGCCACATGCACGCCGCCGGAGCTGGGAGGCGGAAAGCCGACGATGGTCCGGCCGCGGTAGGTCGACTTCAGCGGCTGGCGGAGGAGCGGCTGATAGCGCGAGAAGTCCTCGGCCGTGAGGATGCCGCCGTTCTCCTTCATCCAATTGTTGACCTTCTGCGCAAACTCGCCGCGGTAGAACCAATCCAGGCCATGCTCGGCAATCTGTCGATAAGTGCGGGCCAGGTCCGGCTGTTTGACGGTCTCCCCTTCGAGCTTCGGGGAGCCGTCGTCTTTGAGGAGCAAAGCGGCGCTCGCGGTGAATTTTCCCAGGCTCTTCTGAGACGACATGAGGTTGCGGGCATAGATGCGGTCGAGCGCGAAGCCTTTCTCGGCAATTTCCGCTGCCGAGAGCAGCAGGTCTTTGAGCTTCAGCGTACCGTGGTTTTTCAGAGCCAGCTCATAAGCCGCCAGCGCTCCCGGCGTGCCAACCGCGAGCGGGCCGGTCACACTCCATTCTCCCTGCGGCTGGCCGTTCTTCAGGTACATGTCTCGCATCGCCGCCGCCGGTGCGGTCTCCCGCCCATCAATCGCTGCGAACCGGCCGTCCGTTCGGCGCAGCAGGATGAAGCAGCCACCGCCGATGCCGGAGTTGTGGCCATCGACGACACCGAGCATCAGAGCCGTGGCAATCGCGGCATCCACCGCATTGCCGCCGCCTTGGAGGGCTGCCACGCCGGCGTCGGTGGCCAAGGGATGGACCGAGGCGATCATGCCTTTGGCGGCGACGGCTACATTGGGCGGCAAGCCAGGTGCATCCGCGGCACTGGCTGTTGTGAAGGAAGCGGAAGCCAAAGCGGACGCTCCCAGCAGCAATACGTCACGGCGGGCGACGAAAAGAGGGTCGGGAGGAGTTTTCGCGGGCATGACGTTTACCAGTTGCAAAATCTCCCGCCGCGAAAACCCCTCCCCACCCCGTCGCAAATGTCGCCTTTCGCTCCGCGAAAGAATGTCCTTTCGCGGAGCGAAAGGCGACTATCGTGGCCTACGAATTCAATTTCACATCGGCATCGCTGGCGATATTTACCCACACATGTACGTGCGGCGTGCCGCGGAAGGACCAGACGAAGGAGGGGCCTTCCAGCCGCCAGCTATCCCAGATGCGGTCGTCCCCCAGGTCGGGGTTGGTGAAAAAAGCGAGCGAGCACTTGTCGAGGCCCCCTTGGGCTTTCAGGCAGGCGAGGACTTCGTCCTGGTCGCTCTGGCGGTAGGGCTCGATGAGCTTCTGCAAGGTTTTTTGCACCTGCTCCTTCTGATCCGTGGACAGGTCAGCAACCGCGATGCCGGGGAACTTTCCCTTCTCCCCTTGAAAGCCGACCGCTTGTTCCTTGGGCAGCTCGGGGACTTCGGAAAGCTTCCGCTGCTTGCCGTCGAGCATTTCGTAGACCTTGTTGGCGGACAGTGCCTGCTCCCAGTAGACATTGCCCGGATGGCCGGGCTTCTCGTCGAAGCCGCTGGCGGCGTGGCCGTAGAAAATCGGGCCGCCGAAGGCGACGCTGTCGGTGCTGTTGCCGTCGCAGCGGAGGGTCATGTGCCGGCCGGTCATCACCAATTCAAACTTGCCGTCCCCCGGCTTGCCGAAGATGGCGAAATTCTGCTGCTTGCTAAAACCGCCGGCATCGTCCAGCAGTTGCTTGTCCACCCGCTTCTGCCAATCGGGCTGAATGATCCCCTCCCAAATCGCCCGCACCATCTCCTGCTGGTTGCCCGTGTAGTACTCGCTGTAAACCACCGGCTTGGTGATGTGCCAGTTGTTGGAGATGCGGGTGCGAAGCCGTCCGCGCACGGGATCCTGATAATCCCAGTCAAAGCAAACTTCCTTCCGCTGCCGCTCGTTGAGCGAATCATAAAGCTGCTTGACCAGCGTCTCCGGCGTCTTGGCATCTTTGGGTTGATCGTCCGCGAGGAGCAGTCCCGGCGCGGCCCCCACAATCGCCGCAGCCGCAGCGCCGCCGCCAACCACGCGGAGAAACTCGCGGCGAGAAGGTTCTTCACAATCAGGGCAAGTACGGATGAGCTGGGACATGGCGTCCTCCTGGGAAAGCGATTGGGCGTGAACGGAACGGCCTATAAGAGATTTTAGACGCTCGGCGAGGCGGGATGCAATCGAGTGACGAGAGAAGTTCAAAAAGTGGGCGCGGCACCCGGCGTTCAGCGCGCAAGCTGGTAAATGGCCGGCCGATAGCGCGGCTTGGGGATCGGCTTGCCGCGTGCTTTGGCGACTTTCAACCAAGCGTCCTTGGCGATTTGCAGCTCGCGCACGGCCTCTTCCGGGGTGTCGCCGCAGGCGGAACAAAACCTCAGGTCCGGAATATCGGCAATGTACCCGCCGTCGTCTTCGCTGTAGAAAACATTGATGTGGTAGTCTTTCATTAGTTTGCGCCTGCCAGGACAAACTCCACCGTGGGCGGTCTTGGTCTCTTGGGGTTTGGTCATTTTTTCTTGGATCGCTTGCTGCGTGCCGCGGCGCGAATTTCATCGAGGGAGGTAGCGTCCACCCAGGCCTGGCGCTGGCGCGCGTAGTCGCCACTGCCGGTCTCGAATTGCTGCAAGAAGCGGATCATGCCGGCGTGACCGAGCCGTTCGCGCAATGCCTCCAAGCCTTGCCGGTAGATCTCATGAAGCGTCGGTCGCATGTTCCACCTCTTCGAGCCAATTCATAGGGTTTCGTACGGGCAGCCCCAGCTTGCCGGCGTGACGCTGGGCCACCCGCAGCAGACGGTCGTCGCAAGTCAATAAGACGTCGGCCTCGGCCTTTTCTGCCGCGGCCACATGTACAGCATCTGCGGCTTTCAAACCCAGTTTTTGCAACTCGGCTCCTCGGGCAAAGACCGCTGGCGTAAGTTTGACAATATGCTCCAGGTCCGGCAAGAGCAACCGGACTCGGGCACGCCGCTTCAAGTCCGGGCTCGCATCGATCTCGATTGTGGCCATTTCGGACGAGACCTGCGTCCACGCGCCCTCGTCAAAGCGTTCAAAGATCATGCCAACGGCTGCGGCCTCCAAACGAATGCGCGCTTGCTCCTGGTCGTCAAACGGCCGATTGAGACAGGAGACATCCAGATAGATTTTCACGTTGCCGTCGCCTCCTCGACGATGCTGATCTCCGCCTCGGTCAGGCCGTACAACTCGTAAACCAGTTGGTCGATCTGCCGGTCGATAGAGGCGATTCTCGCCTGGAGCATGGTCTTGTCTTGCGGAACTTTTGTGGAGGCGAGTTGCTTGTGAAGCGAGAGGATGTCGGTCACCATCGCGACCATGCGATCGTGACTTTTCTTTCCCTTTCCTTGTTCCTGATGAATGGACCTAATCGGTATCTTTTTCAAATATCGAGGGTCAATATTGACGATATTGTAAGACTTTGCAAATAGCCAATTCATGAGCGTCGAGTTGAGGATTCCAAGGACGTAGTAAGGGCTAATCTCCGTTGTTGTGACAACGATATTCGTGATGCTGTTATTATTGACGGAAGTCGAGTCCGTGTACGTGGCGATGATCCGGCGTTCCAGTCGGGGGTTCCGAATGGATTGGACGAGCAACCGAGGTCGGTCGAAAACGGTGCGATCACGAACCTCCGCGAGCCATTCGCCGTAGCTTAGCCACTCGTCGTCCTTCTTTGGAAACGAATAACGCGAGATATCACTTCCCCGCAGCATGACGCGGAATGTCTTATTCCGGCGCTTGGCAGCCGTGAATGGTTTTCGATCAAGCGTGGCCTGTGTCTGCGGTGGAACGCCTTTGCCCACCTGATAGGGCTTGGGACCCGTGGTGACGATTGCCAGCGATCCCAGCATCACGGACTTCTTGTGCAATTTAGCAATGATCTGTGCAGCCAGAGGCGGCAAGTTAACGGCCAACCTCGATTCCTCCGAATTCAGCCACAATCGCTGGTCGATTGCAAACTTTCGGATAAAACGACCGTCCTTAAAGTCTTCAAGCGTGTGCTCCTTCGATGCAATGTAAACTTGTGTTTTCCTTGTTGCTGGTCCTTTCGTAGCGATCAACGTACAGACATCAACGCGCACTTGTTCAAACACGTTTTCGTGAAGTACACGGAGTTCACGAATGAATGTGCTTGTTAATACGAGCCGCCGAAGGGTTTCTGCGGCCTGCAATGTGAACCAAGTATCGGGAACAATGACTCCCAGGTGCCCGGCATCCCTGAGCAGGAAAATGCCCCGTTCCAGGAAGTACCAATAGCTGTCGAACCGTCCCGCTACACAGCGGAATTTCCGCGCTAGATACTCTTTTTCCTCGCTTTGGAAATCGGCACCGTAGGGCGGATTCCCAATCACCGCGTCGAATCCGCCGGCCTGCATGATCACCGGAAACCCGGCACTCCAGTCGAAGGCGTTAGTGCGAAATCTGTTCTCGTCATCAAAGAGGGTTGACTGCCCGCCTTGGTAGAAATCCGGCGCAATCAGCGAGTTACCGCACTTGATGTTGCCGTCCAGGTCGGGCAAAGCCCGCTCGCGAAAGAGCTTGAGCTGCCGGTCCAGCGACTGTTGCGACTCCCCTTCCAGCACCTTGAGCAACAGCGAAAGCTTTGTAACCTCCACCGCTTGCGAGTCGATGTCGACGCCGAACAGGTTGTCTAGGAGAATACGCTTTCGTTCCCCCGTACTCAAGCGCCACTCCCCGCCGCTCGTTTGACACACTTCCTTCTTGTGCTTGGCAGGGCCCGCAGCGAGGTAGTATTCGAGGTGCCACGTCAGCAAATACTGATAGGCACCGAGCAGAAACGAACCCGAGCCGCACGCGGGGTCGAGGATGCGAAGCTTCGAGGCTTGCTTGGGTGTTAGTCCCGTTTTCGGCGGGCCGAGGAGACTGCCCACCGTGTGCTGGACGATGTAATCGACAATGTAGGCGGGCGTATAATAGATGCCGCCAGCCTTTTTGACCGCGGGCTTTTCCTTGACCTTGGCCTGGTGTCCGGCGGTCAGGCTGATTACTTTTCCCAGGAACTGCTCGTAAACCTGACCCAGGATTTCAACCGGCAACACGCCGAACTCGTAAGGGCTGTCCGGATAGTAGAGTCCCTTGAGGATCGCTTTCAGAACCTTGTCGTCGATGTCGAGTCCCGGCGTCAAGGTATCGGGGGATTCGGTCCGGCCCTTCTCGGCGTGGAAGTGGAACAGGCCGGAGTTGTAGCGCTCGTCGGCCTTGCGGTAGAGGCCGAGCATTTGGCGGTAAATGCCGGGTTGGCTCAAGAGCTCGCGAAGCTGGCCGTAGCGTTCGATGCCGCGATCCTCGCACATCCGCAGGAAGATGATGCGGTCGATCGTGATTTGGACGGCGAAGTTGAGCTCGCGTGACGAGAGCTGGGGGTTTCGCAGGGCCAGGTTCCTGGCCAGCTCCTCGCGCCAACTTTCGATTTCCTCGAGGAAAGCGGCGTCGACCGTGGCAGTCCCGCGCTTGGCCTTGTTCGTGTCGGCATATTTGTCAAAGGAGCCCTTGAGGACCGCCTCGCGGGAAAAAACACCGGCGATTTGGTCCCACTCCTGGTCATAGTCGGTGTACCGCAGGATCAGGATACGGGCTGCCGATGCCTTGTCGGTCTGGGCCGGCTTGACGCGGCCATCGTAGACCGCGAACTCCGCGAAGTTGGTGAGGATGGACAGCGGCATCTTCGCGGTCCAGGCGTAGCGGCGCAACTGATAGGCCGGGCCGGCGTCATCCCGGATGTTCACGGCGGGCTTCTTAGCTTCCAGATAGAACTTCGGCGTACCGCCGATGCGAAACGAGTAGTCCGGCGCTTTGGTTTCGCCGCCGATCTTAATGGCGGCCTCATGAATGACGTCCATGTAGGCCTGGGCATGGCCCGCCTCGTTCTCCATGTCCCAGCCGAGGCATTTGAACAGCGGGTTGACGAACTGCTGGCGCAACATGGCCTCGCTATAGCCCGCCGCCTGGTATTCGTCGGCGTTCTCCTGGAACACCTTGATCAACTGGAGGACCTTTGGGGGAGCGGGCAAGGGAACACAATCTCCAGGGAAGGCGACGGCGTTGCGCGGGCGCGGTGGAAGACGGGGTTAGTCTGTGCGATAAACCTCGATTTTTCAAGGAGATCGCCGAGGAGCGGGATCGGGGGAGGACGCAAAATGGTCGCGAGACTCGAACTGGACACTTAGTTTAAAGTGCTCTTTTGTATAATAGAGATCGCAGGGGCGGAGCTCCGCGCGAGAAGCAGGGAGGGGAGGGTTCAAAGGAGGGGAGGAGGATCTGAGCTCTGAGACTTGAGATTTGAGATTTGAGACGGGAAGGAAGCCACTTCATTCCCGGAGAAAGAGGGCGGAGCTGAGATTTCAGAATTTTAGTTTGACACGTCCAGAGAGTGTCGAGAGGAGATAGTGAATCAGAACTGGACTTGATTCAGAGACTTACGGCGTGAATCAAGTTCGCAATCGCAAGATATAAATAGTGTTATAGTGATTCATAATGTCGTAAGTACATGAAAGAGTTATGTGAGAATCATGAATCAAGAATACCGCAATCGGGGGGGTGGCGGCGAGGTCGGGAGACCTGCGCCGAACCGGAGGTCGAGCGGAAGACCCTCACCCCGGCCCTCTCCCAAGGGGAGAGGGAGACGGCAGGAGCTAAACCCCCTTCGGAACTGCCCAGTGCCCGTCGCGGTAGGTGCGGCGGACGAGCTTGTTGGCGGCTTCGTCGCTGGTGATGATTTCCTTCACCGGGTCGAGGTGCAGCGTCTTCTGCAGGCGGCAGGCGATGTTGGCGAGGTGGACGAGGTTGGCGGAAAGATGCCCTTCTTCCACGTCGGCTGCGGGACGCTTGCCGCTCTTCACGCACTCAATGAAGTTGGTGTGGTGGGCGACGAGGTCAGCCTCGCCGCTCCCTTTCTCTCCTGGTTTGTTCCGCGGGCCGAAGACCTGGAAGCCGCTGGAGTGGCCCAAAATGAGGACGCCTTTGGTGCCGTAAAAGGCGGCCCCGTTTTCGTAT